>JAGBKI010000022.1 GCA_017933995.1 Bacteroidaceae bacterium | reverse complement strand
TGGGTGAAGTTGTTCTTGTTGATGCGTATGCGCGCCGCCGCGCCGACCTTGCCCTGCACGAGGCTGCGCAGGATGAAGCGGCGCAGTTCGCGCTCGTCTTTCTCGTAATAGTAGAGCAGCAGGCCGCTGGCGGCGCTGTCGGCGATGAGTGCGCGCAGCTGGCGGAATTCGCGGGTGGTGTGGTCGCTGGGGGCGACGTTCCAGTTGAAGTCGTTCTGCCCTAAGACGTCGAGCACAGCGTTGTAGGGCAGGAAGGCTATCTTCTCTGCGTCGAAGGCGCCAAGGTAGGCGGGGGGCAGGTGTCGGTCGGCGGTGCGCGCGCGGCCTATGGTGAGGACGAGCTGCGCGAGGCTGTCGACGGGGTCGGCCTGCGTGCCGCGCTTGGCCTCGGCCCAGAGCAGCGAGACGGTCTCGGCCAGGCCGGGGTCGTCGGTGGGCAGTGCGGCGCAGAAGTCGATGTTGCCGATGATCTGCGCGGTGTCGCAGGCGGCGAACCAGTCGCGCGCCACGCGGTTCTTCAGTTCCTCTTCGCGGATGGGGCCGTACACGGGTTTAGTGGAAAGTTAAAAAGTAAAAGTGAAAAGTTGAGAATGGTTTCGCGCGGGGGCTTGCGGCGGGGAGGCGGCGGGCGGCTGCGATGCAGCCGCAAACACAACGACAAACACAACGGGCGCTGCAACAGCGGCAAAAACCGGGTGCCGCCCTCGCACTAAACTTGCGATGCCTTCGCGCTAAACTTGCGATGCCCTCGCGCTAACGGCGGCCTGAAAGGCCATTGAGCCATCAGCCCAGGGCAGCGCCCTGGGTAGGCGGCGCACCAACACCCGCCCTGTAAGACCCAAACCATACGAAAACCTCGCGCTAACGACGGCCTGAAAGGCCGGTAAGCCATCAGCCCAGGGCAGCGCCCTGGGTAGGCGGCGCACACACAAATCCGCCCTGAAAGGGCAAAAGCGTTAATGCCAGCCTGAAAGGTCAATGAGCCAATAGCCCGGGGCAGCACCCTGGGGCGGTTGAGGCGTATATCCTCGCCCTGTAAGGCCAAAACCGTGCGACCCTCTCGCGCTAACGACGGCCTGAAAGGTCAATGAGCCAATAGCCCGGGGCAGCGCCCTGGGTAAGGTGGGGCGTATGTACCCGCCCTATAAGGGCAAAAGCGTATGGGAACCCTAACAGGGCGACCTTTGTGCCTTTTGTGGTTGTGTTCACGGATACACCACGACGACGCGGAGGTAGTCCTTGAGGCGTGCGAGGCGCGTGCCGGCGCGGTTCTGCGAATCGTTGATGAGGATGAACGTGCGGCGCCCGCCCTCCAGTTCGGGGCCGGGGCAGATGCCCTCGTAGTTGGCCCAGTCGACGCGGAAGGGGGCTATCTTGGTGGTGAAACTGGCCAACAGTTGCTTGGGCACATAGTCGCCGGGTGCGAGGTGCTGCACGTCGGTGGTGTCGCTCACGGCGCGGGCGGCGCGCGGGTCGGCGAGGTAGATTTTCGTGGCGGCCTCGCTGCCCAGGTAGCGTTTGGCCACGTTCACCTCACGCTCCACGACGACGAACCGTCCGTCGCCCCAGGGGCAGAGGGCCGACACGCCGAAAGCGTAGGCGGTGCCGTCCTTGCGCGTGCGCCCGATGTCCATGCGGTAGGCGTATTGCGCGGCGGGCTTCAGGTCGTCGCCGAAACTTTGCAGTCGCAGCACGTTGATGACGCTCGGCGTGCGCACGGTGGCGTGCTGGCCGTCGGCGGGCAGCGTCGTCTCCGTGGTAGTCCAGAAGCGGTGGGTGGCGGTGTCGTAGCACAATGCCTCGAAGCCCGCGTTGCCCACGATGTTCGCTTTGGCGAAGATGGTCGGCACGTCGAGGCGTCGCCCCGTGGGCAGGCCGCGCAGGGTGTATTCAAGGATTTCCTGGTCGCCCTCGCCGCTGATGAAAACGGAGCCGGTGGGGTGGTAGGCGATGCCCTCGCAGTCGCGCACGCTCAGGCCGCGCCAGTCGCGCTGCGGCGTGGGGTTGGCGAAGAAGCCCTCGTCGGTAACGGCGGTGATGACGCCTGTGGAGCGTTCCATCTCGATGTGCCAGATGTGGAAGCCGTCCGCCGTGTCCTTGTCGCTGACCACGGCGTAGCGGTCGTCGCCCAGGGGCGTGATGCCGCTGTAGTTGCCGGGGGCTATTTTCCACTTCTTGAGGTTGACGGGTTCGAGCAGTTCGGCGCGCTGTGCCAGCAGCAGTGCGGGCAGCGCGGCCAGCAGTAGGGCGATGAGTCTCTTGGCCATAACGGTTAGGATGTTCTGTGTGCGTGTTTGGTGCTTTGCGTCGCGGGTGCGCGTTTGTGGCGCAAGTGCGGGTAGCGTCGCTTGTAGGGTTTGCGTTGCTATTATGTTTTGCGTCGCAAGTTGTTTTTGCGTTATTTGCCGCAAAATTACGCCTTTTGCGCCGAAAACTGCCGCTCTCTGCCATTTTTCGTTGTTTTACGGCGGCAACGCGGCCTGAAAGGCAAGCGATCCAACAGCCCAAGCCAGCGCCCTGTGTGGTCTGCACGCGCAAGCCCTGTGTTTTCGCCGATGTGTATTTTGTTTTTCTGGCGGCAGGATGACCTGAAAGGCCAGTGAGCCATCAGCCCAGGTCAGCGCCCTGGGTGGTCTGCGCGCACAAACCCTGTGTTTTCGCCGAAGCGCATCCCCTGGCGTTTTTTTCCTTTGTTTTTCTGAAGCCGGGGCGGCCTGAAAGGCCAGCGAGCCAACAGCCCAGGGCAGCGCCCTGGGTGACGGTGACGCACAAAACCCGCCCTGAAAGGGCAAAAGCGTATATCTCGGGGCAACGCCCTGGGATAGAAAGTCGTTTTGCCCTTTTAGGACACGGGCTGACACGCGCCATTCCCCGGGGCGCAGCCCCGGGTGGTACGCTTTTGCCCTTTTAGGGCGGATTTTGCGTGTGCCGCAAACCCAGGGCGTTGCCCTGGGCTGTTGGCTCATTGGCCTTTCAGGCCGTTTATGCAGCGTGACTGTAAACGCTTGCATGTCTTACTGTTCGCTAATTCTTCAGAGATGGTGAACCGGCGTCATGACGCTGGAAGCGTCCCCCCTCTGTAACCGCAGGTACGCGAAGTGAAACGGAGCGCACCTGCGGTAGGCACCACTCTACCGAATGCACGCTGAAAGCGTGCCCCAATGGCGCTAAACGATACCTCCCCAATCCCTCTCAATCTCTGCCAGCCCCCTTCCAATCCCCACCATTGTGGCCAGAATCTGCAAACTTAGGCTTAAATTGTAGAAATTAAGCCTTAAATTGTACAAACTAAGCCTATGTTTCCACAATTTAAGCCTAAGTTTGGAGATTGAACCCACGCTGGTTCCTTTTTTTCGCGGCCTCCGCCGGTTTTTTGACGCTTCCCGGTGGCGTTTATTCCCATCACTTTGTGCCTCCTGTCTTTTTCCGAATTATTAGCGCGTCCTCTTTCTGCATCCTGTAGCAGATTGGTGCGCTCATCTTCGCGCAGCCCTAACCCCGGCAGGGGTTACAGAGTACAGACCGGGGCAACGCCCCTGGTTTACGTTCTCACTAAAACCAATCCCCAGCGGGGTTGCACAAGTTTCGCTGCTTTTCACTTTTTGTATAGCCTTGTTTGAGTCGCTGTTTTATCCACTATAACCACTTCTATTGGAGAAAATCCCGACTTTTTGTGGCTTTATGATGTCGTTAACCTCAATTCATCCACGTGCTATCCTTGCTGTCTGAACTTCCCCTCTCGCGCGCCCGCGCGCGTATTATTATATGGTGTGGCGCGATGGCGGGAGGTTGTGCGGCGGGAGCGGGGTGGGGTAGGGCGTTGGGGGCGTCGGCGGTGCAAAAATGGGCGGAAATGCAGGCAGGAAGCGCATTTAATACAAGGAAAAAGGCCGCAGACCGCGCTAAAACAAATAAAAAAGAAAGAAAAGTTTGGTGGGAAAGAAACTTTGCGTAATTTTGCAGCCGCAAAAGTAGGGAACGCCAGACACCTGCTTATTTCTGAAAGGCCGCCCGTCGGCCTGGTTGCCACTGGCAACCGCGCGCCCCGCCACGCTGTTCGCGACAGCCGAGCAGGCTACGCAAACTAAACAAGCAACAAACATCAATCTAACAACTGAAATGCCAGGATTATTAGGAAAGAAAATCGGAATGATTTCCGTTTTCAGTGCTGATGGCAAGAATGTGCCATGCACTGTGATCGAAGCCGGTCCTTGCGTCGTAACCCAGGTGAAGAGCGTCGAGAAGGACGGCTACGCTGCCGTTCAGCTCGGCTTCCAGGAGGCTAAGGAAAAGAACACCTCCGCCCCCCTGCGCGGCCACTTCAAGAAGGCCGGGGTTACGCCGAAGCGCCACTTGGCCGAGTTCAAGGATTTCGACCAGGAACTCAACCTCGGCGACACCGTGACCGTAGACCTTTTCAGTGATGCAGCGTTCGTTGATATCACTGGTACGTCAAAAGGTAAAGGCTTCCAGGGTGTTGTGAAACGCCACGGTTTCGGCGGTGTGGGCGAGAGCACGCACGGCCAGGACGACCGCCAGCGCGCACCCGGTTCGATCGGCGCCTGCTCCTATCCCGCCAAGGTCTTCAAGGGCCTGCGCATGGCCGGACAGATGGGCAACGAGCGCGTGACCACGCAAAACCTGCGTGTGCTGAAAGTGATACCCGAGAAGAACCTGCTCCTCATCAAGGGCAGCGTCGCCGGGTGCAAAGGTTCAATCGTTATAATTCGTAAGTAAATGGAACTGAGTGTATTGAATATCAAAGGTCAAGACACCGGCCGCAAGGTGGTGCTCAGTGACAAGGTGTTCGGCGTAGAGCCCAACGACCACGCGATTTATCTCGATGTGAAGCAGTACCTCGCCGACCAGCGCCAGGGCACAGCCAAGTCCAAGGAGCGCAGCGAGATCAGCGGTTCCACGCGCAAGCTGGGTCGCCAGAAGGGCGGCGGCGGCGCACGCCACGGCGATATCAACTCGCCCCTGCTGCGCGGCGGTGCCCGTGTGTTCGGCCCCAAGCCCCGCGACTATTCCTTCAAGCTCAACAAGAAAGTGAAGCAGCTCGCCCGCCGCAGCGCCCTGGCCTACAAGGTGCAGGAAGAGGCGCTCATCGTGGTGGAGGACTTCACATTCGAAGCACCCCGCACCAAGAGCTTCCTCGAAGTGGCCGGTGCCCTGGGCGTGGCCGACAAGAAAGTGCTCGTCGTGCTGCCCGGTTCGGACAAGAACGTCTATCTGTCGGCGCGCAACCTGCCCAAGGCAAAGGTAGTCATCGCCAGCGACATCAACACCTACGGCATCCTTGACAGCGCAGTGCTCGTTGTTACCGAGAGCGCCCTTGAGAACATCGAAGCTGTCTTAAACAAGTAAATAGCCAGAGATTATGGGATTCATCATCAAACCTCTCATCACAGAGAAAATGAACAACGAGACCGAAAAGCGCGGACGCTACGGCTTCGTTGTACGCCCCGAGGCCAACAAGCTTCAGATTAAGGCAGAAGTGGAAAAGAAGTTTAACGTCAAGGTGACGGCCGTCAACACCTGCATCTACGCCGGCAAGAGCAAGAGCCGCTACACCCGCAGCGGCCTCATCAAGGGACGCACGAACGCTTTCAAGAAAGCCATCGTGACCCTGGCCGAGGGCGACACCATCGACTTCTACAGCAACATCTAAACACACAATGGCAGTACGTAAATTGAAGCCCACAACGCCTGGGCAAAGACACAAAGTTATCGGCACGTTCGAAGAGATTACTGCACGCGTGCCGGAGAAGTCTCTCGTTTACGGCAAGAAGCGCACCGGCGGACGCAACAACACCGGCAAGATGACGATGCGCTACATCGGTGGCGGCCACAAGAAGAAGTACCGCTTCATCGACTTCAAGCGAGAGAAGGACGGCGTTCCCGCCACCGTGAAGACTATCGAGTACGACCCGAACCGTTCGGCCCGTATCGCCCTGCTCTTCTACGCTGACGGCGAGAAGCGCTACATCGTGGCCCCCAACGGCCTCAAGGTCGGCGACAAGATTATGTCCGGCCCCGATGCAGCCCCCGAGGTAGGCAACTGCCTGCCGCTGAAGAACATCCCCGTCGGCACGGTGATCCACAACATCGAGCTGCGCCCCGGACAGGGTGCCCTGCTCGTGCGCTCCGCAGGCAACTTCGCCCAGCTCACCAGCCGCGAAGGCGACTACTGCGTCATCAAGCTGCCCAGCGGCGAAATCCGCAAGGTACTCAGCACCTGCAAGGCCACCGTCGGCAGCGTGGGCAACAGCGAGCACTCGCTTGAGAAGAGCGGTAAGGCCGGACGCAGCCGCTGGCTGGGCCGCCGCCCGCACAACCGTGGCGTAGTCATGAACCCGCACGACCACCCGATGGGCGGTGGTGAAGGCCGTCAGAGCGGCGGACACCCGCGCTCGCGCACCGGCCTCTACGCCAAGGGTAAGAAGACGCGCTCGCCCAAGAAGCAGTCGAGCAAGTACATCATCGAGAGAGCAAAACGCCGTAAGTAACTAAACGCCTAAACACCAAGATATGAGTCGTTCACTTAAAAAAGGGCCGTACATCACCGTCTCCCTTGAGAAGAAAATCCTTGCCATGAACGAAAGCGGCAAGAAGAACGTGGTGAAGACGTGGGCGCGCGCTTGCATGATTTCCCCCGACTTCGTCGGCCACACCATCGCAGTGCACAACGGCAACAAGTTCATCCCCGTCTACATTACCGAGAATATGGTGGGCCACAAGCTCGGTGAGTTCGCCCTCACCCGCAAGTTCGGCGGCCATGCCGGCAACAAGAAGTAAGGCGCAACGCTATTGTTTACCATCCATACACACAGATAAATAATGGGTAGCAGAAAGAGAAGAGCCGCTGAGGCTCGTAAGGAAGCAAAGAAGCAGATGTTCTTTGCCAAGCTGAACAACGTCCCCTCCTCGCCGCGCAAGATGCGCTATGTGGTTGACCTGGTGAGAGGTATGGAAGTGGGACGCGCTCTCGGCGTGCTGCAGTTCTCCAAGAAGGCCGCCTCGGCCGACGTGGAGAAGGTGCTGCGCTCGGCAATCGCCAACTGGGAGCAGAAGAATGAGCGTAAGGCCGAGGAAGGCGAACTGTTCATCACCAAGATATTTGTTGACGAAGGCTTCACGCTCAAGCGCATGCGCCCCGCCCCTCAGGGCCGCGGCTATCGCATCCGCAAGCGTTCCAACCATGTAACGGTTTTTGTCGGAACCAAAACTGAAAACGAGTAACAACCATGGGACAGAAAGTAAATCCGATTAGCAACCGTCTCGGTATCATTCGCGGCTGGGACTCCAACTGGTACGGCGGCAAGAACTTCGGCGACAACATCCTCGAAGACAGCAAACTCCGCAAGTACCTCAAGGCACGCCTGGCCAACGCCAGCCTCTCGCGCATCGTCATCGAGCGCACCTCCAAGAAAATCACCATCACCGTCTGCACCGCCCGCCCCGGCATCATCATCGGCAAGGGTGGCCAGGAGGTCGACAAGCTCAAGGAGGAACTCAAGAAGGTCACCGACAAGGACGTCCAGATCAACATCTTCGAGGTGAAGCGCCCCGACATCGACGCCAACATCGTCAGCGACAGCATCGCACGCCAGGTTGAGCGCCGCGTCGCCTACCGCCGCGCCATCAAGAACGCCATCGGCAACGCCATGCGCGCCGGCGCCGAGGGCATCAAGGTGCAGATTTCCGGCCGCCTGAACGGCGCAGAAATCGCACGCAGCGAAATGTTCAAGGAGGGCCGCACCCCGCTCCACACGTTCCGCGCCGACATCGACTTCAGCCAGAACGAAGCCATCACCAAGGTCGGCGTGCTCGGCATCAAGGTGTGGATCTGCAAGGGCGAAGTGTACGGCAAGCGCGAGCTCGCCCCCAACTTTCAGCAGGACAAGGAGCCGCGCGCCGCATTCGGCGGAGGACGCGGCGAGCGTCGCGGACGCCGTCGCGGCGAGCGCAGGTAAGCCCCACCCGTTCACTAACACATGTAAAAGAACACACCAATGCTACAGCCAAAGAGAACCAAATACCGCAGGCCGCAGAAAGGCCGCGCCAAAGGCAACGCCCAGCGCGGCAACCAGCTGGCGTTCGGCAGCTTCGGCATCAAGAGCCTGGACACCCACTGGATCACGGCCCGGCAGATTGAGGCCGCCCGTGTGGCCATGACCCGCTACATGCAGCGCGAAGGCCAGAGCTGGATACGCATCTTCCCCGACAAACCCATCACCAAGAAGCCCGCCGATGTCCGCATGGGTAAGGGTAAGGGTGACCCCGTCGGCTACGTGTACCCCATCACGCCCGGACGCATCATTTTCGAGATTGAGGGAGTAAGTTTCGAAGTGGCCAAGGAGGCCCTGCGCCTCGCCGCCCAGAAACTCCCCGTAACCACCAAGTTTGTTGTACGTCACGACTACGATAAGAACGCCTGATTATGAAGATTGAGGAAATCCGCGCGCTGAGCCCAGCCGAGCTGCGCGAGCGCATTGAGACCGAGACGGCCAACTACGAGACCCTGAAGTTCAACCACCAGGTCACGCCGTTGGAGAACCCCTCGCTGTTGAAGAAGGCACGTAAGACGATTGCCCGGCTCAAGACCGTGCTGCGTGAAGTAGAGACAAACAACTAATCACACGGTACACCACTACAACACATGGAAACAAGAAACCTTAGAAAGACGCGCCAGGGTGTCGTCGTGAGCAACAAGATGGACAAGACCATCGTCGTTGCCGCCCGCTTCAAGGAGAGGCATCCCATCTACGGCAAGTTCGTCTCCAAGACCAAGAAGTACCACGCCCACGACGAGGCCAACGACTGCAACGTCGGCGACACCGTGCTCATTATGGAGACGCGCCCGCTGAGTAAGACCAAGCGCTGGAGAGTAGTTAAAATCGTTGAAAGAGCGAAGTAATTATGATACAGACAGAATCCAGACTGACTGTTGCTGACAACAGTGGAGCGCGCGAAGCCCTGTGCATCCGCGTGCTCGGAGGCACCCGCCGCCGTTACGCTTCCGTGGGCGACATCATCGTCGTCGCCGTCAAGAACGTGATCCCGTCGAGCGACCTCAAGAAAGGTGCTGTTTCGAGAGCTTTGATCGTCCGCACGAAGAAGGAAATCCGTCGTCCCGACGGTTCCTACATCCGCTTTGATGACAACGCCTGCGTCCTGCTTAACAACGCCGGCGAACTGAGGGGCAGCCGTATTTTCGGCCCCGTGGCCCGTGAACTGCGCGCGGTGAACATGAAAGTCGTCTCGTTGGCACCCGAAGTGCTTTAACCCGTAAAACACCGACAACGCAATGAGCAAGTTACACATAAAGAAAGGCGACACCGTCTACGTCAACGCCGGCGAGGACAAAGGCAAGACCGGCAAAGTCCTCCAGGTGCTGGTGCAGAAGCAGCGCGCCATCGTCGAAGGCGTGAACATCGTCACCAAGAGCCAGAAGCCCAGTGCGCAGAACCCCCAGGGCGGTTTCGTCAAGGTGGAGGCGCCCGTACATATCTCTAACCTGAACCCCGTAGACCCAAAGAGCGGCAAGCCCACGCGCATCGGACGCCGCATCGAGGACGGAAAAAGGGTTCGCTATGCCAAAAAATCAGGGGAGGTGATTAAGTAATGAGCAACACAGCAAGCCTTAAGAAAGAATACGCTGAGCGCATCGCGCCCGCGTTGATGAAGCAGTTCGGATATACCTCTCCGATGCAGATACCCGTGCTCAAGAAGATCGTCGTCAACGAAGGTCTGGGCATGGCAACCGCCGACAAGAAGATCATCGAAGTGGCCATCAACGAGCTCACCGCCATCACCGGCCAGAAAGCCGTCGCCACCGTGTCCAAGAAGGACATCGCCAACTTCAAGCTCCGCAAGAAGATGCCCATCGGTGTGATGGTCACCCTGCGCCGCGAGCGCATGTACGAGTTCCTGGAGCGCCTGGTGCGCGTGGCCCTGCCCCGCATCCGCGACTTCAAGGGCATCAACAGCAAGCTCGACGGACGCGGCAACTACACCCTCGGCATCGAGGAGCAGATCATCTTCCCCGAGATTAACATCGACTCCATCGAGCGCATCGTGGGTATGAACATCACGTTCGTCACCACCGCCAAGACCGACGCCGAGGGCTACGCCCTGCTCAAGGAGTTCGGCCTGCCGTTCAAGAACGATAACAAGTAAGCGAACAGAGATATGGCAAAAGAATCGATGAAAGCGCGCGAAGTGAAGCGCGCCAAGCTCGTGGCCAAGTACGCCAAGAAGCGTGCCGAACTCAAGGAGATCGTCAACAAGAGCAACGACCCCGCCGAGGCATACGAAGCCGCCCGCAAGCTCCAGTCCATTCCCCGCAACGCCAACCCCATCCGCCTGCACAACCGCTGCAAGATTACGGGACGCCCCAAAGGCTATATGCGCCTCTTCGGCATCTCCCGTATCCAGTTCCGCGAGATGGCCTCGCAGGGTCTCATCCCCGGCGTGCGCAAGGCCAGCTGGTAAGCGCCGGACGGAAAGAAGGAATTCCCCTTATACCATTTATTTAATATTGTCGGGACAGCCCCGATCAATTAAACAAACACAGTTATGACAGATCCTATTGCAGATTACCTCACGCGGGTCCGCAACGCCATCATGGCCAAGCACAGGGTGGTGGAGATTCCCGCGTCGAATCTGAAGAAGGAGATCACCAAGATCCTCTTCGACCAGGGCTACATCCTCAACTTCAAGTTCGAGGACGACGGCCCGCAGGGTACTATCAAGATTGCGCTGAAGTACAACCCGCAGACCCGCGAGAACGCCATCCGCGTCCTCAAGCGCGTATCGCGCCCCGGCCTCCGCAAGTACACCGGCTACCGCGATATGCCCCGTGTGATTAACGGCCTCGGCATAGCCATCGTCTCCACCTCCAAGGGCGTGATGACCAACAAGGCTGCCGCCGACCTCAAGGTGGGTGGCGAGGTTTTGTGCTACGTATACTAAACAAGAAGGAACAATTATGTCAAGAATAGGTAAATTGCCGATTAACATCCCTTCCGGCGTCACTGTGACGTCGAAGGATAATGTAGTGACCGTAAAAGGTCCGAAGGGTGAGCTGACCCAGACGATTGATCCTTCCATCATCGTCACAATCGAGGACGCCGAGGTGAAGTTCGCCATCGACGAGAACAGCGAGGTGCCCCAGAAGCAGAAGCAGGCCTACCACGGCCTCTACCGCGCGCTGGTGAACAACATGGTCGTGGGCGTCAGCCAGGGCTATAAGAAGGAACTTGAGCTCGTCGGCGTCGGCTACCGCGTCACCAACCAGGGCAACCTGATGGAGTTCACCCTCGGCTACACGCACCCCATTTTCATCCAGCTCCCCGCAGAAATCAAGGTCGAGACCAAGATGGAGCGCAACAAGAACCCCTACATCTGCCTGGAGTCCGCCGACAAGCAGCTCCTCGGCCAGGTGTGCGCCAAGATCCGCTCCTTCCGCAAGCCCGAACCCTACAAGGGCAAGGGTGTGCTCTTCCTCGGCGAGCAGATACGCCGCAAGTCCGGCAAGTCCGCAGGTGCTAAATAAACTAACAGCCTAAGATTATGACGACAAAGAAAGTACAGCACCGCATCCGCATTAAGTACAGGGTGCGCAATAAAATTTCCGGCACGGCGGCCCGTCCCCGCCTGAGCGTCTTCCGCAGCAACAAGCAGATTTACGCCCAGGTGATTGACGACGTAGCCGCAAAGACGCTTGTCAGCGCATCCTCCCTCAAGCTCGAAAAGCTGCCCAAGACGGAGCAGGCCGGAAAGGTGGGCGAGCTGGTGGCCGAGAAGGCCCTGGCCGCCGGAATCAGTGAAGTAGTGTTCGACCGTAACGGCTACCTCTACCACGGGCGCGTAAAGGCCGTGGCAGAAGGCGCGCGCAAGGGCGGTCTTAAATTCTAAAAGATTATGGCAAGCAGAATTAACGTAAGCAGCGAAGAGTTAAAGGATAGACTGGTTGCTATCAATCGCGTGACGAAGGTTACCAAGGGTGGCCGCACGTTCACGTTCGCCGCCATCGTCGTGGTCGGCGACGGCAAGGGCGTGATAGGCTACGGTCTCG
The DNA here is from genome assembly GCA_017933995.1 of Bacteroidaceae bacterium. Taxonomy (GTDB): domain Bacteria; phylum Bacteroidota; class Bacteroidia; order Bacteroidales; family Bacteroidaceae; genus Alloprevotella. Next base: position 69,310 of record JAGBKI010000022.1, on the reverse strand, counting down.
GCAAGGCCGGTGAGGTGCAGGCCGCCATCGCCAAAGGCGTCGAGGCAGCCAAGAAGAACCTCATCAAAGTACCCGTCCTCAAAGGCACCGTGCCCCACGAGCAGGAAGCCCGCTTCGGCGGCGCCCGCGTGCTGGTGATGCCCGCTTCCGAGGGTACCGGCGTCGTGGCCGGCGGCGCTATGCGCGCCGTGCTGGAGAGCGCAGGTATCAAGGACGTTCTGGCCAAGTCGAAAGGCTCGTCCAACCCCCACAACCTCGTGAAGGCAACGTTCGCCGCACTCGGACAGATGCGCGACGCCCGTATGGTGGCCGCACAGCGCGGCGTTTCATTGGAAAAAGTATTCAAAGGCTAAGCACTATGGCAACTTTAAAGATTAAGCAGACCAAGAGCCGCATCGGCGCTCCCAAAGACCAGAAGCGCACACTCGACGCAATGGGTCTCCGAAAGCTCAACAAAGTTGTCGAGCTGGAGGATACCCCCACCGTGCGCGGACAGATCCGCAAGGTACGCCACCTTGTGACGGTAATAGACTAACACACATACTTCACACCAGTAAACCATCAGACTATAATGAAGTTACATACACTCAAACCCGCTGAAGGCTCCACGAAGAATCGTAAGCGCGTAGGCCGCGGCCCCGGCTCCGGCAGGGGAGGCACCTCCACGCGCGGTCACAAGGGTGCCAAGCAGCGTTCCGGCTACAAGAAGAAGATTGGTTTCGAGGGCGGTCAGATGCCCTTGCAGCGCCGTCTGCCCAAGTTCGGCTTCAAGAACATCAACCGCGTGGAGTACAAGGCCATCAACCTTTCCACCCTCCAGGCACTGGCAGAGGCCAAGAACCTCACCGCCATCGGCCTCGAAGAGCTCCGCGCAGCCGGCTTCATCTCCAAGAACCAGCTCGTGAAGATTCTTGGCAACGGCGAGCTCACCGCCAAAATCGACGTGACGGCTCACGCCTTCTCCAAGAAGGCCGAGGAAGCCATCACCGCGCTCGGCGGCACGGCCACCACTCTTGAATAAACCCACTTTCACCTACACAAGTCGATGAAGAAAATAATCGAGACCATTAAGAACATTTGGCGCATCGAAGACCTGCGTATGAGGCTCCTCATCACGCTGCTCTTCGTGGCCATCTACAGGTTCGGTTCGTTTGTGGTGCTGCCCGGCGTGAACCCCGGCGCGCTGCAACAGTTGCACGAGCAGACCAGCGAAGGTCTGATGTCGCTGCTGAACATGTTCTCGGGCGGTGCTTTTGAGAACGCATCCGTGTTCGCACTCGGCATTATGCCCTACATCTCGGCTTCCATCGTCATCCAGCTTCTTGCCGTAGCAGTCCCCTATTTCCAGAAGATGCAGCGTGAGGGCGAGAGCGGCCGCCGCAAGATCAACCAGTACACCCGCTGGCTCACAGTGGCCCTGCTGTTGTTCCAGGCACCCTCCTACCTCATCAACCTCCACTCGCAGGTGGGCAACGGCGCCTTCCTGGTCGAGACCAACGCCATGTTCTACATCACCTCGACGATTATCCTCGCCGCTGGTTCGATGTTCATCCTCTGGCTTGGTGAGCGCATCACGGACAAGGGCGTCGGCAACGGTATCTCGCTCATCATTATGATTGGTATCATCGCCCGTATGCCTGCGGCCCTGGCCGAGGAAGGCACCACGGCACTCTCGGGTGCCGAGGGCGGCGGCCTCATCAAGTTCCTCTTCGAGATCATCGCCCTGCTCTTCGTGATGGCCCTGGCCATCCTGCTGACGCAGGCCACGCGCAAAATCCCCGTCCAGTACGCCAAGCGCGTGGAGGGCAACCGCCAGGTGAGCGGCGCCCGCCAGTACATCCCGCTGAAGCTCTTCGCCGCTAACGTGATGCCTATCATCTTCGCACAGGCCATTATGTTCATCCCCCTGACCATCGTCAGGAGCGAGAACCCCGGCTGGGTCGTCCGTAACCTGCTCGACAACACCAGCGTGTTGTACAACGTGATTTATGTGATACTCATCATCGCGTTCACATATTTCTACACGGCAATTACGATGAACCCCGTGCAGATGGCCGAGGACATGAAACGCAACAACGGTTTCATTCCCGGCGTGAAGCCCGGCAAGAACACCGCAAACTATATCGACACGGTAATGTCGCGCATCCTGCTGCCCGGCTCGCTGTTCATCGCCCTCATCGCCGTCATGCCGGCCTTCGCCAGCCTGCTCGGCATCAAACAGGGCTTTGCACAGTTCTTCGGCGGCACGTCGCTCCTCATCCTCGTGGGTGTGGTCATCGACACGCTGCAGCAGATTGAGAGCCACATGATGGTACGCCATTATGACGGCCTGCTCAAGGCCGGAAGGGCACGCCCGCGCACCGTTTCCGCTTATTGAGAATAGCTTTCGGATGATCTTTCTGAAGACAGACGACGAGATAGAACTGCTCAGGGCTGCAAACCTCCTGGTGGCCGGCACGCTGGCCGAGATAGCCCGGATGATTAAGCCCGGCGTCACGACGCTTGACATAGACCGTCTCGCCGAAACCTACATACGCGACCACGGGGCAGTCCCCACCTTCAAGGGCTTTCCCAACCCATACGGGGCTGACTTCCCGTGTTCCGTCTGTACATCGGTGAACAACGTGGTCGTCCACGGTGTGCCTGACGACAAACCCCTCCAAGAGGGCGACATCGTTTCCGTAGACTGTGGCACGAAACTCAACGGCTACTGCGGCGACTCCTGCTACACTTTCTCCGTCGGAGAGATAAGCGAAGAGGCCCGCCGCCTGCTCAAGGCCACCAAGGAAGCGCTCTACAAGGGCATCGCACAAGCCCTGCCCGGACGGCGCATCGGTGACATCAGCCACGCTGTGCAGACCCACGTCGAGAGCCAAGGCTACGGCGTACTGCGCGAGCTGGTGGGTCACGGTATAGGCCGCGAGATGCACGAAGACCCGCAGGTGCCCAACTACGGCAAGGCCGGCAACGGCAAGGTCATCAAGAACGGCCTCTGCATAGCCATCGAGCCTATGGTCACCCAAGGGGCGCGCGACATCGTCCTGCTCGACGACAAGTGGAGCGTCGCTACACGCGACGGCCTTCTGGGCGCCCACTTCGAGCACACCATAGCCGTCCACCACGGCAAGGTCGACATCCTCTCGTCGTTCGACGAAATCGAAAGAATAGAAAACTCCAACCATTAAGCGTAACCCACCCACCAAATGGCAAAGCAATTCGCAATTGAGCAGGACGGCACCATCGTCGAGGCGCTCAGCAACGCAATGTTCCGCGTGGAGCTTGAGAACGGCCACGAAATCATTGCCCATATCTCGGGCAAGATGCGTATGCACTACATCAAGATTCTGCCCGGCGACAGGGTGAAAGTCGAAATGAGTCCCTACGACCTGACGAAAGGACGCATTGTATTCCGATACAAATAAAACAATACCCCCACTCACAATGAAAACACGAGCATCCATAAAGAAGCGCAACGCCGACTGCAAGATTGTACGTCGCAAAGGCCGCTTGTACGTAATCAATAAGAAGAATCCCAAGATGAAGCTCCGTCAGGGATAAACCAACCACTTCTGCAAAACAACACATTATTATATGGCAATACGAATAGTTGGTGTAGATTTGCCTCAAAACAAGCGAGGTGAAATCGCCTTGACCTATATTTACGGTATAGGTCGCAGCAGCGCCTGCAAAATCCTGGACAAGGCAGGCGTCGACAGAGGAATCAAGGTACAGGACTGGACTGATGACCAGGCCGGTAAGATTCGCGCCGTCATCGGCGAGGAGTATAAGGTCGAGGGTGACCTCCGCTCCGAAGTTCAGATGAACATCAAGCGCCTGATGGACATCGGCTGCTACCGTGGCATCCGCCACCGTCTCGGCCTGCCCGTGCGCGGACAGAGCACGAAGAACAACGCCCGCACACGCAAGGGCAAGAAGAAGACAGTCGCTAACAAGAAAAAGGCTACTAAATAAGCAATAAGTTATGGCAAAGAAAACAGTTGCAGCAAAGAAAAGGGTTGTGAAAGTCAATGCGCAGGGCCAGCTCCATGTGCACAGCTCTTTCAACAACATCATCGTCTCGCTTGCCAACAACGACGGCCAGGTAATCTCCTGGTCCAGCGCCGGCAAGATGGGCTTCCGCGGCTCCAAGAAGAACACGCCTTATGCCGCCCAGATGGCAGCCCAGGACTGTGCCAAGGTAGCCTACGACCTCGGTCTCCGCAAAGTGAAGGCATATGTGAAAGGACCCGGCAACGGACGCGAGAGCGCCATCCGCACCGTGCATGGCGCAGGCATCGAAGTCACCGAGATTGTCGACGTGACCCCGCTGCCCCACAACGGCTGCCGTCCTCCCAAGCGTCGCCGCGTATAACACACCGGCGCGGCCCGACGCCAGTTAAGGCGCAGGCGCAAGCAATCCTTTTTACCTATCCACACACTTCAACCACAAACATTCATTATGGCAAGATACACAGGTCCCAAGACCCGCATTGCACGCAGGTTCGGTGAAGCCATCTTCGGCCCGGACAAAGTACTCTCCAAGCGTAACTACCCCCCCGGCCAGCAGGGCAACAACCGCCGCCGCAAGACCTCCGAGTATGGCATCATGCTCGCCGAGAAGCAGAAGGCCAAGTACACCTACGGCCTCCTTGAGAAGCAGTTCCGCAACCTCTTCGAGAAGGCCGCCCGTTCCACGGGCATCACCGGCGAGGTGCTCCTACAGAGCCTGGAGAGCCGTCTCGACAACGTTGTCTTCCGCCTTGGCATCGCACCTACCCGTGCAGCAGCCCGCCAACTCGTCAGCCACAAGCACATCGTCGTTGACGGCAAGGTGGTCAACATCCCCTCCTACAGCCTCAAGCCCGGCCAGATTGTCGGCGTGCGCGAAAAGGCGAAGTCCCTCGAAGTCATCGCCGACTCGCTCGCAGGCTTCAACCACGGCAAGTACGCCTGGCTTGAGTGGGACGAAAGCAGCAAGAGCGGCAAGTTCCTCCACCGCCCCGAGCGTGCTGATATCCCCGAGAACATTCGCGAGCAGCTGATTGTCGAGCTCTACTCGAAGAACTAACCAGCCGTAGAGAGGCGGCAGGGTGGGGGAGCGTCCCTCCCCGCATCCCACCGCCCCCACACGCGCCGGCCCGAAAAAGCCGCGCGCCACGCGAATACCCACGGCCCAACGCACAAGGCCGACATTATCCTACATCCCACAAACACAACAATTCTCAAAAATGGCGATATTAGCATTTCAAAAACCAGACAAAGTGGTAATGGTCGAAAGCGACAACAAGCACGGCATCTTCGAGTTCCGCCCGCTTGAGCCAGGTTTCGGCGTCACCATCGGTAATGCTCTGCGTCGCATCCTGCTTTCCTCCCTGGAAGGCTACGCCATTAACACCATCAAAATCGAAGGTGTCGACCACGAGTTCGCCACCATCCCCGGTGTGCGCGAGGATGTAACCAACATTATTCTCAACCTCAAACAAGTCCGTTTCCGCCGCCTCACCGACGAGACGGAGGAAGAGACTGTCAGCATCGACGTCGCCGGCACCAAGGAGTTCCGCGCAGGCGACATCGGCAACCAGCTCGCAGGTTTTGAAGTGTTGAACCCGGATTTGATCATCTGCCACCTCGTAGGCAAGGCAACCATGCAGATACAGCTCACCATCAACAAGGGACGCGGCTACGTCCCCGCCGATGAGAACCGCGAGTTCTGCACCGAGGTTTCGCAGATTGCCATTGACTCCATCTACACCCCCATCCGTAACGTGAAGTACCAGGTTGACCCCTATCGCGTCGGACAGAAGACCGACTACGACAAGCTCACCCTCGACATCACCACGGACGGTTCCATTACGCCCAAAGACGCCCTTGAAGAGGCCGCCAAAATCCTCATCCAGCACTTCATGCTGTTCTCCGACGAGAAGATAACGGTCGAAGACCGCTCCGAGGAGGACAACGAAGAGTTCGACGAGGAGGTGCTCCACATGCGCCAGTTGCTCAAGACGAAGCTCACCGACATGAAACTCTCCGTGCGCGCCCTCAACTGCCTCAAGGCTGCCGAGGTGGCCACGCTCGGCGACCTCGTCCAGTTCAACAAGGCCGACCTCCTCAAGTTCCGCAACTTTGGCAAGAAATCGCTCACGGAGCTTGATGATTTGCTCGCGAGTCTGAATCTGTCGTTTGGAACTGACATCACCAAGTACAAGTTAGACAAAGACTAAACTCAACAATGAGACACAACAAGAAATTCAACCACCTGAGCCGTACTGCTTCTCATCGGAAGGCTATGCTGTCCAACATGGCCGTTTCGCTGATCAAGCACAAAAGAATCACTACGACTCTCGCCAAGGCCAAGGCGCTCAAGAAGTTTGTCGAGCCGCTCATCACCAAGAGCAAGCAGGACACCACCAGCGCACGCCGCCTTGTGTTCCGCTACCTGCAGGACAAGTACGCCGTCACCGAACTCTTCCAGGAGATTTCCGTGAAAGTGGGCGACCGTCCCGGTGGCTACACCCGCATCATCAAGACCGGCTTCCGCCCCAGCGATGGCGCCGACATGTGCTTCATCGAACTCGTTGACTACGACGAGAACATGGCCAAGACTCCCAAGAAGGCCACCCGCCGCAGCCGCCGTGGCTCTGGCAAGAAGGCCGCTGAGGCTCCCGCCGCCGAAGCCGTTAAGGAAGAAGTAGCAGTAGCCGAGACTACAGCCACCGAAGAAGCCACCGAGCAGGCCCCCGTAGCCGAGGAGACCACGCAGGTGAGCGAGGCCGCTGCCGAAGAAGCCACTGAGCAGTAAGCAAATCCACTACCAACCGTATACGACGGAACTCCCCCGGCCGCGAGGCCAGGGGAGTTCTTTTTTATGTGCGTCTCAGTAGATAAAGGCTGCGGTCTTGTATATTTCGTCACAGCGTCCATCGCTTCTATCTGTGCCATATCTTGACTCATAAAGGATCTTTTTAAGTTGAGGACAAACTCCCTTTGAGCCTAATCCCAATTCCCAGCTAATTTCAAGGTATGGAATTTGAGTTTCAAAGCCTTGAAATTTGATTCCCAAGGCGTGGAACTGAAGTTTCAAGCCTTGGAATTTCATCGTTCGCAACGGAAAACTGGTTTCTCGCTGCGAAGCGGCGGCGAGAAACCAGTGTAAAGGTCGTCCCTTGTGGTGTAAGGGGATTTCTGTGCGGTATGTTGCGCCCGTCAATTCATGCTGCGGGCGAGGCGGAAGCCGGTTTGCTGGTGGCTTCCTGTTGGCGAAATCTTATATCGCATGGTGGTACGGCAGCCCTTGGGAGGAGAGGTATGGTAACCACCCCGAACAGCGCGGTCTGTGCCTGTGTCAGGCCCAGTGGGATTGACCTGCGACGCGCTGCCATAAGGCCCGTACCAATCCTGGCAGAACTCATACACATTGCCGCTCATATCGTAGATGCCGAGTTCGTTGGACGTTTTGGTAGCCACATCATGCGAATAACTACTGAAATCCTTAACATAACCACTGTTATCTTCGTACCACGCCACGTCACCAATTACGTTTGAGCCGCTGAACATATAGTTCTTGCTTTTTGTGCCGCCGCGTGCGGCGAATTCCCATTCGGCTTCGGTGGGCAGGCGGAACTTGAGGCCCGTTTTCTCTGAAAGTTTCTCCAAGAACTCTTGAACCTCTTCCCACGTTTTTTCACATTGCGGCCTTTGGGCTGTTGTAGCAGAAGCGGTCTCGCCCATCACTGCAGCCCAAAGAGCTTGCGTCACCTCGGTCTCGCCTATCCAGTAGCTGGAGAGGGAGACGGTATGGACGGGCTGTTCGTCTTCTTCGCCATCGGTGCTGCCCATCTGGAACGTGCCGCCCTTGACGCCTACCATCTTGAACTGCACGCTCTTGATGGTGAACGTCTCGTCGTCGAGGTCGGGCGTGGAAAGCGAAGGTGCAGGTTTGTCGTCATCGTCCGACCCGCAGGCGATGAATGTCAGCGTAAATACAGTTGCGGCGGCGAATAGCAGTGCGCGGGGAAAAGGGTGGGTTTCATAGTTATGGTTTTTGGGTGAGTGGAGTAAATGTTATAACAACTCTTCCAAATGTTCAAGGAAGTATTCTGTGGCCGCGCGCAGTGGGACGAGGTCGTTTTGCAGGACATCCCAAACATAGTCGATGTTGATGTCAAAATAGCCGTGTGCTATGTGGTCGCGCATACCGATGACTTGTCGCCAAGGGATTTCAGGGCGGCACGAAAGCAGTTTGCCGTCGGTTTTATGGTCTATCTTTTTGAACCCCTCGCCTATTGCTTCTATCAACATACAATCGGCAGCGAGCGTTTTCATGCCTTCAGGCGAGGAAAGCAGTTCGTCCACATCGGACAGCGAAGCGTTCCACGTTTGGAGGTTGTCAATTGCGCCGAGGATTTGCTCCAGAATGTCACGCACTATTTCACGTTGCGGGAAAGACTTGGATACCATCTTTTTCAATTTGTTTGCGGAAGAAAGGGCGCATGTTCTTGTGGTCAGCCACGAGGTCTACGCCGCAGCCCAGCAAGTCTTCAATGTATTGTGCCGCCGCTATGTGTGTATAGAAATGCGGCGGCATAGAGACAAACAAGTCCACGTCACTGCCCTCACGAGCATCGCCACGTGCCACGGAGCCAAAGAGCCGCATGGACGTGATGCCGAAGCGCGAGCGCAGGTCGGCCTCGCGCTGGCGCAGGATATGGATGTAGTGTTGGGACGATTGCATAGACTTTCAATAGGTTACGCGCAGACAAAAGTAGGCAATACCTACTATCAGACAAAGGGTTTGCCGAAAAATCGTCGGTTCTACGCGAAGCCATAACCTCACTTGGGTTACGGCTGCGCGACGAACTTACAGTGCGAGGCGGAGGCCGTAGTTGATGTTCTTGGATTCCGTGGGCAGGCTGTAGTAGCGGTAGGTGACGCTTGTGTCGTCATAGCCCCAGCTGCCGCCACGGAGCACGCGGCGCACGCCCGTATCGGGACCTGTGGGGTCGGTCTGCGCCTCGTGGCTGTAGGTGCCGTACCAGTCGGCGCACCATTCCCACACGTTGCCGCTCATGTCGTAAAGGCCGAGTTCGTTTGGTGCCTTGGTCGCCACCTTGTGCGTCTGCGAGGAACTGTTGTTCTTGTACCACGCCACGTTGTCAATCTCGTTGGACCCGCTGTAGACGTAACCACGTGACTTCAAACCTCCGCGAGCCGCGAACTCCCACTCGGCCTCGGTGGGCAGACGGAAAGTCTTGCCGGTGAGTTGGTTGAGCTTGGTGATGAACTCTTGGCATTCGTTCCAGCTGACACGCTCCACAGGTTTGCTGGCGTCTACAAAATAGGCAGGGTTGCTGCCAGTGACAGCCTGCCACAACGCCTGCGTCACCTCGGTCTGGCCGATGTGGTAGTCGGAGAGCGTCACGCTGTGGAGGGGCTTTTCGTCGCTATCGCCCGATGTGTTGCCCATCAGGAATGTGCCGCCCGTGACGGCCACCATCTTGAACTGCACGCCACCGACGGTGTACGTCTCGTCCTGCAGTTCTGGCTCGGGTTCGGGTTCCGGGACGGGTGTCACGGGCGTGTCGTCGTCGTCCGACCCGCCGCAAGCGGTGAATGTGAAGGTAAATACGGTTGCGGCGGCGAATAACAGCACGCGGGGGAAAAGAGTGGGTTTCATAATTGTAGGTTTTGTAGGTTTGTGTAGTATTTTATATTGGCATTTACAACGAACTAAAGTTTAATCGGTACGCGATAGACGCTGGAAGCGTCTCCCTTTCTGTAACCGCAGGTACGCGTAATGAAATGGAGCGCACCTGCGGCAGCGATAGATGGTGCAGCGGACGCTGGAAGTGTCCCCCACGAAGGGCGGAAGTAACTTATAGCACAGGTGGGGCACGCTTTCAGCGTGCATTCGGTGGTGTGTCATCAGCCGCAGGTTCGCTCCGTTCCACTTCGCGAACCGGCGGTTACAGAGGGGGCGACGCTTTCAGCGTCGATATACCGCCCCCCGCCAAGGTTACGGCCGCACTACGCGAAGATCCTACATCGCCAGTCGCAACCCGGTTTCGATGTTCTTTGAGGTTGTCGGGGCGTAGCTGCGGAGGGTGGTGCGGCTGCTGGCGGCTTCGCTGGCATGGCCGCCGCCGCGCACCACGCGGTAAGAACCTTTTTTGGGGCCTGTGGGGTTGACCTGCGCGTCGGCGCTATAGGGGCCGTACCAGTCCTGGCACATCTCGCGGGCGTTGCCGCTCATGTCGTAAAGGCCGAGTTCGTTGGGGGCTTTGCCTGCCACCTTCTGTGCGTGGAGGCCGCTGTTCTCGCTGTACCACGCTACGTTGCCCACAATGTTCGAACCGCTGTAGGTGTAGCCTTTGCTCTTCGTGCCGCCACGCGCCGCAAACTCCCACTCTGCCTCGGTGGGCAGGCGGAACGTGCGACCGGTCTTGGCGTTCAGTTGCTTGATGAACGTCTGGCACTCGTCCCAGCTGACGCTGACGGCGGGTTTCTTGTCGCCCACGGAAAAGGCGTCGCTTATCACCGGGGCTTTGCCCATCACTGCCGTCCACAGTTCCTGCGTCACCTCGGTCTCGCCAATGCGGAAACTGGAGACGGAGACGCTGTGCACGGGCACTTCGTCGTCGAGTCCGTCGGTGCTGCCCATCTGGAACGTGCCGCCCTTGACGCCCACCATTTTGAACTGCACGCCCTCAATGGTGAACGTCTCGTCGGCGAGGTCGGGTGTGGTGAGCGGCGCGGGCGTGTCGTCATCGTCCGACCCGCCGCATGCGGTGAATGTCAGGGTGAATAGGGTTGCGGCGGCGAATAGCAGCACGCGCGGGATAAGGGTGGGTTTCATAAGGATAGGGTGAATTGGGGGGGGTGAATATTTAGTAGAGATTCATAGAAGTGCTTGCCGCAAGAAAACGTTATGTGATAGACGCTGGAAGCGTCTCCCCCTCTGTAACCGCGGGTGCGCGGAATGAAATGAAGCGCACCTGCGGCAACTGCGGATGATGTGATGGACGCTGGAAGCGTCCCCCACGACGGGCAGAAGTAACTTATAACGCAGGTGGGGCACGCTTTCAGCGTGCATCAATAGTGTTCCGTCAGCCGCAGGTTCGTTCCATTTCATTTCGCGAACCTGCGGTTACAGAAGGGGCGACGCTTTCAGCGTCGTTACTACGTTCCTATCGCTGGGGCTGCACGCTGTTACCGTCTTTATATTCCACTAAAACCTCCAATCGGTCTTGCAGAATGGTGCTTCTGAAGACCGATTGGGGTTTAGGCTACGGCACACGGGTTACTTCTTCGTGTACTCGGTGTAGCCATACTTAACAATATTCGTATTGATCTTGCCAGACTCGTTGGTGGTGTATTTCATCTCTGAAATCAACCCGGCATTGTTGTAGGTCCACTCATAATTGGTGGTATAATTTAAGTCTTTGTCGTCGGGGCGATCGAGTTGTTTTCTCACATAACTGGCCAGTTCGTGCTTTGTGGACGAGAGGCCAGCCATGAAAGAACCGATGAGCCAGTGTGGATAGAGTGCTGGATAGATTTGGCCGCTGGTGTTTTCTACAGAAGAATAGGTGTATGTATAAACCACGTTTGAAGTCCGAGATGTCGTTGATCCCGTACTTTGTATGTGCGAGGTGCGTTTCGTTGTAGTCTTTTCTTCGGTTATATCACCGTCCTTCCAAGTATACGTAGTTGTTTGGTCAATGTCGACCGTCTCATAGAGTTGACCGTCAGACCAATAGTACTTTTCCGTGCCTGTGAGAGTCGCAGAAGACACTCCGTAGGCGTTGTAGGTGAATTTAGTAGTCCAATCGTATTCTGTGCTACCGCTTGTATTCTTTTCTTGAAGTCGGAGGGTTTCGATGCGCCCTTTGCCGTCAAGCGTGTAGGAATAGGTCGCAGTAGGGCTTGTGAACTTACCGGGCGACCACTCGTAGTCGTTGATGTACTCAATCCACTGGCCGTTGTAGGTGTATTCTCTACTTCCATATTTCGTCATGAGGTAGTACTTGCCGTCTTTGCCTTTGAGCAGTCCGCTGAGGGCGGTGGCGTCGGGGCGCGTCTCGGTGGTGGGGTCCCAGGTGGGAGTGTCGGGTGTGGGGTCGTCATCGTCCGAACCGCCACAGGCGGCGAACGTGAGGCTGAACACTGCCACGCCTGCCAACAGCAGCGCGCGGGAAAGGAAATTCGTCAGTTTCATTGTTTTAGTTTTTTAAGTGAGATTTGTCCATTAAGCCTGAGATTTTTATTTCGTGCCAGATAGGGTGAGGCGAAGCCCGATACGATAGGAAGTGGACGTGGAAAGGTTATATGCCCGTCTGGTGACGCAGCAGTACTTTGCGTATATTTCCGCGACGCTTCTTTTTGTGTCGGGATATGTTATGCCATTGGAGTTATTTCCTTTGGCGGCAAAGGTATGCTTTTCCCATAGATGCGCGAACGTTTTCACGTTGTTTTTGTTTTTTTTTTTGATAGTTTCTTATTGCTTTTGGCGGGTTTGGTAAAACTTTCCTTGGAAGTGTTGTGGGGGATGCAGTAAAACGCGTGGCTTTTGATTCCAAAATCAAAAGCCACGCGTTTTGACGGGGGCTGTGTCCCACAGCGGCAGGACACGGTTTTGTTGGTGTGGGAGAAAGGCTCGTTGTTATCCTACAGCACTTTCCAGGGCGCGGGCCAACTGGTCGGGGCAACTGGTGCCGCGTGCCTTGCAGTCAATGCCGCGCAGGCGGGCGATGACGTCGGCGCGCTTCATGCCGTGCACCAGGGCGCCGATGCCCTGTAGGTTGCCGTGGCAGCCGCCGTCGAATGTGACACTCTCCAGGCGGTCGTCGTCGGTGAGCGTGATGTGGATGGCGCGGCTGCAAGTGCCGGAGGTCTGGTAGTCGAGCGTCCTCATTCGGGCTTCATGTTGGTGTAGACGGTCTGCACGTCGTCGAAGTCTTCGAGTTTCTCGATCATCTTGTCGATGGTCTCGCGCTGCTCGGGGGTGACGTCCTTGAGGTCGTTGGGGATGTAGGTGAACTCGCCGCCCACTTCCTCGAAACCGATGTCCTCCAGGTGGCGCTGTATGTCGCCGTAGCTCTTGGGGTCGCCGTAGATGGTGAGGGTGCCCTCCTCGGTGTCTTCATCGTACTCGTCCTCGACGCCGTAGTCGATGAGGTCAAGGATGAGTTCGTCCATGTCGATGCCGTCCTTCTTCTTGAAGGTGAAGACGCACTTGTGGTCGAAGAGGAAGGCGAGGCTGCCCATCGTGCCGAGATTGCCGTTGAACTTGTTGAAGATGGAGCGGACGTCGCCGACAGTGCGTGTGGGGTTGTCGGTGAGGGTGTCGACGAAGACGGCAATGCCGTGGGGGCCGTAGCCCTCGTAGGTCATGGTCTTGTAGTCGCTCTGGTCCTTGCCCATAGCGTTCTTGATGGCGCGCTCGATGTTGTCCTTGGGCATATTCTCGCGCTTGGCGGTGGCGATGATGGCGCGCAGCGAGGGGTTGTTTTCCGGCTCGGGACCGCCCGCCTTGACGGCGATGGCTATCTGTTTGCCGATACGGGTGAAGGTTTTGGCCATGTGGCCCCAGCGCTTCAGTTTGCTGGCTTTGCGGTATTCAAATGCTCTTCCCATTGGTGTTGGTCTGTTTATAATTAAAAGGTAATAGTTAAAAGTTGAGTTTGTGATGCCGGGCGTGGGTTCACGAAAGGCACGGCCCGTACACGTTTCTAACGTAATTCTGCGCCAATCTGCGTTTTGAGGTTTTGGATGATTTTCTGCATGATGGCGTCGGTCTGGCGGTCGTTCATCGTCTTGTCGGGGTCTTGCAGGCGGAAGTTGACGGCGTAGCTCTTCTTGCCGGCGGGGAGGTTCTTGCCCTCGTAGACGTCGAAGAGCGTCACGCTGCGCAGGAGTTTCTTCTCCGTGCGGCGGGCGATGTCCTCAATCTGGGCGAAGGTGACGCCCTTGTCGACAAGCAGGGCGAGGTCGCGGCTGACGGCGGGATACTTGGTCAGTTCGGTGAACGAGAGTTTGGCGCGCTCGGCGGCCCGCATCAGCTGCGCCCAGTCCAGTTCGGCGAAGTATACAGGCTGCGACAGGGCGAACGGCGCGGTGACGGCTTTAGCCACGATGCCCAGTTCGATGACGGTGCGCCCGCTGCGTTCGCGCACGGCGAGCGACTTGCTGAAGAGGTCGCTGGTGCCGACCTCGGTGACGTATGCCTTGAGGGGCACGCCGAGGCGGCAGAGGATGTTGCGCACGGCGGCTTTGAGCTGGAAGACAGTGGTGTCCTCGTCGGGGTGCGCCCAGCTGCCCTCGACGCGCTTGCCGGTGAGCCAAAGCCCCAGGTGCAGGCTCTCGCTGTAGGGGGCGAGGGCACGCTCGGGGTTGCGACGGTCGGCGGCGTAGTGGTAGACGTTGCCGAACTCGAAGAAGGCGAGGTTCTGCTCCTTGCGGTTCACGTTGCGGCGCAGACTCTCCAGTCCGCCGAAAAGCAGTGTGCGGCGCATCACGCCGAGGTCGCTGCTAAGCGGGTTGAGCACGCGCACCAGGCCGTCGGCGGGCAGGCTCTTGAGGTCGGCGTAGTATGCCTCGCGGGTGAGCGAGTTGTTCATTATCTCGCGATAGCCCGCGCCGACGAGCTGTTCGCTGACGAGCTGCTGCAGGCGGTAAGAGCGGTCGGTGGCGGTCTCTACGGTGAGCGACGACTTGACACTGGTGGGTATCTCGATGTTGTTGTAGCCATAGATGCGCAGGATATCTTCGGCCACATCGCAGGGGCGCTGTACGTCCACACGGTAGGCAGGCACGTCGAGTACCAGGGCGTCGGCGGTCTCCTCGACCACCTGCATCTCCAGGCTTTGGGCGATGCGCTTGACGGTGGCGGCGGGGATGTCCTTGCCGGCCAGGTCGGCCAGATACTTGTAGCCCAGCGTCACGCGGAACGTCTTGGGCAGTTCGCGCGCCACGACGTCGCGCACGTCCATGGCAATCTGCCCGCCCGCCAGTTCCTTGATGAGTAGGGCAGCGGCCTTGAGGGCGTAGACCTGTCCGTCGGGGTCAATGCCGCGCTCGAAGCGGAACGAAGCGTCGGTACTGAGGCCGTGGCGGCGCGCGCTCTTGCGTATCCACGTGGGGTGGAAGTAGGCACTCTCCAGGAGGACGTTGCGCGTGGTGTCGTAGGTGCCGGAACCCTTGCCGCCGAAGACGCCCGCTATGCACATCGGGGCGTTGGCGTTGCAGATGGCCAGGTCGCGCTCGGAGAGATTGTGTTCCTCGCCGTCGAGCGTCACGAAAGGCGTACCCTCGGGCAGCGTGCGCACTACGACCTCGCCGCCCTCAATCATGTCGGCGTCGAAGCAGTGGAGGGGCTGGCCGTAGGCCATCATGATGTAGTTGGTCACGTCGACGATGTTGTTGATGGGGCGCAGGCCGATGGCGGTGAGTTTGCGCTTGAGCCAGTCGGGGCTTTCCTTGACGTCGCATCCCGTGAGGGTCACGGCGGCGTAGCGCGGGCAGGCTTCGGCGTTTTCGATGCGCACGGGGATGTCGAGAGCGTGGATGTCGGGAGCGAAACCGTCCACGGAGGGGCGGTGCAGCTCGGTATCGTAGCCGTGCTGCACGAGGTAGGCGTAGAGGTCGCGCGCCACGCCGTAGTGCGAGCAGGCGTCGGCACGGTTGGGCGTGATGTCCACTTCGAGGATATAGTCGCTCTCCAGGTTGAAGTATTCGGCGGCGGGCTGTCCCACGGGGGTGTCCTGGGGCAGCACCATAATGCCGTCGTGGCTGGTGCCGACGCCGATTTCGTCCTCGGCGCATATCATGCCGCAGCTCTCCACACCGCGCAGTTTCGACTTCTTGATGGTGAACTCTTTGTCACCGTCGTAGAGTTTGGTGCCGAGCGTGGCCACGATGACTTTCTGCCCGGCGGCCACGTTGGGCGCGCCGCAGACAATCTGCGCGGGCTGGCCCGTGCCGAGGTCGACGGTGCAGACGTGCATATGGTCGCTGTCGGGGTGGGGTTCGCAGGTGAGGACGTGTCCCACCACGAGGCCGCGAAGCCCGCCACGTATGCTCTCGGCCTCCTCCACTCCACCCACTTCGAGGCCGATGCTGGTCAGCGCGGCGGCGGCCTCCTCGGCTGTCAGCGGGCAGACCACGTATTCCTTAAGCCAGTTGTATGAGATGTTCATTGCTGTTGAGTTAAACGATAAAAGATAAAAGTTCTTTGCTGAGCAAAGCGCTTCGCGATTACTTGCCCTGCAAGCGCTTCGCGGTTACTTTGCAGAGCAAAGCGGCAAAGCCGAGCGAAAAGTGGAGTTAGTGTTTGCGACGTTTTGGAGAGCAGCCGTAAAAAGAAACTCAACTTTTCACTATTCACTTTTAACTATTCACTTGGAAGTTACTCCTCCGTCTTCTTCGCCCTCGACGGACGCTTGCGCTTGGGCTTCTCGACGGGTTTCTCAATTTTGACGCCGGCCAGTTCGGGGTCAATCATAATGCGGCCGCAGTACTCGCAGACGATAATCTTCTTGCGCATACGGATGTCGAGCTGGCGCTGGGGCGGTATTTTGTTGAAGCAGCCGCCGCAGGCGTCGCGCTGCACATAGACGATGCCCAGGCCGTTGCGGCTGTTGCGGCGGATGCGCTTGAAACTGGTCAGCAGGCGCGGCTCGATGGTCATTTCGAGCGTGTTGGCCTTTTCGCGCAGTTTCTCCTCTTCGGCGCGCGTCTCGGCCACGATTTCGTCAAGCTCGGCCTTCTTCACGTCGAGGTCGGCGCGGCGGTCGTCGAGCGTCTGGCGGCTCTCGACAAGTGTCTCCGAACGCTCCTTGATACCGGCCTCTGCCTCGCGGATGCGCTTCTCCTGTAGCTGGATGTCGAGGTTCTGGTACTCAATCTCCTTGTTGAGCATGTCGTACTCGCGGTTGTTCTTCACGTCGTTGAGCTGCTCGTTATAGCGCTCCACGAGGGCTTGCGCTTCAGCTATCTGGCCGCGCATCACGGCGATGTCGCCCTTGAGCGTCTCGCTCTCATCGTTGAGCTTGCCGATGCGGGTGGTCAGACCCTCGATTTCGTCCTCAAGGTCTTGCACCTCAAGCGGCAGCTCGCCGCGCAGCGTGCGGATTTCGTCGATTTGCGATAGGATGGTCTGGAGCTTGAACAGTGCTTCGAGCTTCTGCTCCACGGTCATTTCGCGACCGATTGTTTTCTTTGCCATAATTATTGGTTTTGTTGTTTGTTTGCTTGAAAAGGGGGAGGTTCAGAGGTTTCTTGTCGGCCTGCGCCTTTCGGCAAGTAGCAGGGGGACACCGGGACAGGCGGGGCGCAGGATGTCACGCAGCAGGGCGGCGGCGTGCCACTCGCTGTCGTGGTGGCCCAGGGCGCAGACAAGCAGTTCGTCGTCGTGGCCGAAGAAGTGGTGGTAGCCCACCTCGCCCGTCACAAATGCGTCGGCTCCGGCGCGTACGGCGTCGTCGATGAGGAAGTCGCCCGCTCCGCCGCAGAAGGCCACGCGACGTATCGCAGCGGGCTGCGCCAGGTTGGCCTCGATGCGCTCCACGCCGAACGCACTCCGTATTATATTAAGGAACGCCTCCGTGCCGACAGCCTCGGGTAGGTCGCCAACCACACCGCTGCCCCCCTCGACGCCCGGCAGGGGGCGCAGGAAATCGGCTCCTTGCAAACCCAGCATTTCGGCAGCGCGGAAGTTCACCCCGCCGCGCGCGTTGTCGAGGTTGGTGTGGGCGGCGTAAATCGCCACGTCGGCCCTGATGGCCGCGCGGACGGTGCGTTGCACATAGTCCGCGTCGCTGACGCACTTCAGCCCGCGAAACAGCAGCGGGTGGTGCGCCACAATGAGGTTGCAGCCCTTGGCCACAGCCTCCGCCACGGTCTCTTCCGTGACGTCTAAACACAATAATGCCCCTGACAGCTCACGCTCTGTTAATCCAATCTGCAAGCCAGCATTGTCATAGCTCTCTTGCAGGGGCAGAGGCGCGAAAAGTTCAAGGGCGCGAACAGCTTCCTTTATTTTCACGGCGCAAAGGTATATAAAATCATGGATTTGAGTATGATGGCAGTTGTTTTTTCGTCATACTTGCCCCTTTGAAGCGCTTTTGTAGATGCTGCGGGCATCGTTTTTTTATGTTTTAGGGCGTTCAAGCAGACGCTTTTGCAAGGACTGGTTTGTAAAAGTTTATATCGGAGTTGCTAAAAACGCTTTGGAAGTGGTCTATAAGCCCAATAGAACTGCTTTTTTGAGCAAAACTTAGCGTGTTATATAGGTTTTGCCCTACTTTTGCGCCGTCTAACGACAACCTAATGTTTCACTAAAACAAAAAGATTTTATGAAAAAGATGCTTCTCACCGCAGTTGTGGCGTTGATGACGCTCTCTGCAAACGCCCAGGTTTTCCTTGGCGGCGAGGTTGGCGCTTGGCGCAACCCCACACAGAATGAGACGCAGTTCTCCATCCAGCCCGAGGTGGGCTACGTACTGAGCGACAAATGGGCGCTTGGTGTGGCCGTGGGCTACGAGTACAACTACCTTGATGGCACGAAGGTGAACTCCGTCGGTGTGAACCCCTACGCCCGCTACACTTTTGCCAAGTTCGGCCCTGTGAGCGTGTTTGCTGACGGTGGTTTCGAGTTTGCCACCCAGAAGGTGAAGGGCTACGACGCCGCTACCGTCTGGGGCGTTGGCATTAAGCCCGGTGTAGCCGTGAACCTTACTGAGAAACTGAGCTTCGTGAGCCACATCGGTTTCCTTGGCTATCGTGACTCCAACGACTACGCCATCCACAGCAATGACGGTTTTGGCTTTAACCTCGACGGTAACGAACTTACGTTCGGCCTCTACTACAACTTCTAAGGCTGATTTATAGTTCGAAAACATTACGGTGGCCGCAGTTCCTTCCTGGGAAGTGCGGCCGCCGTTCTTTTTCGGCTTGTGATAAGGGGATATTCCATATAAAGAAAGAAGAAGCCTCGTTCCGTAAGACGAGGCTTCTTCTTGTTTCTATGTCGTATGCGGTTGTTATATCTTTTTCGTAAAACAGCGGCGGCGTTTGTGCTGCACGTTCTCGAAATACTGCCACTGTCCCTGCACCTTGCCGTTCTGCTCCAGTTCGGGATTGCTCTCGGCATACTTGAAGCCCAGCTGCTGGTAAACGGGGATGAGGTCGGTGAAGAGCAGGGCGTTGGCACCTTTGCCCTGGTAGTCAGGGCGCACGGCGATGAGCAGCAGGTCGAGCATCTCGTCGTGCTTCCACTTCAGGGCGCGCAGCAGGTGGAACCAGCCGAAGGGCAGCAGTTTGCCCCGCGCCCGCTGCAAGGCACGCGAGAGCGAGGGCATCGAGATACCCACGGCCACCATCTCGCCCTCGGTGTCTTCCACGATAGTGACCATACGCAGGTCGAGGATGGGAATGTACTGCTTGACGTAGCCGTCAATCTGCCGCTCGGTCATCTTGGAATAGCCGAAGAGCGGGGCGTAAGCCTCGTTGACCAGCCGGAAGATGCGGTGGGCGGTGTTGTTCTCGTAAACCTCTTTCTTGGAACGGACTTTGCGAATGCGCAGGCCGTACTTGCGCTGCACGATGTCGGCGATGCGCTGGTGCTTCTCGGGGATGGCGTCGGGAATGTATATCTTGCGCTCCACCCAGTCGGCGGCCTTCACCAGCCCGAGGCGCTCCATGTGCTGGGGGTAGTAGGGGTGGTTGTAGATGGTGGCGATGGTGGAGAGTTCCTCGAAGCCCTCGACGAGCATACCCTCGGCGTCCATATCGGTGAAGCCCAGCGGGCCTTCGAGTGTCTCCATGCCGCGCTCGCGCCCCCAGGCCGCCACGGTGTCGATGAGCGCGCGGCTCACGCTGATGTCGTCGATGAAGTCAATCCAGCCGAAGCGCACGGCCTGCTTGCCCCACGTCTCGTTGGCGCGGCGGTTGATGATGGCCGCCACGCGTCCCACTGTTTGCCCCCGGTCGTCGAAGGCCAGGAAATAGTCGGCCTCGCAGAACTCGAAAGCCGGGTTCTTGTCGGGCGAGAACGTGCTGAGCATGTCCTCGTAGAGGTCAGGCACGCTGTAGGGGTTGTCCTTGTAGAGTTCGTAGTTGAAGCGGATGAAACGTTTCAGTTCGCGCTTCGTTTCCACCTTCTTTATGGTCACGGACATTGTGTCTCTTTCTGTTTTTGGCCGCAAAGGTACGGAAAATCAAGCATACTGCGGCAATAAAACTATTTAGTTGTCGTGTAGCTCCTTGTGCGGGGACTATAAGGCTTACATCGGCGAGGCGATGCTGTTGACGAAGATGACGGCCAGCACCAGGCTGGTGATGGCGGCGTAGAGCCAGTCTCGCTGCTGCACGAAGTCGATGAGCGAGAGCACGACGCGCATAATGGGCGTGAGCAGCAGGGCGATGACGCCCACCTGGATGAGGCCGTAGGCCGAGAAGCGGAAGAAGCCGCCGAAGATGCCGGCGGGCGTGGTGTAGGAGGCGATGCGCCCGGCGAAGCGGCTGTAGTCGGGCGCTGGGTCGCCGCCGTGCTGGAACATATACACCGCGCCGCCCACAAGGGTGACGAGGCAGGCGGTCAGCACGCCGTAGCGCAGCGTGTTGCCGATGGTGTTGCGGAGGTCTTTCATAAGGCTGGGGGGTATGGGGTGGCTGGGCTTAATGGGGTGGCTGGGCTTTCTGGGGACTTTGCCAACCAACTCATCAACTGATTAACTAATAAACTGATAAACTCAAAACTTCCCGCTCGCCCCGTTCCAAATCATATTGGCGGCGACGAGGAGGATGGCGAAACTGAAGATGCGGCGCAGCAGGCGCACGTCGAGCACCTGGAGCAGGCGCGCGCCGGTCAGCGCGCCGCTCAGCACGCCCACCAGCACGGGGAAGGCGATGCCCGGCTCGATGTTGCCGCGTTGCAGGTAGACCACGGCGCTGGTCACGGCGGTGATGCCCATCATAAAGTTGCTCGTCGTGGTGCTCACCTTGAACGGAACCTTCATCACGGTGTCCATAGCCAGTACCTTGAGCACGCCGCTGCCGATGCCGAGTATGCCGCTCAGCGCGCCCGCCACGGCCATCAGCGAGAAGCCGCCCGCCACGTTGGTCAGTTCGTAGGGCTGCTGCGTGCCGTCCTTGAGGGGGTACGAGCCGAAGAGTTTCAGGCGTCGCGCGGCCTCGCTGCCACGGACATTGGTGTGCTCTCCCTTTTTGCGCAGTTGGTTGGCGGCGGTCAGGATGAGCACCAGGCCGAAGATGACAGCAATGACGTTGTTGTCGAGCCACACGGCGATGAGTGCGCCGATGGCTGCGCCGATGCAAGTGGCGATTTCGAGGAACATGCCGAGGCGTATGTTGGTGATGCCCTCCTTGACGTATGCGCTGCCGGAACCGCTCGACGTGGCGATGCTGGCCACCAGGGCGGCTCCGACGGCGTAGTGGAAGTCCACGCCGAGACACAGCGTGAGTAGCGGGATGACGATGACGCCGCCGCCCAGCCCGGTGAGCGAGCCGAGCAGCCCGGCGCAGTACGCGCCCGCCAGCAGGATGAGGGTGAACGTGAGGACGGTCATTATTGAGGTTTAAGGGGTTTAAGAGGTTTAATGAGGTTTAAGCCTTGCGGTGTGTTTATCTGGGGCGCAAAGATAGCGCGCGGCGCGCAAACGGCGGGGTGGGGGAGGGCGGGGGATGTACGCCGAGGGCGCGGTGCGGGGGCGGAGGCGGCACATTTTGCCTTGCGGAGTTGGCAGCGGGCGCGTTTATGGCTACTTTTGCGCCGCTTAAACCTGCTACAAACCGCCGCTTTGAACTCTTCCGCCTTAAAGTCGAACCGCAAGGAACTGGTCGACACGCTGTTCCTGATGGCTCTGCAAGGAGCCAACCTGCTGGTGCCCGTCATCATCATCCCTTACCTGATGATGACGCTCGGCGCGGCGGGTTACGGGCGCGTGGGCTTCGCGCTCAGTGCGGCGCAGTACCTTATTATTATCGTAGATTTCGGCTTCAACCTCAGCGCGACGAAAAGTGCTGCGCTGGCCAAGGGCGACCGCCGAAGGCTGACGGAACTGTTCTGGTCGGTGGTGTGGGTGAAGTCGCTGCTGCTGGTGGCGTCGTTGGCCGTGCTGGTGGCGGTGATGATGCTCGTGCCGCAGTTCGCGACGTACCGCCTGGCGGTGTGGATGACCGTGCCGCAGATTGTGGGCCACACGTTCACGTTCACCTGGCTGTTCCAGGGCATCGGCAAGGTGCGCACGATGAGCGTCATCAACATCCTGTGCAAGGTGGCCATGCTGCCGCTGGTGCTGTGGCTGGTGCGCGGCCCCGAGGACTACGCCCTGGCGGCGTTCCTACAGGCCAGCGTCTTCCTGCTGGCGGCGGTGCTGACGGGCGTGTGGCTCTACCGGCTGCACGTAGTGGGCCGCCCCGTGGTGAGCCGCGCCACGATGCGCCGCGAGGCTGCCGACAGTTTCCCTCTCTTCCTCTCGCAGACTTCGACGAGCGTCTACACGCAACTCTTTGCCGTCATCCTGGGTCTGTTCTGCACGGAGGCCGAGGTGGGCAGCTATACGGCGGCGGAGCGCATCATGCGCGCGCTGTGTTTCCTGGTGTACCAGCCGCTGAGCCAGGCGTTCTTCCCCCAAATCAGCGCGCTGTCGGAGCGTATGCGCGGCGAAGCGCTGAAGAAGTTCGCCTTGGTGAAGCGCATCGTGCTGCTGTCGATGGCGGGCATCGGGTTGGTGCTGTTCGTCGGCGCGCCCTACGCCGAGGCCTGGCTGGGCGGAGGCTACGAGGGGCTGGCCACGCTGCTGCGCATCTTCGCCTTCACGCCCGTGTTCATTTCGCTGGGCGGCGTCTACGGGCAGTTCGGCCTTGTGGCGCTGGGCGACAGCGCGAGCCGCCTGCGCTTCCGCAACGTCTATTTTTTCGTGGCGGCCTTCGCCATCACGGGTGTGCTGTTCGCCGCCCCCCTGTTCCACACCGTCGGTGCCGCCACCGTCCTACTGCTGTCCGAAGCGTTTGTGTGCGGGATGATGGCTTACTACAATAAACGTTAGCCAGTACACGTTGGCAGCGCGTATGGGACGCGGGCGACCCGCCCGCGGGTTATTGGGAAAGGCTCGATGCCTTTCCCAATAACATGTTGGGGGAATCTTTGGTGTCCGTTATTAGTGGGGAACTTTTGTCTTATGCACGTCCGCTGCCGTCTCTAACATATGCTGCGCTCCAAGGCCATTCCTGAGGCGAAACTGTCAGTCCTGCCTTGACCGGGTTGTAGTCTATGTAATCCCAGGCATAGCGGAAATGCTTGTCCGTGCGGATAAAGCGGTCAAAGTATTCCTCCATCCAGAACTTACCAGTACGGTTAAGCAATTTGTTCGCTTGGTGTGCTGTGTACGAGCGTATACTGTGCATAATACTGGATAGCGTCGTGCCAGGAACCACTTCAATGAGCAAGTGGACGTGATTGGGCATGATGCACCAACGCACCAAACTATACTTCACGCCGTCAAAGTGCAGCAACGTGTCCTGCACCATTTCAGCCACGCGCCTATCTTGCAGGAAGCATTGTCCATAACCGCTGTCCTCGTACTGGGCAATGCGGTTAAGGACTTCTCTTTGTAGTTTCTTTTCGCCGTTGTCGCGCGCCTCTTCTGTGGCCTCTTTCCACGCGGCAATAACATTTCGCGGCACAGAGTCGTGGAGACGGAACGTGACGGTCTGCATCGCCACTTGCTCCCTGTGTGGCAGGTACTTCCTGCAATGCCAGGCAGGGTGTTGTTCATTAGTGCCAGGGAGAGGCATAGGTAATAAGGTGTTGTCAGAAAGGTTGTGGCCCTAGCCCCCATCGAGGGGGCTCGCGCCACCCGCGGGCGGGTCGCCCGCGTCCCATACGCCTATTCCAGCGTCTCCTTGTATATCTTTGCCATCACCTCGACGATGTGGTCGACGGAGAAGCGCTTGGCGTCCTGCACGTTCTGGCGCGAAATCTGGCGGCGCAGCGCGGTGTCGTCGTAGAGACGCGTGATGAGCGGCACCATCTCTTCGGGGTGCTTGTAGTCGAAAAGGAAACCGTTCACGCCGTCGACGCACACCTCGCGATGCCCCCGGTTGTCGGCCACGACGATGGGCAGGCCGCTGGCCATGGCCTCGATGTTGCTAAGGCCCTGTCCCTCGCGGATGCTGGGCGAAACGTGTAGGTCGGACATGGCACAGAGCATCTCGACGTCGTAGCGGCGTCCCAGGAAGCGCACCTGTTCCTTCAGCCCCAGTTGGGTGACGAGCGATTTGGCGGGGTCCATCATGGGGCCGCTGCCCGCGAAGACCACTTTGAGTTCCGGGATGTGCTCCAGCAGTGCGGGCAACTGGCGGATGAGGGCACGGTGGTTCTTGTCGGGGGCGAACTGCGCGGTGTAGAGCAGCACGAAGTCCTCGCGCCCCAGGCGCAGTTGCTCGCGGTAGGCCACGCGCTCGCTTTCGCCGCGCGGGTAGAAGCGTCCCAGGTTGACGCCCACGCCGTCGATGTGGAAGACGCGCTCCTCGTACATGGCGTAGCGGCGCGCGCGGTCGTAGTCCTCGCGGTTGATGGTGACGAGCGTGTCGGTGTAGCGCGACATGAATCGCTCGATGGGGAAGTATACGGCCCAGTTGAGCCACGGCGCGCCCTTGTAGAAGTGGAAGCCGTGGGCGGTGTAGATGATTTTCGTGCCGCGCCGTCTGGCCGCACGCCCGGCCAGGCGCGCCAGGATGCTGCCCATCGGCGTGTGGCAGTGGATGAGGTCGTAGTCGTTCGCGTCGATGAGTCGCTTCAGCTGGCGGTAGGCCGTGAAGTTTTTCAGGGAATATGGGGAGCGTTGTATGCAAACGTCGTACTGGTGGTCGACCTCGCCCGCCTCGATGCCCGGCGAGGCGTTGTCAACCATCCAGCCCTGGTTCTTGAACCACGCCATATAGGGCGCGTTGAAGTTTGAGAACCAATCGGAGTTCGCAACAAAGAGTACTCGTTTCATTAACAGTCGATTCAGGTTAGCGGGCGTACCGCCCCAGGCGGCTTTGCCGGGGGTGGCAAAAAGTTTCCTAAGAATCGCCCTATCTATAAAACAGCGAGAAGGGCGTTTTATTGCAAACACGCTTAAGTTTTTTTAAGAAAACTTTTACTTTTGCAGCCATTACAGTCGCCGCTATGTTCATTCCCGCCTACTTTTTCATCATGGCTGTCTGCGCTTCGTTCGCTTTCATTGAGCGCGACGAGGCGGAGAAGAACCGCTACGAGCAGTTGGCCTACGTGGTGTTTGTGATGGTGATGTTTTGCATCGCGGCTTTCCGCCCCATCGGCTTCGACAACGATTCGCTCAACTACGTCGCGCTGTTCAACGGGCAGACCAACGACGACGTGGAGATGGAACTCTCGTTCAACCTCATCGTCGACACAATTCGCCGCTTCACCGACGAGCCGCGCGTGCTCTTCGTGGTCTACGCCCTGCTGGCCATCCCCATCAAGGCTGTGGGTATGGCGCGCGCCTCGCGCTACTGGATGCTGACGCTTGTCACGTGGATGGGCTACTACTTCATCTACCAGGATTTTACGCAGATACGCATCGCGGTCTCGACGGGCATCTTTCTCTTCGCCCTGTCGTTCCACGCGCGCGGACAGAAAGGCGTCACGCTGCTGCTCTACCTGCTGGCCATCTTCTTCCACTCCACCGCCGTGGCCTACCTGCCGCTGCTCTTTATGGGCGCGAAGCCGCTGGGCAAGTGGGGCACGTGGGTGCTGGCGCTGCTCCCGGCGGGTGCACTGATGATTAACTTGCTGCACATCGACCCTATTGTGATGCTGCCCATCCCGCAGTTGCAGGTCCGCATCGACCTCTACGAGAAACTGCGCGACTCGGGTGTGATGGGCGACGAGGTGAACAGTTTCAACATCGTTTTCCTCTCGAAGCTGGCCATTTTCTACTTCATCCTGTGGAAGCGCAACATCATTGCCGAGCGCGCGCCGTGGCTCACGCTCTATCTCAAGGTGTTCGTCTACAGCATTTGCACGTTCCTCATTTTCTCTTTCCTGCCCGTGATGGCATTCCGCTTGAGCGAGGTGACGGGCGTCATCGAGATTCTGCTC
Organism: Bacteroidaceae bacterium; assembly: GCA_017933995.1. Taxonomy (GTDB): domain Bacteria; phylum Bacteroidota; class Bacteroidia; order Bacteroidales; family Bacteroidaceae; genus Alloprevotella. The sequence goes on along the minus strand of JAGBKI010000022.1, from coordinate 43,182 downwards.
TTTCCTTGTATTGTCTACGCTTTCCGCGAGGAGGTCTACGGCAAACTCGTCGTGGTGCTCTACGCCTTTATGCAGACCATCCAGGCTTTCGTGCTTACGCACGACACGCTTAACCCCGACCAGGTGTGAAAACGCAGGTAGTCAGGTTTAAGAAGTTTAAGGGGTTTAATTCATCCGGCAAGGACACATCGCAGTGCCCGTGCCGGATGGATTAAACCCCTTAAACCTTTTAAACTTCCTTAAACCTTATATAGAATTTTTTATAAGCCTCTTTGGTTTGTTCAGGTGAACGCCTCGCCAAACCTCACTTGCGCCTCGTTGAGGAAGCGGCGCAGGGCGTCGGTCTCGTTGCGCGGACAAACCACGAGCACACCGTCCTTTTCGGCCACGAGATAGTCTTTCAGACCGCGTATGCAGGCCACTTTCCCCTCCGGCAGGCTGACAATGCTGCCTGAACAGCCACTGAACAAAGCGCCCAGCCCGCCCAGTGTGACGTTGTTGTCGCCGTCGTGGCGCGCAGTGTCGAACAGACCGTTCCACGAGCCGATGTCGCTCCAGCCGAAGCCGCACTCTTGCACGCACACCTGTCCGGCGCTTTTCTCCAACACCAACAGGTCTACGTTTAAGCGCAGCGAGGTGGGGTAGTACCTGCGTATGAGTGCCTGCTCCTCGTCGTAGGACAGTACGCGCTTCTCGGCGCGCCAGCGCTCGGCCACGTCGGGCATCAGTTCGGCCAGTCGTCGCGCCATAGTCGGCACTTGCCATAGGAACAAGCCCGTGTTCCAAAGAAATTCCCCGCTTTCCATAAACATTCTGGCAAACTCGGCCTCGGGCTTCTCGGCGAAGGACTTCACGCGGAAGTGCGTAGCTCCCACGATGCCGGGCTCACCTTTTTGTATGTAGCCGTAGTTCGTGTTGGGCGTGGCGGGCGGCACGGCTAAGGCCAGGAAAGCCTTGTGCGTCTCGACGTATTGCAGGCCCGCCGTCACGTCCTTTCGGAACTGCTCCTCGTTGGTGATGAGGTGGTCGGCGGGCGACACGATGATGTTGGCCAGCGGGTCGATTTGCTCAATGTGGAATGTGGCCCAAGCCGCTGCCGGAGCCGTTGAGAGCTGCACGGGTTCGGCCAATACGCGGTCGGGGCTGATGTCCGGCAACTGGCGCAACACCTCGTCGGTATATTCAGTAAACGTGGAGACGTATATGCGCTCCGGGTTTATGAACGAGGTGAAGCGGTCGTAGGTTTGCTGCAACAGCGTGCGGCCCGTGCCGAAAAAATCAAGGAACTGCTTGGGCTTATCCTTGCGGCTCACGGGCCAAAGTCGGCGGCCAGAACCACCGGCAAGGATCACGAGGTAGTCATTATGTACAGTCATGGAATCAGATAAGGATGTAAAGTGTTAGGTGTCGGTGGCAGGGACGCCTTCTCCGTGGCTGCGCCTGCCGGGCGGGTGCTCCGCTTTTATTATAATAACGGAGAAAACGCCTTCTTGGTATGTTTTTTATGCGGGAAATTGTGTTTGTTCTCTCCGTGAAAGCCAAAAATCGCCTCCAAGTCCGCACAAATCTGCAAATTAAGCCTTAGTTTTTACAAATCAAGCCTTAATTTGGCGAAACATAGGCTTAGTTTGTGCAAATTAAGGCTTAATTTGCAGAATTAGTCCGCGCAAAAAACTTTTTTATACTTGGGGGCAGTTTTTTTAGCGGACACCAATATAACTTTTTTCTACCTTTGCGTCCGAAAGCATTACAGACTCGAATAGAGATGCAAACAACTTATCTTTCCTCAAAGCCGCGTTACGAAATCCTGGACGGGCTGCGCGGCGTAGCGGCGGTGCTGGTGGTGGCTTTCCACTTGCTTGAAACATACTCTGGCGGGCTTACGTCGCAGCTCATCAACCACGGCTATCTGGCTGTGGACTTCTTCTTCGTGCTTTCCGGCTTTGTCATTGGCTACGCCTACGACGACCGCTGGGACAGAATGGGCATCGGGACGTTTTTCAAGCGCCGCCTCATCCGTCTGCACCCGATGCTGGTGCTGGGCACGCTTTTCGGGCTTCTGCTGTTCTACTTCACGGACGGCCATCCCGACTTTGCCCGCATAGCCGACGTGCCCGTATGGCTCGCTGTTGTGGTGTGCCTCGTCTGCCTGACGCTGCTGCCTCTTCCCACGGGGCTTGACATTCGCGGTTGGGGCGAGATGAACCCGCTCAACGGCCCCACGTGGTCGCTTTTCTGGGAGTATTTAGCCAACATCGCCTATGCGCTCTTCATCCGTCGCTTTTCGCGAAAGGCGCTGGCCGTCTTTGTGGCCTGCTCAGCCTTGCTGACGCTGACGCTCTGCTTTGACATCGACCTTTTCGGCTTCCTTGCCACGCGCAGCGCCGCCCGCAATACCGTCGTAGGCGGCTGGAGCCTCACGCCCGACCAGTTGCAGATCGGCTTGACGCGCTTGCTTTACCCCTTCTTTTGCGGTCTGCTGATTTCAAGGCTTTGGAACGCGGGCGCGGGGCGGCGTTTCTCCGTGCGGGGCGGTTTCTGGTGGTGCGCGCTGGCGCTCGTGGTGTTGTTCAGCGTGCCGCGCGTGGGCGGCGACGACACTTCCAGCTATTGGATGAACGGACTCTACGAAGCCTTTTGCATCCTGCTGGCCTTTCCGCTGCTTGTGGCCGTGGGTGCGGCCAGCAGCACGCGCGGTGCCACCACGGCTATCAACAAGTTTCTTGGCGACCTTTCCTACCCGCTCTACGTCACCCACTTTCCGCTGGTCTATTGGCAAATGTCCTGGGCCGCCACCCACAAACACCTGCCCCTTGCCACCCACATGTTTGTTTCCATCAGCGTCTTTCTCCTCGCGGTGGCTGTCGCCTACGCTTCCCTCAGACTCTACGACGAACCCGTGCGTGTCTGGCTGCGGCGCAAACTGTTTGGCCGCTGAGGTGGCTTTGCGGCGTGCCGCTTCCGGCTAAAAACAATCCCCTCTGCAATGCACGTGGCTTGCAGAGGGGATTGTGGTTACGCTTCGGCTTGTTTACGCCTTGGTGCTGGCCTTATACAGATAGCCGATAATCGCGGCGTACATCGCGAGCGAGAGCACCTGTGCACCCGTGCCCGTCGCCCATTCGCCCAAGGAGAGGTCTACGCCCGCGAACGTCAGGCCCGCGCTCACCACGCCCATCAGCGCACCGCCGGCGATGAAGCCGCTGGCCAGCAGTGTGCCGCGCTCGCCGCGACGGCGGTTCACCTCGGCGTCACGGCTGCTGTGCGTCACGAAGTGGTTCACCAGGCCACCCACGATGAGCGGCAGGTTGAGCTGCAAGGGGATGAACATACCCAGCGCGAAGGCCAGGGCGGAAATTTTGCAGCGGTCGAGCACGATGGCCAGCCCGGCGCCGATGCCGTAGAGCAGCCACGGCGCGCCCGCGCCGCTCATCAGCGGCTCGATGACGGCGGCCATGGCACGCGCCTGCGGGGCGGCCATCACGTCCTGGTTCGTGTCCGTGAAACCGTATGCTTCGTTGAGGATGTAGATGACGCCGCACACCGTGGCCGCGCTCACCACAACGCCCACAAACTTGAACGCCTCCTGCTTGGCCGGCGTGCTGCCCAACCAGTAGCCAATCTTCAGGTCGGTGACGAACGACCCCGCGCTGCTCAGCGCCGTGCACACCACGCCGCCCATAATCAGCGCGGCCACCATGCCGTGCGTGCCGCTGAGGCCCACCAGCACCATGATGATGCTCGACAGGATGAGCGTCATCAGCGTCATGCCGCTCACGGGGTTGCTGCCCACGATGGCGATGGCGTTCGCCGCCACCGTGGTGAACAGGAAGGCGATGACGGCCACGATGACAATGCCCACCAGCGTATGCAGCAGGTTGCCGTCCATCGGGCCCAGGAAGAAGAACACCGTCGTCACCACCAGCGCCAGCAGCGTGCCCCACAGGATGATCTTCATCGGCAGGTCGCGCTGCGTGCGCTCCTCCTCCGTGGCCGCACCGCCTTTGCCCATCTTGCCGATGAGGCTGAAAGCGCCCTTGATGACGCCCCAGCTCTTCACCACGCCGATGATGCCGGCCATAGCGATGCCGCCGATGCCGATGCTCTTGGCGTACTGGAATATCTCGGCGGGCATCGCGCTCCCGGCCACAACGGGCGCGCCGTCGGTGGTGGCTATCACGAGGTCGGGGAACAGATGGCCGATGACCGGCACGATGACCCACCACACCGTCACGCTGCCCGCGCAGATGATGGCGGCGTACTTCAGGCCCACGATGTAGCCCATGCCCAGCAGCGCGGCGCCCGTGTTGAGGCTGAACACCAGTTTGGTCTTCGCCGCCACGGCCTTGCCCCAGCCGAACGCCGTGGTCGAGAACGTCTCGGCCCACGCGCCCGTCGAGGCCACGATGAAGTCGTACAGGCCGCCCACGATGCCGGCCACCAGCAGGGGTTTGGCCTGTCCCGCCCCGCTCTCGCCGCTGATGAGCACCTGCGTCGAGGCTGTCGCCTCCGGGAACGGGTACTTGCCGTGCATGTCCTTCACGAAGTACTTGCGGAACGGGATGAGGAACAAAATGCCCAGCACACCGCCCAGCAGCGAGGCCATGAACACCTCGAAGAAGTTAATCGTGATGTCCGGGTACTTGCTTTGCAGGATGAACAGGGCGGGCAGCGTGAAGATGGCGCCCGCCACAATCATGCCCGAGCAGGCGCCGATGCTCTGGATGATGACGTTCTCGCCCAGCGGGTCTTTGCGCTTCGTGGCGCCGCTGACGCCGATGGCGATGATGGTGATGGGGATGGCGGCCTCGAACACCTGGCCGACCTTCAGCCCCAGGTAGGCGCAGGCCGCGCTGAAGATGACGGCCATCACCACGCCCCAGGCCACCGACCACGGCGTCAGCTCGCGGTACTGCCGCCAGGGCGACATCACGGGTTCGTACACTTCGCCGGCGCGCAGCTCGCGCGCCGCGTTCTCTGGTAGTTTCGTTGTTTCCATATTGAAGAAGTTTGTTTTTTGAGGTAAAGGGGCATGGGGGGGTCAGTCCATACGGTCGCGGTAGTCCTCATAGCGGAAGCGGCGCAGCGTTTCGAGCGTGCCGTCTTTGTGTTGCAGCACGAGCGCGGGGTGTGCAATGCCGTTGAACATCGTTGTCTTCACGGTGGTATAGTGGTTCATGTCCTCGAAGAGCACCGTGTCTCCCGCTTGCAAGGGGCGGGGAAAGCGCCAATAGCCCATAAAGTCGCCGCTGAGGCAACTGTTTCCGCCCAGCCGGTAGACGAACGGTGTGCATGCGGCCTCCGCGTCGCTCAGCGTGGGCAGCGTCTCGGCACCGCGCACCGTGGGGTGATAGGGCATTTCCAGACAGTCGGGCATGTGCGCCGTGAAACTCACGTTGAGCACGGCGGTGCGTATCCCCGCGTTTTCCACGATGTCCACCACCGACGCTGCGAGCGGCCCGGTTTGCCACCCGAAGGCCGAACCCGGTTCCAGAATCACCTCCAGGCGCGGCCAGCGAGTGCGGAATGCGCGGAGCGTGTCGACGAGGTGGGCGGTGTCATAGCCCTGCCGCGTCATCAGGTGGCCGCCGCCCAGATTGAGCCATTTCACCTGCGCGAGCCACGGCGCGAAGTGCTTTTCGAGATGCACCAATGAGCGTTCCAGCGCGTGGCTGTCGCTTTCGCAATGGTTGTGGCACAACAGGCCGTCAATCCCTTCGGGCAGGCGATCTGGCAACTGGGCTGCCGCAACGCCGAAGCGCCCGCCTGGCGCGCACGGGTTGTAGAGCGCGGTTTCAATCTCGCTGTAGCCAGGATTGACGCGCAGGCCGAGCGACACGCTGGGGGCAACTTTGCGCGCCACGGGGGCGAAACGGTGGAATTGCGACAGGCTGTTGAACGTCACGTGGCTGCTGCAACGCAGCACGTCGGCGAACGTGTGTTCCTCGAATGCGGGGCTGTAGGTGTAGGTGGGGGCGCCGAACTCCTCGAAACCCAGCCGTGCCTCGAATGGCGAGGCCGCGCTGACATGGCGGATGTAGCGGCGCAGCAGCGGAAACGTCTTCCACAGCGCGTATGCCTTGAACGAAAGCACGATTTCCACACCGGCCTGCGCCGCCACGTCGGCAATCAGCTGGCAGTTGGCTTCGAGCCGCGCCTCTTCGAGGATGTAGGCGGGGGTGGGGTAGGGGAGCGTTTTCATTGTGGTGGGGCGGGGGTGCCGTGTGTCACATTTGCGCGCAAAGGTAACGAATATCGTGCAAAATGAAAGCGCACGTGTCTTTGCTGTGCCTTTTTTGCAAGTTTTTCTTGAGGAATCTGCCCAGTTTGCTTCGCGCGGGCTTGCTTTCTGGCTGACTCTTGTTTTTCCCCGTGCCAAACCCTGTGTTTTTGGGGGTGGCTTTTGTGCTATGTCGTGTTGCTAAAAAGTCTATAAGCCATAGCGGTGCGGGTGAGAAAAAACTGCAAGTTCTTTTCCCACTATTCACCTTTTTTTTACTTTTGCCCTTGTGAGGACACTCCTTATATATATAATAGGTATAACGGTGCTGCTCGCAGGTTGTTCGAGGAGCGGCGGCAGTGTGCCCGAACCAGCCCCGGCGGTGTACTATTGGCGCACGTCGCTGACGCTTGACGACACGGAACGCGCTTTTCTGCGCGACAACCACATAGGCAAAGTGTATCTGCGCTTGTTCGACGTGGTGGTACGCGACGGCAAACCCGTACCGCAGGCCACGCTCACCCTCGAAGACACGCTACCCGACACACTGACAACCATTCCTGTTGTGTTCATCACGCCCGACGTATTGCAGGCCGACACCGCTGGGCTGGCCGAGCGGCTGGTGGCGCGCGTAATAAAAATGGCGCGCGTGATGCGCCTGCCCGCTGCCAGTGAACTGCAATTGGACTGCGACTGGACACCCGCCACGCGCGACGTATACTTCGCCCTGCTGACCGACGTCCGGACGCGTTTGCAGGCCGAAGGGTGGCGCTTGAGCACCACAATACGCCTGCACCAGTTAGCACAGCCTGCGCCACCGATAGACTACGGTGTGCTAATGGTCTACAACACAGGCGACTTCCGACAGCGCACGGCGCGCAACCCCATCTTTTCGCGTGCTGACATAGAGCCGTTCCTCCCAAAACTGAAAGATTATCCCCTGCCGCTCTGCGCTGCCTATCCCAACTTTCGCTGGCAGCGGCTGTTTAGTGGTGACACTTTCAAGGGACTGCTCTACAGCGAGAACCTCCGCGACAGCACCGTATATGAAGCTCTCGTCCCCGATTCGCTCTACCGCGTTGTGCAGGGGCGCACGCTTCACGGCGCATTGCAGGGCGGTTATGACATACACCTTTCGCCGGGTGATGAGGTGGTGGTGAGCCGCCCCGCCGAGGCCGAGGTCGTCGGCTTGGCAAGGGCGATGGAAAAAGCTCGCCCCGGCCTGCACGAGCAGGCTGTGGTTTACCATCTTGACAGTACCAGCATACAGAACTTATCATCACAATATTATGAATCGCTTTACCGCATCCGTTAAAGCAGCAGCCGTATGCATGCTGCTTTTCGTGGCTGTTCCGCGTGCCGAAGCCTGCGCGTGGGACCCCACCGACAACTACTACCTGTTCTACGCCTTTGAGGGCGACCGTACTACTCGCGCTGCTACACAGACCCGCCTCACCGAGTGGTGGACGGCCTACGCCGGGCGCACCGTCACCGCCGAAGACCTCGACGAGCTGATAGGCATAGAGAGCGGCGACCTCGCCAAGTCACAGAACCCCATCGTGCGCGCCGCCTACCGCAAGGGCGACAAGGCTATGCAGCAGTACCTGCGCCTACTCGTGGCCTATTTCGAGGCTGGTCCCACGGAAGAAGACGTTTGGTACTATCCCGATGAGGCCGAAGTTGCCGCCCAGCGTAAGGCGTACGCCAATGTGGCGCGCCGTGCAGCCGCTGTGCAGCCCGGAAAACTTGTTCCGCAATACACCTTGCTGCGTATGCGCGCGCTGTTCAAGGCCGAGCAGTGGCAGGAAGTGGCCAAAGTTTGGGAGAGCAAGGGCAAGACACAGCCCGAAAGCGTGTTCCGCGACATGGCCATGGGTTTCTATGCTGGCGCATTGCGCAAACTGGGGCGCGATGAGGATGCTTGTGAAATCTACGCCCGCCTCGGCGACGCCCACAGCGCCACGTGGTGTATGCACGACGGGCGCAACCTCGGCTGCATACGTCGCCTCTATGCACAGAACCCAAACAGTGCCGCGCTCCACCTGCTTGTGCAGGACTTCGTGAACAACGCACAGGAGACGCTCGACGGCGAAGGCCGGCTGGGACGCGACGGCTATATCACTAAGGTCTATGCCGACGAGGTAACGAACTTCATTGCCTTCGCCAAGCAGGTGGCCAACGAGCGTAAAACGCAGTCGCCCGCGATGTGGCTCACTGCCGCTGCGTGGCTCAACTATTTGTACGGCAATGTGGTCGAAGCGCGCACGCTCATCGACCGTGCCATGGCACAGCCTGGCACACCGCTGATGAAGGACGACGCCCGCATCATCCGCTTGGCTATCTCCACCGCCGATGTCAAGGACTTTGCCGACTATCGGACACAGACCGTAAATGAATTACGTTGGCTTGAGGGCAAGGCGCGCGAAGGTAAAGAGACCTTCAACCTCTACTGGAATGCCGCACAGCGCATCTATCTGCGCCACCTTGTGCCGCTCTGCGAGACGCAAGGACGCCATTCCGATGCCCTGCTGTGTCTTGCCGCTGCCGATGCGCTCAATGGCATCGATACCGACCCGTTACAGGTGGACTACAGCAGTGCCTTCAGCACGGCTCTTACAACAGGCACCGCCGAAGAAGCCAAGCGTGTGTACCACGACTTTTTCCAGGCTCCGACTGATGCTTTCACCGATTTCCTCTATGCCCATCTGCCCGAGGCGCAGAGAACCAAGGAGTTCTATTGTGACCTCATCGGCACACTTCTTGTAGCCGAGGGACGTTTCCGCGAGGCTATCAGTTGGCACGAGCAGGTGTCGCCGCGTTTCCTTTCGGCACAGGCCGTCTCCTATTATATGGCACGGCGTGATTACACCCGCGAGCGTTGGATTGGCAAGCGTCAGGTCATTGAGGAGCAGCGCGACGGCTGGGGGGCGGAGACGCTCACCACGCTCACCGCGAACCCCCGTCTACAGTTCTGTCGCGACATCGTGGCACTGGAAGAGGCTTTAGAAAAGCCGCAGTCCGACGACTACAAAGCACAGACCCGCTACCGCCTTGCTACGCTTGTTTTCCAGGCCTCGTTGCACGGTGACAGTTGGTTCCTTTCTGCCTACGGACGCAGTTGCTACGAACCAGCCACGTTGCTCGACACACTTGCTTACCGCCACTTGCAAGCCGCCGAAGCCGCGCTGCCCGACGCGCCGACCTACGATGACCTTCGCGCCCGCGTGCTCTTCGCCAAGGCGTACATAAACCTCGATAACAGCGCCTGGGACGGATACCAGTTCTTCAACTACGCCTACGATTGGGAGACGGAACGCTATACGCTGGAGTTCTTCCCCGACAGCCGCCGACAGCAATCGCGCGACTATGCCGCTCTGGCCACCTACGCCCGTCGGCAAGGCGCGCAGCAGCCTTTGTTCTTCACGCGCTGCGACGTCCTACAGACTTGGCTGCGCCGCAGGTAGGCAGCAATAACAAGGTCCGTACCAAAACCAAGCCTGCGCAATCATCCTTAGAGATGGCGCGGGCTTTTTTTTGTGTTTTTAGTGCAATAGAAAACCCGCACCGGCACGTTGCCCGAAAGGGCGCGGAAATCGGTGCGGGACTCACACTTTGTTTCGCCCGCCTCACGGCGAGCGGAAAGCACTGCCTGTGGGGCAGGCAGTACCTTCACCCTATTAAAACCTAAACTCTGATTGTGTAGTTGCGGAACATCTGCCTGTCGCAAGCAGTTGCGCGCAGACTGCGGGCATATTGTACGGGTGTGGTGTCGCGATATTTCTTGAACACGCGTTGCATGTTGCGCATCGTACAGAAACCGCATACTTTGGCAACCTCTGCCATAGGAAGGGTAGGGGATGTTCTGATAACCTTGCATGCATGTTCTACGCGCATGCGGCTGATGTAGTCGGGGAAGTTGCTGGCTGGGGTGTAGAGGCTGAGCAGTTTGGTCAGCGTTTGGCGACAGATACCCATCTTGGTACAAACGGCTTCGCGGTTGATAGCTGTGTCCAGATACCAGCCGCTGTGGCGGACGGTGTCCTCGAGCCGGACGAAAAGCGTTTCGTTTACGCGGCTTTTCTTTCCATTCGTTCCTGTAACAGGCATTGCATTTCGTTCTTGTTTCTGCGTGCAAAAGTAATGTGGGAATACTGTCTGCGTAAGTGGCAAGACGCTTTTACACCCGCATTGCTGACAAGTTTACACTTGGAAGGTAGCGTTTGGCGACGCTTTGTGCTTACATCGGTATTGGGATGGGGTCATGCCGAACTGTTCGCGGAACAAACGAAGAAAATAGCGCGTGTCGCCGAAACCGCTCGCTTCGGCCACGTCGCGCACAGTGAGCGAAGGCTCCTCGCGCAGCATCAGGCAACTGTGTTCCAAGCGCAGAGCAGTGACATAAGCAGGCAGATTATCATATCCGCTGTATTGCTTGAAGATACTCCCGAGACGTTCTTTGGGCAGGCCAGTGCGGTCTATGAGCGTCTTGCGCTGGAAACTGCTGCACAAGTATAGCTGTTCGTTGCGTACAAGTGAATCTACTTGCTTAAAGAGTGCCTCGTCATCGAGCATCGCAAGGTGGGAGGTCTCTTCTGGAAGTGCTTGTTTGTTCTTGTACCGCCCGCTGTCCGTCAATAAACGGTAGCGTTGCTTATAGTATTCCGCCCGCTCGCTGCTGAGTTCCAGACGTTTACTCATACGGCGTGCGCGCTTGCGTTGGCGCAGAGCGTATGGAGTAAGTACACAAAGGGATACCGCAAGGGCTATGTTAATGGCTGTTGTGGGGGAGGCGAAAAGAAGTTCTGTGTGAAGAAATGTGCTGGGCATCATTTTTTTGTCACTTCGATATTCTTGTCTACATAGGGGTTTGTCGTAGCCGCCCACACATACAAGGGTGGGATTGGCGCATCGGAAGTGCAAAATTACGGCGTTTTTCTCGGCTTGTCCAAACAGCCGCATGTGAAAGAATGGCGTATGTGCCAAATTGTCGCACCTTCGTTGAACGTTTTATCCGCAAACGGGAGTTTTCGTTTAAGTTTAGGAATAATCGGCGTGCGCGTTGTGTTATTGGCACGCGGGTTTTTCATCCCTGGCCATGTTCTTGCGATTTCGCTTTGAGCGTAAATGAAAATAAGAAACCGCATTTACGTATGGCAGCTGTGGCAAGCAAGCCATATGCAAATGCGGTCAGGTCGCGTGGTAAAGGTTATCGTAGCGCGCCAAGTGCAGCGGCGTAATCGGGTTCGTGGGTGATTTCGGGTACGAGTTCAGTATAGCGCACTATGCCCTGCTCGTCTACCACCACAACGGCGCGAGCGAGTAAGCCATTCATTGGCGGGGTGGTGATACGCAGGCCGTATGTAGTGTCGAACTCCTCGCAGCGGAAAGCACTGAGGGGCATTACGTTTTCTATGCCGTTGGCAGTGCAGAAGCGGCTCTGAGCGAAGGGCAGATCCTTGCTGATGCAGAGTACTATAGTATTCTCAAGTGCGGCGGCCTCCTTGTTGAAACGGCGCACACTGGCGGCGCAAACATCGGTGTCCATGCTGGGAAAGACGTTGAGCACAACGCGCTTGCCACGGAAGTCGCTGAGGCGGGCCGTCCCGAGGTCGCCTTTTACCATCTCAAAGTCAGGGGCGACGTCACCCACCTTGGGAAGTTCGCCGAGCAGTCCTACAGGGCTGCCGAGAAAGGTAGTTTTCATTTTGTTCTGGATTTAGCTTTAGGGTTGTGGATAATCAAGCGGTGTGGGGGGCGTTTGGACTTGCGGTTCTTGCGTCCATTCCTGCGGCTGAGCAAAGGGGGCATCATCGTGCGAATTTCCGTAATCGCCAACGCCCTTCGGGTTGGGACCGTATTGGTTGTCGCCCGGCTGGCTATCCGTGCAGTACCACACGATGAACAGAATCCCCAGCACGATAAGGGCAAGTAAATTGAGCAATGGCACGAATAGCAACAACCACAGCCACAGCAGGTGGCCGCTTTTGCCGATGTCGTGCAGGCGGCGCACGTTGAGCGCAAGGGTTGGAACGATGGTGGCCAGTCCGTAGACGATGCTGGCTGCATAAGCCACCTTACCAGCTAAGCCAAGGAAAGAGAAGAGTCCCGCCGTGCCGTAACTGCCAGACACCGCGCTGTTGAGGGTGTAACTCATGTAGGCGCCGTAGCCATCAGCCCACTGAATAGCATTCAATACAAAGCCAATGATGAAGTTGGCCAAAACGAATAGCCAAAACTCACGGCGGCGTGCGCGTCCGCTGAAGTCGGCGTAGTGGTTGAGGAGCACGTTTTTGAAGTTCGCAATCATAGTTCTGTGTGTTTTTTGGGGTGATATAAAAGGTTTTTGCAGGGCAAAAGTAAGAAAAAACAAGGACAGCGAAAGAGTTTCGGGAGAAAATGCTTTCGCTGTCCTTGTTTTGCAGCCTGCTCTGATATTACTTCTGGTCGAGCGCGTGGCGCGGGTAGTCGAGGGTGTAGTGGAGGCCGCGGCTCTCGTGCCGCTCCAGGGCCTGCCGCGTGATGAGGTAGCCCACGTTAATCATGTTGCGCAGCTCGCAGATGTCGCGCGTGGCCTTGACGCGCTTGAAGAGTTCCTCGGTCTCCTCGTAGAGCAGGTCGAGGCGCGTCCAGGCGCGGTGCAGGCGCAGGTTGCTGCGCACAATGCCCACGTAGCTCGACATAATCTGCCCCACCTCCTTGACGTCCTGCGCGATGAGCACCTTCTCCTCGTTGGTCATCGTGCCCTCGTCGTTCCACTCGGGAATGGCCTCGTTGAAGCTGTAGCGGTCAATGTTCGCCACGCTGTGGGCGGCGGCCTTGTCGGCGTAGACCACGGCCTCGATGAGCGAGTTGGAGGCCAGGCGGTTGCCGCCGTGCAGCCCGGTGCGGCTGCACTCGCCCAGGGCGTAGAGGCGGCGTATGCTGGACTGCCCGTCGAGGTCGACCTTGACACCGCCGCAGAAGTAGTGCTGGCAGGGCACGACGGGGATGTAGTCGCGCGTGATGTCGATGCCTATGCTGAGGCACTTCTTGTAGATGTTGGGGAAGTGGCGGCGCGTCTCGTCGGCGTCCTTGTGGGTGACGTCGAGGCACACGTGGTCGAGGCCGTGTATCTTCATCTCGCGGTCGATGGCGCGCGCCACGATGTCGCGCGGGGCGAGCGACAGCCGCTTGTCGTACTTCTGCATGAACTCCTCGCCGCTGGGCAGGCGCAGAATGCCGCCGTAGCCGCGCATGGCCTCGGTGATGAGGTAGGCGGGGTGCTTCTCGGCGGGGTTGTAGAGGGCCGTGGGGTGGAACTGCACGAACTCCATGTCCTGCACGGTGGCCTTGGCGCGGTAGGCCATGGCGATGCCGTCGCCGGTGGCGATGTCGGGGTTGGTGGTCGAGGCGTAGACCGCGCCGACGCCGCCCGTGGCCAGCACGGTGACGCGCGAGAGGATGGTGTCGACCTTCTTCGTGTCGGGGTCGAGGACGTAGGCGCCGTAGCACTCGATGTCGGGCGTACGGCGCGTCACCTCCTGCCCCAGGTGGTGCTGCGTGATAATCTCGACGGCGAAGTGGTGCTCCAGCACGGTGATGCGGCGCTCGCGGCGAACAGCCTCCATCAGCCCGCGCTGAATCTCGAAGCCCGTGTCGTCGGCGTGGTGCAGGATACGGAACTCGGAGTGTCCGCCCTCGCGGTGGAGGTCGAACTGCCCGTCGGCGTTCTTGTCGAAGTTCACGCCCCAGGCCACGAGTCGGCGTATGCCCTCGGGGGCGTTCTCCACCACCTGGCGCACGGCGGCGGGATCGCTGATGTAGTCGCCCGCCACGAGGGTGTCCTCGATGTGCTTCTCGAAGTCGTCCACCTTGAGGTTGGTGACGCTGGCAATGCCGCCCTGCGCCTTGGCCGTGTTGGCCTCGTCGAGGGAGGTTTTGCAGACGAGGGCCACACGGCCCTTTCCGCTCGCGGCGGCCTGCAGCGCGTAGCTCATTCCGGCCACGCCGCCGCCGATGACAAGGAAATCGAATTTGCGGATCATTTGATATTAAGTACGGGGAAGCGGCAACTGATAGTCAATGATAGGCCGCCTTTGGCTCGCAAAAGTAGACTTTTCGGCCTAAACTTTGTGAAAAAGCGCGCAAAAAGTGGGCGGCGGCGCGGCGGATGGGCTTTGCTTCGTATCTTTGCACGCCGAAACCAACCACAATGGACACGCTTTTCAAATTCTGCTGCGGCGTGATGGAGGTCATCGCGGTGCTATCGGGACGCACATACGAGGAGGTGAACAGCATCGCCTTCATCTACGCCGAACCCGCCATCGTCACCTTCACGGCAGCCCTCCCACTGCTATACCTTATATATAGGCTCTACCGTCGGCGCACACCCACGCGCTTCGCCCTCACGGGGGCGGCGGCGGTCTACTTCCTGCCACACGCCTTCGGGCTGATGAAACTGTGGCAGCACTACGACATGTCGCTGCAGGCTGCCTGCGAACTGGCATACAAAGACCTCGAATGGCTGGGCGAGACCACCGGCCTGGGCTACCAGGCAGTGAACATCCTGCTCTTCATCGTGCTGTTCCTCTTCCTCACGCTGCTCAACATCTTCCTCTTCACCCTGCTGCGCAACACCGTCATCGACGCACCCAGGGCGAAGAAGCGGAAGAAGAAAAAGTGAGGAGAAAAGCCTCACCCGCTACGCCTAGTGCCCCTAGTACTCCTAGAACTCCTAGAACCCCTTAGAACTCCCCCAACGCAAATCTCTCTTTTTTCTGATATGAAACCCTACAACCTCGCAAACAACGTCCTGGGCTGGGTGGTGTTCGCCGTCGCGGCCTTCACCTACTGCTCCACGGTGGAGCCGTCGGCCAGTTTCTGGGACTGCCCCGAGTTCATCTCCACGGCCTACAAACTCGAAGTGGGACACCCGCCCGGCGCACCCTTCTTCATGCTCACGGGCAACCTCTTCTCGCAGTTCACGAACGACCCGGCCAAGGTGGCCCTGATGGTGAACATTATGTCAGCGCTGCTCAGCGCGCTGTGCATCCTGTTCCTCTTCTGGACGATAACCGCCCTGGCGCGCAAACTCATCGTCCGCGAGGGTGAGGCCGCCACGCTGGCGCAGACCATCCTCGTGATGGGTTGCGGCGTGACGGGCGCGCTGGCCTACACCTGGAGCGACACGTTTTGGTTTAGCGCCGTCGAGGGCGAGGTCTACGCCTATTCGTCGATGTTCACCGCGCTGGTCTTCTGGCTCATCCTGAAGTGGGAGGCGCGCGCCGACCAGCCCGGCAGCGACCGCTGGCTGGTGCTCATCTTCTACCTCACCGGCCTCAGCATCGGCGTCCACCTGCTCAACCTGCTCTGCCTGCCCGCCATCACGCTGGTATACTACTATAAAAAGAACCCGCAGGCCAACCTCAAAGGCTCGCTGCTGGCCCTCGTGGTGAGCTTCGTGCTCATCGCCGCCGTGCTGTACGGCGTCGTGCCGGGCATCGTGAAAGTGGGCGGGTGGTTCGAACTCTTCTTCGTCAATACGCTGGGCCTGGGCTTCAACAGCGGACTGGTCGTCTTCATCTTCGTGCTGGTGGCCGTCGTGCTGGGTGCGATTTGGAGCACCACGCAGTCCAACCGCACCCTCATCAACGTGCTCTTCACGCTGAGCGTGGCCCTGCTGGGCATACCATTCATCGGCCACGGCCTGGGCGCAGTCGTGCTGGGCGTCATCCTGCTCGGCGCGCTCTACTTCCTGCTGCAATACAAGCGCGGAAAGGACTACCTGCTGCGCAAGCGCGTACTCAACACGTCGCTGCTCTGTATGCTGATGCTCATGATAGGCTACTCCACCTACGCCGTCATCGTCATCCGCTCCACGGCCAACCCGCCGATGGACCAGGATTCGCCCGAGGACGTCTTCACGCTGGGCGAGTACCTGGGACGCGAGCAATACGGCGACACGCCGCTGCTCTACGGCGAAGCCTTCACCTCCCAGCCCATCGACATGAGCCAGAAGCAACGCATACAGCGCCACGAGAAGCAGAACCCCGCCGAGCCCGACCACTACGACGAGGTGGAAATCACCGACGGATACGTCTACCCCTCTGCGCTCAAGATGTTCTTCCCGCGCATGCACTCCGCAGCCCACGAGAAAGCCTACGAACAGTGGCTCGGAGGCATCACCTACAACCCCGTCACCTTCGAGTATAAAGGCCAGCTCGTATCCGGCGAAATGCCCTCGCAGTTCGACAACCTGCGCTTCTTCATGTCCTACCAGATCAACTTCATGTACTGGCGCTACTTCATGTGGAACTTCGCCGGACGCCAGAACGACATCCAGGGCTTCGGCGAGAAAGAGCACGGCAACTGGATCACGGGCATCTCGTTCATCGACAACGCCCTCTACGGCGACCAGAGCCTGCTGCCCGACGACCTGAAGAACAACAAGGGACACAACGTCTTCTACTGCCTGCCCCTGCTGCTCGGCCTGCTCGGCCTCTTCTGGCAAGCGTACCAGGGCAAGCGCGGCATACAGCAGTTCTGGGTGGTCTTCTTCCTCTTCTTCATGACCGGCCTCGCCATCGTGCTGTACCTCAACCAGAAGCCACAGGAGCCGCGTGAGCGCGACTACGCCTACGCCGGTTCGTTCTACGCCTTCGCCATCTGGATCGGCCTCGGCGTAGCCACGCTGGCCGAGGGCCTGCGCCGCATCGTCAAGGAGGACACCGTCGTGGCCATCATCGTCAGCGTGCTTGGCCTGCTCGTGCCGCTGCAGATGGTCAGCCAGACGTGGGACGACCACGACCGCAGCGGGCGCTACGCTTGCCGCGACTTCGGCAAGAACTACCTCGCCACACTCCCCGACAAGGACGGCCCCATCATCTACACCAACGGCGACAACGACACCTTCCCCCTCTGGTACGCACAGGAGGTCGAGGGCTACCGCACCGACGCACGCGTCTGCAACCTCTCCTACCTGCAGACCTCCTGGTACACCGACCAGATGATACGTCCGGCCTACGACTCACCCTCGCTGCCCATTGCCTGGCAGCCCTACCAGTACGTCGACAACATGGGCTACGACTACTTCTACATCAAGCCCGAACTCCACACCGAACTCGACGCCATCAAGGAGAAGAACCCCGACGTAGACCCCTACAGCCTCAAGTACATCATCGACAACTACGTCCGCCCCGGCAAAATCAGGGAGCGCGACGGGCGCATCATCATCCCCACCGACAGCGTCGTCGTGCCCGTCAACAAGGCCAACGTCATCGCCAGCGGCATGACCCTGCCCGGCGGAAAGGACAGCATACCCGACTACATCACCATCTCCTGGGCCGGACAGCGCGGCATCACCAAGAGCCAGATGATGGTCTACGAAATGCTGGCGCGCAACGACTGGAAACGCCCCATCTACATGAGCGTCACCCTCGGCCAGGGCAACTTCGCCAACCTGCAGCGCTACCTCGCCCTTGAGGGACTGGCCTACCGCATCACGCCCTTCGAATGGAACCAGGGCGTCGACGTCGACAAGATGTATGATAACATGGTGAATCGCTTCCGCTACGGCAACGTCTCGTGGTCCGGCATCTACCTCGACGAGACCAACATGCGCATGTGCCGCACCCACCGCCACATGCTCTCGCTGCTCGCCTCCTCGCTCATCGCCAAGGGCGACACCGTCCGTGCCACCAAGGTGCTTGAAAAAGCCGCCAAGGAACTGCCCTTCACCACCATCCCCGTCGACTTCTCCGACCTCGACTTGGCCGACAACTGGCTCCACGTGGGACGCAAGAAGGAAGCCACCGAAATCTACGCCGGCATAGCCCGCCAGGCCATGGCCAAACTTGACTGGTACAATTCCTTCAGTGCCGACTACCTCTACGACATGCAGGCCGAGAACTGCTACCGCGAGCTGCAGATAGCCAACATGGCCCTCGAAGGCTTGCAGGAAAGCTCGCCCCAACTCTACAACCAGCTCAACACCCGCTTCAACCAAACTTACCAATCCACCGCCGGCCAGGCTGGTCTCTCCATCATCCAGCAGCGTATGCGCCAGGAGGAGCAGCAAGGCTCAGCGGCGATGCCGTTCCTTAATTAACAGTAATTAGAGTGGAGTTGCCACATCCGGCAACTCCACTTTTCGCTTTGCTTTGCCGCTTTGCTTTGTCGCTTTGCTCTGCAACCAACTGATCAACTGATTAACTAATTAACTTAAAGTGTTCATCGAACAGCCCGCCCCCTACCTGCGCTGGGTCTACCCGCACGCCCTGTGGCGCATGGACAGGTACGACCAAAGCGTGTACCTCACGTTCGACGACGGCCCCATACCCGAGGTCACGCCGTGGGTGCTTGAGGTGCTCGACAAGTACGGCGTCAAAGCCACCTTCTTTATGGTGGGCGACAACGTGCGCAAGCACCCCGACGTCTTCGAGCAGGTAAAGGCCGCCGGCCACCGGCTGGGCAACCACACCTTCCACCACATCGGCGGGTTGCGCCACGGCGTGAAAGGCTACCTGCGCGACGTCGAGGAGGCCAACCGCCTCATCGGCTCCGACCTCTTCCGCCCGCCCCACGGCTGGATGAAGACGTGGCAGTACCGGGGCGTGCGGCGCGCGGGCTACAAAATTGTGATGTGGGACCTCGTGACGCGCGACTACTCACGCCGCCTCAACGGGCGCGACGTCCTGCGCATCGTGCGACGCCTGGCACGGCCGGGCAGCATCATCACCTTCCACGACTCCCTCAAAAGCCACGACAAACTCCTCTACGCCCTGCCCCGCGCCATCGAGTTCCTACTCGCCGAGGGCTACAACTTCAAAACACTGCCGTAGTACGCAGGCTAGGTACAAGCCGCCGGAACGATGGAATTCTCGCTCCGGCGGCTTGATGTGTATGCAGGTGTGTGCATCAGATGCTGATGCCGTGGTCGTGCTTCACCTCGGCCATCACGAAGGTACTCTCCACGGAGCCGAGGCTCTCGACGGTGCCCAGCGTGTTGATGAGGAACGACTGGTAGGCCCGCATGTCGGGCGCATGGATTTTGAGCAGGTAGTCGTAGTTGCCGCTGATGTTGTAGCACTCGACGACCTCGGGTATCTCCTGCACGCGGCGCACGAAGTCGCGGGCTATGTCGCCATTCATGCGTCGCAGCTTCACCTGGCAAAAGACGACGAAGCCGCGTCCCAGTTTTTCGGCGTTGAGCACGGCGACGTACTTCTGTATGTAGCCGCTGGCCTCCAGGCGCTTCAGGCGTTCGAATACGGGGGTGGTGCTGAGGTTCACGCGGACTGCGAGTTCCTTGATGGTGAGCCGCCCGTTCTGCTGCACGGTGCGCAGGATTTCAAGGTCGGTCTTGTCGATGCGGTCGGTCTGCATATTCTACAAAGCAAGGATTTTATGCTGCAAAAGTACGCAATTTTTCTTTTGCGCAGGTATGTTAAAGAATTTGTTTCCGAGTTTTTGCAAAAGTTTGTTGGCTTCTTCGTGCTTCGCCTACTTTTGCACCCGAAAACCAATACACACACTAAACCGTTATGTCAGAAAAGAAACTCCGCTTCGAGACGCTTCAGCTCCACGTGGGGCAGGAGCAGGCCGACCCCGTGACCGACAGCCGCGCCGTGCCCATCTATCAGACCACGTCGTATGTGTTTCATAACAGCCAGCACGCCGCCGACCGCTTCGGCCTGCGTGACCCGGGAAACATCTACGGGCGCCTGACCAACACGACGCAGGGCGTCTTCGAGGAACGCATCGCTGCCCTTGAGGGCGGCGTGGCAGCCCTGGCATTGGCCAGCGGCGCGGCAGCCGTGACCTACGCCATACAAAACATCGCCCGCCAAGGCGACCACATCATCGCCGCCAACAACCTCTACGGCGGCACCTACAACCTCATCGAGCACACGCTCACGACGCAGGGCGTAGAGACCACCATCGTAGATCCCGCTGACTTCGACGCTGTGGAGCGCGCCTTCCGCGACAACACCAAGGCCGTTGTTATCGAGACTTTCGGCAACCCCAACAGCAGCGTCACCGACGTGGACCGTATCGCCGCCATCGCCCACGCCCACGGCGTCATCGTCATCGTCGACAACACTTTCGCCACACCCTACATCTTCCGCCCGCTGGAACACGGCGCCGATGTCGTGGTGGAAAGCGCCACGAAGTTCATTGGCGGCCACGGTTCGACGCTGGGTGGCGTCATTATCGACGGCGGCAAGTTCGACTGGAAGGCCAACGCCGACCGCTACCCCTCCATCGCCAAGCCCGATCCCAGCTATCACGGCGCAGTGTTCGCCGACGTGGCGGGCGCAGCGGCCTACGTGACGCGCATCCGCGCCGTCCTGCTGCGCGACACGGGTGCCAGCATCTCGCCGCTATCGGCCTGGATACTGCTACAGAGCCTGGAGACTCTCAGCCTGCGCGTGGAGCGCCACGTGAGCAACGCCCTGCGCGTCGTGCAGTTCCTCAACAACCACCCCAAGGTGGCCAGTGTGAGCCACCCCGCCCTCCCCACGCACCCCGACCACGCCCTCTACGAAAAGCTCTTCCCGCAGGGCGCCGCTTCCATCTTCACCTTCGAGATTAAGGGCGGGCAGGAGGAAGCCTGGCGTTTCATCGACGCCTTGCAGATATTCTCTCTGCTGGCCAATGTGGCCGATGTCAAGTCGCTCGTCATCCACCCCGCCACGACGACCCACTCGCAGCTTTCGCCCGAGGAACTGGAGCAGCAGCACATCTACCCCAGCACCATCCGCCTCAGCATCGGCACGGAGCATATCGACGACATCATCGACGACCTCGCCCAGGCACTCGACAAAATCTAAGACATTTATTGATTTTCATCTTATCATTTACATCAAGTTCTGAAAAGACAAGAAGAGTTGGCGGCGTGTGCCAGGGAAAGGCACGCGCCGCCTTATTTTTTGTCCGCATCCCACTTAAAAAGGAACGGAAAAGCCACAATTCTGCAAACTAAGGCTTAATTTGGCGAAACTAAGCCTAAGTTTGGAGAACTAACCCGCACTATTGTTTTTTACGCACCAGGTGTTGGCCAGGACGACGCCAATGATGGCCACAAAGGTCACGCCTGCGGCGGAGAGCAGGTGGGCTATGATGTTTTCGGAGTGGTCGGTGAAGTAGGGCAGGACGATAACGGCGCCCGTGCCGACCAGTGTAGCGGCTACCACAATCCGCAGGCGTCGCAGGTGCACCCGTGCGCGCTCGGCGGCTTTCATCCGATTGTAACCCGCGATAAGCCAGTCGCCCTTGCCGCTGACGATGACGGCGGCAAGGACGACTGTTAGGGTGAGGATTAGGAGCGAAACAAACATGAAACGATAAACATTAGAGAATAAACGTTGCCGTGCGGCGCGGCAATTACATCTGCCTTCCGCGCGGCCCAATTCCTAAATCCTAACTCCTAATGTCGTTTCTTCTAAACTTTTACGGCAATCGGTCGTACACCTCGTCCGTAACGGGTTCGAGCCATTCGTTGGAACTGGCGGGACCGACGTGGGTGTGGTACGTCAAGTGCTGCATCCAGCTGTCGCGCGCTGCGCCGTGCCAATGCTTCACCTCAGCTGGTACACAAACGGTGATGCCTGGCTTCAGTTCTATGGCGGGCTTACCCCATTCTTGATACCAGCCGCGCCCGTTGACGCAGACGAGCACCTGCACGGCATCGTGGTGTACGTGCCAGTTGTTGCGGCAGCGCGGTTCGAACGTGACGTTCACGGGGCCGCCGTTGGCGGCATCGAGTGGGGCAAGGTAGCTTTGGCCGATGAAATACTGCGCGTAGGCCGTGTTCGGCTCGCCGATGGGCCAGGGGCTGTCCAGCACGGGGGCTGTGGCAGCCTGCGCGTCGCCGTCGAGCACAGCGGCGAGGGCAGCACTGAGGCGGTCGGCACCACCTTGTCCTGTCCATTTTGCCAGCACGACAGGCAGGGCGCGCAGCGTCTCGTCGGCCACACCCATGTTGCGCGCCCCGGCAACGTGCGCGCGCAGTTGCGGCTCGCAGCCGGGCAGAGCCGAGATAGCACTGACGGTGACCACTTCGCGGTCGGCCTCCGTGAGGTTGTCGCGCACGAAGATGTCGCCGAAAAGGTGAGCCTTGAGGTAGTAGTCGGTCTGCGGGGCGAAGGCGTAGTTGAACGCGCGCCCGGTTAGGCGAGTTTGTACCTCGGTGCCGCGTGCCAGCGCGTCGTAATCAGCGGGCAGGGGTGAGGCTTCGCGCCCTGCTTCAGTGGGTGTATCGTCTGCCTCGCGCTGTTGCAGCACGGACTGTAGCGTGCCGAGGGCATTGAGCGAGCGGGGAAAGCCCGTGTAGGCGTAGAGTTGTGAGAGAGCTTCCTTGGCTTCGCTGACGGTGAGGCCGTTGTCGAGACCGTAACCGAGGGCGCGGCGCAGGGTAGCGGTGTCGCCCTTGGCCTCAGCGGAGGCTATGGCGGCGAGTGCCTGGATGCGCGGTGAAATTTGGGTGATGTTTTGTGCCATAATGGTGCTTGCTATGATAAAACCCTTAATAAACAACAAGGCAAGGGCTATGTGAAGTCGGCTTTTGTTGTGTGTGGAATGCATATATATAATAAGGTATAGTTTCTCATCAAGCGTCTTTAAGCAAATCGGGGCGGAGGCGGCGGGTGCGTTCCAGAGACTGAGCCAATTCCCACTCCTTGATTTTGGCGTCGTTGCCGGAGAGTAGGATGTCGGGCACGCGCCAGCCCTTGTAGTCCGCCGGGCGCGTATATACGGGGGCGGCCAGCAGGTTGTCCTGGAAACTGTCGGAGAGAGCGCTCTGCTCGTCGCCGATGACGCCGGGAATGACGCGCACGATGGCGTCGGCGAAGGCGGCGGCGGCCAGTTCGCCGCCCGTCAGCACAAAGTCGCCCAGCGATATCTCGCGCGTCACGAGGTGTTCGCGCACGCGGTAGTCGATGCCTTTGTAGTGGCCGCAGAGGAAGATGAGGTTGCCCTTGAGCGAGAGTTCGTTGGCCGTGGCCTGCGTGAACTGCTCGCCGTCGGGCGTGGTGAAGATGACCTCGTCGTAGTCGCGCTCGGCTTTCAGGGCCGTGATACAGGCGTCGATGGGCTGGCACTGCATCACCATCCCCGCGAAGCCGCCGAAGGGGTAGTCGTCCACGCGGCGGTGTTTGTCGGTGGTGTAGTCGCGCAGGTTGTGGAGTTTGATTTCCACGATGCCCTTGCGCTGTGCGCGGGCCAGGATGGAGGTGTTCACGAAGCCCTCAAGCATTTCGGGCAGCACGGTGATGATGTCAATTCGCATAGGGCGTAAAAAAGGTGTCTCCCGCCGCCGCGCCCGCTGGGGTGAAGCACGTTTATTGGCGGCGGCGCGTTGTTTTCAGTGCAAAATTATTACTTTTGCGGGGAAAACGGAACTGTTTGCCGTTTTCTCTTTACCCGTGCGTATGGAATACGACCTTTTCAGCCCGCCGCCCGCCGACGGCGAGGCGGAGCGCATCGCCCACCTGCGGGCGGAACTGCACCGCCACAACCACCGATACTACGTCGAGAACGACCCCGAAATCTCCGACCGCGAATTCGACGAACTGATGCACGAACTGCAGCAGCTCGAAGCGCGCCACCCGGAACTCTACGACCCCAACTCGCCCACCCAGCGCGTGGGCAGCGACCTGGGCAGCGCGGACTTCCAGACCGTGGCCCACGAGCGTCCGATGCTATCGCTCGGCAACACGTACAACCGCGAGGACGTGCGCGCCTTCTACGAGCGCGTCAGCGAGGGGCTGGGCGACGCGAAGTTCGACATCTGCTGCGAACTGAAGTTCGACGGCCTCAGCATCTCGCTCATCTACGAGAACCGCCGCCTGGTACGCGCCGTGACGCGCGGCGACGGCACGCGCGGCGACGACGTGACGGCCAATGTCCGCACCATACGCACCCTCCCCCTTGTCCTGCCGCCCCGCGCGGGCTGCCCGGCGCGTTTCGAGATGCGCGGCGAGGTGCTGTTGCCCTGGAACCGCTTCGAGTCGCTCAACCGCGAGCGCGAGGCGCGTGGCGAGCAACTTTTCGCCAACCCCCGCAACGCCGCCAGCGGCACGCTCAAGAGCAAAGACCCGCGTGTGGCCGCGCAGCGCGGACTGGACGCATATTTATATTATGTGCTCTCGGACGCCCCCCTTTCCGACAGCCACTACGCCAACCTGCTGGCCGCCCGCCTGTGGGGCTTCCAGGTGAGCGACGCCACGCGCCTGGCCCATTCGCTCGACGAGGTCTACGCCTTCATCGACCACTGGGACACGGCGCGCCGCGAACTGCCCGTGGCCACCGACGGCATCGTACTCAAGGTCGACTCGCTGCGCCAGCAGGAGCAACTGGGTCTGACGGCCAAAAGCCCGCGCTGGGCCATAGCCTACAAGTTTCCCGCCGAGCGTGCCCGCACGCGGCTGAACGAGGTGACGTTCCAGGTGGGGCGCACCGGTGCCGTCACGCCCGTGGCCAACATGGAGCCGGTTTTGCTGGCCGGCACCACCGTGCGCCGCGCCTCGCTCCACAACGCCGACATCATTGCCCGCCTCGACCTCTACGAGGGCGACTACGTCTTTGTGGAAAAGGCCGGCGAAATCATCCCGCAGGTTGTCGGTGTGGACTATGACGCCCGCCCGCTGCTCACGGGGCGCAAGGTGGAGTTCGCCCGCACGTGTCCCGAATGCGGCGCGCGCCTGGTGCGCTACGAGGGCGAGGCCGCCCACTACTGCCCCAACACCACCGCCTGCCCGCCGCAACTCAAGGGGCGCGTGGAGCATTTCATCAGCCGTGACGCGATGAACATCGACAGCCTCGGCCCCGAAACGGTCGACGCCTACTTCGAGCAGGGACTCATCCGCGACGCAGCCGACCTCTACCGTATCCGCGTCGAGGACATCTGCGGCGCCGACCGCTCGCGCCTCAAGTCGGCGCAGAAAATCGTCGCTGCCATCGAGGGCAGCAAGCAGATGCCTTTCGACCGTGTGCTCTACGCCCTGGGCATCCGCTTTGTGGGGCGTGTCGCCGCGCAGCAGGTGGCCGCCGCCCTGCGCACACTCGACAATGTGCGCCGCGCCACACCCGAGCAGTTGCAGGCCATCGACGGCATCGGCGCGAAGATTGCGCAGAGCATCACCGACTTCTTCGCCGACCCGCGCGCCGCCGACCTGGTGGACCGCCTTGTGGCGGCGGGCGTGCAGACCGCCCTGCCCGAGGTCGTGAGCCTCGGCAGCCAGCTCGATGGAAAGACCGTCGTCATCAGCGGCACATTCCAGCACCACAGCCGCGAGGAGTACAAGGTACTCATCGCGCGCCACGGCGGCAAGAACACGGGCAGCATCTCCAAGAAAACCTCGTTCATCCTCGCGGGCGACAACATGGGACCCGCCAAACTTGAAAAAGCGCAGTCCCTCGGCGTTCCGCTGATGTCCGAGGACGAGTTCCTGCAACTGCTGGAGCAGTAGTCGCTCTAAGAGTTTTTAGATTTATTAGAGATTATAGAGTGCTTAGATTTCCCGGCTCCACAACTTCCAAACCTTTTTCCCCAATGACTTCCCCACTTTTCCACGGCCTTGGCGTGGCACTGATAACTCCTTTTAAGACTGACGGCAGCGTGGACTACGACGCCCTCGAAACGCTCGCCGCCTGGCAGGTGGAGCAAGGCGCCGACTTCCTTTGCGTGCTGGGCACCACCGCCGAGACGCCCTGCCTCACCGAGCGCGAGAAAGCCCAAATCGTCGCCACCGTGCGCCGCGCCACCGGCGGTCGCGTACCCCTGCTGCTCGGCGCGGGCGGCAACAACACCGCCGCCGTCTGCGCCTACCTGCGCAAGGCAGACCTCACGGGCATTGACGGCGTGCTCATCGTCACGCCCTACTACAACAAGCCCTCGCAGCGCGGCCTCTACGCCCACTTCTACGCCGTCAGCGAGGCGTCGCCCCTGCCCGTGGTGCTCTACAACGTGCCGGGGCGCACCGGCGTGAACCTCACTGCCGAGACCTGCCTGCGCCTTGCCGACGACTGCCGGGGCATTGTGGCCGTCAAGGAGGCCAGCGGCGACATCGGCCAGATACGCGCCATTATCGACGGCGCGCCCGAGGGCTTCAGCGTGCTGTGCGGCGACGACGCCCTGACGCGCGACGCCATCCTGGCCGGTGCCGTGGGCGTCATCAGTGTGGTGGGCAACGCCTACCCGCGCCGCTTCGCCGACCTCGTGCGGGCCGCCCGCAGTGGCAACGCCTACGAGGCCGCCCGCCTCGACGGCACGCTGCGCCCCGTCTACAAACCCCTTTTCGCCGACGGCAACCCGGCGGGCATCAAGGCCCTGCTCGCCTCGCGTGGCACGGTGGCCAACGTGCTTCGCCTCCCCCTCGTCCCCGCCACCGCCGCCACCGCTGACGCCCTTGCGGCTTTCGACAAAGCTTTGGGGCAGGCTTAAACGGCGTGAACACGGCTTTATTGTGCCGCTTCTTGACAAAAAACACCTAAAAACTTGCGCGGAAAGCCGAAAAGGCATACATTTGCAGCGTTAAATGTGATTTTTATGGCTAAAACGCTATTCCGCATACTCCTTTTTATCTTCCTCTTGGGTACGCCGACACTTGTTTCGGCCACTCCCGCTGATGCGCCAGCGTGCAGCAGTGCGACGGAAACGCAGAGCGACATCAAGATAACCGTGCGAGGCACTAATCTTCGCGTTACGGGTGCTGCTGGGCAGACGCTGGAGATTTACAGCGTGACGGGCGCGCGGCTCAAGAGCGTGAAGATAAGTGCCAACGAGGAGACCGTCAGCACTGGTTTGGCACGCGGATGTTACATCGTCAAGGTAGGCGACGTGGTGCGCAAGATAAACCTTGTTTGACAAGCCACCGCTCACTCTATGGCCCCCAATAATTTCTTTTTGATACGGGATGTTATAGCATCCCGTTTTTCTTAGCCGTACACCAGTCCCCATCCCTTACAGCCGTGGACAATCTGAACAGCCGTCTGATAGACCCCGCCACACGCCGTGCGGCTTTTGAGGAGACGGTGCGCCTCTACGGGCCGCGCCTCTACCGCCACATCCGTTCGATGGTGCTTTCCCACGACGATACCGACGACGTGTTGCAGGACACGTTCATGAAAGCCTGGGCGGCGCTCGACCAATTCAAGGGCGAAGCCAAGGTGAGCACATGGCTCTACCGCATAGCCACGAACGAATCGCTCAGTTTTCTGGCTCGCCAGCGCAGCAGCGTGGCGCTCGACGACACCGACGTGGAGCGGACGCTACAAAGCGACCCCTATTTCGACGGCGACGAACTCCAGCTGAAACTTCAGACCGCGATAGCCGCGCTACCCGAAAAACAGCGTCTGGTTTTCAACATGAAGTATTACGAACAGATGAAGTACGAAGACATGAGCGAAATATTGGGCACGAGCGTAGGCGCACTCAAAGCCTCCTACCACATTGCGGTGAAAAAGATAGAAAGTTTTTTCAAGGAAGAGAATTAAACCATAGCCTGCCATCCAAGTCATAAAGGCGAAAACACAAGAAGTTATGACCATTCCATTCAACCCCGCCGCCGAGCCTGTCAGCCCTTTCCGCATCCCTGACGGCTATTTCGACACGCTGACCGAGCGTGTGATGGCACATGTCCCGGAGCAAGCCCCCGCCGTGCAGCTTCCGCGCCGTTCGCTGTGGCAGGTGGTGCGCCCATACCTCAGCGCGGCAGCCGTAGTAGCCGTCGTTGCCCTCGGCACCAAGGCGTTGCAGCGTGCAGAACCGGCCGCTGGCTATGCCGCCCCGACCCAGTTCTCTGTAGCCACGGCTCCCAGCAACGCGCTGTCCGACGATTTGTATTCCTATTTGATGCTTGACGACCAGAGTTTATACGCTTTCAACGATGAATAAGACAACCCGCTTCTTCCAAATAGCCGTGATGGCCGCCGCAATGGCCTTCTCGGCTCCCGCAGCCCTCCCCGTGCTGGCACAGAGGCCGCAGCCCAACCAAGGTATGCGCCCGCAGCAGCCTGGGAAAGGCCCTGACGGCAAGCCGTTCAACCCAGCAGAATTTAGGGAAAAGGTGCGTGCTTTCATCACAAAGGAGGCCGGGCTTTCTAAAAAGGAGGCCGACGTTGTGTTCCCCCTCTTCTTTGACCTGAAGGACTTGCAGCGCGACCTGCACAAGAAGATAGACCGTGCGTGTACCCATGCCGCCCGCGAACGTCTCACCGAGCGCGAGTGCCAGCGTGTATTGGCCGAAGTGCAACGCTTGCAGCGCCAGGCTGTTGATGCCGAAAACCAGTTCTACGACCGTCTGCGCGCACGCGGCATCACGGCGTCCAAGGTATTGCGCATCAAGGCCGCCGACGAAAAATTCCGTCGCAGCACATTCCATCAAGTTGCGCGGGGAGGCCAGCGTCGCTGAGGATTCCCGCCCAATCTCTTCCCATAGAAAATGTGCCGCCTTTGCTTGAAGTGCAAAGACGGCACGTTTTTGTTGTGTTCGCTTCCGCCATGAGGGCCGTATGGAAGCTGTTACCGTTCGTTTATCCCCGAACGATTGTTGTTTTTTGTGGGCGCGGGGAACTACATATTCATGCCGCCGTCGACCTGGATGACCTGGCCGCTGACGTAGCTGCTAAGGTCGGATGCCAAGAAGGTGGCCACGTTGGCAATGTCGTCGGTTTGGCCGCCACGGCGCAGGGGGATTTTCTGAATCCAGTCCTTGCGCACATCCTCGGGCAGGGCGGCTGTCATGGCTGTCTCGATGAAGCCCGGTGCGATGGCGTTGGCGCGGATGCCTCGGCTGCCCATCTCCTGCGCCACACTCTTGGCCAGGGCAATGAGACCGGCCTTGGAGGCGGCGTAGTTGGCCTGTCCGGCGTTGCCGTGCACGCCTACGACGCTGGCCATGTTGATGATGGAACCGCTGCGTTGGCGCATCATGATAGGGGTGACGGCGTGGATGAAGTTGAAGGCCGACTTGAGGTTGACGGCAATCACGGCGTCCCACTGCGCCTCGGTCATGCGTAGCATCAGGCCGTCCTTGGTGATGCCGGCATTGTTCACCAGAATGTCGATGGCGCCGAAGTCGGCTTTTACCTTGGCCACAACCTCCTCGGTCTGGGCGAAATCGGCGGCGTTGCTGGCGTAGCCCACGCACTTCACGCCCTTGGCGGCCACCTCGGCCTCGGTCTGCTTGCCGTTCTCGTCGATGACGAGGTCGGTGAACGCTATGTTCGCGCCTTCTTCGGCGAACTTCAGGGCTATGGCCTTGCCGATGCCCCGCGCGGCGCCAGTAATGAGCGCCGTCTTGCCTTCTAAAAGTTTCATTTTACAGTTGGGTTGTTTGAGTTATCGGAGTTGGCGGAGTTGTCGGAGTACTCGGAAAACTCCCAAAGGTTTCACGGTTTGAGGTCGGCTGCGAAGTCGGGATCGCCCATGCCCATAGCGCGGCTCACAAGTTCGAGTACGCAGATTTTGGCTTGCTCCTCGGTGACGCCGATGCCCAGGCGGTCGTAAATGTAGGGCACTTCGAGACCCTTCAGGCAGTAGTGGAAGATGTCAGCCATCAGCGTGACGCTGCTCAGGCGGAACACGCCCCGGTCGACACCCTCACGCAGAATGCGCTTGATGATGTCGCGCTCCTCGCGGTCGAATGTGCGACGCACCGTCTCCACCGTCCAGATGTTGCGGAAGAACTCGGCGCGCAGCGAACCGTTACGGCCCACGGCCTCCTTCGTGGCGTTGAGGTGCGTGTAGGCCAGCATGAAAAGCTTGTTGAGGGGCGAAATGTCCGTCTGCGCCACCTCGTCGAGCTTTTCCGACAGGCGGTCGAGTTCGGTCTCTACCACAGCGGTGTAGAGTTCCTCTTTGCTGCGGAAATAGGTGTAGAGCGTGCGTCGCCCGCGCGCCGAGGCGGCGGCGATATCGTTCATCGTGGTGGACTCAAGGCCCTTGCGGGCGAAGAGGTCGCGCGCCACGTCCACCAGGTGGCGCCGTGTTTTGCTGACAGACATTGCACAAACGTTTTACGGGTGCAAATATAATTATTTATTTTCTTTATAGCCGCATCTTGTGCCAAGTTGTGAATATTCTTCCCCCATCCCTCCGTTTCCCATTTTTTTTCATCACTTATTTCGCCCACAGTTTCCTTTCGCATCTCCCCACTAACTCCTGCCAAGTCCCCAGCAACTCCTGCCATCTCCCCACCAACTCCTGCCAAGTCCCCACCAACTCCTGCGAAGTCCCCCGCCATCTCTTGCGAAGTCCCCCACCATCTCCTGCCAAGCCCCCAGCAACTCCTGCCAAGTCCCCAGCAATCTTTCTTACTCCCCACGCAGTTTCTTCCTATCTCCACGCAATTCTTCAAATTAAGCCTTAATTTGGCGAAACTAAGCCTTAGTTTGTACAAATCAAGCCTTAGTTTCTACAAACATAGCCTAAGTTTGGAGAATTGAAAGCCTCTGTAAAATCTTCTTGGCTTTTCCATTCGCTTTTTCTCCGCTTTGGGCAGAATTGCCATGGCTTTGATTTTCACCAAAGGCACGATAATTCTGATTGTACACGAGTGATTTAGCCCTAATGACCGATTAGGGACAATTAAAAACGCCTCCGCAAAACGGGTTTGCGGAGGCGTTGCAATGTGGAGTGGGGTGGGGGTGTGCCCCTTGGCCTTAGAGGATGCCGACGTCGTGGGTCTCGGCCTCAAGTTGCTGCATACGCTCGTACTCGGCCTTGTCGCCGACGACGATGCGCTGGAACTGGCGCAGACCGGTGCCGGCGGGGATGAGGTGGCCGCAGATGACGTTTTCCTTCATGCCTTCGAGGTAGTCGGTTTTGCCTCGGATGGCGGCGTCGTTGAGCACCTTGGTGGTCTCCTGGAAGGAGGCGGCGCTCATGAAACTCTTGGTCTGGAGAGCGGCGCGCGTGATGCCCTGGAGTATCTGGCGGCTGGTGGCCGTCACGGCGTCGCGCGTTTCGACGGGGCGCAGGTCGCGGCGCTTCAACTGCGAGTTCTCGTCGCGCAGCTTGCGGGCCGTGACAATCATGCCCTTCTTCATCACCTCGCTGTCGCCCGGGTCGGTTACAACCTTCTTGCCCCAGATGCGGTCGTTCTCCTCGGCGAACTCCTGCTTGTCGACCATTTCCTGTTCGAGGAAGCGGGTGTCGCCGGGTTCTTCTATCTCGACCTTGCGCATCATCTGGCGCACGATGACCTCGAAGTGCTTGTCGTTGATTTTCACGCCTTGCAGGCGGTAGACGTCCTGCACCTCGTTGACGATGTACTCCTGCACCGCCGTGGGACCCTGGATGGCCAGGATGTCGGCGGGGGTGACGGAGCCGTCGCTGAGCGGGGTGCCGGCGCGCACGAAGTCGTTCTCCTGCACGAGAATCTGCTTGGAGAGCGAGACGAGGTACTTCTTGACTTCGCCGAGCTTGCTGGTGACGATGATTTCACGGTGGCCGCGCTTGACGGTGCCCATAGTGATTTCGCCGTCGATTTCGCTGACCACGGCGGGGTTGCTCGGGTTGCGGGCTTCGAACAGCTCGGTGACGCGGGGCAGACCGCCGGTGATGTCGCCGGCCTTGCTGACGGCGCGCGGAATCTTGACGAGGATGTCGCCGGCAGCGAGCTGCTGGCCGTCCTCGACGGCGATGTGGCCGTTGATGGGGAAGTTGTACGTGCGGATGGTCTGTCCGTTCTCGTCGAGGATGTGGGCCACCGGCACGCGGCTGCGCTCCTTAGGCTCAATGACGATGCGCTCGCGCAGACCCGTGGCCTCGTCTTCCTCGACGCGGTAGGTGACGCCCTCGGTGACGTCCTCGAACTGCACGCGACCGGCACTCTCGGTGACGATGACGGCATTGAAGGGGTCCCACTTGGCGATGACCTTGCCTTTCTCGACGACGTCCTTGTCCTCGACGAAGAGGTGGGAGCCGTAGGGCACGTTGACCACGGAAAGGATGATGCCCGTGTTCACGTCGATGAAGTGCGCCTCGGTCAGTCGGCTGACAACGACGCGTCCGGCGGTGCCGTCCTCCTCGGTGACATCGACGGTGCGCAGTTCCTCGAACTCTACGCGGCAGTCGCTCTTGGCCACGATGGTGGCGTTGGCTGCGGCGTCGCCGGCCACACCGCCGGCGTGGAACGTACGGAGTGTGAGCTGCGTACCCGGCTCGCCGATGGACTGTGCGGCGATGACGCCGACGGGTTCGCCAATCTGCACCATCTTGCTGGTGGCGAGGTTGCGCCCGTAGCACTTCTGGCAGACGCCGTGCTTGCTCTCGCAGGTGAGGACGGAGCGGATTTCGACGCTTTCGATGGGGGAGTTCTCAATCTCGGCGACGATGGGCTCTGTGATTTCCTCGCCTGCGGGCAGGATGAGCTTGCCGGTGACGGGGTGGATGATGTCGTGCACGGTGACACGGCCCAGGATGCGCTCGCCGAGCGAGGAGATGATTTCGTCGCCGTCCTTGAGGGCGGTGCAGACGAGGCCGCGCAGTGTGCCGCAGTCCTCCTCGGTGATGATGACGTCGTGGCTGACGTCGACGAGGCGGCGCGTCAGGTATCCGGCGTCGGCGGTCTTCAGGGCGGTGTCGGCCAGACCCTTACGGGCACCGTGGGTGGAGATGAAGTACTCCAGCACGGACATACCTTCCTTGAAGTTCGAGAGGATGGGGTTCTCGATGATCTGGTTGCCCTCGGCACCGGCCTTCTGCGGCTTGGCCATCAGGCCGCGCATACCGGCCAGCTGGGCAATCTGCTCGGCGCTACCACGGGCACCGCTGTCGAGCATCATGAACACGGCGTTGAAGCCCTGGTCGGCCTCGGTCATCTCCTTCATCAGCACCTTCTTGAGGTCGGTGTTGGCGTGCGACCACGTGTCGATGACCTGGTTGTAGCGCTCCTTGTCGGTGATGAAGCCCATGTTGTAGTTGGCCGTGATCTGGTCGACCTCCTCGTTGCCCTTGGCCACGATTTCGGCCTTGGCCTCGGGGATGATGATGTCGTCGAGGTTGAACGACAGGCCGCCCTCGTAGGCCATGCGGTAGCCCAGGTTCTTGATGCCGTCGAGGAACTCGCAGGCGCGGGCCATGCCCACGGCCTTGATGACGCGGGTGATGATGTCGCGCAGCGACTTCTTGGAGATGATGGTGTTGATGTAGCCGATTTCTCGGGGCACAATCTCGTTGACGATGACGCGGCCCACGGAGGTCTCGACGATGTGCTGGATGGGGATGTTGTTCTCGCCGATGTCGTGGACAAGCACCTTGACGGGTGCGTGGACGTCGACGCGGCCTTCGTTGTAGGCGATGATGGCCTCCTCGGGGCCGTAGAACGTGAGTCCTTCGCCCTTGGCGCCCGGACGTATCTTGGTGATGTAGTAGAGGCCCAGCACCATGTCCTGCGAGGGCACGGTGATAGGCGTGCCGTTGGCGGGGTTGAGGATGTTGTGGCTCTGCAACATCAGCAGCTGCGCTTCCAGGATGGCCTCGTTGGAGAGGGGGAGGTGGACAGCCATCTGGTCGCCGTCGAAGTCGGCGTTGAAGGCCGTACATGCCAGCGGGTGGAGCTGGATGGCCTTGCCCTCAATCATCTTGGGCTGGAAAGCCTGGATGCCGAGGCGGTGGAGCGTCGGGGCGCGGTTGAGCAGCACGGGGTGGCCTTTCATCACGTATTCGAGGATGTCGAAGATGATGGGGTCGCGCTTGTCGACCAGGCGCTTGGCGCTCTTGACGGTCTTGACGATGCCGCGCTCGATGAGTTTGCGGATGACGAAGGGCTTGTAGAGTTCGGCGGCCATCAGTTTGGGCAGGCCGCACTCGCCCATGTTCAGTTCGGGGCCTACCACGATGACGGAGCGTGCGGAGTAGTCCACGCGCTTACCGAGCAGTTTCTGGCGGAAGCGGCCCTGCTTGCCCTTGAGGCTGTCGCTGAGCGACTTGAGGGGGCGGTTGCTGTCGCTCTTGACAGCGCTGCTCTTGCGCGAGTTGTCAAAGAGGCTGTCGACGGCCTCCTGGAGCATACGCTTCTCGTTGCGCAGGATGACCTCGGGAGCCTTAATCTCAAGCAGGCGCTTCAGGCGGTTGTTGCGTATGAGCACGCGGCGGTAGAGGTCGTTGAGGTCGCTGGTGGCGAAGCGTCCGCCGTCGAGCGGCACGAGGGGGCGCAGGTCGGGCGGCGTCACGGGCAGGATCTTCATTATCATCCACTCGGGGCGGTTGATGTCTTTGCTCGAACGGAACGCCTCGACCACCTGCAGGCGCTTCAGGGCCTCGTTCTTGCGCTGCATCGAGGTGTCGGTGCTGGCGCGGTCGCGCAGTTCGTAGGACAGCGCGTCGAGGTCGAGGCCGCGCAGCAGGTCGTAGACGGCCTCTGCGCCCATCTTGGCGATGAACTTGTTGGGGTCGGTGTCCTCAAGGTACTGGTTCTCCTGGGGCACTTTCTTCAGCAGTTCGATGTACTCGTCCTCGGTGAGGATGTCGAGCCGCTGGCAGTCGCCCTCAAGCACGCCGGGCTGGATGACGACGTAGCGCTCGTAATATATAATGGAGTCGAGCTTCTTGGTGGGCAGGCCGAGGAGGTAGCCCATCTTGTTGGGCAGCGACTTGAAGTACCAGATGTGGGCCACGGGTACGACGAGGGTGATGTGGCCGGCGCGCTCGCGGCGCACCTTCTTCTCGGTCACCTCGACGCCGCAGCGGTCGCAGACGATGCCCTTGTAGCGGATGCGCTTGTACTTGCCGCAGTTGCACTCGAAGTCCTTGGTGGGGCCGAAGATGCGCTCGCAGAACAGGCCGTCGCGCTCGGGCTTGTAGGTACGGTAGTTGATGGTCTCGGGCTTGAGCACTTCGCCAAAGGAGTTGGCCTGGATTTCCTCGGGCGAGGCGAGGCCGATGGTAATCTTGGTGAAGTTGTTCTTGACCTTGTTATCTTTCTTGAAAGCCATAGTTTCTTTCTTGTATGGATTGTGTCTGTTGATGGGGAGGGAAAGACTTGAGCCTTAGTCGAGTTTGATGCTCAGTCCGAGGCCGCGCAGTTCGTGCAGCAGCACGTTGAGCGACTCGGGGATGCCTGCGGGCGGCAGCTGGTCGCCCTTGACGATGGCTTCATAGGCGCGGCTGCGGCCGGTGACGTCGTCGGACTTCAGCGTCAGGATTTCCTGCAGCACGTGCGACGCGCCGAACGCCTCGATGGCCCACACCTCCATCTCTCCGAAACGCTGGCCGCCGAACTGGGCTTTACCGCCGAGGGGCTGCTGCGTGATGAGCGAGTACGGGCCGATGGAGCGGGCGTGCATCTTGTCCTCAACCATGTGGCCGAGCTTCAGCATGTAGGTGACGCCGACAGTGGCTTTCTGGTCGAACGGCTCGCCGGTGCCGCCGTCGTAGAGCTGCGTGGAGCCGAAGTGGGGCAGGCCCGCCTTCTTCGTCCATTCGCCCAGGTCGTCGAGCTTGGCGCCGTCGAAGATGGGGGTGGCGAACTTCACACCGAGCTTGCGGCCTGCGGCGCCGAGCACGGCCTCGAAAATCTGGCCGAGGTTCATACGCGAAGGCACGCCCAGCGGGTTGAGCACGATGTCGACGGGGGTGCCGTCGGCCAGGAAGGGCATGTCCTCCTGGCGCACAATCTTAGAGACGATACCCTTGTTGCCGTGGCGTCCGGCCATCTTGTCGCCCACGCCGATCTTGCGCTTCTTGGCGATGTAGACCTTGGCCAGCTGGATGATGCCGCTGGGCAGCTCATCGCCGATGGTGATGGCGGTGCGCTTGCGCTTCAGCTCGGCGTCCATAATGTTGAGCTTGCGCAGGTAGTTGATGACGAGCTTGCGGATGAGGTCGTTGATGTGGTCGTCGTCCGTCCAGTTGTTGAGCAGCACGGAGGAGTAGTCCAGTTCGGCCAGCACACCCTTGGCCAGGGCCACGCCCTTGGCCACTACCTCGGCGCCGAGGTTGTCCTTGATGCCCTCGCTGGTCTTGCCCTTGGTGAGCTTGACGAGGCGGGCCAGCATGTCCTTCTTCAGCGCTTCGGCGTTGGTGTTGAACTCCTTGTCGAGCCTCTCCATCTCGGTCTTCTCGGCGGCCTTGGGACGGTTGCGCTGCACCTTGGAGTAGAGGCGGCGGTTGATGACCACGCCGCTCAGCGACGGGTTGGCCTTGAAGGAGGCGTCCTTGACGTCGCCGGCCTTGTCGCCGAAGATGGCGCGCAGCAGTTTCTCCTCGGGCGTGGGGTCGCTCTCGCCCTTAGGCGTGATCTTGCCGATGAGGATGTCGCCCGGCTCGACGCGCGCGCCGATGCGGATGATGCCGTTCTCGTCGAGGTCCTTGGTGGCCTCTTCGCTGACGTTGGGGATGTCGTTGGTGAGTTCCTCCATGCCGCGCTTGGTCTCGCGCACTTCGAGCGAGAACTCGTCGACGTGGACGCTGGTGAGGATGTCCTCGCGCACCATGCGCTCGTTGAGCACGATGGCGTCCTCATAGTTGTATCCCTTCCAGGGCATGTAGGCCACGAGGAGGTTGCGGCCCAGGGCCAGCTCGCCGTTCTCGGTGGCGTAGCCCTCGGTGAGGATGTCGCCCTTCTTGACGCGCTGCCCGATTTCGCAGATGGGGCGCAGGTCGATGACCATGTTCTGGTTCGTGCGGCGGAACTTGGGGATGGTGTAGTCGACGACGTTGCTGTCGAAGCTGACGAACTCCTCGTCCTCGGTGCGGTCGTACTTGATACGGATGGTGGTGGCGTCGACGAACTCGATGACGCCGTCGCCCTCGGCGGTAATCATCGTGCGGCTGTCCTCGCAGAGTTGCTTCTCGATGCCGGTGCCGACGATGGGGGCCTCGCTGCGGATGAGCGGCACGGCCTGGCGCATCATGTTCGAGCCCATCAGCGCGCGGTGGGCGTCGTCGTGCTCCAGGAAGGGGATGAGCGCGGCGGCGATGGAGGCGATCTGCTGGGGCGACACGTCCATCAGCGACACCTCGGAGGGCGGTACGACGGGATAGTCGGCGTCCTGGCGACACTTCACGCGGTCGCGGATGAAGGAGCCGTCGTCGCGCAGCGGGGCGTTGCCCTGGCCGATGATGACGCCCTCCTCCTCCTCGGCGCTGAGGTAGACGATGTTGTCGTTGTCGAGGTCTACCATCGAGTCCTTGACGCGGCGGTAGGGCGTCTCGATGAAGCCCAGGTTGTTGATTTTGGCGTAGACGCAGAGCGAGGAGATGAGGCCGATGTTGGGGCCTTCAGGCGACTCGATGGGGCAGAGGCGACCGTAGTGCGTGTAGTGCACGTCGCGCACCTCGAAGCCGGCGCGCTCGCGGCTCAGACCGCCGGGGCCGAGGGCTGACAGGCGGCGCTTGTGCGTCACCTCGGCCAGCGGGTTCGTCTGGTCCATGAACTGTGACAGCGCGTTGGTGCCGAAGAACGAGTTGATGACGCTGCTGATGGTCTTGGCGTTGATGAGGTCGGTGGGCGCGAACACCTCGTTGTCGCGCACGTTCATACGTTCGCGGATGGTGCGGCTCATGCGGGCCAGACCCACAGCGAACTGGTTGGAGAGTTGCTCGCCCACGGTGCGCACGCGGCGGTTCGAGAGGTGGTCGATGTCGTCGACCGTGGCCTTGGAGTTGATGAGCTCGACAAGGTACTTGATAATCTCGATGATGTCCTCGCGCGTCAGCACACGCACGTCCATGTCGGTGTCGAGGCTGAGCTTCTTGTTGATGCGGTAGCGGCCCACTTCGCCGAGGTCGTAGCGCTTCTCGGAGAAGAACAGGTTGTTGATGACCTCGCGCGCGCTGGCGTCGTCGGCGGGGTCGGCGCTGCGCAGCTGGCGGTAGATGTAGAGCACGGCCTCCTTCTCGCTGTTGCTGGGGTCTTTCTGCAACGTGTTGAAGATGATGGAGAACTCGGAGGCCATCGTCTCTTCCTTGTGGAGCAGGATGGTGGTGGCGCCGCTGTCGATTATGTCCTGGATGATGTCGGCCTCGACCACCGTCTCGCGGTCGAAGAGCACCTCGTTGCGCTCGATGGAAACCACCTCGCCGGTGTCCTCGTCCACGAAGTCCTCTACCCAACTTTTCAGCACGCGGGCGGCGAGCTTGCGGCCCACGGCCTTCTTCAGGGCGGTGCGGTTCACCTTGACCTCCTCGGCCAGGTCGAAGATTTGCAGAATGTCCTTGTCCGTCTCGAAACCGATGGCGCGGAGCAGCGTCGTCACGGGGAGTTTCTTCTTGCGGTCGATGTAGGCGTACATCGCGTTGTTGATGTCCGTGGCGAACTCAATCCACGAACCCTTGAAGGGGATGATGCGCGCGCTGTAGAGCTGCGTGCCGTTGGCGTGGATGCTTGAGCCGAAGAAGACGCCCGGCGAGCGGTGGAGCTGGGAGACGATGACGCGCTCGGCTCCGTTGATGATGAACGTGCCGTTGGGCGTCATGTAGGGGATGGTGCCGAGGTACACGTCCTGCACCGTCGTGTCGAAATCGTCGTGGTCGGGGTCGGTGCAGTACAGCTTCAGTTTGGCCTTCAGGGGCACGCTGTACGACAGGCCGCGCTCCAGGCACTCCTGGATGCTGTAGCGGGGCGGGTCCACGTAGTAGTCGAGGAATTCGAGCACGAAGTTGTTGCGCGTGTCGGCGATGGGGAAAGTCTCGGCGAAGACTTTGTAGAGGCCGTCGTTCTTGCGCAGCTCCGACGGGGTGTCAAGTTGCAGGAAGTCCTTGAACGACTTGAGCTGCACGTCGAGGAAGTCGGGATATTCCATCGGGTTCTTCACCGACGCAAAATTGACACGTTGGTTAATGACTTTAGACATTCGTTTGCGTGTATATATAATATGGAGTGTTTCGTTCGCTTTTCGCGTTGTGTCCTCCACGCCCCGTTCCGGGCGGTTTTTTTAAGGACACAAAAAGGTTAAGAACCCCCTACCAGGGGATTCTTAACCGTAACCCGTTGTGGGCTATGTCCGTCAGGCGATTTCCACCTCGGCACCGGCCTCTTCGAGGGCCTTCTTCAGTGCCTCGGCCTCTTCCTTGCCGACAGCCTCCTTCAGTTTGCTGGGAGCGCCGTCCACGAGGTCCTTAGCTTCCTTCAGACCGAGACCGCAAGCCTCCTTGACGGCCTTAACGACCTGCAGCTTGGCTGCGCCTGCGCTCTTCAGCACTACGTCGAACTCGGTCTTCTCGGCGGCTGCCTCGGCACCACCGGCGGCGGGGGCTGCAACTGCTACGGCTGCGGCTGCGGGCTCGATGCCGTACTCCTCCTTGAGGACGTTAGCCAACTCGTTTACTTCTTTTACTGTAAGATTTACTAATTCTTCAGCAAGGGCTTTGATGTCTGCCATTTTTGTAAGTATTTGTTTTGTTGTTTTTCGGTTTGTTGTTTTCTCTGTTCAAGCCGCACCCGCCGTCGCTTCCTTGTGTGTCCGCGCGCCGGCCGCCGCTTGTGGTGGGGTGGGGTTATTCGGGACGCTCGCCCAGGGTCTTCAGCACGCCGTGGATAGTCTGGCCACCGCTCTGAAGGGCGGAGATGACGTTCTTGGCGGGCGACTGCAGCAGTGCGACAACGTCGGCGATGAGTTCCGTGCGGCTCTTGATGGCGCAGAGGGCGTCGAGCTGGTCGGCACCGACGTAGATGCCTTCTTCGGCGTAGGCGCCTTTCAGGCCGGGGATGCCGTCCTTGGCTTCGGCCTTGATGAGCTTGGCGGGAACGTTGGCCGTGTTGCTGAAGAACACTGCCGTGCTGCCTTTGAGGCAGTCGTAGAGCGGGGTGAAGTCAACCTCGGCGGCTTCGAGGGCTTTCTGCAGCAGCGTGTTCTTGACAACCACCATCTTCACTTCCTGCTGGAAGCACTTGCGGCGGAGGTCGCTCGTGGCGGCTGCGTTGAGGCCGGAAACGTCTACGAGGTAGAAGTGGGCGTACTCTTTCAGCTTTTCGCCAAGAGTCTGTATCAGGATTTGCTTATCTTCCTTCTTCATAGTGCTTAGGTGTAGTCTTTTATTCTACGGTCTTGGGGTCAATCTTGACGCCCTGGCTCATAGTCGATG
The DNA here is from genome assembly GCA_017933995.1 of Bacteroidaceae bacterium. Classification (GTDB taxonomy): domain Bacteria; phylum Bacteroidota; class Bacteroidia; order Bacteroidales; family Bacteroidaceae; genus Alloprevotella. Next base: position 2,947 of record JAGBKI010000022.1, on the reverse strand, counting down.
AAAGATAAATGCTCTTGATATACGTACCTTTGGCCGTGGCGGGCTTGAGCTTGATGATGGTGTTGATGAACTCCTTGGCGTTGTCGGCTATCTTGTCTTCGGTGAAAGACACCTTGCCGATGGCGGCGTGTACGATACCCGTCTTGTCGACCTTGAAGTCAATCTTACCCTGCTTCACCTCGCGTATGGCTTTTGCCACGTCGGGCGTCACGGTACCACTCTTGGGGTTAGGCATCAATCCGCGGGGGCCGAGGATGCGGCCCAGCGCGCCGATTTTACCCATTATCGCGGGCATCGTGATAATCACGTCGATGTCCGTCCATCCGCCTCGGATTTTCTCGATGTACTCATCCAGGCCGACGTAGTCAGCACCTGCTTCTTTTGCGGCGGTCTCAGCCTCGGGGGGACAGAGGCAGAGGACGCGTGTCACCTTACCCGTGCCGTGGGGCAGGGAAACGGTGCCGCGCACCATCTGGTTGGCCTTGCGCGGGTCGACACCCAGGCGGATGTCGATGTCCACGGAAGCGTCAAACTTGGTGAAAGTGATTTCCTTCACCACTTTGGCGGCTTCGGCCAGCGTGTATGCCTTCCCGGCTTCAACCTTATCAGCAACTGCTTTCTGATTCTTGGTCAGTTTGCTCATTTGTCTAATTGGTGTGAAGTGGTTAGAGGGTTAAGCGGGGAAGTCTCCCTGTACGTTGATGCCCATACTGCGTGCCGTGCCGGCCACGAGCTTCATGGCGCTCTCCACGGTGAAGCAGTTGAGGTCAGGCATTTTGTCCTCCGCGATGCGCTTCACCTCGTCCCAAGTGATGGTGGCGATTTTCTGGCGGTTGGGCTGTGCGGAGCCACTCTTCTGCTTTGCTGCCTCAAGCAATTGGATGGCCACGGGCGGGGTCTTGACCACAAAGGTGAACGACTTGTCCGTGTAATAGGTGATTACAACGGGCAGCACCTTTCCGGCTTTCTCCTGCGTCCTGGCGTTGAACTGCTTGCAGAAATCCATGATGTTGATTCCCTTGGCACCCAGAGCGGGGCCTACGGGAGGGGACGGATTTGCAGCACCTCCTTTAATCTGTAACTTGATTAATCCAGCAACTTCTTTTGCCATTGTGATTAGTTGTTATTGAATTATGCCGCTCCGTAGCGAAGCGGCGCGCGCCGGGGCGTTCGGTATTGGCGGGGCGTAACACCTCCCGCCGACCTCATTCCCTGACGACTTGCATAAAACCTACGTCCATCGGCGCGTTGCGGCCGAAGACTTTGACGGCGAGCGTGAGTTTCTTCTTCTCGTTGTTCACCTTTTCAACGATGCCGGAGAAACCCTTGAACGGGCCGTCGGTGACCTTCACGGCGTCGCCCACGCTGAACGGGATGGCGGCGTCCACCTCCTGCGCCTGCAACTCGTCAATCTGGCCGAGCAGGCGGTTCACCTCGTGGAGGGGCAGGGGGGTGGGGTTGTCCAGTCCGCCCAGGAAACCGAGGCAGTTGGGTGTCTGCCTCAGCTCGTGGGCCACTTCGCCTACCAGGCGTGCCTCCACAAATACATAGCCCGAAATCAGGTTGTGCTCCTTGACGACACGCTTCGTGCCGCGCTGCTGCACAACCTTTTCGGTGGGGATAAGAACCTGGCTCACGTTGTCAGCGTAGAAGCCGTTCTTGATCTGGGCGTCGATGTATTCCTTCATCTTCGCCTCTTTCCCACTGACGGCACGCAGTACGTACCATTTCATTTCAGCCATAGAGCCTGCGGGGTTTTAGGAGTGGTAGATGAGCTTCATCAGGTTGTCGAAGATGGTGTCCTCGGCAAACACGATCACCGCAATGACAATGGAAGCAATAAGGACGACGATTGCGGTGTGGGTCAGCTCCTTGCGTGTTGGCCACGTGGTCTTATATGCCAGTTCTTCGTAGCATTCCTTGCAATATGTTGCAAACTTCTTAAACATATCAAAAGCGCTTTTATGGCACGGGAAGAGAGGCTCGAACTCCCGACACCTGGTTTTGGAGACCAGTGCTCTACCGACTGAGCTATTCCCGTAGTTACAGGCTCACGTCCGCTTGTTTCCAATTAGGCGTGAGCCTGTGTGTTTGTGTCCGTCCTCGGATTAGTCGAGGATTTCGGTGATCTGGCCGGAACCTACCGTGCGGCCACCCTCGCGGATTGCGAAGCGGAGACCTACGTTGAGGGCTACCGGGTAAATCAGCTCGACGGTGATCTCTACATTGTCGCCGGGCATAACCATCTCGGTGCCTTCGGGCAGGTGGATTTCACCCGTGCAGTCCATCGTGCGGAGGTAGAACTGGGGACGGTACTTGTTGCCGAATGGGGTGTGGCGGCCACCCTCTTCCTTCTTCAGCACGTAGATGGATGCCTTGAACTTGGAGTGGGGGGTGATGGCGCCCGGGTGGGTGATAACCATACCGCGCTTGATCTCGTTCTTGTCGATGCCGCGCAGGAGCAGACCTACGTTGTCGCCGGCTTCGCCCTCGTCGAGGATTTTGCGGAACATCTCAACGCCGGTAACGACGGACTTCTTGTTCTCGCCAAGGCCCAGGATCTGAACCTCGTCGCCCACGTGGATGACGCCGGTCTCGATACGGCCGGTGGCAACGGTGCCGCGACCGGTGATGGAGAATACGTCCTCGACGGGCATCAAGAATGCCTTGTCCTTGTCGCGGACGGGCTCCTGAATCCAGTTGTCGACAGCGTCCATAAGCTCCATTACCTTATCCTCCCACTCCTTCACGCCGTTGAGGGCGCCGAGGGCGGAACCGCGGATGATGGGGGTGTCATCCTCGAACTCGTACTGGGCGAGAAGCTCGCGCATCTCCATCTCAACGAGCTCAAGCATCTCCTCGTCGTCCACCATGTCGCACTTGTTGAGGAACACAACGAGGCGGGGCACGTTCACCTGGCGGGCGAGCAGGATGTGCTCACGCGTCT
>JAGBKI010000021.1 GCA_017933995.1 Bacteroidaceae bacterium | reverse complement strand
CGCGCTGGCGGCTCACGGCGCGGCACGCCGCCTCGGTCACGCCGTCGCTGCGGCTGTCGTGGAAGTGGTTGTGCCACAGCCCGTCCGCGCCTTGATACACGCCGTCCGCCGCCTGCCCGCCGCTGTCCGCCGCGAGCCAGCGTTCCAGTGTCAGGCGTATGCTCTCCATGTTATAGAGTACGCCGGTGGGGTTGATGGTGGCCCGGACGCCTTGGGCCTTGAGCCGCGCCCCCACCTCGTCGGCGAAGCACGAGCCGAGGAAGAGGCAGCGCGTCTGCGGCCCTATGGCCACGGCCTGCGGGGGGAGGGGGACGATGGTGCGGAAGTCGGGCATGGGGTGGGGGAGATTTTTAACCCAAATCGGTCTTTAGAGTTTGTAGGAGAATGGTTTTTATTTTGAGGGGCTTTTGGCTGATGCTCGCGACGGCATAGCGGGCTATGCCGAGCGGGCATCAGCCAAAAGACACCAAAAGAAAAGCCATTATCCTGCAAAAAAACAAACATAAAAGTCTATCCTGTTGGTCTAATGACCGATTTGGGTTTAACCACAAAGGGCACAAAGAGACGCAAAGGACACAAAGCACTTTGTGTGTTTAGAGGATTTTAGTGTCCTTTGTGGTTATATATAATACGGAGTGCGCTGTTTGCATTTCGCCCCGCAAAATTACGCAATCCCGCAATAAAAGCCTTACTTTTGCAGGCAAACAATCCTGACACGACAACAGCGATGCGTAGACGCCACTTCCTCCACCTCATTCTCGCCGCCGCCCTGCCGCTCGGCGCCCTGAACGCCCAGCCCGCCGCGCGCGACTACACCGCACTGGTCAATCCCCTGATGGGCACGGCCTCCAGCTACGAACTCTCGGCGGGCAACACCTACCCGGCCATCTGCCGCCCCTGGGGCATGAACTTCTGGACGCCGCAGACGGGGCGTAACGGCGACGGATGGCAGTACACCTACACCGCCCACCGCCTGCGCGGCTTCAAGCAGACCCACCAGCCCAGCCCCTGGATAAACGACTACGGCCAGTTCTCGCTGATGCCCCTCACGGGGCGCGGCGTGTTCGACGAGGAGGGGCGCGCCAGCTGGTTCTCGCACCTGGCGGAGAAGGCCACGCCATACAGCTACGAAGTCTACCTGGCCGACCACGACGTATTGGCCGAACTCGTGCCGACGGAGCGCGCCTGCCTGATGCGCTTCACGTTCCCCGAAACCGACAGCGCGTGGGTGGCCATCGACGCCTTCGACGGCGGCTCGTGGGTGGTGGTCGACACGCTGAACCGCTGCGTCGTGGGCTATACCCCCAAGAACAGCGGCGGCGTGGCGGAGGAATTCGGCTGTTGGTTTGTCGTGGAGTTCGACACGCCGTTCAGCATAGTGCGCACCGTCATCGACGGCAAACAGACCGACACGCTCGAAGCCCAGGGAGGCCACGCGGGCGCGATGATAGGCTTCCGCACCGTCAAGGGCCAGCGCGTCACGGCCCGCGTCGCCTCGTCGTTCATCGGCATTATGCAGGCCAGGCAGAATTTGCAGGCGGAGTTGGGCAACAAGTCGTTGGAAACGCTTAAAGAAGAGGGCAAACGGGCTTGGAACGACGTGCTGGGCCGCATCGACGTGGAGGGCGACCTCGACACGGAGCGCACCTTCTACAGCTGCCTCTACCGCTGCCTACTCTTCCCGCGCCAGTTGCACGAGGTGGACGGCGACGGGCGCATCCTCCACCGCAGCCCCTACGACGGCCAGCTCCACGACGGCTATATGTACACCGACACGGGCTTCTGGGACACTTTCCGCAGCCTTTTCCCGCTGCTCAACCTGGTCTACCCCGACCGCAGCCGCGAAATGCAGGAGGGCTTCCTCAACGCCTACCGCGAGAGCGGGTTCTTCCCCGAATGGTGCAGCCCCGGGCACCGCGACTGCATGGTGGGCAACAACTCCGCCTCCGTCTTAGTGGATGCCTACTTGAAGGGTATCCGCGTGGCCGACCCCGACGCACTCTACGACGGCCTGCTCCACGCCACGCGAGCCGTCCACCCCAGCGTCGGCTCCACAGGGCGCAAGGGCTGGGAGTGGTACAACCGCCTGGGCTACGTGCCCTGCGACGTGGGCATCAACGAGAGCGCGGCGCGCACCTTAGAGTACGCCTACGACGACTGGTGCCTCTGGCAATTAGCCAAGGAAATGGGACGCGCCGACACCGCCGAACTCCACCGCCGCGCCTACAACTACCGCAACCTCCTCGACCCCGAAACGCGCCTGATGCGCGGGCGGAGGCAGGACGGCGCGTGGCAGACGCCCTTCGAGCCGCTCAAGTGGGGCGACGTGTTCACCGAGGGCAACGCCTGGCACTACACCTGGTCGGTGTTCCACGACCCGGCGGGGCTCATCGCGTTGATGGGCGGCGAGACGGCCTTCTGCCAAATGCTCGACAGCGTGTTCAGCGTGCCGCCCGTCTTCGACGCCTCCTACTACGGCGGCATCATTCACGAGATACGCGAAATGCAGGTGGCCGGAATGGGCAACTACGCCCACGGCAACCAGCCCATACAGCACATGGTCTACCTCTATGACTGGGCCGGCCAGCCTTGGAAAGCACAGCAGCACGCCCGCGAGGCGATGGCCAAACTCTACCGCGCCACGCCCGACGGCTATCCCGGCGACGAGGACAACGGGCAGACCAGCGCGTGGTACGTGTTCAGCGCCCTGGGCTTCTACCCTGTCTGCCCCGGCACAGGGGAGTACGCCCTCGGTTCGCCGCTCTTCCCCCGCGCCGCCATCCGTTTCCCTAACGGCCACACCACCCACCTCCTCGCCCCCTCCGCCTCCGAGGAGAATATGTACATCGACGCCCTGCAAATGGACGGCCAGCCCTACGGCCTGAACTACCTGCGCCACGACGATTTGCAACGCGGTGCTACCTACACCTTTAGTCTCTCTGCCACGCCCAACCTGCGCCGTGGTACGGACGCGCTGTCCGTCCCGTACTCTATGTCGCGGGAAAAATAGGGCGCAGAAGGCTCCCAAATTCTTTTTACTTGCGGGCATATTCTTTCCCAAGCCCACACAAATCTGCAAACTTAGGCTTGATTTCTACAAACTAAGCCTAAGTTTGGCGAAATTAAGCCTTAGTTTTTACAAATTAAGCCTTAATTTGCAGATTTGTGTGGGCTTAAAAACTTTTTGAGGGGCATCTGTCGATTTTTTCGTGGGCTTGCTCACGATGGCAGCCACAACCGTTTCGCGTGAAAACAGCGCGCTAAACTTGCGCGTTTCGTGCGGTTTGCGTATTTTTGCCCCCGATTTGCCGCAAGGGGCGCGGAAAAGCCCCCTGTGTGATGGCGAATTAAGCGAACAACAAACTTAATTTGGAGTAACACAACAAAACCCATGAAAGAAATCGCAATCAAAGGCACGGCACGCGTGCCCGGCGGCAAGAAAGCCGCTCGACAGATGCGCCGTGAGGGTATGGTGCCCTGCGTCATCTATGGAGAAAAGCGTGGAGCCGACAACCTCCCCGAGGCACTGGCTTTCGCCGTTTCCGAAAAGGAGATCAACAAGGTTGTCTTCACGCCCCACGTTTACGTCGTGAACATAGACATTGACGGCACGGAGCACAAGGCAGTTATCAAGGAGACGCAATTCCACCCCGTGAAGGACAACGTGCTGCACGTGGACTTCTATGAGATTACACCCGAGAAGCCCATCGTTATCGGCATTCCCATCCAGACGGTTGGCCTCGCCCCCGGTGTGCGCGCCGGTGGCCGCTTGACGGCAATGCTCCGCAAACTGAATGTCCGCGCCAAATACACGGACATCCCCGAGAAGCTCACCATCGACGTGTCCAACCTCGAACTTGGCAAGAGCATAAAAGTTGGCGAACTGAGTTTCGAGAACATGGAACTCGTTACGCCCAAGGAGGTTGTGGTCATCACCATCAAGATGACGCGCGCCGCCCGCTCCGCCGCCGACCAGGCCGCTGCGCAGGCATAAAGAAGTTTATCGTTAAAAGCTAATGAACAACCTGATTGTGGGGTTGGGCAACATCGGCGCGGAATACGCCGACACCCGCCACAACATAGGATTTCGTGTATTGGATGCCCTCGCCGGGGCATCCAATGCTGTTTTCAGCGACCGCCGCTACGGCTTCGTCACCGAGGTGAAGGTGAAGAACCAGACGCTCATTCTGCTCAAGCCCAGCACCTATATGAACCTCTCCGGCAACGCCGTGCGCTACTGGATGCGCGAGCGCAAAATTGATCCTGCGCGTTTGCTCATCGTGGTGGACGACCTGGCGCTGCCCCTCGGCGCACTGCGTCTGAAGGCTAACGGCAGCGAGGGCGGCCACAACGGCCTGCGTTCCATCACGCAGCAGCTCGCCACGCAGCAGTACGCCCGCCTGCGTTTCGGCATTGGCGGCGATTTCGCCCGAGGCCAGCAGATTGACTACGTGCTCGGACCCTTTTCTGCCGATGAGGAACTTGTGCTGGAGGAGCGCATACCTCTGGCCGTCGAAGCCGTCAAGAGTTTCGCCCTGCAAGGCATCGACCGCACGATGAACCAGTTCAACAACAAGTAGAAACTGAAAAGTTAAAAAGTAAAAGTGAAGAGTTGAGTTTGGCTAAGACCCCCGTAAAGCGGACTTGCTTTTCCCTTTGCACCACATTCTCAACTTTTCACTTTTATCTTTTATTTACTAATTAAAACCATGGACGCCCGCATTGACAAATGGCTATGGGCTGTGCGCGTGTTCAAGACGCGCACGCTGGCCGCCGACGCTTGCAAGAATGGCCGTGTACAGATCAACGGCGCGCAGGCCAAACCCGCGCGCACCGTCAAGGAGGGCGACACCGTCAGCGTGCGCAAGCCGCCCGTGACGTATTCGTTCCGCGTGTTGCAGGCCATAGAGAAAAGGGTTGGGGCGCGCCTCCTGCCCGAAATTGTAGAGAACATCACCGACCCCGCACAGTACGAACTTTTGGAAATGAGCCGCATCAGCGGTTTTGCCAACCGTGCCAAGGGCACAGGCCGACCCACCAAAAAAGACCGCCGCGACATCGACGACTTCCTCACGCCCATGTACGGCTTCGACGACTGGGACGACGCCGACGACGCATAGGCCGTCCGTTGCCTCGCATCTCCCGCCGCTCCGTTGTGTTTGGTGCTGCATCGCAGCACCCCCACCTCAAATACCTCCCCTCCCCATGAAACGCCCCCTCCTCCTCGCCCTCCTTTTCGCCGCCGCACTCACCGCCTTTGCGCAGGCCGCGCGCCCACGCCTCGTCGTCGGCCTCGTGGTCGACCAGATGCGTTGGGACTACCTCCACCGCTACGCCGCGCGCTACGGTGAGGGCGGTTTCAAACGCCTGCTCGCCCAGGGCTTCACCGCCGACAACTGTCAGATAAACTACATGCCCACCGTCACCGCCGCCGGCCACGCCAGCGTCTACACCGGCACCACGCCCAGCGTGCACGGCATCGCCGGTAACAAGTTCCGCGACGGTATGCGCTGGCAGTACTGCACCGAGGACACCACCGTGCGCGCCGTGGGCAGCGCAGGCATGGCCGGACGCATGTCGCCCCGCAACATGCTCGCCACCACGATGGGCGACGAACTGCGCCTCGCCACCAACTTCCGCTCCAAGGTGGTCGGTGTTGCGCTCAAAGACCGCGCCTCCATCCTCCCCGCCGGACACACCGCCAACGCCGCCTATTGGTTCGACGACGAGGCGGGCTGTTTCATCACCTCCACCTACTACCGCGACGCCCTGCCCCAGTGGGCCGCCGACTTCAACGCACAACGCCTGCCCGACCGCCTGTTGCAGGGCGAGTGGCGCACGCTCTACCCGCTCGAAACCTACACGCAGAGCACCGCCGACGACGCCCCCTACGAGGAACCCTACATTGACTACGGTCAGACCACGTTCCCCTACGACCTGAAACAACTGCGCGACTCCCTGGGCTACGGCGCGCTGCGCTCCCTGCCCCAAGGCATCACGCTCACCTTCGCCATGGCCGAGGCTGCCGTGCGCGGCGAACAGCTGGGACGCGGCGCGGAGACCGATATGCTTTGCGTCAGCATCAGCCCCACCGACTACATCGGCCACCAGTTCGGCATCAACGCCGTCGAGACCGAGGACACCTACCTGCGCCTCGACCGCGACCTGGCCGACTTCCTCGCCTTTCTCGACCGCGAGGTGGGCAGCGGCAACTACGTCCTGTTCCTCACCGCCGACCACGGCGCGGCCCACAACATCGACTTCCTGCGCGACCGCCGAGTGCCCAGTGAGCCGTGGCACATGAGCGCCACGACGCGCGAACTCAACTCCTGGCTGATGGCGCGCTACGGCGCTACGGAGAACCTCCTTTTCGGCGACCGCAACTGCCAAATTCACCTTAACCACGAGGCCATCCGACGTGCCGGTATCGACGAGCGCGAACTGCGCCGCGCCGCCGTCGACCACCTCAAGGCCGACAGCCGCTTCGCCTATGTGGCCGACATTGACGATATGGCCTCCGCGCCCATCCCCCAGCTCATCCGCGAGCGCGCCATCAACGGCTTCCACCGTGAGCGCAGCGGCGAACTGTTCACCATTCCCCGTCCCGCCATCTACGGCGACAGCCGCACGACCGGCCTGACGGGCACCATGCACGGCGTGTGGAACCCTTACGACAACCACATCCCCTGCGTTTTCTTCGGCTGGGGCGTCACGCCCGGCCACACCGCCCGCGAAGTCCACATTACCGACATCGCGCCCACCGTCTGTGCCTTGCTGCACGTCCAGATGCCCAACGGCTGCATCGGCCAGCCCATTGCGGGTGTCGTGGAGTGACACAGCCGCGCACGCAAGCCACGAAAAGAACGCCTAAGTGCCCATTGGGTTTGCAACCCTGTAGGCACTTAGGCGTTCTTTTGTTTGTGGGGAATCACTTTTTGGCCGATTCCCCCGTCGCCGCTTCGCTTCCCAGCCCCGACTTGTCCAAGAATGCGCGAATGTCGCTTTGCACGCGCTGATACCACGGGCTGGCGGCGTAAGCGCGGTGGCGGCGTAGCACCTCCTCTGGCGGCACGGCGGAATGCTGGTAGCCCGCTAGTTCGTTTTGAAGTTGCGTGCGGTGGACAGCGGCGGTACGTATTTCGCGCTCGCGTTCGCGCCGCAGCCTTTCGCATACGGCTGTGACGAGTGGCAACACCAAACCGTCCTGCACGTCGTGGCCGCGAATGAAGAGATAGGTGGTTTCGGGTGTGAGGCCAAGAGCCAGCAGGCGGTCGCGCAGCGGCTTGTAGGTCTTCTTGCCTTCGGGATGTGCCTTTTGCAGGCGGGCAATTTTGGCATTCACGCGGTGGCGCAGTTTGGCCAGTTGCTCCTCGGGGTGGAACAGGTTGGGATCGGGCATCGCCACGAGGCGCGCAAAGTCTTGCAGAGAGAATTGCTTATAGCCGCCATAGCGATATACCCACACGTTCCACACGAACAAGGGCCACACAATGCGGGAATACTCGGCCATGAAAGCCTCGAAGTCGAACAAGCGACGGTCATTGAGCGTTGCACTGACACACACCTCGGACAGGGCGGGGGCATAGCAACGATAGTTCTCGATAGCGTAAAGATAGGTGTGGAACACGTAGGGACTGTTGTGCATCGCCTTGCTTGTCAGTGTGGCACCCTCTAAAAGGTAGTCGTAGTCGGCGTCGACGCAAGCAATCATGTATTCGCCCAGGCGCTCGCCGAGTTCGTTGGAGAGCGCCACCTTTTTGCCTTTGCCCAGTCCCGTACACGACGGGAGCATTACCTCGAAACGCACGCGCCCATTCTCTAAAGGCCGGAGCAGGGCCGACCAGAACAGCACGTCGTCGTAGCCTTCCACATAGACTACCACGCGGCGCGGCGCGGCCTTTCCCTCAAGCGCGTTGAGGGCGGCCACGTAGCGGGAGTCGGCGTAGGAGGCGAGGGAAGGCATTCTTTTTACCTTTTAATTATTACCAAGTCAGTCCGTGATGTCCTCCACGTTGGCCACCTTGTCGTTCCAGCCGTCCATAATGACGCCGGGGGAATGCGTGGTGAGGATAATCTGCACGTTGGGATTGAGGGTGCGCACCAGCGAAACGAGTTCCTTTTGCCACTCAAAGTGCAGGCTCGCTTCCGGCTCGTCCATACAAAGAAGGTAGGGCTGTCTGTCCTCGGTCAGCGCCGTGAGCAGGATGACGAGCATCTGCTTCTCGCCGCTGCTGAGGCGGTAGGGCGAAAGCGTGTCGCCATATAGCAGGAAACGGAGTTCGTTGCACGAGCGGTCAATGCGCTTATTCGTCCCCGCAAACAGGCGGTCGACGGTGTCAAGAAACAACTGCTTGTTCGCAGCCGCCTCGGCAGCCTTCGCGGCAGCGTCGGCACCGCCCTCGGCAAGCAGGGCAATCATGCGGTTGCCCACATTGACCTGATAGTCCAAGTAGCGCCGCCCCAACTGGTAGAGCTGCCAGTCGAGTTCGGTCACAATGCGCTCGTCCGTAGCGGCTTGTAGGCGCGTGCCGTCTACCAATACGCGGTCGAAACTACGAATGATGTCGTAGCGTATGCCCGTGGCGTCGGACGGCTCAAAGTCGATCACCACCTCGCGCTGCGGCTTGGGCGAAAGTTCACCGCTTGTAGGCACGTGGCGCAGGCGTTGCACCACGCGGTTGAGGATAGTAGACTTTCCCATGCCGTTCTTACCGCTGAGGATGTTCACGTCGGGCATCAGCGTCCAGTCTACGTGCTTGCGCCCACTCCAAAGGCTTTTGATTTCAATGCGTTTGACGCGCTGGGCTAACTTTGTCATAGTTCTTTGGTGGCTTGTTTCGTCGTTTCGCTACAAAATTACGACAAACCGCCTCCCCAGCGTCGTTTTTCCCTTATTTTTGCGCGTGATAATTAAACCTTTTGGAAACTGAACCATCATAGAGGTGGTTTTGAACAACTTTAGTGGCGGCTTGCGGGAGGCAACTTCCCTTATTTCTACATCAACTTCACAACAGCCTCCTTTGGCTTCGCGCCACCCTTATACCTTATTATATTATATGTCCCATACAGCAAAAAGCGTCCTCGGCCTGTTTGCCGCTTTCCTGTTGTCCGCAGCAGGCTTTGCGCAGACCGTGGTGCGCGGAACCGTCCAGGACGAAGAGACCAAAGAACCCGTAGCCTCCGCCATCGCAGCCGTTATAGGCGATTCGGGCATCGTCAGCAACGTGAACACCGACGAGAGCGGACGTTTTCTCATCAATGTGAAGCGCCCTGGCGACTACCGGCTGCGCGTTTCATTCATTGGCTACGGCACCATCACCCAGAACATCACGCTCGAAGAGGGCACCGACACGCTCGACGTGGGCGTACTTCCGATGCTCAGCGGCGAGCAACTTGGCGAGGCCCTTGTCACGGCCACCGCCGCCCGCGTGCAGCAGGTGGAAGACACCACCGTCTACAACGCCGCTGCCTACCGCGTACCCACCGGAGCCACGCTCGAAGCGCTTGTCAAGCAGTTCCCCGGCATTCAAGTGAGCGACGACGGCACCATCACGTGGAACGGCAAAACTGTCTCCGAGTTCCTCGTCAATGGCAAGGACTTCTTCAAGGGCGACACCGAGACGGCGATGAAAAACCTCCCCGCCGACCTCGTCAGCCAAATAAAAGCGTACGACAAGAAAAGCGACTACGCCGAACAGACAGGTATCGACGACGGCAACGAAACCACCGTGCTCGACATTGTGACCAAGCGCGAACTCAACGAGTCGTGGATCACGAACGTCGACCTGGCCGTCGGCACGCACCATCGTTGGGCTGAGCGACTCTTTATCTCTCGTTTCACCGACCAGAGCCACCTCACGCTCATCGGCAACCTCAACAACACCAACAGCCAGGGCATGGGCGGACCGCGCGGCTTCGGTGGCAGCCAAGGCCAGACCATCAATAAAATGGCCGCTCTCAGCTACTCGTGGGAGAACGGCAAGAAGCGCAACGAGGCGGGTAGCTTCCGCTTCAGCACAGACTGGCGATTCAACAACCGCGTGAACGATCTCGTGAACGAATCATCGTCCGAAACGTTCCTCAACGGTGCCAGCAGCACGTTCGCCAACAGCCTGAGCCGCAGCCGTAGCAGCAACACGCAGTTCAGCGGCAACGCCATGGTGCGCTGGATGCCCGACTCGCTGACCAACATCAGTTTCCGCCCGCAGATGTCTTATAGCCGAAGCAAGGGCAAGTCGCAGAGCCAATCGGCCACATTCAACGACGATCCCAATGCTGTGGCCGCCGACCCGCTCGACAGCGTGATGAACTACGTGCGCAGCCTCACCCCGACGCTCGACCCCAGCCTGGCAGCCATCGCCGTGAACGCCAGCAACATGAGCAGCCGCAGCACGAGCCACAACTTCAGCTCCAGCGCGTCGCTCAACGTCACGCGCCGCCTCAACCGCAACGGGCGCAATGTCACCTTTGCCCTCAACGGAGGTTTCGGAAGTGGCAAGAGCCGCAACTATTCGCTCTCGAACATCGTCTATCACCCCGGTGCAGCCGACCAGAGCAACACCTTCCAGAACCGCTACACCTACACGCCGTCCGACAACTGGAACTACAGCCTCCGCTTGGGCTATGTCGAGCCGCTAACCCGCAAATGGTTCGCCGAGTTGCAGTATGAGTACAGCCACCGCTACAACACCAGCGACCGCACGCTCTACCAGCTCGAACGCATCCCCGCACTCTTCCCCGGCCAGGGCTACGACTATTTCACCAGTGGCGACTTCCAGCTCGGCACCGTGGCCGCGCAGGACATTCTTGAAGCCGTTGTCGACGAGGCCAACAGCCAGTACGCGCGCTACCACTACCACAACAACAACGTCAAACTCGGTGTGCGCTATAACGCCAACCCCATATTCTTCAACGCAGGCGTGTCGCTCAATCCGCAGCACACCACGCTCGACTACGTGCGCGGCGTCATCGACACCCGCGTCACGCGCAACGTCTTCAACGTGGCTCCCGAGGTGCGTTTCCGCTACCGTATTTCGCGCACCAACAACCTTGACTTCCGCTACCAAGGCCGCGCCTCGCAGCCCTCTATGACCGACCTCATCGACGTGTGGGACGACAGCAACCCCCTGAACATCAGCGGCGGTAATCCTGGCCTCAAGCCCGCGTGGACCAACTCACTCAACGCCGACTTCCGCGCCTACAACACCGACCGCCAGCAGGGCATGAGCGCGCGCCTCTCCTTTGAGCAGACGAGCAACTCCATCAGCTCGCGCGTTGTCTACGACGAAGCCACGGGCGTGCGCTACACCCGTCCCGACAACATCAATGGAAACTGGAACACGCGCGGCAACTACATGTTCAACACGCCGCTCGACTACGACCGTTACCTTTCGATGACCACGGTGACGAACTTCAGCTATCAGAACGCCGTGGGCTACATCTCCACAACCGATGCCAGCGCACCCACGCGCGCCTTGCTTGGTATGTACTATGCCCCGCGTCTGCTTGACGGCCCGACGGCCGGTAGCGGCACGGACTACAGCGACATTTTCAACGCCGCCGTCAGCACCAGCCGCAAGAGCACCACGCGCACCCTCGGACTGGGCGAGACGCTCAACTTCAGCTACAAGCGCTCGTGGTATGACGTCGGTGTGCAGGGCCGCGTTGAGTATCAGCACGCCCGCGCCACGCTCAACAAGAACGCCGATATGGACACGTGGAACTTCTCCTATGGCGCCAATGCCAACTTCACGTTCGACTGGGGCATGGCCCTGTCAACCGACATCCGCATGAGTTCGCGCCGTGGCTACAGCGTCAGCTCGATGAACACCAACGAACTTCTTTGGAATGCGCAGATATCGCAGTCGTTCTTGCGCAACCGCGCCGCTACGGTGTCTTTGCAGTTCTACGACATCCTGCACAAGCAGAGCAACATCAGCCGCGCCATCAGCGCCACGCAGCGCAGCGACTCGCGCACCAACGCCATTAACTCCTACATCATGCTCCACTTCATCTACAAGCTCAACATCTTCCCCGGCGGCGGCAGCAGCTCGCAGCAGGGACGCGGCCAGCGCGGCCAGTGGGGCGGTGGTGAAGGCGGCCCTGGCGGTGGAGGTCCCGGCGGTGGCGGCGGCGGCTTCGGCGGTGGCCCTGGTGGCGGCGGCCCCGGCGGATTCTGAACGCTTACAGCCCTATAAAAACACAACGCCAGCGCATTTGGAAATTCCTAAATGCGCTGGCGTTGCTGTTTTGCTGCGGGAGAAGATTTTTTTTCGGGGCAAATAAAATTTTCTTTAAGCCAAATAATTTTTTCTTTGGCTTAAAGAAAATTTTATTTGGCCTGAAAAAAAGTTTTCACGGGGCTTGCGGGGCGTTCGGAGCGGGCTGCCGCCCTGGCAGGGCGGGCAATGGACGAAAGGTTGTCCCGCTGCGGGAGAGGGGGGCTGGGCTGCCGCCCTGGCAGGGTGGGCAATGGACGAAAGGTTGTCCCGCAGCGGGAGAGGGGGGCTGGGCTGTCGCCTTGGCGGGGTGGGCTGCGGACGGACGGCTGTCCCTACGGCGGTCAGAGGGATTCGGGGAGGGTGAAGAGGCGGGTGCCGTTGCTGCCTTTTATGAGGATGAGGCTGTCGGCGGGTGCGGCTTCGGCGATGGCGGCGCGCACGGCAGCGACGTCGGGGAAGGTGCGGAAATGCGCGGGAACGTCTCTGGCTGCGGCTACAGCCTCTTGGAAGGCGCTGCCCACGAGCCAGGCGGCGTCCAAGTCCATGTGGCGCAGCAGGCCGAGCACTTCGGCGTGGGCGGAGGCGGTGGCCGGGCCGAGTTCGCGCATTTCGCCCAGCACGACGCGCTTGTGGGGGTGGGCTATGGCGGCGAAGTTTTCGAGCGCGGCGCGCATACTGGTGGGGTTGGCGTTGTAGGCGTCGACGATGAGGCTGTTGGTGGCGGTGCGGCGCAGTTCGGAACGGTTGTTGGTGGGCTTGTACGCGCGCAGTGCGGCGTCGATGTCGGCTTCGGCCACGCCGTATCGCACGCCTACGGCGATGGCTGCGAGCGCATTGGGCGCGTTGTAGGCTCCGATGAGTTGCAGGGGTGTGTCGTGCCACGTGCCGTCGGCCACACGCCAGCGCAGGCGCAGGAAGGCCTCGCCCGCGACGGCCTCGCCCTGCACGTGGGCGCCGCTCTGGGGGCTGCCGTAGGTTTCGGCGGGGAGGCCGGCGGCGCGCTCGCGGAGGATGTCGTTGTCGGCGTGGAGGAAGACGAAGCCACCACGACGGCGCAAGTTGTCGTAGAGTTCACACTTTGTGCTGACCACGCCTTCGAACGAGCCGAAGCCTTCCAAGTGGGCCATGCCGACGTTGGTGATGAGTCCGGCATCGGGCTGGACGATGGCGGCAAGGTCGCGGATTTCGCCAGGGTGGTTGGCGCCGGTCTCGACAACGGCAATGTCGTGCGCGGGGCGCAGGCGCAGCAGCGTGCGGGGCACACCGATGTGGTTGTTGAGGTTGCCCTCGGTGTAGAGCACGTTGTACTTCCTTGCCAATACGGCTGCGCAGAGTTCCTTGGTGGTTGTCTTGCCGTTTGTGCCCGTGATTTCGACGACGGGCAGGCCAAGGCGCTGGCGGTGGTGGGCGGCGAGGGCCTGTAGCGCCTCAAGCACGTCGGGCACCAGCACGGCGCGCGTGTCGGTGGCGGCTGCGGGGTCGTCTACAACGGCTGCGGCACAGCCTGCGGCCAATGCGTCGGCGGCGAAACGGTTGCCGTCGAAGTTTGCGCCCTTGAGGGCGAAGAAGATGGCACCGGGCGTGAGGGCGCGCGTGTCGGTGGTCACGTCGGGGTGTGCCTCAAAGAGGGCGTAGAGGCGTGAAAGTAGTGCGGGGTCGAGCATCGTCTTTATATTTAATGCGGAATGGGGTTTTGAATAATGCGCAGCAAAAGTACGCAAAAGGCGTTTACGCCTGTGCTTAAACAATGTGAAATTGCGCGGGGCGGGTTTGCCGTAGCGCGGGATATGCGTACTTTTGCGGGCAGAGCGGCAAAGCGCGTCACAGCGGTGCGCTGCGCCGCACGATGTCCCGTTTTCCGCCCCCATGAACAGCCTGCTGCATATATCCCTGCTCGCCCTCGCCTTGCTGCTCCCCACAGCCGCGCGCGCTGTGGCCGTGGACACGGCAGCGTGGCGCGTCGTTGTGCTGGGCGATTCCAACACGTGGTTTTCGGGCGACGACTGTACGGGTGAGGAGGGCTGGCCGCGCTGGTTTGCCGAGCGCTTCAGGCCCGCCGCGCTGCGCAGCTACGCGCGCAGCGGAGCCACCTGGACCCACACGCCGCGCACCCGGCGCGACCTGGAGGAGTACACCGAAATCATCAGCGACAACAACGTGGTCTACAACCAGGCGGTGCGCCTCCTTACCGACGTGGCGGCGGGTTGCCTGCCCGCGCCCGACATCATTGTCATTGCCGCCGGTACGAACGACGCGTGGTTTCGCCGCCGCCGTCCGAAGGTGTTTGCGCAGACCGCCGCGCAGGCGTTCAGCGCACCCGCGCCCGACGTGTCCGCTCCCGCTGCCGCCGTGACGCTGGCCGCCGCCGTGCGGCTGGACTGCGAGATGTTGCGCGCTGCGCTGCCCGAAGCCCGCATCGTGTTGCTCACACCGATGCAGACGGTGGCTGTGGCCGACACCGAGATACGCCGCACGGGCGACCTCATCGCAGCCTGCGCCGCGCGCCTTGACCTGGCGTGCATCAGGCTGGACAGCGGCACGTGTGTGGTCAGTGTCCGCGAACGCCGACGGCGCACCTACACCAAGGACGGCACGCACACCAACCGCGCCGGGGCGCAACAGGTGGGGCGCTATGTGGCCGAAAAATTGCTTGAACTCATTGCCAATCCCTGACATGAACCTTTCCCGTCTTCTTTTTCCCCGATTGTTTGCCACCGCCGCGCTTTGTGCTGCGGCGCTGACGGCAGCGGCGCAAAGCACCACGCCGCGCCCTGTGGTTGAGGAGTACACCGACACGACGCTCGTCGGCATCCCCGCGCGCAAGGCGCAGGGCGGCATCATCGTCACCGGGCGCGGCGCGTCACTGCGCGCTTTCAGTGCTTTCAGCAGCACGCAGGAGAGCAACCTCGCCTATGCCGCCATCGCCAACAAGTATGCCGCGACGTTCGGCAGCGGCGTGACGGTCTATTGTATGCCCATTCCGCTCGCCGCCGCCTACTACACGCCGCCCTCGGCCTCGACGTGGACGCGCTCGCAGGCCGCTGCCATCAACCGCATCTTCGCTGCCCTTGCGCCCGAAGTGGTGGCGGTCGACATCTATACCACATTGGGCCGCCACGCAGCCGAGCCAATCTATTCGCGCACCGATCACCACTGGCAGCCCTTGGGCGGATTTTATGCCGCAGCGCGTTTCGCCGAGGCGGCGGGCGTGCCGTTTCGCTCCCTGGCCGACTACGACACGCTCACGGTGCATCGCTTCGTGGGCACAATGCCGATGTTTGCCAAAGACCCCAGCATACGCCGTGCGCCTGAGGACTTCGTCTACTACGTGCCGCGAGGCGTGGACTACACGACCACTTACATCAACTATACGCTCGACAGCCGTCGGCGCAATGTGGTTGGCGCGAGCACTCCGACGGAGGGCACGTTTTTCAAGACCTACAAAGATGGCAGCGGCGCGGCCTACTGTACGTTTATGGGCGGCGACTCGAAGCTCGTCCATGTACACACGTCGACCGCCAACGGGCGCCGCCTGCTCATACTCAAGGACAGTTTCGGCAACGCCCTGCCCGGCTTCCTCTTCTATTCGTTTGAGGACATTCACGTGGTGGACTGCCGCTATTTCACGCAGAACCTTGTGCGCTACGTCAAGGACAACGGCATCACCGACATCCTCTTTGCCAACAACCTGAGCCATGCCAGCACCGCCGCCACCGTGCGCGCCTACGAGCGCTACCTTGTGCAGTGAGGCTGTGATACCCTTCCCGCGATGAAACCATTTGCCCTCCTTCCCCACATCTCCGCACTGGCCTTGGCCCTGGCGGCCTTGACGTCGTGTGGCAAAGACGCTGCGCCCGCCCCAAGCCCCACAGCGCCGCCCGACAGCACGGTGCAAGCCGTGGCCGAAGCACAGCAGGAACCCGAAATTGCCGACGACCGCGTGATTCCGCCCTATACCAACACGCTGAACCCCACAGCGCCTTTCCGCTTCACGCGCAGCAATGTGCTCATCGTGGGCGAGGGCTCGGCGATGCGCGCCATGTCGAACTTCAGCGCGGGGCGCGGCCTGGGCTATGCCTTTGCGCAGCGCGTGAACCGCGTGAAGCGTGCACTGGGAAGCGGCGTGGAGGTCTATTGCATGGCCATACCCACGGCCTCGGCCTTCTACAGCCCCGACACCCTCCGCAGGCAGAGCACCGGACAACAGCAGGCCATTGAGGGACTCTACGAAAAACTCCTCCCGGAGGTACACGCCGTGAACGTGTTCACACCCCTGGGGCACCACGCTGCGGAGCCGATATACCTGCGTACCGACCACCATTGGGCGCCCTTGGGCGCATTCTACGCCGCAGGGCGTTTCGCCAAGGTGGCGGGCGTGCCGTTTGAGCCGCTGGCCAGTTACGAACAGCGCACGGTGCGCCGCTTCGTCGGTTCCATGGCCGTGCTTGCGGGCGAAAAGTCCTTGAAGTTCACGCCCGAGGATTTCGTTTACTACATGCCCAAGGAAAAGAAGAACATGGCCACATACATCGACTTCCGCCTCGACAGCACGAAGCAGCATATTGTCGGCGAGGGAAAGCCTCACGCCGGTGTGTTCTTCGCCACCTACAAGGATGGCGCCAGCGGCGCTTACTGCACCTTCATGGGTGGCGACGCGAAAATCGTGACCGTGAAGACGGGCACGCCAAACGGGCGTCGGTTGCTCATTCTCAAGGACAGTTTCGGCAACGCCCTGCCTGGCTACCTCTTTTATTCGTTCGAGGAAATCCACGTGTGCGACGTGCGCTTCTTTCCCCGCAACCTGCCGCAGTACGTGCGCGAGCACGGTGTGACCGACGTGCTGCTTGCCCACAACGTGTTCCACCTGGCCAACCCCGCCGTGCTGGAGAAGTACGACCAGATGCTCAGCGGAGGCGGCGAGTGAGGGTGTGTGCAAGTCTATAACAAGACCGTTCTAAAAGATGAAGTTAAGAAGTTGGCGTAAAGACGCTGAAGGCGTCTCCCTTTCTGTAACTGTAGGTACGCGAAGTGCAACGGAGCGCACCTACAGCAGGCGGCCATGCCACGGACGCACGCTGAGAGCGTGCCCCGCTGGCGAAGGAGGCGGGCGTGTTCCCGTCGTGGGAGACGCAAAGGCGTCCGTCAAGCAGCACGAGTTCCTCGCAGGTTCGCTCCGTTGCACTGCGCGAACCCGCGATTACAGAGGGGGAGACGCTTCCAGCGTCCTTACACCCGATGCCAGCAAAGCTTGCTGAATTTTTGGCCTTCTTTCTTCTTCCGAACATGATAGAGAAACGCTAACGGATTTCAATACAATGTATACCCTAAACATTCGCGGAAAACTCTTTTCCCTTGCCCGCCCACAGGTGATGGGCATCCTCAACGCTACGCCCGATTCGTTCTATGCTGCCAGCCGCGTGCAGACCGAGGAGGCCATTGCCCGACGCACGGCGCAGATTCGCGCCGAGGGCGGCACAATGGTCGACGTGGGCGGCTACAGCACGCGCCCCGGTGCTGCCGAGGTGACACCCGACGAGGAGCGCGCCCGCCTGGCTTTCGCCCTGGAGGTGGTGCGCCGCGAGTGGCCGGAGGCTGTGGTGAGCGTGGACACGTTCCGCGCCGACGTGGCGCGCGCCTGCGTGGAGGACTATGGCGCCGACATTGTGAACGATATCGGCGGCGGGATGTTTGACCCCGCTATGTTTAGCACCGTGGCCGCCCTGCGCGTGCCCTACATCCTGATGCACATACACGGCACGCCGCAGACGATGCACCAGCCGCCCCGATACGATGACTGCGCCGTCGACGTCTACCGCACCCTGGCCGAGCGTATGGCCGAACTGCGCGCGCTGGGTGTGGCCGATGTCATTCTCGACCCCGGTTTCGGCTTCTCAAAGACGCTCGACGACAACTACCGCCTCTTTGCCGGCCTCACTGAGTTCGGTCGGCTCGATGCGCCGCTGCTGGTGGGTGTGTCGCGCAAGACGATGGTGTGGAAACTCTTCGGCACCTCGCCCGACGAGGCGCTGAATGGCACCACCGTGCTCCACACCCTTGCCCTCCAGGCAGGCGCCCACATCCTCCGCGTCCACGATGTGCGCGCGGCGGTCGAGGCAGTGGAAATAGTGGAAAAGGTGCAGGCGGCTGCCAATGAGAATTTAGAAATGAGAGATTAGGATTTGCCTGCGCCACATTCCCACGCTGATTTTCCTCCTCCCCGCTTCTCCTACACGTCAGTTGCGTTAAGCCTTCCTCCCTTTCCCCGCACGCTAATTTCTAATACCTCATCCCTCACTCTTAAAACCTAAAAATCCAGTCCTCATGCTCACCTTCGATTTTAAGGACGCGCTCGACATCCTCTGTGTCGCCTTTATGCTATTTTACCTCTACCGCCTGCTCAAGTCCACGCGCGCGGCGGGCGTGTTCAAGGGTATAATGGTGTTTGTCTTTGTGTGGATTGTCGTTTCACGCATACTGAACATGCGCCTGATGGGCGGCATCATGGACCAGTTGGTGAACATCGGTGTCATTGCGCTCGTGGTGTTGTTCCAAGAGGAGATACGCCACTTTTTCTCCAACATCGGCACGCAGCGCGGCCTGAACTGGCTGTTGAGTTACTTCCGTGACAAGAGCGGCGACACGCAGCAGGCTAACCCCGACATTATGCCCCTTGTGCGCGCCTGCGTGTCCATGGCCAAGCAAAAGACGGGCGCACTTATCGTCATTGAGCGTGGCGTGGGACTGAAGGATGAGGCCCAGACGGGCGACCCGATTGATGCCGCCATCAGCAGCCGCCTCATCGAAAACATCTTCTTCAAGAATAGCCCGTTGCACGACGGTGCACTTATCATCAGCAACCACCGCCTGCAAGCCGCTGCTTGCATCCTGCCCGTGTCGCACAACCCTGCGATTCCCAAGAACTTTGGTCTGCGCCACCGCAGTGGCGTCGGTATCACCGAAAAGAGCGACGCGCTGGCCATCATTGTGAGCGAGGAGAGCGGCAACATCAGTGTGGCCGAGCAGGGGCGCTTGACGCACTCCGTCACGGGCGAGCAACTCGAAAGCCTCTTGCAGGACAAGTGGGCGTAACGCCAGCCTGCGTTCCCTCTTTGGGGAAACAAAAGCGGGGGATTGGGACATCGGACAATCGCACAGCGGATGTGCAACGTCTGGAATCCCAATCCCCCGCTTCCGTTTTGCTTGCGGGGCGTACGTTCAGCCCTTCACGGCGTCAAGCAGTTGCTCGGCGTGGATTTTTGTTTTGATTTGCTTCGGGCCGAACACGTGGGTGACAATGCCGCTTTCGTCGATGAGGAAAGTGGTGCGCATTGTGCCCATAAACTTGCGCCCGTAAAGCGATTTTTCCTGCCACACGCCGAACGCCTCGACCAGTTTGTGGTCGGTGTCGGCAATGAGCGGGAAGTTCAGCGCGTGCTTGTCGATGAATTTGCGGTGGGATGCCTCGTCCTGCACGCTCACTCCGATGACTTCATAACCCGCTTGGCGCAGCTCGTCGCGGTGGTCGCGCAGACTGCAAGCCTCAGCGGTGCAGCCGCTGGTGTTGTCCTTGGGATAGAAGTAGAGTGCGATTTTGCGCCCTGCGAAGTCGCCCAGACGCAGTTCCTTTCCGTTTTCGTCGCGCCCTAAGAGGTCGGGCACTTTGTCGCCGATGGTAATCATTGTTTTGTGGTTATTTTGTTTTTCTTTTCCTTGATTTCCTCGTTGCAGAGGTTGCCGATGCTGCCCATGTGGGTGTGGTGCACCTCCTTTTGGGGCCGGTACTCGCCGCGCTGCACCTGCATCCCCACGGCGCGGTACGCCTCGCGGAAAGGCTCGCCCCGGAGCACGCGGCGGTTGACGTCCTCGACGGTGAAAAGGTAGTCGTAGCGCGGGTCGTTGAGGATGGCGGTGTTCACGCGCAGGTGGGGCAGGATGAAGGCCAGCGTGGCCAGGCAGTCGTCCATCTCGTTGAGCGCGGGGAAGGTGATGTCCTTGAGCAGTTGCAGGTCGCGCTGGTAGCCCAGGGGCAGGTTGCTGGTGAGCAGCGACACCTCGTTCACGACGCTTTGCAGGCGGTTGCATTTGGCGCGCATCACCTCGAAGACGTCGGGGTTCTTCTTGTGCGGCATGATACTTGAGCCGGTGGTGAACTCGTCGGGCAGCGACACGAAGGCGAAGTTCTGGCTCATAAAGAGGCACACGTCCATGCAGAAGCGCGCCACGGTTGAGGACACGGCGTTGAGGGCGTAGGCCACGGCGCGCTCGGTCTTGCCGCGCCCCATCTGTGCGGCCACGACGTTGTAGTGGGGCGAGGCGAAGGCGAGCAGGTCGGTGGTCATCTGTCGGTCGAGGGGGAACGAGCTGCCGTAGCCCGCCGCCGAGCCGAGGGGGTTCTGGTTGGCGATGTCGCGGGCGGCGCGCACGATGCGCAGGTCGTCGGCCAGGGTCTCGGCGTAGGCGCCGAACCACAGGCCGAAACTCGACGGCATGGCCACCTGCATGTGCGTGTAGCCCGGCATGAGCACGTCCTTGTGCTGCTGGCTGAGCCGCTGCAACTCGTCGAAGACGCGGACGGCGGCTTCCTCGATGTCGCTGAGGCGCTGGCGGTAGAAGAGTTTGAGGTCGACCAGCACCTGGTCGTTGCGCGAGCGTCCGGCGTGGACTTTCTTGCCCACGCTGCCCAGCCGCTCGGTCAGGAGTTTCTCCACCTCGGAATGCACGTCCTCGATGCCCGGCTCTATCTCGAAGCGTCCGGCCTCGATGTCGCTGGCAATTTCCTCCAGCGCGGCGAGGAGGGCGGCGAGTTCGGAGGGCGTGAGCAGCCCGATGGTTTCGAGCATACGGATGTGGGCCATCGTGCCCTGCACGTCGTAGCGCGCCAGTTCCATGTCCAGTTCGCGGTCGCGCCCCACGGTGAAGCGCTCCACTATCTCGTCGGGCTCGAAGCCCTTGTCCCAGAGTTTCATTGGCGGTGGTGTTTTGAGGTGTATGTCGTATGGGTTTGTGTTTAGTTAAAGCGAAGAGACCACAAGCGGTTAAGGCTTTTCTTGGTCTTGTATGGTGTCGTAAGACGCTTTCAGCGTCTTGCCGAGCGGGTTGCCGTTATACCGATATGTATTTTTAAGTCGTATTGAAATGCTGCTTCCCTGCCCTCATATCGCCATCGCCCTCAGCAGCGCGATGTACCCCTCCACGCCCTGGCGGATTTCGTCGAGCAGGACGTATTCGTCGGCGGTGTGGGAGCGCTGGCTGAGGCCGGGGCCGAGTTTGAGCGAGGGGCAGGGGATGAGCGCCATGTCGCTCATAGTGGGCGAGACGAACGTCGCGGCGCCGACGGCGCGGGCGGCGCGCACCAGAGGGTGGCCGTCGGCTATGGCCGAGGCGCGCAGGCGCGTGCTGCGCGGCGTGAGGGTGGAGTGGGGGGCGGCCTCCTGAAGCAGGCGCACCGTCTCCTCGTTGGTGAAGGCGTCGGTGGTGCGCACGTCGACGAAGTAGCAGCACTCGTCCGGCACGACGTTGTGTTGCGTGCCCGCCTGTATGCCCGTCACCGCCACGCCAATGGGGCCCAGCGTGGGCGACGTGGCGGGGAAGCGGTAGCGGCGCAGGGCGTTGATGTCGTCGAGGGCCAGGTAGAGGGCGTTGATGCCTTCATTGCGCGCCGCGTGTCCGCTGCGTCCGCGCACCGTGCCGTCGAGCACCACGAGGCCGCGCTCGCCCACGGCGGCCTGCATACCCGTCGGCTCGCCCACCAGCGCCATGTCCACGCGCCCCAGGTGGGGCAGCAGGG
>JAGBKI010000020.1 GCA_017933995.1 Bacteroidaceae bacterium | reverse complement strand
TCTGGCGGCTGTCAATCCACTTGGCATCCAGCGTTTTGATAGTTCTTCTTGCGGCGCGACAGGATCTGGGCGATGCGCATCATCTCTTTCTCGCGCCCCACGACGGGGTCGAGTTTGCCGTCGGCGGCGGCGCGGGTGAGGTCGGTGCCGTACTGGTCGATGATGGGCGTGTCGCTGTCGGCGCCGTCGTCCTGGCGCTGCTGCGTCTTCTTGGCGCTGTCGCCCTTGGGGAAGTCCTCGGGTTCCTCGGTGTCGCTGTAGCTGCCGTAGGCGTTGGTCACGGCGCGGCCCCGGTAGAGGCGCGAGGAGAGTTTGTCGTAGTCCACGCCCTGCTGGCGCAGCAGGCGGTGGCCGTCGTTGTCCTTGTCGCGCAGCAGGGCCAGCAGCAGGTGCTGGGCGTCGGCCTCGCTGGTGCGTGCCAGGCGCGCTTCGAGGAACGAGGCGCGCAGGATGCGCGTGGCGTCGGCTGTCAGCGCTGCGCCGCCCTCGGGCAACTGCTCGCTTGTGGCCTGCTCGCTGCACGCCTGTTCGGCCTCCATGCGCACCTGTTCGAGGCTCACCCCGGCTGCGCGCAGGGCGCGTGTGGCGGGGTTGTCGCCGTCACGCAGCAGGCCCAGCAGCAGGTGGCGCGCCGAGATGCGCGAGTTGCGGAAGCGCCGCGCCTCCTCGCGGCTGAGGTTGAGGATGTGGGAAATGCGTGAAGAGTATTCGCTGTTCATTGCGTGTCGGTTTCCTTCAAAGGTTCGTGTGCGGTTATATAATATACGGTGTAGAGGGGTACTTTACAAAAAGTGTGCCGAGACGATTTTGCGTGCCGTCTGTCAAGGGGCGAGGCAGGCCAGCGGCACGACGTATACGCCGTCCTCTCGGCGGTAGGCGAACTCGCCCGCCGTGAGCACCATCAGGAACGCCGGCTGCTGCATCTTGTCCGTGTCCACTTTGGCGGCCAGTTTCTTGAGGTTGGTGGCGGCCTCCTCGATTTGGCTCATGCCCATCTTCACTTCCACCGCCGCCCAACGACCGTCGTGCAGGCTCAGCACGATGTCGGCTTCCAGGTTGTTCTTGTCGCGGTAGTGGTAGACGTCGCCGCCGATGGCGCGGGTGTAGACGCGCATGTCGTGCACGCAGAGCGCTTCGAAGAGGAAGCCGAACGTGTTGAAGTCGTTGAGCAGTTTGGCTGGCGTCAGCCCCATCACGGCGGCGGCCACCGAGGGGTCGCAGAACTGCCGTTTGGCCGAGGTGCGCATCGCCGTCTTGGAGCGCAGCGAGGGAAGCCAGGCGGGCTGGTCCTCGACGACGAAGATGCGGCGCAGTGCGTTGAGGTAGACAGATAGGGTGGGGGCGGTGAGCGTGTCGCCGCCAGCGGTGTCGTCGAGCAGCGTCTGGTTGGCGGCCATTGTCGAGATGTTGCGCGAAAGCGAGCGCAACAGGGCGCGCACGCGGTCGGGGTTCTTCTCCACGCCGTCAATGCGCGAGACGTCCTGCTCGATGATGGCCTCCACATATTCGCGTGCGAGGTTGAGGGAGTGGGCGGGGCTGACGTTCAACGTGGCCGGCCAGCCTCCACGGCAGATGGCGTGGGCGGCCTGCTCGATGCTGAAATCCGCTTCGCCGTCTACGTCTTCGGGGGCGTCGAACAGCGAGAGGAGCGACACGCTGCCGCTGGACTCCCCCGTTTCATAGAGGCTCATCGTGTGCATGGCCAGCCGGGCAATGCGTCCCGTGCCGGTGTGCATCACGGCGTTGTCGGTGGGTACTGCCGAACCTGTCAGGATGAACTGGCCGGGCGTGCCGCGCCGGTCTACTTCGTAGCGCACGGCGTCCCACAGCACGGGGGCCATCTGCCACTCGTCGATGAGGCGCGGCACGTCGCCTTTCAACAGGCGCGAGGGCTTGGTGTCGGCGGCCATCATATAGGCCGCGCTCTTGTCGGGGTTCTGCATCAGCAACCGGCTCTTGGCGGCTTGCGAGGCGGTGGCCGTCTTGCCACACCATTTCGGTCCCACAATAAGCACCGCGCCCATATACGAGAGCTTCTCTGCGAGGAGGCGGTCGGCGATGCGTTTTCTGTAAGTGTCTGCCATAGTCCCTATCTTGCTGGTTTTCGGCGGCAAAGATACAACAACTTTCAAGATTGGCCGTGTTTTACTTTCAAGTTTGGCCGTGTTTTACTTTCAAGTTTGGCTGTGTTTTACTTTCAAGTTTGGCCGTGTTTTACTTTCAAGATTGGCCGTATTTTACTTTCAAGTTTGGCCGTGTTTTACTTTCAAGATTGGCCGCTGCGGGTCAGAGGATGAGGAAGACGGCTGGCACCTTGGCGAGGTCGGGCAGGGGGTGGGCGCGCCACTGGCGGACGGTGCGCGTGCGGACGTACTCCTGCGGTGTGGTCAGGCCTGCGGCGACGCAGAGGCGCGTCTGCGGGGAGCAGGCGGCGAGCAGGTCTTTGAAAAGGCGCGCGTTGCGGTAGGGCGTCTCGATGAAGAGCTGCGTCTGGCGCTCCTGGCGTGCGCGGCTCTCCAGGGTGCGGATGCGCTTGGCGCGCGCGCCGCCGTCGATGGGCAGGTAGCCGTTGAAAGCGAAACTCTGGCCGTTCAGCCCGCTGGCCATCACGGCCATCAGCAGCGACGACGGGCCGACAAGCGGCACGACGCGCAGCCCCTCGCGCTGCGCTATCTCCACCAGCGCGGCACCGGGGTCGGCCACGGCGGGGCAGCCCGCCTCGCTGATGACGCCCACGCTCTCGCCGCGCCGCAGCGGGTCGAGGTAGGCCGAGAACGCGGCCTCGTCGGCGTGCTTGCCGATGGGGTAGAACGTCAGGGCGTCGATGTCGATGGTGCGGTCCACGCGCTTGAGGAAGCGGCGCGCCGTGCGCACCTCCTCCACGGCGAAATGGCGCAGCGCGCGCACCACGTCGGCGTTGTGGGGCGGCAGCACCTGCTCCACGGGCGTGTCGCCCACGGGGCAGGGGATGAGGTAGAGGGCGGAAGTGAGTTCCATTGTCTACAATAGTTTGAGCAGGCCCAGCTCGTTGAGGAACACGAGCAGGATGCCTATGGGGCAGACCCAGCGTGCCATAAAGAAGAACACGCCGAAGAAGGGGAAGCGGCGTGTGCCGCTGTTGGTCATCTGCGTCCACCAGACGCGCTTACTGAGGAACCAGCCCGCATAGACGGAGATGAAGAACCCGGCCAGCGGCAACATCCACTTGGCCGTCACGAAGTCGAACCAGTCGAACATCGGCTTGTCCCACCACGTGAGCCACTGCGCCCCCGCACCGAGCGACAGGGCGCAGAGCATACCGAGCGTCGTGGTGATGGCCGTCACCCAGCGTGCCGCCGTGCGCCGCGACAGGCGGAACGCCTCGGCGGCGTAGGACGTGATGGCCTCGTGCACGCTGATGGCGCTGGTGAGCGTGGCCAGCACGAGCAGCACGAAGAAACAGAGCGACACAGCGTAGGAGAGCACGGGCTGTCCGCCGAACGCTTCCTGGAACACGCCGGGCAGGGCCACGAACAGCAGGCCCGGCCCCTCGCTCGGCTCGATGCCAGCGGTGAACACCGTGGGGAAGATGAACATGCCGCAGAGCAGGGCCACCAGCGTGTCGATGATGCACACCGACAGCGCGCTCTTGCCCAGGTCGGCGTCGTCGCGGAAGTAGGAGGCGTAGGTGGTGAGGATGCCCATGCCGAGGCTCAAGGAGAAAAACGCCTGGCCCATGGCCGAGAGCACCACGCCGCTGTCAATCTTTGTGAAGTCGGGCTTGAAGAGGAACGACAGCCCCGCCGCCGTGCCGGGCATGAACATGGCGCTACCCACCAGCAGCAACAACAGCAGGAACAGTCCCGGCATCAGCAGTTTGGAGGCGCGCTCAATGCCTTTCGACACGCCCTGCACGATGACCCAGTGGGTCAGCAGCGAGAAGACCACGAGGCACAGCCCCTGCTTCCACCACGAGCCGACGAAACCCGCGAAGAAGCCCTCGAAGGCGTCCTTACCGCCGTCGGCCATGGCGGGGAAAGTGTTGATGGCCGCCGCGCCGGTGTACCACAGCGTCCAGCCCGCCACGACGTTGTAGAAGCAGAGGATGAGTAGCGGCGTGAGCACCTGCATACGCCCCGTCCACTTCCACGGCGTGCCGGGGGCGAGCACCTCGTAGGCGCGGCCCACGCTGACGCGCGAACTGCGGCCTATCATAAACTCGCTGACCATCACCGGCAGGCCGAAAACCACGACGCACAGCAGGTAGACCAGCAGGAAGGCGCTGCCGCCGTTGTTACCGCACTCGGTGGGGAAGCGCCACAGGTTTCCCAGCCCCACCGCCGAGCCCGCCGAGGCCAGTATCAGCCCCAGCCGCCCGCTGAAGTTTCCGCGTGATTGTGCCATAGGGGGTAAATCTATAAAAGAAGTCCTTAGTCTGTCGTCGAGTAGCCCAATACCCCCGTAGGGGGTTACAGAAGTTAGGCCGGGGCAGCGCCCCGGTGGGCTGCCACATCCTATTTCAACCCCAGCGGGGTTGCACAGCTCTGTGCTTTGGCGGTTTTTTTTGTGCAACCCCGCTGGGGTTGGTTGCAACTCCGCCCAATACCGGGGCGTTGCCCCGGCCTGGCATCTGGAACCCCGCTGGGGTTCTTTCTGCACTGGTTTGACGTGTTCGTTAGCCTTGGATGTTACGAATATAAACGGCCTAAGAGGCTTAAGAGGCTTAGGAGGTTCAAGGCCGCACCTTTTGTGCGCCCCGGCAAGCTTTGTTGCCGCACCTCTTAAACTTCTTAAACCTCTTAGACCTTGTGTAATTAGGTTGCTACGGGGTGTGCGCTCAACGTGCGGGCGGGGCGGCTATCTCAGCGTCGTCCTTGCTGGTGGCCACGCCGTTGGGGGCGTCCTCCTCGTAAATCGTGTCGCCCGTTTCGGGGTCGATCTTTACAGTGTCGTTGGCCGTAATCGTGTCCGTGCCGAGCGTGTCGGTGGCGGCCTGCGAGCCGTCCGTCTTACCGTTGCAGCCGGCAAAGGAGAGGGCGGTGGCGGCCAGTACGAAGAAGAAAGCTCTTTTCACTGCGTCGGGGTGTTTGGGTGGTTGTTTGGTTTGAAGAAAAAAACCTGCGGGGAAGCTATCCCTACAGGTTCAATTCTCTCTGAGTAGCTTGCAAACTTACTCGGCCTTTGCGCTGTCCTGAGCTGCGCTGTCGGCGGGAGCCTCAACGGCGGGAGCCTCAACGCTGTCGCCAGCCAGGCTGTCCTCAGCAACAACCTCGGTGCTGTCGCTCAAGCTGTCAGTAGCAGCCTCACCGGCCTTGTTCTCGTTACCGCAGGAAGCGAAGCTGATAGCTGCGAAAGCTACGAACATGAAAACTAACTTTTTCATTTTGTTTTGTGGGTTTAAGTAAAACAATCAATTGCCTTAAAACGCTGCAAAAGTAGAGCGGGTTTTCACTCCGTGCAAGGATTTCAAACTTTTTTTCGCCAAAACGCATTTTTTTGCCTTTTTTGCCCGTTTAGTGTCGCTGAAAATGCAAGTGAAGTTGGCAAAATCCACTGTGCATCTGTCTGCGGCCACGTCGGGAGGTGGGGAAACCCTACGAAAACGCCCTGAAAACCCTTCCTCGGAATCCAAAACAGTTGCCCGTTGCCCGTTAAGGGTAGGGAAAATCCGCCGATACGGCCTAATTTTTTCCGAAGTCCGCCAGAAAATCTTCTGAAACGGATTAAATCTGCAAATTAAGCCTTGATTTGTACAAACTAAGGCTTAATTTGTGTAAACATAGGCTTAGTTTGTAAAAATTAAGCCTTAATTTGGAGAATTAGTCCGCGTTGAGTGGGAATGTAAAGCCATGCGGGGAGATTTGCTGCGCACGCGGCTGGCTTTGGTGCGCGCCTTTTTTCCACTAACTTTGCACCCCGAATGGCAGACAACGACTCCATATTATATAACGCGCGCGTGAGGACGCAGACCTTGGGCTGCAAACTCAATTTCGCGGAGACCGCCGCGCTGGCCGACACTCTGGTGGAGGCCGGGGCGCGTCTGGCCGAGGCGGGCGCGGCGGCCGACATTTGTATCGTGAACACTTGCTCCGTTACCGACACTGCCGACCACAAGTGCCGCCAAGCCATTCACCGCCTGCGCCGCGCCAATCCGTCGGCGTTGCTGGTGGTGATGGGCTGCTACGCGCAGCTGCGCCCCGATGACGTGGCGCGCATCGAGGGTGTGGGACTTGTGATCGGCACGGAGCAGAAGGCGCAGGCCGCCGGCCTCATCACGCAGGCGTACAGCCGCCACCGTAGCGGCGAGAACGCTCCGATGCGCCACACGTCGCCCCTCGGCACCATCCGAACCTTTGCGCCGTCGTGCTCACGCGGCAGCCGCACACGCTATTTCCTCAAGGTGCAGGACGGCTGCGACTACTTTTGCACCTATTGCACCATTCCTTACGCCCGTGGCCGCAGCCGCAGCGCGCGCATTGCCGATGTGGTGGCGCAGGCTCGGCAGGTGGCGGAGCGGGGTGGCAAGGAAATCGTCCTGACGGGTGTGAACACGGGCGACTTCGGACGCGCGACTGGCGAAAGTTTCTTGCAACTGCTCCGCGAACTGGACGGCGTGGAGGGCATAGCGCGCTACCGCATCTCCAGCATCGAGCCGAACCTGCTGACGCAGGACGTGATTGACTTCTGCGCCCATAGCCGCGCCTTTATGCCGCATTTCCACATCCCGCTTCAGAGCGGTAGCGACACGGTGTTGCGCCTGATGCGCCGCCGCTACGACACCGATTTCTTCCGCCGCAAGATAGCCGCCGTCCACGAGGCGTTGCCCGACGCGTTCGTGGGTATTGATGTCATTGTGGGCACGCGCGGCGAAACCGCCGAACTTTTCGACGAGACGGCGCGTTTCCTCGACAGCCTCGACTTCGCCCAACTGCACGTCTTCTCCTATAGCGAGCGGGCCGGCACCAAGGCACTGGAAATTCCCCACGTCGTCGCACCTGCCGAGAAGCACACGCGCAGCCAGCAACTCCTTGATCTCTCGTCGCGCCGCCTCGCCGCGTTCTATGCCCGCCACGTCGGCACCGTGCGCCCCGTGCTTTGGGAACAGGGCGCGCGTCCCGACCAGCCGCAACAGGGCTTCACCGACAACTACATTCGCGTCGAACTGCTCCCCGCCCAGCCCCGTCGCGCTGAAAACGAACTCCGTGCCGAGACCCTTGCCGCGCCCCTCGCTAACGGGCATCTCGGGGTGGGGTAAACAAGGTTTTAAGAGGTTTAAGAAGTTTAAGAGGTTTAATCCGTCCGGACGGGGAAAAGGTTTAAGAGGTATAATGAGGTTTTAGAAGTTTAATCCGTCCGGCCTCGGACAACTATATATACGGCCTTTGTTCATAATGAAAACGTCAATCGTCATACTCAACTGGAACGGGGCGGAGATGCTACGCCGCTTTCTGCCTACGGTTGTGGCTGCGCTCGAACCCGACAGCGAGGTCGTCGTGGCCGACAACGGTTCGATCGACGGCTCGCTCGCCTTGCTGGAGCGAGAATTCCCCAGCGTGCGCCGCATTGCCTTGCTCCAGAACTACGGCTTCGCCGAGGGCTACAACCGCGCTCTGGCACAAGTGGAGGCGGAGTACTTTGTGCTGCTCAACAGCGACGTGCGCGTCGAACCCGGCTGGCTTGCCCCGCTCACGGACTATATGGACGTGCACCCCGAGGCCGCTGCGTGTCAGCCCAAACTGCTCAGCGAGCGCGAGCCGGACAAATTTGAGTACGCCGGGGCTTGCGGCGGTTTTATCGACCGCTATGGCTACCCCTTCTGCCGTGGGCGCGTGTTCGGTGAGGTCGAGACCGATCATGGGCAATACGACGACACGGCCTCCCTCTTTTGGGCCACGGGCGCCGCGCTGCTCATCCGGCGCAAGGACTGGCAGGACGTGGGCGGACTGGACGGGCGTTTCTTCGCTCACATGGAGGAGATAGACCTCTGCTGGAGGCTTCGCGCACGCGGCAGACAGGTGGTGTGCGTGCCGCAGAGCCGCGCCTACCACGTGGGCGGTGGCACGCTGGCGCAGGGCAACCCGCGCAAGACGTTCCTCAACTTCCGCAACAACCTGCTGTTGCTCTACAAAAACCTGCCCGAACAGGAACTGCGGCGCGTGATGTGCGTGCGTTTCTTCCTCGACTACGTGGCCGCGCTGAAATTCCTGCTTGGCGGCAGCCCGGGCGAGGCCAAGGCCGTGTGGCGCGCCCGCCGCGAGTTCCGCCGCATCAAGGCCGGTTTCCTTCCCCAGCGCGAGGCCAATCTGCGCGCCGCCACGCTCCATAACATCCCGGAGCGCTATGCTACCAGCCTTTTGGCCGAGTTCTACCTGCGCCGCCATAAGACTTTTGCAACCCTGCGGCGCGCCTGAAAAAGTGATTTGCGTATCAAAAACGCAACTTTCCGGGCTTCGTAAACAATAAATCGGCCTCGCGCGTGTTTATATAATACGGAGTGACGGGACGTAAAGCGCCCGCCTCCCATTTCCTGCGCCAATGAGAAGCCTGTGGAAACATAGCGTTTTGGTGGCGGTCGGCACGTTGTGTCTGGCCGCTTGGCCGTGTCTGTGCCTGCGCGCGCAGCAGGAGCCTGAGTTCGCCCACTACTTTGAACTGGAGCCTCAGTTCAACCCCGCCGCTGTGGGCAAGACCACGCAACTGGCCATCAACGGTGCGTACCAGAGCCACGCTTCGGGCTACGACGATGCGGGTGGTACGATGCTGGCCATGGCCAATACGGCGTTCCAAATCAGCGGTACGCGCCACGGCGTGGGCGCGCTGTTCCAGAACGACGAGATTGGCCTCTTCTCCACCAAGCGTTTCGCCCTGCAATACGCCTTCCACTTCCGCCTCTTCGGCGGCCAGATGAGCGTGGGTGCGGAGGCCGATATGATTAACGAGAGTGTGGATGGTTCTAAGGTTGACCTCGCCGACGCCAACGACCCTGCCTTCCCGTCGAGCGAGATGAGTGGCTCGTCGTTCGGCTTCTCCGCCGGCCTTTACTACCAGCACGGCGCGTTCCACGCCGGCATTTCCGCCCTCCACCTCACCAGCCCCACCGTCGAGATTGGTGAGACGAACGAGTACAACCTCAAGCCGCACTATTATTTCACGGCGGGATACAATATAAAGACGCGCAACCCGTTTTTTAAGATAGAGCCTTCGTGCCTGCTACGCTACGACGGGCAGGATTTCCGCGCCAACATCACCGCCGCCTTGCGCTACGAGCGTGAGAAGAAGCGGATGTACGGCGGCGTGACCTACACCCCCCAGCGCAGTGTGACGGCCTTTGTGGGCGGCACGTTCCATGGCGTGAACCTCAGCTACAGCTACGAGGCGTTCACGGGTGGCCTGGGGCTTGGCGCGGGTCAGCACGAGGTGACGCTGGGCTACAGCCTCGACCTCGACTTCAGCAAAAAAGGCCGCAACTACCACAAGAGCGTCCGATGGCTTTAATAGAAGAAACATTAAACAAGAAACAATAAACGTTGGCGGCAAGGCGTTCCTGGACAAGCGCTTGCCACAGCACCCTCAACTTTTACCTTTTACTTTAGAAATATGAAATCAAACGCAATACAATCGCCGCGCCGCCGCGCCGGTCTGCGCTCCCTGCTGTGGGCGGCTTTGGCCGTGGTGGCCGTGGGTCTCGGTTCGTGCGCATCTGGCAAAGGCGTGATGGCCAACGGCGGAGAAGTCACCGGCAAGCGTAGCCAGAGCATCGGCGAGCCGGTGCCATACGGCATGGTGGAGGTGAAGCGCGGCTTCCTCAACGTGGGTCTGGAGCAGACCGACACGCTCTGGGGGCGCAACATCCCCGCCCGCGCCATCAGCGTCGACGGCTTCTGGATGGACCAGACGGAAGTGACGAACTCCATGTACCGCGAGTTCGTGAACTACGTGCGCGACAGCATCATCCGCGAGCGCCTGGCCGACCCCGCCTTCGGCGGCGACGAGACGTTCAAGATTGAGGTGGACCGCAACGGCGAC
Organism: Bacteroidaceae bacterium; assembly: GCA_017933995.1. Classification (GTDB taxonomy): domain Bacteria; phylum Bacteroidota; class Bacteroidia; order Bacteroidales; family Bacteroidaceae; genus Alloprevotella. The sequence continues at coordinate 163,675 of JAGBKI010000020.1, read as the reverse complement.
CCCGTCACGCCCCATCTCAACTGGAGCAAGCCCATTCCATGGCGCAAGCCCTCCGAGGATCAGGAGCGCGCCATTATGAGCGTCTACAAGCGCCACCCCATCGACGGCACCCTGATGCTCGACGCCGCGCAGCTCAACTACCGCTACGAGGTGTTCGACTACGAGAAAGCCGCCCTGCGCAAGTACCGCCTCAACCCCACGGAGCGCAGCCTCGACACCGACAACCCCGCCGACCCCGACCAGGTGGTGATGATTTCCAAGGACACCGCCTATATTGACGATAACGGCAACATCGTGCGCCAGACCATCGAGCGCCCGCTGAGCAGCCTCTACGACTTCCTCAACACCTACATCGTCAACGTCTATCCCGATACCACCTGCTGGGTAAACGACTTCACTAACGCCAACAACGGCATCTACATGAAGCTCTACTTCAGCAGTCCCGCCTACAACGACTACCCCGTCGTGGGCGTCACGTGGGAGCAGGCCGAGGCCTTCTGCAACTGGCGCACGGACTACCTCCTCAAGGGTCTTGGCGCACAGGCGCGCTACATCCAGCGCTACCGCCTGCCCACCGAGATTGAGTGGGAGTACGCCGCGCGTGGCAAGGAGGGCAACCCCTTCCCCTGGGAGAAGAAAGAGGAGGGTGACGACACCAAGAACAGCCAGGGCTGCTTCTACGCCAACTTCAAGCCCGACCGTGGCAACTACACCGAGGACGGCAACCTCATCACCAGCCGCGTCTCCACCTACGGCGCCAACAGCAACGGCCTCTACGATATGGCCGGCAACGTGGCCGAGTGGACCAGCACCGTCTACACCGAGGCCGGCGTCAATGCCATGGCCGACCTCAACCCGCAGCTCGACTACCGCGCCGCCCTCGAAGACCCCTACGTCCTCAAGCGCAAGAGTGTGCGCGGCGGCTCGTGGAAAGACCCCGTGAGCTACATACGCTCCGCCTGGCGCACGTGGGAGTACCAGAACCAGCCCCGCTCCTACATCGGTTTCCGCTGCGTGCGCTCCAAAGCCTCCACCGAGACAGGGCGCCAGCGACGCAAGTGAGCACCCCAAGTGAGCACCCCAACATTCCCTTAAAGCCCAACACCCCCAATCGATATGCCAAGAAAGATAGACCTTGTGGTTCGCCTGCAACACTGGATGGACAGCGTGCCGGGCCAGACGTTCCTCAACTACGCCTATAGCTGGGGCGCATCCGTCGTCATCCTCGGTGCGCTCTTCAAACTCACCCACCTGCCGGGCGGCAACCTGATGCTCTTCATCGGTATGGGCACCGAGGTCGTCGTGTTCTTCATTTCGGCCTTCGACCGCCCGTTCGACAAAACCGAGGTGGGCAAGGTGCTCCCGCCCGACTATCAGACCGACGAGGAGATAGCCGCCGCCCTCGACGCTGCCGAGCAAGGCCAAAGTCCCTACGCTCCCGCCGCCCAGCCCGTCGTGGTCACCGCCCAGCCCGATGCTCCCGCCGACCCCGGTGTTCCCGTTGCCCCCGCTGACCCCGTTGCGCCCGCAGATGCATTGCAGCCGCCTGTCCAGTCCGACGACGCCCCCACCGCCCCCATCCAGCCCGCTACCCCCGCCGCAGGCCCCACCACTGTCGTCATCGCAGGCGGTGCTCCCGTTGCGTCTGCGGCTGTAGTGCAGCCGCCCGTAGCGTCCGCCGAGGTTCCCGCCCCGCAGGATGACACCCACGGCGCCACCTCCGAACCCCTCCCCGCAGCCGCCGCTGCCGGCATCACCATCCCGCAGAACGCTGACAGCCAGCAGCTCGCCGCCGTCATACGCGAGGCCAACGACGAACTCCTGCGCCGCGCGCAGGCCGTCCTCTCGCCCGAGATGGAGGCCGTCACACAGACCTACATCGAGCGCCTGCGCACCCTCACCGACACCCTCTCGAAGGTCGACGAGCAGAGCGCGCGCCTCGCCACCGACAACGAGGAGATGGAACGCCTCAGCCGCACGCTCACCAGCATCAACAGCATCTACGAACTGCAACTTAAGGGCGCCAGCGCGCAAATCGTCACCATCGACCAGATTAACGAGCAGACGCGCAACCTCGTCCGCCAGATTGAGGAACTCAACGGCGTCTACGCCCGTATGATACAAGCGCTCACCATCAACGCCGGTGCAGCCGCCGGTGCCGCAGGAAAGCAAATTTAAGCCCCCTCCTATGCCCGTAAAGAAGAGACCGGTCTCGCCGCGCCAGAAGATGATCAACTTGATGTACATCTTGTTGATGGCAATGCTGGCGCTCAACGTCTCCAGCGACGTGCTGAAAGGCTTTACGCTGATGAGCGACAGCCTCAAGCGCACCACGGAGGCCGCCACGCGCGAGAACGACAACATATACGCCGACTTCGCCAAGATGGCGGAGAAAGACCCGCGAGCCGTCAAGCCCTGGTTCGACAAGGCCGCCGTCACCAAGCGCAAGGCCGACGAACTGGTCAGCTACATCGTCGAGCTGCGCGAGGCCATAGCCCGCGAGGCCGACGGTGCCGACGGTGATCCCGACAACCTCGACGACAAGGAGACGCTCACCGCTGCCGAGGTCGTTATGCTCAACCCCCTGACCAACCAGGGCGAGAAACTGCGCCGGATGATCACCGACTACCGCGAACTCATCCTCTCCCACATCACCGACCAGCGCCAGCGCGCCATCGTCGCCTCCAACCTCAGCACCGACGTACCCCAGCGCAAGGAGACCGTAGGCCAGAACTGGGAGGAGTACATGTTCGAGCAAATGCCCGCCATCGCTGCTGTCACGATGCTCAAGAAGTTGCAGAGCGACGTCATGGCCTCCGAGAGCGAGGTGCTGCGCACCCTCCTGGCCAATGCTAACATCCAGGACATCCGCGTGAACGACGTGCGCGCCTTCGTCGTGCCAGAAAAGACTGTCTACAGCCCCGGCGAAACGTTCCGCGCGGGCATCTTTATGGCCGCTGTCGACACGATGGGCCGTCCCAAGATATACGTCAACGGCGAGGAGGTGGCCCTCGACGGACAGTACAGCTTCACCGTGCCCTCCCAGCCCGGCGAGTACACGATGAAGGGCTACGCCATCATGCCCAACATCTTCGGCGAGATGATACGCCGCGACTTCTCGCAGCGCTACACCGTGGGCCAGGCCGACGTCAAGACCACCAATAACCCCGTCACCAACATCTCGCCCCACGTTGCCCCGCCGCTCGGCTCGGCCACGCTTGCCGCCGACCTTATGAACGTGCTCTACGCCGGGTTCGATAACCCCATGAGCATCAGCGTCAGCGGCCTCGACGGCAGCACCATCAGCCTCTCCATGACAGGCGGCACGCTCACGTCGTTGGGCAACAACAAGTACACCGCACGCCCCGCCGCCGTGGGTCAGAACTGCGTCTTCACCGTCAGCGGCACTCACCAGGGTAAGACGCAGACCATCGGCACCTTCACCTTCCGCGTGCGCAAGTTGCCCGACCCAACGCCCTACGTTCCCGCAGGCGGCGACCGCTTCAAGGGCGGACGCCTCACCAAGAGCGCAGCCGCCTCGCTCGGCGCCCTTCACGCCGCCATCGACGACGGACTGCTCGACATCCCCTTCACCGTCACCGGCTTCCAGGCCGTGTTCCACGACCGTATGGGCAACAGCATCGTCGAACCCTCCGCCGGCGCCAACTTCACCGACCGCCAGCGCAGCCTCATCCGCGACATGCGCCGCAACCAGCGCTTCTACATCAGCAACGTCCACTGCATCGGCCCCGACAAGATACCCCGCGTCCTCCCCGCAGCAATGGAAATCATCGTGAACTAACAGAATAACAAGTTGAAAGGGTTTAATGAGGTTTAAGAGGTTTAATCCGTCCGGCACGTAGCCTTTACGCGTAATCCTCCTGCCTCTGCCCGGATGGCTTAAACCTCTTAAACCCCTTCAACCTCTTAAACCTAAAGATATGAAAACCTCCCTCGTTTATACCGCCCTGCTCGTCGTGTTTGTTGCAGCCTCTCTGCAACCCGCCGCCGCCCAGCCCGCGCGCCGCCGCACGCAGCAGACGCAGCAGGCCGCCCAGCAGCCCCGCCCCGGCGGAGCCACCTACCGCGAGTTCCCCGCCGCACAGCAGATGCCCGCCGACGCCGACTGGCGCCGCGATGTCTACCGCGAACTCGACCTGATGAAGGACGAGAACGCGCCGCTCTACTACCCCGTAGTGCCGGCCAACGGGCGAAGCAGCCTCTTCACCTTCCTCTTCAAACTCGTGCTGCGCGGACAGGTCAAAGCCTACCGCTACAACATGCAGGGCACCGAGGACTTCAGCCAAAACAACACCGTTCGCGCCCTCGACATTATGAAGCAGTTCGAGATTCCCTACGACACCGCTGGAGGCCGTATGCGCATCAACGACGTCGACATCCCCAGCGAGGAGGTCACCAGCTACTTCGTCAAGGAGAGCACCTACTTTGATCAGCACACTGCCACGTTCCACTCGCGCGTCGTGGCCCTCTGCCCTGTGCTCCATCGTGGCGACGATTTCGGTGGCACGGCCAAGCGCCCCATGTTCTGGATTAAGTACGACGAGGCCGCGCCCTACTTCGGCAAACTGATGCTGCTCTACAGCAACCTCAACAACGCCGCCCAGATGTCCGCCGACGACTACTTCACGCAAAACCTCTACAAGGGCGACATCTACATGGCCACCAATCTGCAGGACCGCCTCCTCGTCTCCTCCGACGACGAGTTCCTTGAAAGCGACTCCACGCTCCAGGCCGCCCGCAACGTCATCGAGCAACAGCTCGTCGACTTCGAGCAGCACGTCTGGCGTGGCGACAGCGTGGCCGCCCCTGTAGAGGAGCAGCCCGCCGTCGCTACGACACCGCCAACGGAAGCCAATCCCGCTGATGCGGAGGCCGCTGCGGCCAAGCCCACCGTTGCCCCTTCACGCCGCCAGACCGCCACCCGTCGCACGGGCAACACCACCCGCCGCCAGCGCACCTCGGCCAAGCAGCCTAAGCAGCCCAAGCAACGTTCCTCTGGCACTGGCGCGGGCTATAGCGTCCGTCGGCAGCGACACTGACGGCAATGCACGTTATACGTTAAACGATAGACAATAAGCATAGCCTTGCGGGGTGGCCGCTTCCGCCCCACTCCCGCGCCTCCGCTATCGCCCATTGCAGGGCCTTACAAGCCGAGTGCACAAACAAAAACAAAGAGCCGTGGTTGCGTCAGCCTTTCCAGACGCAGCCACGGCCTTTGTTTTTCCTCTTGCAAGCCCTTAAAAACCACCTAAGCCCACGCAATTCTCTTTTTGTGTGGGCTAATTCTGCAAATTAAGGCTTAATTTGTACAAACTAAGCCTATGTTTCGCCAAATTAAGGCTTAGTTTGGCGAAACATAGGCTTAGTTTTGAGATTTAGGCGGCTTCGCGCACGATTCGTGTGCTTTCCGTAGCGTTTTGCGTGCCCTTGGCGCGCCTTTAAGTGCACGGAAATCACTACTTTTGCCGCAAACCAAAAAAACGACAGGAAAAATGGAATTTATCAAGACAGCTATCGACGGCGTTTGGATACTTGAGCCGCGCGTGTTCGCCGACGCGCGGGGATATTTTATGGAGACGTGGCGTGAAGAGGACTTCAACCGGGGCGTGGGGCGCGAGGTGCGCTTCGTGCAGGACAACGAGTCGAAGTCGCACCGTGGCGTACTGCGCGGCCTGCACTACCAGCGCGGCGACGCGTCGCAGGCCAAACTCGTGCGCGTGCTGCAAGGCGCCGTCGTCGACGTGGCCGTCGACCTGCGCCAGGGTTCGCCCACGTTCGGCCAGCACGTCCTCGTAGAACTCAGTGCCGACAACAAGCGCCAACTCTTCATCCCGCGCGGCTTCGCCCACGGCTTCCAGGTGCTCAGCGACGTGGCCGTGTTCACCTACAAGGTAGACAACCGCTACGCCCCCGAGGCCGAATGCAGCATACGCTACGACGACCCCACCATCGGCATCGACTGGCCGCTCAAGGAGGGTGTGGAACTCTCCGAAAAAGACCTGCGCCACGCCGTCTCTTTTGCCGAGGCGGAAAAGTTTGTCTTTGAAGAAGTTTAAGAGGTTTAAGAGGTTTAATAAGGTTTAATCCGTCCGGGCTCGGCCTGCACCACGGCTCAGCATTAAACCTCTTAAACCTCATTAAACCTTTTCAACCTTAAAAGAAACTATGCAAACCATACGCAACTTCTGCATCATCGCCCACATCGACCACGGCAAGAGCACCCTGGCCGACCGACTGCTGGAACGCACGGGCACCATACAGATCACCGAGGGACAGATGCTCGACGACATGGACCTCGAAAAGGAGCGCGGCATCACCATCAAGAGCCACGCCATACAGATGTCCCTGCCACTCGACGGCCAGACCTATACGCTCAACCTCATTGACACCCCGGGACACGTCGACTTCAGTTACGAAGTGTCGCGCTCCATCGCCGCCTGCGAAGGCTGCCTCCTCGTCGTCGACGCCACGCAGGGCGTGCAGGCGCAGACCATCTCGAACCTCTACATGGCCATTGAGCACGACCTCGAAATCATACCCGTGCTCAACAAGTGCGACATGATCAACGCCATGCCCGAGGAGGTCGAGGACGAAATCATCGAACTGCTGGGCTGCAAGCGCGAGGAAATCCTGCGCTGCTCGGCCAAGACCGGCGAGGGTGTCGACGCCATCCTGCGCGCCATCGTCGAGAAAATTCCCGCCCCCACCGGCGACCCCGACGCCCCGCTACAGGCGCTCATCTTCGACAGCGTGTTCAACCCCTTCCGGGGCATCATCGCCTACTTCAAGATAGTCAGCGGCAGCATACGCAGCGGCGAAGACGTGCTCTTCGTCAACACCGGCAAGCAGTACAAGGCCGACGAGGTGGGCGTGTTGCGCATGGACCTCGTGCCGCGCCGCGAACTGGGATGCGGCGACGTGGGCTACATCGTCAGCGGCATCAAGACCGCCACCGAGGTCAAGGTGGGCGACACCATCACCGCCGCCGCCCGCCCCTGCGCCAGCGCCATCGCGGGCTTCGAGGAGGTGAAGCCCATGGTCTTCGCTGGCGTCTACCCCATCGACAACGAGGACTTCGAGCAACTGCGCGCCAGCCTCGAAAAACTCCAGCTCAACGACGCCTCGCTCACCTTCCAGCCCGAAAGCAGCGTCGCCCTCGGTTTCGGTTTCCGCTGCGGCTTCCTCGGCCTGCTCCACATGGAGATTATACAGGAGCGCCTCGACCGCGAGTTCAACATGAACGTCATCACCACCGTGCCCAACGTGTCCTACCACGTCTTCGACAAGCGCGGCGAACTCCACGAGGTGCACAACCCCGCCGGGATGCCCGACCCCGTTGACATCGAGCACATCGAGGAACCCTACATACGCGCCTCCGTCATCACGCAGTCCGACTTCATCGGCCCCATTATGAAGCTGTGCCTCTCCAAGCGCGGCGAACTCGTCAAGCAGGAGTACGTCAGCGGCAACCGCGTCGAACTCCACTACGACATGCCGCTGGCCGAAATCGTCATCGACTTCTACGACAAACTCAAGAGCATCTCCAAGGGCTACGCCTCGTTCGACTACCACCCCATCGGTATGCGCCCCTCGCGCCTCGTCAAACTCGACATCCTGCTCAACGGCGAGCCGGTCGACGCCCTCTCCACCCTGACCCACATCGACAACAGCGTCACCTTCGGGCGGCGCATGTGCGAGCGGCTCAAGGAACTCCTGCCCCGCCAGCAGTTCGACATCGCCATACAGGCCGCCATCGGCGCCAAAATCATCGCCCGCGAGACGGTCAAGCAGGTGCGCAAGGACGTCACCGCCAAGTGCTACGGCGGTGACGTCAGCCGCAAGCGCAAACTCCTCGAAAAGCAGAAGCGCGGCAAGAAGCGCATGAAGGAAATCGGCAACGTGCAGGTGCCCCAAAAAGCCTTCCTCGCCGTCCTCAAACTCGACTGACGCGACGGCAGTTAGCACCCCGCCAGTTGGAGCGCAGGCGTCCCGCCTGCGACGAGGGCTAAACGTAACTTCCCAGCGCAACCCGAAAGACCAACAAGCACACCGTCCAGGGCAACGGCCTGAAAGGCCAACAGCGATCAGCCCAGGGCAGCGCCCTGGGGAAGCGGCACACACAACCCCCGCCCTGTAAGGGCAAAAGCGTTAAAACCTCCTGTGAAAAGCCCCGTCTCCTCCTTCATCGCCCGCTGGCAAGACAAAGGCTACGAAAAAGGCGAAACCCAGCAGTTCTGGATTGACCTCCTCGCCACCCTTTTCAACGTCGAAAAGGCCGAACAATGGTTCACCTTCGAGCAGCACGTACCCTCCGTCGGCTTCATCGACGCGCGCATACCCCGCACCCGCGTGCTCATCGAGCAAAAGTCCGCCGACAAGGACCTCCGCAAGCCCGCCCCGCAGAGCGACGGCACCCTCCTCACGCCCTTCCTGCAGGCCAAGCGCTACGCCGACTGGCTGCCTTACGGCGAGCGCCCCCGCTACATCGTCGTCTGCAACTTCCGCGAGTTTCTTATATATAATATGGAGACGCCGCAGGCCGAACCCGAAAGCGTCCTCTTGAAAGACCTCGCCAAGGAGCACTACCGCCTCGCCTTTTTGGTGAAAGAGGAGGCCGACCACCTCTCCCGCGAACTGGAGGTCAGTATGCGCGCCGGGGAAATCATCGGCCAGATACACGACGCACTTTTGGAGCAGTACCGACTCGGCGCATCCCCGTCCCCTTCCGCGTCCGAAGCGCAGGGAGCTGGGAGCGCGGGCGGCCTCGCCCGCACCGACGCAACCCACGCGAACGCCCGCGCCCTCAACATCCTCTGCACCCGCCTCGTATTCTGCCTATACGCCGAAGACGCCGACATCTTCAAGAAAGACCAACTACACGACTACCTCAAAGCCTACGACAGCAAGAACTTCCGCCAAGCGCTAATAAACCTCTTCGCCGTCCTCAACACCCCCGCCGACGCCCGCAGCCCCTACCTCGACGACGACCTCGCGGCCTTTCCCTATGTAAACGGCGGCCTGTTCCGCGAGGAGATAGAGATCCCCCAGTTCACCCCCGCCCTCCGCCAACTCATTCTCCAAAACGCCTCGCTCGACTTCGACTGGTCCGAAATCTCCCCCACCATATTCGGTGCCGTCTTCGAGAGCACGCTCAACCCCGCCACACGACGCAGCGGCGGTATGCACTACACCAGCATCGAGAACATACACAAGGTCATAGACCCGCTATTCCTCGACAGCCTCAAAGACGAGTTCAACACTATTAAAGCCGAACCCGCCGCCAAGAAGCGCGAACGCCTGTTGGCGGATTTCCAAGACAAACTTGCCTCGCTTACTTTCCTCGACCCCGCCTGCGGCTCCGGCAACTTCCTCACCGAGACCTACCTCTCGTTGCGCCGCCTGGAGAACGAAGTGATAAAAGCGCGCACACAAGGCCAGTCGTTCTTAGGTTTTGAGGAGACGAACCCCGTCAAGGTGAGCATCCGGCAGTTCCGGGGCATCGAGGTGAACGACTTCGCCGTCACCACCACAGCGCTTTGGATATCCGAGGCGCAGACGCTGCGAGAGACCGAGGCCATCGTGCGCCGCGACATCGACTTCCTGCCGCTCAAGTCCCACGCCGGCATCGCCGAGGGCAACGCCCTCGCGCTCGAATGGCCGCAGGCCGATTATATCATCGGCAACCCGCCGTTTATCGGGGCGCGCGTGATGTCGGCGGCGCAAAAGGCCGACATGCTCCACGTCTTCGGCAAGAAGTGGAAGAACCTCGGCAACATGGACTACGTCTGCGCGTGGTACAAGCGTGCGGCGGAGCAACTCGCCGCCGCGCCCCACACCCGCGCCGCCTTCGTCTCCACAAACTCCATCACGCAAGGTGAACAAGTGTCCCTCCTTTGGAAACCCCTTGTGGAGCAGTACGGCGTGCAGATAGACTTCGCCCACCGCACTTTCCGCTGGGACAGCGAGGCGTCGCAGAAAGCGCACGTGCACTGCGTGATCATCGGGTTATCTTGCACCGCCTCCGAAACGCGCACAATCTTCCTGCCCGACGGCACCGCCATTGCCGCCGCACACATCAACGCCTACCTCATGGACGCGCCTGACGTCTTCATTGAGAGCAGAAACAAGCCCTTGTGCGACGTGCCGGAAATAGCGATGGGGAACCAACCCATAGACGGCGGCCACTACCTTTTCACCACCGAGGAGAAGGAAGCCTTTGTAAAGTGCGAACCGAAGGCCGAGAAGTATTTCAAGCATTGGTACGGCGCGCAGGAGTTCCTGCACAACATAGAGCGCTGGTGCCTGTGGCTCGGCGAGTGCACACCCGCCCAACTCCACGCTATGCCCCGCTGTCTGGAGCGTGTGCGTGCCGTGCGCGAACTGCGCCAGCAAAGCAAGCGCGCCAGCACGCGCCGCCTGGCCGACAAGCCCACACGTTTCCAGACCGAAAACATCCCCACGTGCAGTTACGTCGTCATTCCCGAAGTTTCGTCCGAGCAGCGCGAGTACGTGCCGATGGGCTTTATGCAGCCCGACTGTCTGTGCAGCAACAAATTGCGCGTGCTGCCCAGCGCCACACTTGCCCACTTCGCCGTGCTAACCTCCAGCGTGCACATGGCGTGGATGCGGGCAGTTTGCGGCAGACTCAAGAGCGACTACAGTTATTCCAACACCATCGTCTACAACAACTTCCCCTGGCCCGACGGGTTCGGTGCGGGCGAGGCCGCCCGCGCTCCCAGCGAACAGCGCCTCGGATGCGAACGTTGCGCACAGAAGATCCTTGACGCCCGCAACCGCTACCCCGACTCCTCGCTGGCCGATCTCTACGACCCGCTCACCATGCCCGCCGAACTGCGCAAAGCGCATAAAGACAACGACAAGGCGGTGCTTAGGCTTTATGGCCTATCCGACGAGGCGAGCGAGGAGCAGATTGTGGCGCACCTTTTCCGCCGCTATGCGGAAATGGGCGGGAAAGAATAGTTACCTTTGCGCCCCGAAGCAATAGAACTTATAGACTTTCGATGCCTTTCAGCCTGCGATATGCCGTGACCACATCGCCCGCCACGCTGCCCACTGTGGCGGTGGTGGGGAGCGTGGTGTGGCTCGGCGGCGGGCTTGGTGATGGGGCGCGATGGGGCGCGTGGCTGGTGACGCTGCTCACAATGCTGGCCGTGATGGACTGGAACAGCCGCGCCACGCTCATCAGGCAGCGTACGCGCATGGCCAGCACCACGTTTTTCGCCCTGCTCACGGCCTTTGCCTTCCTGGAGCCGTGGCACGCGTCGATGGTGGCCGCGCTGTACTATGTGGCGGCGCACATCGTGTTGTCGCTCTGCTATCAACAGCCCAAGAGCCAGGGCACGGCGTTCCACGCTTTCTTGCTTTTAGGCGCGGGTTCTTTCTTTTTCCGCCCGCTGTTGCTGCTCGCGCCTTTTTTCCTCATCTCGCTGGGTGTGCACCTGCGCGCGCTGACGTGGCGTTCGCTGGCAGCCTCGCTGTTGGGGCTGGCCACGCCCTATTGGCTGGTGGCGGCTTGGCAATTAGCGTTCGGCGGCGGCGTGGAGTGGGACGTGTTGTGGCGCGCCGACGAGTTGCACTTCGGCTTGTTGCGCCTCGCGTCGCTCGACGGCGCGCGCACGGCAAGCCTTTTCTTCCTGCTGCTCTACGTGGCCATTGCGCTGGTGGACTACATGCGCACATACTATCAGGACAAAATCCGCACGCGCATGTTCATCTACGCCATTATGGTGCAACTGGCCGGGCTTGGGGCGATGTTGCTGTTCCTTCCTGCCGATTTTGATGCCACGCTGCGCCTGTTGTGCTGCGCCGCCGCGCCGCTCGTTGGCCACCACCTGACGCTGGCGCGGGGCAGGTTTGTCCATTGGTATTTCATAGCCACGTTGGCGCTGCTGTTGGTGCTGACGGTTTACACGAGGTTGTAGCGCGCTATGCACGAGTTCACACAGTTTCTCATTGACATCGGGGTGCCCGGCATGTTCATCGCCGCCTTTCTTGCGGGGAGCGTTGCGCCGTTTTCGAGCGAGGTGGTGATGGTGGGACTGGCGGCGCTGGGCGTTTCGCCGACGGAACTGCTGGTGTGGGGCACGCTGGGCAACACGCTCGGCGCGGTGCTGAACTACTGGATTGGCTCGCTGGGCAAGACGGAGTGGATTACGCGCTACCTGCACGTCAAGCCCGAGCGGTTGCAACGCGGCATGGCGATGGTCTACAGCCACGGCGCGTGGTGCGGCCTGCTGGCCTTCCTGCCCGTGCTGGGGAGCATGGTGAGCGTGTCGCTGGGCTATATGCGCGTGAGCCTGTGGCGCTGCACGCTGGCGTTCTTAACGGGAAAACTGGTGCGCTACTGGGTGTTGCTGGCAGCCACCGAGGGGGTGTTGGGGTAGGGATACCGTATTTATATATATGCGCACGTAGCGTTGCCGCCGTTAGCGGTAAATAAGCGTGGAAAGCCTGTCGGGGGAAAGGATTTCGCAGGCTACGCGATGGAGCGCGTCGGGGGTAATCGCGTCAATCTCGCGGCAGAAATTGTCGATGTCGCGGTGGCGTCCGTAGTGGGCGAACGACTTTCCGAGCGCGAGGGCGTAGCTCTCAAAATTGTCGCACGTCAGCCGCACTTGGCGCGTGTATTGCCGCTTCAGCGCAGCGAGCGTGGCGGCGGGGAGGGGCTTCTCCGTGAGTCGGCGCAACTCGCGGTGGAAAAGGCTGAGGCAGCGTTTCACATCGCCAGGGTCGCACCCGAAATAGGCCGCCCACAGTCCCGTGTCGGGATAGGTGGACGCATAGCTGTCGACGCTGTAGACCAGCCCGGCCCGCTCGCGTAGCGCAAGGTTCAGACGCGAGTTGGGAGCGGGGCCGCCCACAATGTTGTTGAGCAGTTGCAACGCAGCGTGTTGTGGGTCGTTGCCGCCAAAGGTTGCAGTGCCCACCACGACGTGTGCCTGGTGGGTGGATTTGTTCCGCTCCACCACAAACGCGGGTGCGGGCTGTGGTGCGGGGAGTTGGCCAAGGTCGTCGCCGCTACGTCCATTCGCGCCTTGGCCAGCAAAGGGCGTGAACGCCGCCATGGCCTTTGCGATGGCGCGCTCGGCCTGCTTGAAGTCGATGTCGCCGACAAGGTAGAAGATGCAGTTTGCCGGGAAATAGTTTTCGGCGGTAAAGCGCAGGGCGTCGGCGGTGGTGTAGCGGCGCAGCGTGGCCGGGTCGCCCAGCACGTCGCGTCCGAGTGGCTGTCCTGGGAACAGCAGGCTCTCGAAGTCGTCGAAGATAAGTTCGGCGGGCGAGTCGCGATAGCTCTCAATCTCGTCGCAGATGACTTCGGCCTCCTTGGGAATTTCCTTTTGCGGGAACACACTGTTGAACACGATGTCGCAGAGCACGTCGGCCGCCAGCGAAAAGTCTTCGGGCATGACGTTGGCGTAGTAAACCGTTTCCTGCTTGGAGGTAAAGGCACTGAGGTCGCCGCCGCGCCGTTCGAGGATGCCCGTGATTTGCCGTGCCGTGCGCCGGTGCGTGCCCTTGAAGACCATGTGTTCGACGAAGTGGGCCATGCCGCTGTCGGCCACGGCTTCGTGGCGCGTGCCAGCGCGCACCACGATGCCGCAGTAGACAGCGCGCGAAGCCGCGCGCTCCATCACAATCTTCAGCCCCGAGGGGAGGGTTGCTGTGTAGCGCATACCTTTTACAATAGGAGGGCCGTACCCCCTTACACCTGCGGGACGTCCTGAAGGTTGCGGGCGATTTCGGTGTCGCTGACCTTGTAGTCCTGGAGGTCGCCGCTGAGGTAGGCGTCGTAGGCGGTCATGTCGATGAGGCCATGGCCGGAGAGGTTAAAGAGGATGACCTTTTGCTGTCCGGCCTCCTTGGCCTTGAGCGCCTCGCGCACGGTGGCGGCGATGGCGTGGCTGGACTCGGGGGCGGGGATGATGCCCTCGGTGCGGGCGAAGAGAAGTGCGGCGCGGAAGGCTTCGGTCTGGGGAATGTCGACGGCGGTCATCAGGCGGTCCTTGATGAGCTGCGACACGATGGTACCGGCGCCGTGGTAACGCAGGCCGCCGGCGTGTATGTTGGCGGGGTGGAAGTTGTGGCCGAGGGTGTACATGGGCAGCAGGGGCGTATAGCCGCTCTCGTCGCCGAAGTCGTAGCGGAACTCTCCGCGTGTGAGTTTGGGGCAGCTTTCGGGTTCGGCGGCGATGAACTCGGTGGTACGTCCGTCGTTGAAGTTGTGGCGCATGAAGGGGAAGGCCACACCGCCGAAGTTTGAGCCGCCGCCGAAGCAGGCGATGACGGTGTCGGGGTACTCGCCAGCCTGTTGCATCTGCTTCTCGGCTTCGAGGCCGATGATGGTCTGGTGGAGCGTGACGTGGGAAAGCACAGAGCCGAGGGTGTACTTGCAGTCGGGCGTGGTGGTGGCGAGTTCTATGGCCTCGCTGATGGCCGAACCGAGTGAGCCGCTGTAGGCGGGGTTCTGCGTGATGAGGTCTTTGCCTGCGCGGGTGCTCATGGAGGGCGAGCCTTCGACGGTGGCGCCGAACGTGCGCATCATCATGGAGCGGTAGGGTTTCTGCTGCATGGAGATTTTCACCTGGTAGACGGCGGCTTCGAGGCCGAAGGTGCGCGCGGCGTAGGCCAGTGCGGCGCCCCACTGCCCGGCACCCGTCTCGGTGGTGACGTTCTTGACGCCTTCGCGCTTGCAGTAGTAGGCTTGCGCCAAGGCACTGTTCACCTTATGGGAGCCGAGGGGGTTGGTGCTCTCGTTCTTGAAGTAGATGTGGGCGGGGGTATCGAGGGCTTTTTCGAGGTCGTAGGCGCGGACGAGAGGCGTGGCACGGTAGCTCTTGTACTTGTCGAGCACTTCTTCGGGGATGTCAATCCAGGCGTCGGTCTGGTTGAGTTCCTGGCGCGAGCACTCCTCGGCGAAGATGGGGTAGAGGTCTTCGGCCTTGAGGGGCTGGTGTGTGCCGGGGTGTAGGGGCGGGAGGGGTTTGTTGGGCATCTCGGCCTGCACGTTGTACCAGCGCGTGGGGATTTCGCTCTCTTGGAGCAGGAAGCGTTTCTGAGGCATATTATGAGTTGTTTAGTTTTTGAGTTGTTTGTCGTTAATGGACGGCCTGAAAGGCCGGTGAGCGATCAGCCCAGGGCAGCGCCCTGGGTAATGGTGGGTATCAATCCTCGCCCTGTAAGGGCAAAAGCATTTTTCTGTAGAAACGCTTTTGTCCTTTCAGAACGCATTTTTGTGGGTGTCGCTTCCCCAGGGCGTTGCCCTGGGCTGTGCGCTTTCTGGCCTTTCAGGCCGTACTTGCCGGGTTCAAACATCTTTTATTCCACCTTTATGATCTCAAACACAGTGCCGCCCTCTTTGGAGAACGTGAGGCCGTCGCCGTCAGGTTCGGCGCGCCAGTAGGCGGTGCCGGCGTTCTGGGCGTTGCGGATGGTGAAGCCGCCGCCGGGCTGCGGAGTGAGTTCGTAGGTGTTCCACAGTTCGCTGTAGGGGTTCGTGCCGAAGCGTCCCACCTCGTTGAGGTAGCGGCGCGCCTGGTTGCATACGAGGCTGTAGCGGCCCGTGGCGGGGCTGAGTTCGACGGTCCACTCCTGGCGCTGCGGGTTGATGGTGTCGCGCTCGGCGGTGAACACGGCGCGCGCGCCGGGCGTGGAGGGTGTGAGGTCGGTGAGGTAGCGTCCGTTTGCCTTAATATAATATGTGCCGTCGGGCACGGCCTGCACGGGGAAGACGTCGAGGCGATAGGCGAAACGGCTGCGGTATGCCTTTTCGAGGCGTTTGGCCTCGCTGCGCAGCCACGGCTCTACGTGGAGTGTAGCCACGACAGGCGCGGCGGTCTTGATGCTGCCGGGGAAGTCGCGCGAGCGGAGCTGGCGGGCTATTTCGCCTGTCTGGACATATTGTTCGTAGGCATTGATGAACTTAACGCTGTCGGCGGTGGCAAGGGCTTGGCGCATGTCGAGAATGCAGAGGCCACGGACGCACACGGCGGCTTGTGCCTTGAGCCAGGGTTCGATTTCGCCGACCATTTCGGGCGCTTGGTCTTTCGCCCAAAGGAGGCGCCTGGCCGAATCGCCTATTTTGTTGAAATAAGCTTGGAGGTCGGCAGGCTCGCCGTCGACCCACTCGGGCGACTCGCCATAGCGGCGCAGGCCGTGGCCAGTGGGGCCGAGGTCAACGTTGTTTTCGCAGAACGTGCGGAAGGCCTCGTGCAGCGGTTCGGGCACAAGGTAGCGCATGGCGCGCTCCCAGGAGGCGATGCTGTCGTAGGCGGCGGTGTTCCAGGCGTAGTCGGCAATGCTGAAAAGGCTCACCTTGGATGCCTTGCAATATTCCATCGGATTGGAGCAAAAGCCGCTGACCATATCGGCGATGTCGAGGCCATTGCCGTAGGTGGGGCCCATGAGCAGGTGGTCGATGCAATAGTCCGTGACGGGGTAGTTGAGCCAGATGTAGGCTTTGCGCCCGATTTGCTTGTTAATCCACTCCATGTCCTCGCGCGTAATCATGTCGACGACGGTGTTGCCCGTCCACATGATGCGCACGCTCTTGTCCATACGCGTGCCGAGTGTGCGCAGGTAGTCACCGCCCGACCACGCCTTGTTGTACTGCGTGGGGCACATCATCAGCGGCGCGACGTCGGCGTGCTTACGCACGAATTCCTCGGTGAGAAAGTTGAGCAGGTCGGCCTGCTTTTCAGCGCGTGTGCCCTCGCCGCCGATGTCGTCGAAGAATACGCAGAACGCGCGCACACCGATGTCGTACATGGCTTGGAGTTTGCCGAGCGCGGCAAGGCTGTCGCTGCGGTTCCAACGGATGTCGAGGCCCGGATGTATGGCCCAGACGAACTGCACGTGGTTGCGGCGCGCCGCTTCGGCCAGTTCGGTGATGCGGGCGGCCTCGTCGGTGGGGTAGGGGACGCGCCAGTGCGTGCGGTGGTAGGGGTCATCCTTCGGGCCATAGACGTAGACGTTCATCTTTTGCGCGCCCATAAAGTCGAAAAGCCGCAGGCGCTCGGCGTGGCTGTAGGGGTTGCCGTAGAAACCCTCGATGATGCCGCGTTCGGGCATGGCAGGCCAGTCGCGAACGATGCCACAGGGCACGCCCTCGGCTCCGCGCATTGCTTCGAGCGACTTGAGACCGTAGAAGAGGCCGTCGGCATCGTGGCCAGCCACGACTATCTTTTTGGGTGTGGCCACGATGAGGTAGCCACCCGCTACCGCCGGGATGCGGCTGGCATAACTGCGCACGGCCTTGTCGCCGCGCACGCCTTGAACGATTTTGGTCGAAGCCGACATACCGTCAGTCGGCGTGTACTCTTGGAACACGGGCGTCGGGAATGTGAACCCTTGCGCGCAAATACCGGCCGAAAGCAAGGCAAACAGGCCGGCGAGAAGTTTCCTTCGCATATTAAAAACAGATTTTTGGGGGCAAAGATACTGCAAGGCGAGAGCAAAGCGTAAAAACCGCGCAGCGTTTTTTACGCTCAACCGAGCCGCTGCGTATCTTCGCCAAGCAAAGATACTGCAAGGCGGGCGCAGAGGAAAGGGGGAGGGCTTCCTTTTCTATGCCGTGAGTTTGTCTTTTGGCGGCGCGGCTGCAGTGCGTACTTTTGCCGTGTAGCGGGAAAGGAGGGTGGCGGATTCTCTTAAATATCGGACATTCAGTGCCTTAACGGAAAAGCCAATAGAAAAAACTGTTGGCTTTTCCGTTTTTTCTATAAAGGACATCGGCGAAACTAAGCCCACAGCAGGTTTTTCTAAAGCCGTTCGGGCGGATTCCGTTCTTGTCGTAGTGCCTCCAGACGGCTTTTCGGGCAAGAATGTGTCCGTGTTGGCGGTATTTTTCACACAAAGCAGCCGTGTGAAACGCGCCTTCGGCCATTTTTACAGCGGATATGCGGCGTTTTCCGTCGGAATCCGCTACCTTTGCTTCGCAAACAGAGCCTTTGGGCAAAAGGTTTCCCCAAGCATCTTGGCTTATGCTGAACAACTGTCATTTTTCGCGTCTGGTCTACGAGCAGGCGCGCACCTACGGCGACCGCACGGCGCTGAAGTTCCGTGACTACGACGAAGGCCGCTGGAAGGACATATCCTGGAACAAGTTTGCCGCCACGGCGCGGCGCGTGTCCCTGTCGCTGCTGGCTTACGACGCCGCCGTGCAGGAGAACGTGGCCGTCTTTTCGCAGAACAAGCCTGAGTGCCTCTTCGTGGACTTCGGTGCCTACGGCATACGCGCCGTGACCATCCCCTTCTACCCCACAAGCAGCGCGCCGCAGATTGTCTACATGATTAACGACGCGCGGGTGCGCTTCCTCTTCGTGGGCGAGCAGCAGCAGTACGACGTGGCCTTGCAGGCCATCCCGCTGTGTCACACGCTGGAGCGCATCGTCATCTTCGACCGCAAGGTGAAACGCCAGCCGGGCGACTCGTTGAGCATCTACTTCGACGAGTTTTTGCGCGTGGGCGAGACGGGCGACTACGACGGCGAACTGAACCTGCGCCAGGCCGCCGCCTCGTTCGCCGACACCTGCAACATTCTCTACACCAGCGGCACGACGGGCCACAGCAAAGGCGTTATCCTGACCTATGGCATGTACCACGAGGCGCTGCGTGTGAACAACCTCGCGCTGAAGTTCGACGACAGTGACGTCGTGCTCAACTTCCTGCCCTTCACCCACGTCTTTGAGCGCGGCTGGACCTACTGGGGGCTGGCCGTGGGCGCGGTGCAGGCCGTAAACCTCCGCCCCGCCGACGTGTTGCAGTCGCTGCGCGAGGTCAGGCCGACGTGCATGACCAGCGTGCCGCGCTTCTGGGAAAAAGTGTACCAGGGCGTGCAGGAGAAGATCGCCTCGGCCTCGCCTGTGCAGGCTAAGGTGATGCAAGCCGCGCTGCGCACCGGCATCCGCGCGTGGGAGGACTACGAATCGAAAGGTCGCCGCGTGCCGCCGTTGCTCGCCCTGAAGCGCAAATTCTACGACCGCACCGTGTGCAGCGTGCTGCGCAAGACGCTGGGCCTCGACCGGGGCAACTTCTTCCCCACCGCCGGTGCCCTCGTGTCGCGCGAGGTGGAGACGTTCGTCCACGCCGCCGGTATCCGTATGATTGTGGGCTACGGCCTGACGGAGAGCACCGCCACCGTCACCTGCGACCGCCCCGAGCAACCCATCACACCGGGCTCCGTGGGACGCTTCGTCGACGGTCTGGAGTACAAGATAGGCGCTAACGACGAAATCCTGCTGCGCGGCAAAACCATCACGCCCGGCTACTACAACAAGATATCCACCACGCAGCAGGTCATCGACGCTGACGGGTGGTTCCACACGGGCGACGCGGGCTACGTCAAGGACGGTGAGCTGTTTCTCAAGGAGCGCATCAAGGATCTTTTCAAGACCAGCAACGGCAAGTACATCGCCCCGCAGGCCATCGAGAGCAAACTGTCCGTCGACAGCTACATCGAGCAGGCCGTCGTCGTGGCCGACCGCCGCAAGTTTGTCAGCGCGCTCATCGTGCCCAACTACGCCCTGCTCGAAGCCTACGCCAAGGAGAAGGGACTTACCTACGGCAGCCGCGAGGCGCTGTGTGACAACCCGCGCATCCACGAGATGTTGCAGGAGCGCATCGACCTGCTGCAACAGGAACTGGCCAACTACGAAAAGGTGAAGCACTTCATCTTGCTGCCACAGCCGCTGAGCATTGAGAACGGCGAACTGACCAACACGCTCAAGGTGAAGCGCGCCGTCGTCTACGAGCGCTACAAAGAAGAAATCGACCGCCTGTACGAAGAGGCGGAAAAGGCTTATACAAAGTAAAAATTAAAAAGTAAAAGGTAAAAGTTGAGAATGGTTCTGCCGCAGATTTGCGGCGCACTCGTATTAAATCACGCACACGTCTGGCAGCCGTCGTTTCAGTACGCTACTCCACTTTTAACTATTATCTTTTAACCCAAATCGGTCATTAGAGTTTGTAGGAGAATGGTTTTTATTTTGAGGGGCTTTTGGCTGATGTTCGCGACGGCATAGCGGGCTATGCCGAGCGGGCATCAGTCAAAAGACACCAAAAGAAAAGCCATTATCCTGCAAAAAGACAAACATAAAAACATACTCGTCGGTCTAATGACCGATTTGGGTTTAATTTTTAACTAAGTAAGAATGATTACATCCGAACAACTCAAGGCGGTGCAGGAGCGCACCGAGGCCCTGCACCGCTACTTAGACATACCCGCCAAGCAAGTACAGTTCGAGGAGGAGCAGTTGCGCACGCAGGCGCCCGACTTCTGGGAAGACCGCGAGCGCGCCGAGCGCCAGATGAAACTCGTCAAAGGGCTGGAGAAATGGCTCGTGGGCTATAAGGAGGTGAAGACCCTCGTCGACGAACTCGCCCTGGCCTTCGACTTCTGCAAGGAGGGTCTCGTCGAAGAGGCCGAGGTCGATGCCGACTATGCCCGCGCTGTCGAGGCCATCGAAGCTCTCGAACTCAAGAATATGCTCCGCGAGGAGGAGGACGCCATGGATGCCGTGCTGAAAATCAACAGCGGCGCGGGCGGCACCGAGAGCCAGGACTGGGCGCAGATGCTGATGCGTATGTACATGCGCTACGCCGAGGCCCACGACTACAAAGTCAGCATCTCCAACATACAGGACGGCGACGAGGCGGGCATCAAGACCGTCACGATGGAAATAGAGGGCGACTACGCCTACGGCTACCTCAAAAGCGAGAACGGCGTGCACCGCCTGGTGCGCGTCTCGCCCTACAACGCCCAGGGTAAGCGCATGACCAGTTTTGCCAGCGTCTTCGTCACCCCGCTTGTCGACGACAGCATCGAGGTGCACGTCGACCCGTCGAAAATCTCGTGGGACTTGTTCCGCAGCGGCGGCGCAGGTGGACAGAACGTGAACAAGGTGGAGACCGGCGTGCGCCTGCGCTACCAGTACAAAGACCCCGACACGGGCGAAGAGGAAGAAATCCTCATCGAAAATACCGAGAGCCGCAAGCAGCTTGAGAACCGCGAGAACGCCATGCGCCTGCTCCGCTCGCAGCTCTACGACCGCGAACTGAAACGCCGCCAGGCCGCGCAGGCCAAGATAGAGGCCGGTAAGAAGAAGATTGAGTGGGGCAGCCAGATACGCTCCTACGTCTTCGATGACCGCCGCGTCAAGGACCACCGCACCGGCTACCAGACCAGCGACGTCGGCGGTGTGATGGACGGCAAACTCGACGGCTTCATCAAGGCGTACCTGATGGAGGGCGGGGAAGAGGAAAGCGGTAATTAAAAAATAAAAAGTAATAAGTAAAAATTGATGATGTCGCCGTGTCGCAGGAATACGCGCGGCTGGTAACAACACTTTTACTTACTAATAGTTGTCCGCTTATCATTCAGGTGAAGAACCGACGATATGACGCTGAAAGCGTCACCCCCTCTGTAACCGCAGGTACGCGGAATGAAATGGAGCGCACCTGCGGTAGACGACCCACCACCGAATGCACGCTGGAAGCGTGCACCACTAATGCAAAACGCTAAAATATAATACCATGAGCAAGAAACACAACAAAAAGCAGGCCGCCCGCGAAGAGCGCGAGCGCCGCCAGGCACGCCGTGTGATGATCGGCATCGCCGCCGTACTCGTCGCACTGGCCCTCATCCTCGTCACCATCGGCTCAATGTCGTAACCGTAAGGACTTGTAGCGATGGCACTTGAGATAGAGCGCAAGTTCCTTGTCGGCGGCGGGTGGAAGGAGCGCGCCGTTTCGTCCACCTACATCGTGCAGGGCTACATCTGTAGCCAGAGCGGGCGCACCGTGCGCATCCGTCTGCGCGACGAAAAGAGCTACCTCACCATCAAAGGTCCTGCACGCAACGGCGGACTGGCGCGCTATGAGTTCGAGAAAGAGGTGACGCGCGACGAAGCCCTCTCGTTGCTGGCCATCTGTGAACCCGGTGTGGTCGAAAAACGCCGCTGGCTCGTGCCGGTGGGCGACCACACCGTCGAGGTCGACGAGTTCTTCGGCGACAACGCCGGTCTCGTCTTTGCCGAGGTGGAACTGCGCAGCGAGGACGACACCTTCGAGCGCCCGCCCTTCCTCGGCAAGGAAGTCACCGGCCAGCGCCGCTACTACAATTCCTGCCTGCGCACGCATCCCTACAAGGACTGGACCGACGAAGAGCGCAACCCATGAGACTGCTACTGGCCTGCCTGCTGCTGTTCCTGCCGCCCGGCCTTTCGGACGGCCTCATCGGCTCATGGCGGCGCACCGTCACCACCACCGACGAGACCACCGGCACCGTCGAGACGCAAGCCAGCGTGCGCACCTTTGCCGACGGCCACCGCTACACCGAAACCGTCGACTACGAAGAGCGGCTACGCTGGGCCGACGACGAGACCGTCGTGCTGCGGTTCCATAGCGAGGTGGCCGGGCAGTGGGTGGTGAGCGGGCAGGACGTGCTGCTGCGCTACAAGCCTTCCACGCTGCGCGTCACCTACGAGGGCGTGTCATTCCCCGACCGCGCTGCCGCGTTGCAGCCCGAACTCCGTGCCGCCTTCGAGCGCAAGCAGCGCACCAATCTGCGCAACTATATCGCCACGATGCGCAACGTGCTGCGCGGCTATTACAAGCGCAACAGCGGCTCCGCCCTTGCCGGCGTCACCCTCCAGGGCCGCCAGTTCACCGCCACCCTCTCCAACGAAACCGTCGCCTTTCAGCGCGTGGAGTGACTGTAAAGAACCACCAACCACCTTGTCCCGAAAGATGCACCCCCTACAGCTTTTTGCTTGTTGCCCCAAGTGTGGCGGCGCTTTCCTCGAACACGATGCGCGCAGCAAGCGTTGTGCGGCGTGCGGGTTCACGTACTACCACAACGCCTCGTCGGCGGTGGCCGCCTTCATCATGGACGACGACGGGCGGCTGCTTGTGGCGCGCCGGGCTTTGGAACCCGCCCGTGGCACGCTCGATCTGCCCGGCGGCTTCACTGACCCAGGCGAGTCGCTCGAGGAGGCCGTGCGCCGCGAGGTGCGGGAAGAGACTGGTGCCACCGTGACCGCGACGCGCTACCTCTTTTCGCTGCCCAACGTCTATACGTACAGCGGCTTCGACGTGCACACGACCGATGCCTTTTTCTTGTGTCGCATCGACGACGGCCGCCTCGCCGCGCACGACGACGTGGCCGCGCTGCGCTGGATGGCCGCTGGGGATATACGCCCCGCTGACTTCGGCCTCGCTTCTGTTCGCGCTGCTGTGGCGCGCTTCTTTTCCGACTACTTATGAACGCAGACACGGCGGCCTTTATCCGTGAGCACCTGCGCGACGACGTCGGCCAACTTGCGTTGCGGCTGGGCGGTCGGGACGACGCGCCATTCATCTTGCGACAGGTGGAAGCCTGGCAGCGGCTGCGCCACAAGGTGCCGTCGTGGGTAGCTGTTGATGAGTTGCACTATCCGCCGCGCCTCGCCCTCGAGCAATGCAGTGGCGAGGAGGCAGCCATATATAAATACGCCATCGTGCAGCGGCTCTTCCCAGGGGGTGGGGGAGTGTTTGCCGACTTGACGGGCGGGCTTGGCGTGGACTTCTCGTTCATCGCCCGCCACTTTCGCCAGGCCGTCTATGTGGAGCGTGACGCCGCGCTGTGTGCGTTGGCCCGTCACAATTTTCCGTTGCTCGGCTTGGAGAAGGCTGAGATTGTGCAGGCCGAGGCTGGGGAGTATCTGCAATCGCTGACGGGGGAGGGACGGCTTGACCTCGTGGTGCTCGACCCCGCACGGCGAGATGTCGCTGGGCGCAAGGTCGCCGCGCTTGGCGACTGCTCGCCCGACGTGGCGGGACTCTGGGGGTCATTGCAGGAGCGGGCGCGCTGCGTGATGCTGAAACTCTCGCCGATGCTCGACATCACCGAATTGCTGCGCCAGTTGCCTGGCGTTGGCGAGGTTCACGTGGTGGGCAGTGGCGGGGAGTGCAAGGAACTGGTCTGCGTGGCCGACTTCCGCACGGGGCTTTCCCTGGCGTGCGACGAGGTGGCCATTACCTGCTGTGACACGCGCTTCTCCTTCGCTTTCACCCGTCAGGAGGAACGAGCCGCCACACCCAGATATGCCACGGGCGTAGGCCGCTACGTCTACGACCCGTCGCCTGTGCTGCTAAAGGCTGGCCCATGGAACCTTGTCGCGGCGCGTTATGGCGTGGAGAAACTGGCACCGCTCGCCCACCTGTACACCTCCGACACGCTGGTGGAGAATTTTCCCGGGCGCACATTCCGTGTGGCAACCGTCACGGGCTGTGGTCGCCGCGACACGGCGCGCCTCAGCGGCACGTCGGCCAACTTGGCCGTGCGCGGCTTTCCCGCCACCGTGGCGGAGCTGCGCAAACGGTGGCGTCTCGGCGAGGGCGGCGACCGTTTCTTGTTCGCCACCGTTTCGGCCACGGGCGAAAAGCTGCTGATAAACGCCGCTCGCCACATCCCTTAATCCCAAATCTGTCATTAGGGTTTGTAGGAGAATGGTTTTTATTTTGGGGGCTTTTGGCTGATGGCAGCGAAGGCATAGCGCGGGCTATGCCGAGCGGACAGCAGTCAAAAGACACCAAAAGAAAAGCCATTATCCTGCAAAAAGACAAACATAAAAACATACCCGTCGGCCTAATGACCGATTTGGGTTAATTCTGTTTCCACACCTGTTCGGCTGCGTTCGGACTTTTTCCCCGTTCCGTACTGCGGACGGGGTAAAAGCGCGGGGCGCACGCCGATGTGGTGTGCGCCCCGTGTGTTAAGGGAAGGGTTGTGGAGGTTCAGGCGAAGATGGCCTGATAGATGCGACAGGCGGCACCCGAGGAGCGGGCGATGTAGTCGCCGGCGGCGCGCCCGGCCTGCTCGCGGGCGGCGGGGTCGGCCTCGAAGCGGTCCATCAGGGCGGCGAAGGCGTCTGCTCCGTCAATCTCGAACGCCCCGCCGCAGGCTTTGAGCACCTGCGCCTCCTGGAACTTTTGGTTCACGGGGCCGAAGATGACGGGTACGCCGTAGACGGCGGCCTCGGGCACGTTGTGGATGCTGACGCCGAAACCGCCGCCGATGTAGGCCACGGTGGCGTAGCGGTAGATGCTGCTCAGGAGGCCGAAGCAGTCGATAAGCAGGGTGTCGGCCCCCTCGGCGGCTGCGGCGTCGGCCTGCAATTCGGAGTAGAGGGCCACGCGGCGCCCGGCGGCTTCGAGGCGGGCGCGCAGGGCGGCGGTGCGCTCGGGATTCACCTCGTGGGTGGCGACGATGAGCCGCCAGGCGGGCTTGTTGGCGAAATAGGGGATGTAGACGTCCTCGTCGGGCGGCCAGCTGCTGCCCGCGATGAAGACGGGTGCGCCGTCGGCGGTGAACTTTTCGATGAGCGGCAGGGGGCGCGCAGCCTCCTTGATCTGCACCACGCGGTCGAGGCGCGTGTCGCCCGTGACGGTGACGTTTGTCAGTCCCTTGGCGGCCAGCAGGCGGCGCGACTCCTCGTTCTGCACGAAGAAGTGCGTCACCCACTTGAGCACCACGCTGTAGCCGCAGTTCCATCGGCGGAAGAATATCTGACCGTGGCGGAAGATGCTGCTCACGCTGTAGACGGGTACGCCGTGGCGGTGGCATTGGTAGAGGTAGTCGGCCCAGAACTCGTACTTGATGAACACGGCCATGCGGGGGTGGGCCAGGTGCAGGAACTTGCGCGCGTTGAGCATCGTGTCGAAGGGCAGGTAGCACACGATGTCGGCCCCCTCGTAGTCCTTTCGCACCTCGTAGCCGGAGGGTGAGAAGAACGTCAGAAGTATCTTCTCGTCGGGCCGCTCGCGCCGCAGGCGTTCCATCAGCACGCGCCCCTGCTCGAACTCGCCGAGCGAGGCGGCGTGGAACCACACGGGGCGGTCTTCGGGGCGTATCTTGTCGCGCAGCGTCCGCCACGTCTCGCGGTGTCCGCGCATCATCAGCCGCGCCTTGCGGTTGCCGAAGAGCGCGGCCACGTTGGCGGCGAACATGTAGAGGTAGATGGCGAGGGAGTACATCGGAACGACTTGTCAGTTATGCTTTATTGCAATGCCTCCAGCGCCCGCTCCATCCTGGCGAGCGTCTCCTGCTTGCCCAGGAAGGCGCTGATGTCGAACATGCCGGGGCCTTTGCCCTCGCCCACCAGCGTGAGGCGCCAGGCGTTCATCACGTCGCCCATCTTGTAGCCCTGGCGCTCAATCCAGGCGTGCACGGCGGCCTCCTGCGCCTCGATGCTGAAGTCGTCGAGGGCGGCCAGCACGCCGACGAGTTCGCGCATCTGGGCGGGCGACTGCTCCTTCCAGCGTTTCTTGCGCGTCTTCTCGTCGTAGTCCGTCGGGGCGACGAAGAAGAAGCGGCACAGCGGCCACAACTCCTTGACGAAATTGACGCGGCTCTTCATCAAGCCCACCACGGCGCGGGCGCGCTCCTCGGTGGCGTCGATGCCCTCGGCGCGCAGGATGTCGAGGAAGGCGGGCGTCAGTTCGGCGTCGCTCTTTGAGAGGATGTACTCGTGGTTGAACCACGTGCCTTTCACGTAGTCGAACTTGGCGCCGGCCTTGCTGCACTTGGCCAGGTCGAACTGCTCGACAAGTTCCTGTAACGACAGGATTTCCTGCTCCGTGCCGGGGTTCCAGCCCAGCAGGGCGAGGAAGTTGATGACGGCCTCGGGCAGGTAGCCGTCCTCGCGGTAGCCGCGCGAGACGTCGCCCGTCACGGGGTCTTTCCACTCCAAGGGGAACACGGGGAAGCCCAGGCGGTCGCCGTCGCGCTTGGAGAGTTTGCCTTTGCCGTCAGGCTTGAGCAGCAGCGGCAGGTGGGCGAACTGCGGCATCGTGTCCTCCCAGCCGAAGGCGCGGTAGAGCAGCACGTGCAAGGGCGCGCTGGGCAGCCACTCCTCGCCACGGATGACGTGCGTCACCTCCATCAGGTGGTCGTCGACGATGTTGGCCAGGTGGTAGGTGGGCAGTTCGTCGGCGGCCTTGTAGAGCACCTTGTCGTCGAGCACGCTGCTGTTGATGCGCACGTCGCCACGGATGAGGTCGTGCACCACGACGTCCTCGCCCGGCTCGATGCGGAAACGCACCACGTATTTCTCGCCCGCCTCGACCAGCCGCTCCACCTCTTCGGCGGGCAGCGTCAGCGAGTTGCGCATCCGGCCGCGCGTGCGGGCGTCGTACTGGAAGTTGGGCGTGGCCTCGCGCGCGGCGGCGAGTTCCTCGGGCGTGTCGAAGGCCAGGTACGCCTTGCCGCTGTCGAGCAGCTGCTGGACGTATACCTTATATATATGCCTGCGCTCGCTCTGGCGGTAGGGGCCTTTGTCGCCGCCGAACGTGACGCCCTCGTCGAATGAGAGGCCCAGCCAGCGGAAGGCTTCGAGGATGTATTCCTCAGCCCCCGGCACGAAGCGCGTGGAGTCGGTGTCCTCGATGCGGAAGATGAACTGGCCGCCGTGTTGGCGGGCGAAGAGGTAGTTATAGAGCGCGGTGCGCACGCCGCCGATGTGGAGCGGGCCGGTGGGGCTGGGCGCAAAGCGCACGCGGACGGGGGTGGTTGCCATAAGTAGCGGTGGTTTAGGGGTTTTGCGGTGCAAAAGTACAAAAAACAGCCTGAAAGCGCAGAATAGCCCTGCTTTCTGTACTCCAATGGGAACTCTGCAAGGCACTTCAACCCTCAAAAACATCCGTTTCTCTTGCCCGCCTGCCCGCATTGCCGTACTTTTGTGGCATCAACTGATAGACTGATTAACTGATAAACTAATTAACTTCTCAACTAATATGGAACAGACACCCCCTTTCCGCTACGCCCCGATGTTCCAGACGGGCGAGGACAAGACCGAGTACTATCTGCTCACCAAAGACCACGTCAGCCTGGGCGACTTCGAGGGACACCCCATCCTCAAGGTCGAGGCCGAGGGCCTGCGCAAGATGATTAACCAGGCGTTCCGCGACGTCTCCTTCCTGCTGCGCCGCTCGCACAACGAGCAGGTGGCCAAAATCCTCAGCGACCCCGAGGCCAGCGACAACGACAAGTATGTGGCCCTCACCTTCCTGCGCAACGCCGAGGTGGCCGCCAAGGGACAGCTGCCCCTCTGCCAGGACACCGGCACGGCCATCGTACACGGCGAAAAGGGACAGCAGGTGTGGACAGGCTTCGAGGACGAGGAAGCCATCGCACACGGCGTCTACGACACCTACACGCAGGAGAACCTGCGCTACTCGCAGAA
Source organism: Bacteroidaceae bacterium (assembly GCA_017933995.1). GTDB lineage: Bacteria > Bacteroidota > Bacteroidia > Bacteroidales > Bacteroidaceae > Alloprevotella. The sequence goes on along the minus strand of JAGBKI010000020.1, from coordinate 135,416 downwards.
CGCCCCGCTCGACATGTACCGCGAGGTGAACACACGCTGCAACCTCCCCGCGCAGATCGACATCGAGGCCGTGGAAGGCATGGAATACCGCTTCCTCTGCGTCACCAAGGGCGGCGGCTCGGCCAACAAGTCCTACCTCTACCAGGAGACCAAGGCCATACTCAACCCGCAGACGCTCGTGCCCTTCCTCGTCTCGAAAATGAAGACGCTGGGCACCGCCGCCTGCCCGCCCTACCACATCGCCTTCGTCATCGGCGGCACCAGTGCCGAGAAGAACCTGCTCACCGTCAAGCTCGCCTCCACCCACTACTACGACAACCTGCCCACCACGGGCGACGAGACGGGACGCGCCTTCCGCGACGTCGAACTCGAAAAGCAACTCCTCGACGAAGCCCACCGCATCGGCCTTGGCGCGCAGTTCGGAGGCAAGTACTTCGCCCACGACATCCGCGTCGTCCGCCTGCCGCGCCACGGCGCATCGTGCCCCGTCGGCCTCGGCGTCAGCTGCTCAGCCGACCGCAACATCAAGTGCAAGATCAACAAGGACGGCATCTGGATTGAGAAGATGGACGACAACCCCGCCAGCCTCATCCCCGCCGCGTTGCGCGAAGCCGGCGAGGGCGGCGGCGTGAGCATCGACCTCGACCGGCCCATGGACGAGGTGCGCGCCGAACTGACCAAGTATCCCGTCTCCACCCGCCTCTCCCTGAACGGCACCATCATCGTGGCGCGCGACATCGCCCACGCCAAACTCAAGGAACGCCTTGACGCAGGCGAGGACCTGCCCGAGTACTTCAAGAAACACCCCGTGCTCTACGCCGGCCCCGCCAAGACGCCCCAGGGCTTGCCCTGCGGCTCGATGGGCCCCACCACGGCCGGGCGCATGGACCCCTACGTCGACCTCTTCCAGAGCTGCGGCGGCTCTATGGTGATGATTGCCAAGGGCAACCGCTCGCAGCAGGTCACCGACGCCTGCCACAAGCACGGAGGCTTCTACCTCGGCTCCATCGGCGGACCCGCGGCCATCCTCTCGCTCAGCTCCATCAAGAGCATCGAGTGCGTCGAGTATCCCGAACTCGGCATGGAGGCCATCTGGAAAATCCGCGTGGAGAACTTCCCCGCCTTCATCCTCGTCGACGACAAGGGCAACGACTTCTTCCAGACCGTCAAGCCCCGCTGCGCTGCTGGTTGCTGACGCGCCCTATCGTCCGCTCACACCTCGACTTTGTCCCTCATCTCTCTTCCCCCTTCTTAAAAAGGCCGTGACAGTAAGTGCCACGGCCTTTTTCATTCCTTCCGCACTTCCGTTGTGTTTGCCGCTGCGATACAGCGGCAAACACAACGGGAGAGCAACGGGAGGGCGGGGAACAGAAAAGTGGGAGGAGTGGGAAGTGCGGAAGAGCAACGGGAGGGCGGGGTAACAGAAAAAGGCCATGGGGAAAGTGCCACGGCCTTTTAGTAATTAAGGGGGAAGGAACGACGGGCGGTTAATATGCTGTCTTGTCGGTCTTACCCGTCCAGAGCCGGAAGGATTCGAGGGCCTCGTCGCGCAGCAGGGGAATAATGGGAAGGGTGCGTTCGTCGAGGGGCTTGTCCAACTCGTCGTAAATGAAATCGTCGGCGAAGTCGATGTCGCGAGCATCTTTGCGGTTGTTGCCGTAATAGATGCGGTCGATGTGCGCCCAGTAGATGGCACCGAGGCACATGGGGCAGGGCTCGCACGAGGTGTAGACGGTGCAGCCTGTGAGGTCGAACGTGCCGAGGCGTTGGCAGGCGGCGCGGATGGCGTTGACCTCAGCGTGGGCGGTGGGGTCGTTGTCGAGGGTGACGCTGTTGGCGCTGCCCGCTATGATTTCGCCGTCTTTAACCACGACGGCTCCGAAGGGGCCTCCGCCCCGCCGCACACTGTCGTTGGCCAGGCGTATGGCTTCGCGCATAAAGACGCGGTCTTGGTCTGTGATGTTCATTGTTATTGGGATTAGGGCTGCAAAGATACGGCGGGCGTGGCGAAATAACAATAAACGTTAAACAATAAACAACAAACGTGGTCTACGGCGTGGCATCGTCGCGTAGCCCACGTTTATTGTTTATTTGCCCATCCATACGCCCAGTGCCACGGCGGCCAGACCTCCCGCGAGACTGGCCAGCAGGTAACTGATGAGCAGGCCGTAGCAGCCAGCCTGCAACAGCGCGAAACTCTCCTTGGAAAAGGTGGAGAACGTGGTGAAGCCGCCACAGAATCCCGTGGTAAGCAGCAGAATGAGGCTGGCGGATAGCCCCTCGGCGCGCAGCGCCAGTCCGCCGACGAGTCCGATGAGCAGACTGCCCAGCAAGTTGGCCGCCAGCGTGGCCCATGGAAACGACGCGCCGTCTGGTACGCCGCCTTGCAGTGCGTTCATCGCGAGCGACAGCGCATAGCGAGCCATACTGCCCACTCCGCCGCCTAAGCCTACGAGAAGGATATCTTTCAGCATTGTCTTATACGTTTTGCAGGGGCAAAGATACTGCAAGGCTGGTGCGGTATGGCAATGCTCGCTGCATTTTTAGCGATGAGGCTGTGGGTGGGCATTACATTTAGATAAAAAGAGACCTCCCCTGAAACGGCTTGGGCATCGGGGGAGGTCTGTGTAGAAGGTGTCGAACGACGGGGTTAGCGCACGCTGATGAGGTAGTAGTTCTTCTTGCCGCGCTGCACGAGGATGTACTTGCCGCCGATGAGGTCGGACTGGTCGAGCGGGCGGTCGAACTGCTGGAGTTTCTCCTTGTTGATGCTCACGCCGCCGCCCTGCGTCATCTTGCGCATTTCGCCCTTGGAAGCGAAGCACTGTGTGCGCTCGGCCAGCACGTCGACGGCCTTCTGGCCCAGCACGGCGTCGCGGTCGAGGGTGAACTGCGGCACGCCGTCGAACACTTGCAGGAAGGTCTCCTCGTCGAGGTGGAGCAGGCTCTCCTTGGTGGCTTTGCCGAAAAGGATGCCGCTGGCCTCGACGGCCTGTTCGTAGGCTTCGCGCGAGTGGACCATCGTGGTGACCTCCTGACCCAGGCGCTTCTGTAGCACGCGGCGGGCGGGGTCGGCCTGCTGCTCGGCGATGAGGGCTTCGATTTCCTCGCGCTGGAGGGAGGTGAATATCTTGATGTAGCGTTCGGCCTCGTCGTCGCCCACGTTGAGCCAGAATTGGTAGAAGCGGTAGGGGGTGGTGCGCTGGGGGTCGAGCCACACGTTGCCCTGCTCGGTCTTGCCGAACTTGCGCCCGTCGGCCTTGGTGATGAGCGGGCAGGTGAGGGCGAACGCCTGCGCCTCGGGGCCCAGCGTGCGGCGGATGAGCTCCGTGCCGGTGGTGATGTTGCCCCACTGGTCGCTGCCGCCCATCTGGAGCTTGCAGTTCTTGGTGCGGTAGAGGTGCAGGAAGTCGTAGCCCTGCAGCAGTTGGTAGCTGAACTCGGTGAACGACAGTCCGTCGCTGGCCTCGCCGTTGAGGCGTTTCTTCACGCTGTCCTTGGCCATCATGTAGTTGACCGTGATGTGCTTGCCCACCTCGCGCACGAAGTCGAGGAAGCCGTAGCCTTTCATCCAGTCGTAGTTGTCGACGAGTTCGGCGCCGTTGGGCAGTTTGCTGTCGAAGTCGAGGAACTTGGCGAGCTGTGCCTTGATGCACGCCTTGTTGTGCTCAAGGATTTCGGGTGTGAGGAGGTTGCGCTCCTGGCTCTTTCCGCTGGGGTCGCCAATCATGCCGGTTGCGCCGCCCACGAGGGCGAGTGGCTTGTGGCCGCAGCGCTGGAAGTGGCGCAGAATCATGACCGAGCAGAGGTGGCCGATGTGCAGGCTGTCGGCGGTGGGGTCGATGCCGACGTAGGCGGTGGTCTGTTCTTTTTGGAGTTGTTCGGGCGTGCCGGGCATCATCTGATGCACCATGCCGCGCCAGGTGAGTTCTTCTACAAAATTCATCGAATTGTATTTGGGTGTGTTTGTATGTTTGTTGCGGTCAAGCCTTGTCTTTCGCCAGCAGTTCGTCGATGTGGTCGATGTAGTCGAGGGAGTCGTCGAGGAAGAAGCGCAGTTCGGGGATGATGCGCAGTTGCTTGCCGCAGCGACGGCCCAGTTCGTAGCGCACGCTGCGTGCGTTCTGCGTGATGTTGCCCAGGATTTCGTCGGCGCGCTCGGAGGGGAAGATGGAGAGGTAGGCGCGGGCGACGCTGAGGTCGGGACTGATGTAGGTTTTGCTAACGCTCACCAGCACACCGCGCGTCTGGGCGGTCTGTAGGCGGAAGATGTCGCTGAGTTCTTTCTGTATGAGGCGCTCGATGCGCTTCTGGCGGGTGGATTCCATGGGAAAAAGTTTAAGATGTTTAATGAGGTTTAAGAGGTTTAATCCGTCTGGCGGAAAGTGAGATGGGGTTTATGGGGTTGCTGGGCTTATTGGGGTTTATGGGGTTTGTGGGCTTCGCGCCGGACGGATTAAACCTTATTAAACCTCTTAAACCTCATTAAACCATTTAAGTTCAGTTTGCCGCGCGCGTATCTAATATGGAGTAGCCTGCGGCTGTTATGCCTTGTTGGATTTCGCGGATGTGGTCGGCGTTGCGCGTTTCGAGCACCATGCGCAGGTTGCACGAATTGACGTCGGGGCTCTCGCCGTTGCGCTCGTGGTGGAGCGAGATGATGTTGGCACCGTAGCGCACGATGACCTTCGAGAGGCCCAGCAGCGAGCCGGGGCGGTCGGGCAGTTCGATGAGCATCTCGACGGTGCGCCCGCTCTTCATCAGACCCCGGTTGATGACGCGGCTGAGGATGGTCACGTCGATGTTGCCGCCGCTGACGACGCAGCACACCTTTTTGCCCGCCGTGGGGTACTTGCCAAACATGGCCGCCGCCACGCTGACGGCGCCCGCGCCCTCGGTGGCCAATTTGTGGTGCTCGATGAGCGCCAGGATGGCGGCGCATATTTCGTCCTCGCTCACGGTCACGATGTCGTCGAGGTACTCCCGACAGAGTTCGAAGGTGTGGCGACCCGGCTCTTTGACGGCGATGCCGTCGGCGATGGTGAGCACGTCGGGCAGTTCGACGATTTCGCCGCGCCGGACGCTCTCCTGCATCCCCGCCGCTCCGGCGGCCTGCACGCCGATGACTTTGACGTCGGGCTTGAGCGTCTTGAGGGCGTAGGCCGTGCCGGCCGCCAGCCCGCCGCCGCCGATGGGCACGAACACGACGTCGAGGTCGGGACGCTCGTCGAGTATTTCCATTCCGATGGTGCCCTGTCCGGCTATCACCTGCTCGTCGTCGAAGGGGTGGATGAACGTCATGCCCGTCTCCTTCTCGATTTCGAGGGCGCGGCGGTAGGCGTCGTCGTAGACACCCTCCACCAGTTCGACGTCGGCGCCGAGTTCGCGCGTGGCTTCCACCTTTGAGATGGGTGCTCCGGCGGGCATACAGATAAGGGCCTTTATGCCCAAACGCCGGGCGGCCAGCGCCACGCCCTGCGCGTGGTTGCCGGCGGAGCAGGCCAGCACACCGCGCGCGCGCTCCTCGTCGCTGAGTTGCGAGATTTTGAAGCCCGCGCCGCGCACCTTGAACGACCCCGTGACCTGTAGGTTTTCGGGCTTGAGGAAGAGGTCGGCGTCGGGCACGAGTTTCTCCGTGCGGATGAGGGCTGTGGGGCGCACCACGCGGCTCAGCACCGTGCGGGCTTTGTAGATGATGTCAAGGGTGAGCATTCTTTTCTGTTTGGTGACAATCGTCACAGTTCATACACGAATACTGCGCAAATTTACGAAAACCGTGCTTTGGCGTGACACGGTGTGCGTTTCTTTTTGTTCAGACCGCGCATTTTGTAAGTTCCTGTGGGACGTTTTGCACATCGGGGCACCAACCTCCCAGCTCCATTTGTAGCCCTTTTCGGCTGTGGTGGAAACGGGGCGCGCCCGGTTCGGTGGCATCCGAGCCGGGCGCGAATAGGGTTTCTGCTTGGTGTGGAATCTGCTTGTGTGGAAAGAGAAGCCGCTTTGTCCGTCCCGGGCTGTGCTTACTGCTTCTTAGCCTTTTCCTTTATAGGCGCTTTCTTGCGTGAAGGCGTGCTGTCGGCAGCGGCTTTGGGCTTGGCAGCAGACTTCTTGGGTGCGGCGGCTTTCACGGCATCGGCTTGTTTGGCGACGATCTTCGTGGCGGGAGCCGTTTTGGCAGCCGACGGCTTGTTGTCTGTGCCGCCTTTCCCTTTCTTCAAGCTGATTTGGGCATTGATGTCGTCGAGTTCCTTTTTGATTTCAGCGAGTTTGGCCTGGTGCTCACGCATTTCCCTGCGGGCTTTCTCGCCTTCGCGCAGACTGCGCTCGGCGTTGCGGCGCAGTTCGTCGTAGTTCTTTTGTAGCTCGGCAATTTCCTTGCCCACTGCGTCGGACTCGCGTCGGAAGCCTTCGGCGGTCTTGCGTGCCTTGTCCGAGCGCTCTTTAGCCGCGTTTATCTTGGCGTCGAGTTGCTCAATCTCCTCTTGCAGGGCAACCTTGCGGCGCTTCGTTTCCACGCCTTTTTTGGCGGCCACGGAGCGGCGCAGCCATCCCTCTTTGTCCTCGGGGGCGATGTTTGCAGCCTGGTCGGCCACGGCGCGGTCGCGCTCGGTTTCTTCTTCAAGGTATTGGGCAATGGCACCCGTGATGCTGGGCATCTTGGGCAGCGGAGCCACGATGTCTACGCGCAACCCGTGGCTTTCGGCGGCCAGACGCGCGGCGTTTCCGAGGGTGGCGATGCGCAACATGCCCTGCTCGAAGCCGGGGAACGAGCCAACCAGTGTCTCCACGCCCGCCGCCGTGAACAGCACCACCATGCCGTGGGAGAATACTTCCTCTTTGGTCACGGGCACGCTCACCGTGCGGTACATCACGCACTCGGTGTGCTTCACCCCTTTCGTGTCAAGGAGCTTGGCAAAGCCCTCGTTGTGCATGTCGTTCTGTGGAATGAGGAAGCTCTCGCCTTTGTGCTTCGCCATGAGCGGCACCAGGTCTTCGGCCTTTCCCGTTTCGGCGAAGAACACCTTGCGTTTGCGATATTGCACAAACTTCTGGATGTACAAGGCCACGGACTCGCTTGTGGCGAAGTACTTCATCGTTTCGGGCATCTTGAGCCTCATTCCGGCGCAGACGCTGAAGAAGTGGTCGATGGCGTGGCGCGAAGTGAAGACGATGGCCGTGTGTTTAAGGATGTCCACGCGCTGTTTGCGGAACTCCATTACGCTGACGCCTTCAATCTTGATGAACGGGCGGAAAGTGAACTCTACGCCGTACTTGCCTGCTATCTCGGCATAGGGGGACTTCGGTGAAGTGGGTTGAGGCTGTGATACAAGAATCTTCCGTATCATGTCGGTTCTCCTATTGTGTACTTTGTAATGGTTTTCATTCAGCCTGCGGCGCCCAGAAAACGCCACAGCGCGAAGAGGGGTGCTATTTCGAGCGTGCAAAAGTATAACAATAAATGAATGGTGCCCCAGCGGTAGGCAAAAAATGTTCGATAACACTTCATCAAGAGCACAAATCTGCTAACTCCGATAATAAAAAACACGGCTGTGGCGTACACGCGCACGTCTAAAGCGAAGTAGATGGCGACCAGCAACAATGGCAACAACAGCAAGTTGGTCAAAAAGGTGCATTGCGTGCGCACCTGCGTCCACAAGTTGTGTTGCCACTTGTCGAAAAACACGGCATCGATGAACCGATAGGCCACAGCACGCACCAGATACCATGCCGTGAAAAGCCCCATGCCTGCCAACAGGAGGGAATAAGGGGCGCGCCCTACAAATTCGGCGGGACGTGTGTCGCAGGCGTAGCCCATGTAGGCCAGCGCCAAGAGGAAGGCGGCGTGGAGGTGCAACAGGCGGTTGTCGCCCACTTCGTCGATATCCACGCCGTCGGTGGGGCGGGCGCGGCGCGGCACGAGGTCGTAGAAGAAACCCACCGCTGTGTGGAGCACAAAGCCCCACGAGCGCACGGCCACCCACACGGTGATGAACGTGCTGACCAGCAGCGCCGCTGTCACCACGTTGTCGGTGCGTGGGTTGTAGGGCAGCAGCTCGCCCACTACGCCGCGCGCTGTGGCGGTTTGCACCGCCACGCCCGCCAACTGCGGCTGGCTGTCCCACACGCCAGGTAGGGCGGTGGTCGTGCCAACCGTGTCGGTGCGCAGGGCGTAGACGGGGGACGGGACGGGGGGGAGCATGGTGGTCTTCGGGTTCTTAGGTGCTATCGCTTCGGCGCTTGATACGCGAACTTGGTCAGCGAGGCGTCCCAGAGCGGGGTCTCCTCGCACAGGCTCACGGCCTCCTGGGGCGTGCGGGCGACGCGCCACAAGCCGGTGTGGAACGGGCGCATGAAACTCTCGGACACGGCGCGGTCGAGCTGGGCGAGCAGTGCGTCGAAGTAGCCGTCGGTGTTGAGCACCACGATGGGTTTGAGATACAGCCCGAGCTGTTTCCAGGTGATGATTTCCAGCAGTTCCTCCAGCGTGCCGACGCCGCCGGGCAGGGCGATGCAGGCATCGGCCTCGCTGGCCATGCGCTCCTTGCGCGTGTGCATATCGGGTGTGACGACGAGGCGTGTCATCCCCGTGTGCTGCCAGCCCTGGTCAATCATAAACTGCGGGATGACGCCCACTGCCTCGCCTCCTTCGGCCAGCGCGGCGTCGGTGGCTGCGCCCATCAGCCCCGTGCGCCCCGCGCCGTTCACCAGCGTGTGGCCGCGCCGCGCCAACGTCACGCCCAGTTCGCTGGCGGCGCGCACGTATTTCTCGGGAACCTGGCCGCTCGAAGCGGCGTAGACACAAATCTTCATAGGAGTTATAGGGGAACTGGTATTTCTATTGGCACTTGTAACTATAGGGACACCAGTGCCCCTAAGGTTGCAGGCCCGCTTTACTTGATGTTGAACGCCTTCTTTATTTCCTCCACATAGTCAAGCCGCTCCCAGGTGAAGAGTTCGACATCGCGCTGCGAGTCGTCGGCAAAGGTCTTGGTGACGACTTGCGGCACGCGCCCCATGTGGCCGTAGGCCGCCGTCTCGGTGTAGATGGGCTGGCGCAGGTGCAGGCGCTGCTCGATGGCGTGGGGGCGTAGGTCGAAAATCTCGGCTACCTTGGCGGCAATCTCGCCGTCGCTCAGACCGACGTGGCTGCGACCGTTGGTGTTCACGTAGACGCTGATGGGCTGCGCCACGCCGATGGCGTAGCTGAGCTGCACCAGCATCTCGTCGGCCACACCTGCGGCCACCATGTTCTTGGCGATGTGGCGCGCCGCGTAGGCCGCCGAGCGGTCCACTTTCGAGGGGTCTTTGCCGCTGAAGGCACCGCCGCCGTGCGCGCCGCGCCCGCCGTAGGTGTCGACGATGATTTTGCGGCCCGTCAGCCCCGTGTCGCCCGCCGGACCGCCGATGACGAACTTGCCCGTGGGGTTCACGAAGTAGTTGATGCCGCCCTGCTCGAAGAGGGCGCGCACTTCGGGCGTCTTGACGCGCTCGCGCAGCACGCGCGGCACGAGTACCTCCTCCACGTCGCGGCGTATGCGCGCCAGCATACGGCGGTCGGCCTCCTCCTGCGAGCCCGCCTCGGCGGCACTGATGAAGTCGTCGTGCTGCGTGCTGACCACGATGGTGTCGATGCGGCGCGCGCGGTGGTTGTCGTCGTATTCGATGGTCACCTGGCTCTTGGAGTCGGGGCGCAGGTAGGTCATCTCCTTGCCCTCACGGCGTATCTCGGCTAGCACTTCCACGAGGTCGTGCGCCAGGGCCAGCGGCAGGGGCATGTAGGTGTCGGTCTCGTTGTTGGCGTAGCCGAACATCATGCCCTGGTCGCCCGCGCCCTGCTCCTCGGGCTGGGCGCGGTCCACGCCACGGTTGATGTCGGGGCTCTGCTCGTGGATGGCGCTCAGAATGCCGCATGAGTCGGCGCTGAACAGGTATTCGTCCTTGGTGTAGCCAATGCGGCGGATGGTGCGGCGCGCCACAGTGGGCAGGTCCACATACGCCTCGCTTTTCACCTCGCCCGCCACGACTACCTGGCCGGTGGTCACGAGCGTTTCGCAGGCTACTTTGGAGTTAGGGTCTTTCGACAGAAATTCGTCGAGGATAGCGTCCGAAATTTGGTCGGCCACTTTGTCGGGGTGTCCTTCGGACACCGATTCGGAAGTAAACAGGTACATACGCGTGTATATATAATAAGGAATGGCGGACTTCCTCGGCTCTGCCATTCCTCTCGTATGCGTTGAACTGTGGTGCGGGGCGCGTCGCCCCCTTGTTCTGACCAAGTTTTAGCATTTTTTACCGTGGTTGCAAGCAGCCAAATCTGTCCACAAATATTTTCGGGTGCAAAGATAGTGCAAGGCGAGCGCAGTGAAAAAGGAAAAACGCAGTTTTTTCGTTTTCACTGCCGAGCCGCCGCCTATCTTCGCGAAGCAAAGTGGTGCAAGGCGAGCGCAGTGAAAAAGGAAAAACACAGTTTTTTCATTTTCACTGCCGAGCCGCCGCCTATCTTCGCGAAGCAAAGTGGTGCAAGGCGAGCGCAGTGAAAAAGGAAAAACGCAGTTTTTTCATTTTCACTGCCGAGCCGCCAGATACCCCCAGCGGGGGTTACAGAGGTTAGGCCGGGGCTGCGCCCCGGTTCAAACCGCCCCTAAAATCAATCCCAGCGGGGTTGCACAAACGTCCGCACATCCACTTATAGAAACGCGAAGCCGAGACCTGCTTCCTCTTGGCTTTTGTTTCTTGCTTTCTGCCCCACAAATTGCCCGCGATCCCATTTAAAAACTTTTTTGCGCGGACTAATTCTGCAAATTAAGCCTAAGTTTCTACAAACTAAGCCTAAATTTGGCGAAATCAAGCCTAAGTTTGTACAAATTAAGCCTAAGTTTGCAGAATTAAAGGCCGCGCGCTGGTTTTTGTGTGCTTTCGAAAGGATTCGGAAACGCTTAAAAAACAAGGGGTTAGGGTGGCGGGGCGGCAAAATACCTACTTTTGGGTATTGCCGGGGGAGGGGCGCCGCCGTACTTTTGCAGCGGAATTACAAACCACGGCGCCGCGAGGCGCTGATGTGTCGGCCACACGTCGCGATGACGCACTTGGCCGGAAGTACACACAGTTAAAGTGAAAGATTAAATTGTTATGTCTATGTTCGCAGGCGGCCCGCACTCTTTTCCAGTGCGGGCCGCCTCACTTTGTGTGTGGGTGTACAAATTCCTGTGGGAGGACATCATCAAGGCCGGGAGTGCTGCCCGGCCTTGATGATGCGATTTTGGAGAAACGGTGCGGGGGTATCAGCCCATCACCCAGCCTACCATGTAGATGACGAGCGGGATGGTGACGAGGGCGATGCCGATGGCGTCGATGATGGCACCGCTCTTGATCATTTTGGTGATGGGTATGTAGCCGCTGGCATAGACGATGGCGTTGGGAGGGGTGGAGACGGGCATCATGAAGCCGAGGCTGGAACTCAGGGCAATGCCGACGGCCACGGGGATGGGGCTGAAGCCTGCGCTGAGGGCGGCACCGACGGCCAAGGGGCCTATCATGCCGACGGCGGCGGTGTGGGAGGTGAGTTCGGACATGAGCAGTGCGGCGACGCAGAACACGGCGACGAAAACGACCTCGGAGGGCTGGCCGCCCATAAGGGCTACGATTTGATCGCCAATCCAGCCAGAGAGGCCCGTGCTGTACATCATGCCACCCATAGCCAAACCGCCGCCGAAGAGCAGCAGCGTGCCCCACTCAATGCCCTTCACGGCATCTTTCCAACGCAGCGTGGTGCGGGTGAAGTTCTTATTGACGGGGAGGAAGAAGAGCAGCAGGCCGCCTATCATGGCTACGACGGCTTCGGGGAATACTTTGTTGTAGGTTTTGACCACTTCGCTGTCGTTGCCGTAGATGACACTGAGCACGCCAGGCGTTACCCACAGCACCACGGCCACGAGGAAGGCCAGCAGCGTGTTGCGCTGGGCGGGCGTCCAGCCGCCGAGTTCGCGTTTCTTGCTGCGGATGAAGTCTTGCGCGCCGTCGATGTGGTCTACGTCGGCGGGGAACATGCGCCACAGCACGATGTAGGCTATGATGAAGTAAACGATCATGGCGACAAAGCCCCACGTCATCCACTGGAAGAACGTGATGCTGAAGTCTGCGCTCTTTTCGCTGAGGAAGCCTATCATCATGATGTTGGGGGGCGTTCCGATGGGGGTCAGCACGCCGCCGATGGAACACGAATAGGCTGTCATGAGCATCAGACCCGTGGCGTATTTATACGAATGGAGGTTGATTTCCCTGCCGTTGGCGGCCATCATCTCGCGTATGGCTTCGAGCAGGCCGAGGGCGATGGGGAACATCATGGCGGCTGTGGCCGTGTTGCTTATCCAGCCAGAGCAGACCATGCAGGCCAAGCCGATGGCGAGGAAGATGCGGCGCGGGCTGTCGCCGACCCACGGCATGGAGATGATGCCGTAGGCGATGCGTTTGTCCAGGCCGTTGACCATCATGCCCTTGGCTATGATGAAACCGCCCATAAAAAGGAAAATCATGGGGTTGCCGAAAGCGGCGAAGGCTTCCTTCATGCTGACCACGCCGAACAGCACGCAAAGCGTGGGGCCAATGAGTGAAGTCACGGGTATGGGCACCGGCTCCGTGATCCACCACAAGGCGACGAGCGTCATAATGGCCAAAAGCGTGTGGGCGTTGGCTTCCAGACCGGGGATGTCGGTGAGCCAAACAAGCAGTGCGCACAGCGGTGCGCCTATAGCACCGATGATGCGGCGCCAGCGGTCAAAGGAGTTGTCGCCCGTCAGCTCGTCCTCGCTGATTTCGGGGGCGGTCTTTAGTTCGTCAGCCATAAAGCGTTGTTTTATTGGTTTTTGCGTTGTCTTAAAAGCGGTGCGATTGCGCAGCAAAAGTAACGCTTTTTTCGCTCAAATGGCATTTGTTTTTATCGGAATGTTTATATTTGCAATCAAAATGTAACAGACTGACACTTAAACCTTACCTAACTGCTATGAAAACTACTTCGATTATCATTGTGCTTGTTGTCGTGGCGCTGCTGGTGTGCCTCTATCTGTTCAAGCACCGCACGCACCATTCGCTTGCCTCCGACCGTGACCGCCTGGAGGCTGTGCTTCGTGACATCTTCACTGAAGTGAAGAAGCCAGTCATTTCGCACAATCGTCTCATTAAAGAACTAAAGGCCAGGCTCCATGTGGGCGAAAAGATGGCCCACGTGCTGCTGGGCAAGGCCAAGTCAATGGGGCTCGTCCACACGGACGGCGAAACTGTGAAGCCCGGCGAACACTTAGAAGCGTAGCGGCTCGCACGGCTCTTTGCAAAAAACTCGCCCCGAACCAGTGACGGTTCGGGGCGAGTTGGTTCTGGCGGTTCCACGCAGTAGTCTACCGCGCGGCAATGCACTCGATTTCGACGCGGACGCCCTTGGGGAGGGTCTTGACGGCCACGGCGGAGCGGGCTGGAGCTGGAGCGGGGAAGAACTTGGCGTACTCGGCGTTCATCTCGGCGAAGTCGGCCATATCGGCGAGGAAGACGGTGGTCTTCACGACGTCGGCGAGCGTGAGGCCGGCCTCCTTGAGGATGGCTGCGGCGTTGTTGAGGCAGCGGGCGGTGAGGTCGGCGATGCCGCCGCTGACGATTTCGCCGGTGGCGGGGTCAACGGGAATCTGCCCGCTGACGAACACGAGGCCGCCAGCCTCGATGGCCTGGCTGTAGGGGCCGATTGCGGCGGGGGCGTTGGGGGTGGAGATGTTTTTTTTCATTTTATTTCAAGTAGTCTTCAAAGTAGCGGGTGATGCGCTCGTGGAGGTGTACGCGGTCGCGGCCCATCATGTTGTGGCCGTCGCCGGGATAGAGGAAGAAGTCGGGCTGTGTGCCGGCGTCCTCACAGGCGCGCATAAAGGCCAGCGAGTGCTGCGGCACGCAGACGGGGTCGTTGTAGCCGATGATGACCTGTAGGCGGCCTTTGAGGTTGCCGGCCTTGCGCAGCAGCGAACTTTGCTCGTAGCCCTCGGGGTTCTCCTGCGGGGTGTCCATATAGCGCTCGCCGTACATCACCTCGTAGTAGCGCCAGTCGATTACGGGGCCTCCGGCCACGCCCACCTTGAAGACGTCGGGGTAGGTGAGCATCAGGTTGGTGGTCATGAAGCCGCCGAAACTCCAGCCGTGTACGCCGAGGCGGTCGGCGTCGACGTAGGGCAGGCTCTTGAGGTAGGCCACGCCCTGCATCTGGTCTGCCATCTCCTGGTCGCCGAGGTGGCGGAACGTGGCGGTCTCGAAGGCAAAGCCTCGGTCGCTGCTGCCACGGTTGTCAAGCACAAAGACGACGTAGCCGAGCTGTGCCATATAGATTTCCCATCCGCGCGCGTCCCAGTTGCGCGTCTCCTCGACGTTGCGCACGCCGGGGCCACCGTAGACGTAGACAATGGCGGGGTATTTCTTGGCAGGATCGAAGCCGGTGGGTTTGATGAGGCGGTAGTAGAGGTCGGTGGTGCCGTCGGCGGCCTTGATGGAACCGCCGGTGATTTCCGGCACTTCGAAGCCGGCCCACGGGTCGGGGCAGTCGTGGAGGGTGCGGAGGCGTTCGGGATGGGTCACGTTGAGTACGTCGTAGCGGCGCACGACGTCAGGCGAGGCCCAGCGGTCGGCAATGAAGGCACCGCCCTGGCTAAGCACGCCGCTGTGTACGCCCTCGCCGCCGTCGAGCATCTGGCGCTTGCCGTTCTTGACGCTGACAGTCCAGAAGTTGGTGCGCACAGGCGAGTTCTCGTGGCTGGCAATGACGACGCTCTTATCCTTGGCGTTGAAGCCGAGTATGTCGGTCACGACGAAGGCGCCGCTGGTGAGTTGGCGCTGTTCGCCCCTCTCGACGTCGAAGAGGTAGAGGTGGTTGTAGCCGTCGCGCTCGCTCTGGTAGATGAACTTGGTGTCGTCCCAGGGCAGGAAGGTGATGGGGTGGACGGGGTGGACGTACTTGGGGTTCGTCTCCGTATATAATACGCGCAGGCGTGCGCCCGTACGCGCGTCGTAGGCCACGAGTTCGGCCTTGTCCTGCGTGCGGGGCAGTTCAATCATATAGACAGTGGCCTCGTCGGGCGACCAGGCAATGTTGGTGAAATAGCGGTCGGTGGGGTCGCCGGCCTGCAGGTAGACGGTGCGGTCGGTGGCGGGGTCGAAGATGCCCACGGTGACCTTGTGGCTGGTTTCGCCCGCCATGGGGTACTTGTCCGGCTCCAGTTGTGCGATGCGGCTGCCGTCCTTGCCCTCCAGGTTGGGCAGGGCGATGTTCACCTGCGGATAGTCCGTGACCATCGACTGGTCCATGCGGTAGAAGGCCAGCAGGTTGCCCTTGGGACTCCAGAAGGTGCCCTTGCTGATGCCGAACTCGTCGCGGTGCACACTCTTGCCGTAGACCAGCTCGCGCGAGCCGTCGCGGCTCACTTGGTGGTCGCGTCCGTCGGCGGTGCGGACAAAGAGGTTGTGGTCGCGTTCGAAGGCCGTGCTGCGCGAGGCGAGGCAGAACTCCAGTTCGCCCTCCACGCGCGGCAGCGTCCAAACGGCCTGCTTCGTCTGCCAGTCGTAGAGCATCGTGCCCTCGGTGGTGTAGACCAGTGCCTGGGGCTTCGCGCCGTCGGGGAAGGTGGCGGCCATAATGTTGAGCGCGCGCCCGAAACCCGCTGCCGAGAGGTCGTCGGCGGTGAAGAGCGTCTGCTCGACGGGTTTGCCTTTCTCGTCCTGGAGCATCACGGCTGCCTCGACGTCGAGGCGCACGAGGCAGTCGCCCCAGAAGCCGTACTGCTGGTATTCGGGTGCGTAGTTCCAATACTCGGTGCCGCCGTAGATGAGCTGTTCGAGCGTGAACTGTCGTTTCTGTTGTGCCATAAGCGGGAGGGTGAGCACTGCGAGGAGTGCCAGCGAGAGTAGTCTTTTCATTGTTCGTCGGTATTAGGGTCGTTGGGCTTTTGGAATCGGGGCTTGTCGCCGTATCGGTCGGCATTACGGTCGTCGCGGTTGAAGCGGCGGTCGCCATCACGGTTGAAGCGGCGGTCGCTGTAGCGGTCTTGGTTGCGGTCGCGGTCGCCGTATCGGTCGTCGCGGCGGAAGCGTCCGTGGAAATCGCCGTCACGGCGCGGACGGTCGCGGAAATCACCGCCAAAGCGGGACTTGCCTTGGAAGTCGCCTTCGCGGCGCGGGCGGCCAGCGTCGTAGCGCGGGCGGTCGCGGAAACGCTCCTCGCGCTCCAGGCGGCGCTCGCGGCGGGCCAGTTGCGCGCTGAAGTCGCGGTGGCGGTTGCGCAGGGCGATGTAGTCGGGGTTCTCCTCCACAAAGTCGCGGTCGGCGAAGTCGGAGCGGGGCGAACGGGCGGGACGCTCTTCGTTTTCGTCGAAGCGGCGCCGGAACTGTTCGCGCTCGCGGCGGTCGCCGTGACCTTCGGCGTTGCGGCGCAGTTCGTCGCCAGTCTTCACCTCGCCGCCCTCGGCGCGGAAGTCGCGCAACTTGCCGTCGAACACCTGGTACTTGCGGAAGTCGCAGTCAATCTTGCCGTTGAACAGGGGCATGCGCGTGCTGTGGCGCATCCCTATCTTACGTAGCAGTTCCTCACGGCTGCTGATGACCCAGGCCGTGCCGCCTGTGAAGGCGTTCTTGAGGCGTTCGCCCAGCGAGGCGTAGAGGTCGAGCAGCCCCTGGGAGGGCAGACGGTCGCCGTAGGGCGGGTTGGTGACCATAAAGGCGGGTTCGGCGGGTGCCTCGAAGTCGCGCACGTCGCGCTCCTTGACCGTCACGCAGTCGGCCACACCGGCACTCTTGGCGTTGGCTTCGGCGGCCTTGACGGCGGCGATGTCGCGGTCGAAACCGTAGATGTGGTGCGTGAACTCGCGCTCGCGGCTGTCGTCGTCGTAGATTTCGCTGAGCAGGTCGGCGTCGAAGTCCGGCCAGCTCTCGAAGGCGAACTTCTTGCGGAATAGGCCCGGCGCCATGCCCTTGGCGATGAGGGCTGCCTCGACGAGCAGCGTGCCGCTGCCGCAGAAGGGGTCGTAGAGGTCGGTCTCGCCGCGCCAGCCGCTGAGCAGGATGAGGCCGGCGGCAAGCACCTCGTTGAGCGGCGCGTCGACGGTGGCCACGCGGTAGCCGCGCTGGTGGAGGCTCTCGCCGCTGCTGTCGAGCGACAGGGTGCAGTCGCCGTCGGCGGTGGCGTGGAGGTTGAGGCGGATGTCGGGGTTGCTGATGCTCACGGAGGGGCGCTTGCCGGTCTTCTCGCGGAAATAGTCGACGATGGCGTCCTTCACGCGGTAGGTGATAAAACGCGAGTGCGAGAAGTCCTCGCCGCTCGTCACGCTGTCGACACTGAACGTGCGCCCGTCGGCGATGAGCGTGTCCCACTCGTAGGCTTTCACGGCCTCGTAGATGTCGTCGGGGGTGTCCGCGCGGAACTGTAGTATGGGTTTCAAAATGCGCACGGCGGTGCGGAGGCAGAAGTTGGCGCGGTAGAGCATTTCCTTGTCGCCGGTGAACGAAACCATACGGCAGCCAATCTGCACGTTGTTAGCCCCGAGTTCGACAAGTTCGCCCGCCAAGACTTCCTCCAGTCCACGGAAAGTCTTGGCAATAAGTTGTTGTTCTTCCATACGGTCGTTGTCTGCTTAATGGTCGTGGTGGTGGCAGCAGTTTCCGTCGTGGCAGTGGCAGTCCTTGTGGTCGTGTTCACAACCGCATCCGCATCCTTCGTGGGCCAGCAGGTTGGCCATGCCTTCTATTTCCTTGTTGGTGGCTGGGCGTGAAACGATGATTTGTCCCGTGAAGCGCACGCGCTTTCCCGCCAGGATGTCGTTGAGGTCGAGGCGCACGCTTTCGTCGCCTACTTCGAGCACATGGCCGACAAACTGCATTCCGTCCTCGTTCACAAGGGGAATATTGGCGCCCGGGCGCAACTGGGTGGCGTCGAGTCCCGTGAAATGTTCGCGGGGGATGTTCACCACGTGGTTTTCGTCGTAGGGGCCGTAGGCTTCCTCGGGTTCGAGCGTGAAGTCGAACGTGTCGCCCTCGTTCAGCTCCACGATACGCTCTTCGAAAGCGTCGAGCGCGTAGCCCATTCCGCTGACGAATTTCATAGGGGCCTCGACGGTAGCTTCTGTTTCGCGGTGGAACACGGTGCCGTCGTCGTTAAGCCCTTCGAGGGTGTAGCTGACGATGATAAACTTGTTCATAGGTGTTTGGGTTATGGGTTCCAGTGGTTTCAGAACCCTCGTTTCTTAAAGTTTTCGTTATTTCGGGGATGTGGATGCTGGACGGTGGCGCACGGTGGTTGGTCGCCGTCCGATGCGCGGGCGTTATGCTCAAGCCAGTTCCAGACTGAGGTTTTCGCGCAACTGTGCGAAGGATGGGTTTTTGGCCAGCATGGCTTCCAGCTTTTCCTTGCTGCTGAAGGCGCGGTGCTTTTCGCTCTGTTCGCGCACGCGGAAGGTGATTTCGGCCTTGGCGTTGTCGAGACCCTTTCGGATGAAAGTCATCAGCCTTGGCTTCATGGCGTTGAACTGCTCGAGCACCAATTGGTTTTCCACCACGACTTCTGCCGCCGCGTTGTCTTCGCCGAGGGGTTCCATGGCTTTCATGCGTTCGCTCATGGCGCGTTCTTCTTGCGGCAGGCTTTCGGCGAACTGCCGCCACAGCAAGCGTATGTCGGCGTTGGTATAGGGCTTTTCGCCAAAGGTCTGTTGTTGCGCGGCGGTTTGCTGCTGTGCGGCCTGCACGGGGACCGGTTGCGAGAGCGAGAGGGTGCGCAGGCGGTTTGCTGGGCGCGGGGCGGTGTAGGCAGGTGTTGGCTCGGAGGCAGCGGCGGGCGAAGCGGTGAGGGCTTCGTGGGACGGCTGCATTGCAGTCGTAGCCGCAGCAGGAGCGACGGGCGTGGCGGGCGTGGAAACGGGCGTGGCGGGGGGCGCGCCGGCGGCCTTGGGCGCGGGCTGCGCGGGTGTTAGGGGTTTAAGTGTCTGCGTAGGGCCAAGCCCAGAGCCAGGCGCCTCGTCCGCTGGCGCATTGAGCTGCGCGGTGCGGATGAGCGCCAGTTCGACAAGCAGACGCTTGTTGCCCGCCGTGCGATATTGCAGGTCGCAGTCGTTGCATAGGCGCAGGGCGGAAAAGAGGAAGCGCGGCGTGCAGCGCGCAGCCTGTTCTTGATAGCGGCTGCGCACACTGTCGGCCACGTCGAGCAGCGGCAATGTGGTGGCGTCGCGACTGACGAGCAAGTCGCGGAAGTGGGTGGCCAGCCCAGCCACGAAGTGCTGTCCGCTGAAGCCCTTGCTTAGGATCTCGTCGAGCGTGAGCAGGGCAGCGGGCACGTCGGCTTTCAGCAGGCTGTCCGTGAGGCGGAAGTAGTACTCGTAATCGAGCACGTTGAGGTCCTCAATAACTTTGGCATAGGTCACGTTGCCACCGCTGAAGCCCACCACCTGGTCGAAGATGCTCAGCGCGTCGCGCATACCGCCGTCGGCTTTCTGCGCGATGACGTTGAGTGCGGCGTCTTCGTATTGCACGCCTGCGTCCTGGGCCACGAATTTGAGGTGGTTCACGATGTCGGGCACCTCCATGCGCTTGAAGTCGTATATCTGGCAACGGCTCAGAATCGTAGGCAGGAGCTTGTGCTTCTCGGTGGTGGCAAGGATGAAAATGTCGTGGGCAGGCGGCTCCTCAAGGGTCTTGAGGAAGGCGTTGAAAGCCCCCGATGAGAGCATGTGTACCTCGTCGATGATAAACACCTTGTACTTGCCCACTTGCGGGGGCATCTGCGCCTGCTCGATGAGGCTGCGGATGTCCTCGACGGAGTTGTTGGACGCAGCGTCAAGCTCCACGATGTTGAACGAACGGCTTTCGTTGAAAGCGCGGCAGCTTTCGCACGCGTCGCACGGCTCGCCGCCCGGGCCGGGATTCATGCAGTTGATGGCCTTGGCAAAGATACGCGCGCAGGTGGTCTTTCCCACGCCGCGCGGGCCGCAGAAAAGGTAGGCGTGAGCCAATTTGCCGCTGGCCACCGCGTTTTTGAGCGTGGTGGTGAGCGCCGCCTGACCGACTACGCTGTCGAACGTGCGTGGGCGATACTTGCGGGCGGAGACGATGTAGTTTTCCATTTTGAGGGGGAGGGGGTGTGGGGCGTGCTGCTGGCTTCCACGGCGCACGCTTGTGGGCATCGGCGTGGTGTCACCCCGCTGATGCGGCGCAAATTTACGCAAAAAAAACGAGGCGCAAAGTGTTTTGCGCCCCTGGCGTGTGCCTTGGCGGGGATTTCGGGTGGGGGGAGACTGGTTTTTGGGCTTCTCAGTTCTTAGGTTCTTCGGTTCTTTCGCGCGTTCGGTTGCTTGGGAACTGGCGTTCCCGATAAATGAAAAAACTAAGATGCAAGTCGTCCTTGTCCGTCAGCATGTGGCGACGGGCCAAGCGGGTGCTTCCTCCTGCTTGCTGGGCTGATAGGAGCGGGCAAAGGCACGCAGATATTGCAGGACGTCGGGGCGGGGGGTAGGGTGGGGGGTAGAATGCACCATAAGCACGTTCGTTGCGTTTTACAAAAAGCCGCTGCCGGTGTGCGGAGGCATTGTCGCCGTGCGCGCACCGTCTATCTTATAAACGCTTTTCCATGTGCTATTATTATATATACGGTATAAAAAAGTTCGTTTTCCCTTTGCGCTTTGTCCACAGCCACCCCTAAAGTGCACACCGCCCTTTGCAAAAACACGCGCATCCCGTGCCGACGGCTTACACTGGGTTTGCGGATTTCCTATCAGCGCTTCGCGAATTTTTTTTCAAGCCAAAGAAAAAATTCTTTAAGCCAAAGAAAATTTTATTTAAGCCAAAGAAAATTTTATTTAAGCCAAAGAAAATTTTATTTAGGCCAAAGAAAATTTTATTTAGGCCAAAGAAAATTTTATTCGCCCCGAAAAAAAAACTTTGAACCCGTTCCCGTGGGGATTCTAAAGCGCCAGGCGTTTCGTCGCAGACGCTTCGGGAATGACGCTGTGCGGATGCCGTCGCTTTCCGCTTCGCCGCCCGTTTCCTCCACTTGGCAGGAAAAAAAGTGCAAAACTGCGCACGCACCCGAAAGTTTCTGTACTTTTGCGCTGTCTGATACAAAAAAGAACTCTTTCCCCGATGGAAAACGACCGCAACGCCATCCAGCGCGCCACAACGCGCGACAAGTCGGCCATCATACGCCAGGCCATCGCCGATTTCCACGAGCGCGGCATACGCGGAGTCACGATGAGCCAGATTTCATCGGAGCTGCGCATGTCCAAACGCACGCTCTACGAAATTTATGACACCAAGGAACAACTGCTGCTCGATTGCCTCAAAGCCAAGTCCGATGCCGATCGCGAAGAGATGCGCAGCATCGTCGCCGCAAGCGCCAATGTGTTGGAGGCCATGCTTCGCCTGTTCCGCTTGCGCCTTGAGGAGTCCCACCACATCAACCCCGTGTTCATCGCCGAGCTGCGTTCCTATAAAGTGGCGCAAGAGTACTTCGCCGCGCAGCGCGAAGCGCAGTTGCTCGACGCCGTGCAGTTCTTGCAACGTGGCGTGGGCGAAGGCGTATTCGAGCCGGGCATCGATTTTGAAGTGTTCTACCGCATCGGCACCTACCTCGCCGAAGCGATTTTCTCCACGACGTTCACGCCCCGGCGCACCATCGAAGAGATTTTCTGCAACTCCGTGCTCCTCCACATCCGCGGCTGCACCACCGAGAAAGGCCGCCGACTGGTCGACGCCTACCGCAAAGACGCGTTGGCCATACCTGCGAACAATTAAAACTTTACGAAACATATCATGGAAATGACTAAAAAAATCTTGGCCGCCTTGTTGCTCATGGCGGCGGCCTTGACCGCGCCGTTCACCCCCGCGCGCGCCGAGGGCATCAAGGACGCCAAGGCCGTGGGCGCCGGCACCGTCGTGCTGACCTACGAGAGCGGGCGCGTGCTGACGCTCGACTTCTACGGCCCCAACATCGTGCGCCTGTTCAGCGACCCGCAGGGCGGCGCCGTGCGGGGTCCCGAGGCACAGCCCCCCGCCAGCATCCTCGTGGCCAACCCCCGCAAGGCTGCCGGGACCGTGAAACTTGAAGACATCGGCACGGCCTACACTGTCGCCACCGCCGACCTCCGACTGACGTTCAACAAGGCGCGCGGCCTGATGAGTGCCGTCGACCTGCGCACCGGGCGCACCGTCGTGCAGGAGACCGCAGCAGCCGAGTTCGGCACGACGAAAACCACGCTGCGCTTCGCCCTGGCCCAGGACGAGTACGCCTACGGCGGCGGCGTGCAGAACGGACGCTTCTCGCACCGTGGCAAGAGCATCGCCATCGAGAACACCAACAACTGGGTGGACGGCGGCGTGGCCTCCCCCACCCCGTTCTACTGGACCACGGCGGGCTACGGCCTGATGTGGCACACGTTCAAGGCCGGACGCTACGACTTCGGCGCAGCCACGGCGGGCGTCACCGAACTGTCGCACAACGAAGCCTACCTCGACGTGTTCCTGATGGTCGACGCCGAGCCCACCGCCCTGCTCAACGACTTCTACCAGCTGACGGGCAACCCCGTGCTGCTGCCCAAGTTCGGCTTCTACGAAGGCCACCTCAACGCCTACAACCGCGACTACTGGACGCCCGCCGAGAACGGCTTCATGGCCTTCGAGGACGGCAAGCGCTACAACGAGAGCCAGAAGGACAACGGCGGCATCCACGAGAGCCTCAACGGCGAACTGCCCGGCAACTACCAGTTCTCGGCCCGCGCCGCCATCGACCGCTACCTGGCCGCCGACATGCCGCTGGGCTGGTTCCTGCCCAACGACGGCTACGGCGCCGGCTACGGACAGACCAGCACCCTGGCGGGCAACATCGAGAACCTGCGCCAGTTCGGCGAATACGCCCGCAGCAAGGGTGTGGAAATCGGCCTCTGGACGCAGAGCGACCTCCACCCCAAGGACGGCATCGAGCCGCTGCTGCAGCGCGACATCGTGGCCGAGGTGGGCACCGCCGGCGTGCGCGTGCTCAAGACCGACGTGGCCTGGGTGGGCGCGGGCTACAGTTTCGGCCTGAACGGCGTGGCCGACGTGGGCGAGATTATGCCCCGCTACGGCAACAACGCCCGCCCCTTCATCATCTCGCTCGACGGCTGGGCCGGCACGCAGCGCTACGCCGGCATCTGGACCGGCGACCAGACCGGCGGCGACTGGGAGTACATTCGCTTCCACATCCCCACGTTCATCGGCTCGGGCCTCTCCGGCCAGCCCAACATCACCGACGACCTCGACGGCATTTTCGGCGGCAAGAACCTGCCCGTGAACGTGCGCGACTTCCAGTGGAAGACGTTCACCCCCATGGAACTCAACATGGACGGCTGGGGTGCCAACCCCAAATACCCGCAGGCACTGGGCGAGCCCGCCACGAGCCTCAACCGCACGTACCTCAAGCTCAAGGCCGCGCTGATGCCCTACGCCTACAGCGTGGCACGCCAGGCCGTCGACGGCAAGCCCATCATCCGCGCCATGTTCCTCGACTACCCCAACGCCTACACCCTCGGCACGAAGACGCAGTACCAGTTCATGTTCGGCCCCTACATGCTCGTGGCCCCCGTCTACAAGAACACCGCCGCCGACGCCCTGGGCAACGACATACGCCACGGCATCTACCTGCCCGAGGGCCGCTGGACGGACCTCTACACCGGCGAGACCTATCCCGGCGGGCGCGTGCTCAACCACTTCGACGCCCCGCTGTGGAAACTGCCCGTGCTGGTCAGCGCCGACGCCATCATCCCCATGACCGTCGCCCACAACACGCCCGTCGAGGCTCCCGCCGACTACCGCAAGTACGTCGTCTACGCCCTCCAGGGCACCACGTTCGACGAGTACGACGACGACGGGCGCACACAGGCTTACCTTGACGGCGCGCACACCACCACCCACGTCGCCACCTGCGTGCAGGCCGACGGCGCGCTCACCGTCGACATCGCCCCCACCGCCGGCACGTTCGACGGCTTCGAGCCGCTGAAGCAGACCGACCTCGTCATCAACACCTCCGCCGCGCCCAAGAAGGTGACCGCCACTGTCGGCGGCAAGAAGGTGAAATTGCGCCGCCTCACCGCCGCCAAACTGGCCGAGGCCACGCAGGGCTGGGCCTACGTCACCGACGTCGCCCCGCTCGACATGTACATGACCGAGGGACAGCCCTCGCCCGTCGAGGGGCTGACCACCAACCCGCGCATCCTTGTCAAACTGCCCAAGACCAACACCGCCCAGAACGCCGTGAGCGTCACCGTCAGCGGCTTCGCCCCGCTCGCCCTGAGCGTTCCCGAGACCGACGGCCTGCCGCAGACGCTGGCCAAGCCCGCCGTCACGATGAAGCAGACCGGCGCCTACGAGGTGACCCCGCAGTGGACGGCCGTGGACGGCGCGCTGTTCTACGAGATTGAGCGCGAAGGCACCGTCGAGAGCACCATCCGCGCCCGCCAGTTCACCCTCGACGACCTCACCCCCGAAACCACCTACACCTTCCGCGTGCGCGCCGTCGGCGCCGACGCCGTGTCGCCCTGGCAGACCGTCAATGTGCGCACCGAGGCCGACCCGCTCAAGTGGGCCGTCAGCGGACTGACCGGCATCACGTCGTTCCAGAACCAGGGCGGACAGGGCGTGAACAAACTCTTCGACCGCGACGAGAAGTCGATGTGGCACAGCAACTGGAGCACCCACGACGCCGTGGGCGGCACGCTGACCATCGACCTCCACAGCGTGAACGAACTCGACGCCCTGGTCTACCTGCCGCGCGAGGACGCCGGCAACGGCACCATCACCGCCGGCACCATCAGCCTCAGCACCGACAAACTCACCTGGACTCCGCCCGTGGCCTTCACCTGGGCACGCGACGGACAGCCCAAGACCATCGCCTTTACCGGCGGTGAGAGCGCACGCTACATCCGCCTCAACGTGGGCGAGGCCGTGGGCGGTTTCGCCAGCGGACGCGAACTCTACGTCTTCAAGAAGGAAGGCACCGAGAGCCTGCTGCAGGGCGACATCAACCGCGACAAGCGCATCGACGAGAACGACCTGACCAGCTACATGAACTACACCGGCCTGCGCCGTGGCGACGGCGACTTCGACTACGTGAGCATCGGCGACATCAACGGCAACGGCCTCATCGACGGCTACGACATCAGCGTCGTCACCACGCAGCTGGACGGCGGCGTGCGCGAGTCGAACGACCACGTCGCCGGACGCCTCATCCTGACGCCCAACAAGACCACCTACCAGCCCGGCGACGAAATCCGCATCACCGTCAGCGGCGACTGCCTGCACTACGTCAACGGTCTAAGCTTCGCCCTGCCCTACGACGCCACCGAACTGGAGTACACGGGTCTCGAAGCCGTTGGGATGAAGAGCATGGTGAACCTCACCTACGACCGCCTGCACAGCGACGGCACGAAGCAACTCTACCCCACGTTCGTGAACCGTGGCAACGACTTCCTGCTCGACGAGGGCGCGCCCACGCTCTTCGTGCTGAAGTTCCGCGCGCGCAAGGCCGGCACCTACCGCCTCGCCCCGCAGGACGGCCTGCTCATCGACCGCAACCTCGGCACGGTGGATCCGCTCTAAATCCTATAGAGGAATCCATTCGTCTCTAAAAAGTTCGGCGACGCGTCCACACGCTTTGCCGGACTTTTTTGTATTTGCGATTTTGTAGGGTTGAGCGAGGCGTTTATTCGTCGCTGAATTAGTAAAAAACATCTTAAAAGGACATTACGCTTGTGTTTTGTTTGCGCAAGGCTGGCTAAATTCGTATCATTGCACGCAAAAGCGAGAGTGGAGTGTCAGGTGTCAAAAATATAATTTTTCTTGTCGGACTGATATTTTATTGAAAAATTGGGTCTGCTTGCCGGATTCCCACTGTCGGCCCACTCCCATAGGTTTTATGCGGCCTGAATTGCTTCTGACACGCTGCGTAGCGTAGTTGTTTTTAGCGTAAAGCGTACTGTTAGCGTAGTTGCTGTTTTGGAAATCTTAACAATAAAGCGTGACCTTTGCACCGCATTTCGCCAACTCTGTGTTGCAAAATGTGGTTTGAACTCAATTCTATGTTTAATTAAAAACAGAACACCATGAAAAAACTTGTGATGAGTCTTTCATTTGCTCTGCTACTTCCGATGGCGGCTTTGGCTCAATCGGGCGGAGTGAAAGGACGCGTGCTTAACGAGGCCGGCGAACCCGTTTCCGGTGTCGTGGTGCGTGTGAATGGTACGAATGCCACGGTGCTTACTGACGCTAATGGCAATTACCAGCTTCCGAGCGCGAAAGCTGGCGACGAACTAACTTATTCCTGCCTTGGGATGAAATCCCAGACGGTCAAAGTCGGGCAGGGGAACGTGGACGTTACGCTCAAGGAGGACGTACTCGACCTTGAATCGGCTGTTGTGGTGGGCTATGGCACCACAAAGTCGAAAGACCTAACCGCTTTCATTGAAACGGTAAAGGCAGAGAAATTGGCCAACATCCCCTCGAACACGCCGATGGCGGCTTTGCAGGGAAAGGTGGCTGGTCTGAATATTGTTAATAGCGGTGTGCCGGGTGCCGGTCCTACAGTGACCATTCGCGGTTTGGGCAGCTTTGGCAGCACGACACCGCTTTATGTTGTTGATGGAATGTTCTACGACAACATCAACTTCCTGAACAATGCGGACATCGAGGAAATCGCCGTGCTGAAGGATGCTTCGGCGGCAGCTATATACGGTGTGCGCGCAGCCAACGGCGTGGTAATTATCACGACGAAGAAGGGAAAGAAAAACGAAAAGGCCAAGGTGACCTACGAGGGTTATGTAGGTGTGCAGTCGGCTTCGAATGTGCTGAAGATGGCCAACTCGAGCCAGTACGCACAGATGCTGCGCGAGACGGGCATCACCGCCTATGACGAAAACTTGAAGAAGAGTGTCGAACTTTACGGTGGCGACTTTGAGAACAACGTCTATGGCTCCAACACCAATTGGTATGACGAACTGACGCGTAGCGCATTTATGACAAACCATGCCCTTAACATCACGGGCGGCACAGAGCGTGCGTCCTATGGTGTAGGTATGAGCTATCTCTACCAGAACGGTATCCTGAAGTCTGACAACGAGTACAGCCGCATGAACTTCCGTGGTAATCTTGACTATCAAGCTACGAATTGGCTGAATGTGGGTATGAACGCCGTCTTCAGCAGGAACTTCTGGCAGTTGCCCAACAATGCGGCATGGCAGCAGGCTTTCAACATGCCAGGCATATTCCCCGTATACGACGCTTCGACGGCTGACCAATATACGGACGGTTACACCTCGCCCAACACGCTGGGTTTCACGAGCAACTTCTATAATCCCGTGGCGACGGCCAAACTCTATGATGCGCAGAACCGTTCATACCAGGTGATGAGCAACTTCTATGCGGACTTCCAGATACTGCCCGAGAAGCTTTCGTTCCGCACCAGCTACAGCTATGACTACACCGGCCTGCGGGCAACAACTTTCCGCCCGGCCTACGATATCGGCACGAACCAGAAGAACGCCACGACTTCCCTGACGAAGAGCACGACAATCTTCAACAACTACATCTGGGACAATACGTTGACGTATAAGGACTCTTGGGGCGGTCATAACCTCACGGCCATGGTCGGCTCTTCGATGCGCCAAACGCGTTATGACTGGCTGTCGGGCACGGCACAGAACGTTCCCGAGGGTAAGGATGCTTGGAAATACCTCAGTTTGGGCGACAAGGCTGGCATTACGCTGGGCGACAATGGCTATCGCTATCGCGGCCTGTCGTACTTCGGTCGTTTGCAATACAACTGGAAGCATCGCTATCTCTTAACAGTGACGTTCCGTGCCGACGGCAGCTCCAAGTATAACGACAAGTGGGGCTACTTCCCCTCCGTGGGTGCCGCCTGGGTGGTTACCGACGAGCCGTTTATGGAAAAGGTGCGTTTCATCGACTACCTGAAACTCCGTGCTAGCTGGGGTAAGCTCGGTAACGACCGTGGAAGTGCCAGCGCTGGTACTGCTACCGTGACGAACTACCGTTCCGTATTCGGCACCAACACAGCCTTTGACGGCTATGTGAATAACAACACGTTCTCCTGGCTGGGCTGGGAAATCGTGAACGAGACGAACCTCGGCTTCAGCCTGGCCACGCTCCAGAGCCGCTTGAAGGTTGATTTCGACTTCTACAACCGTATGACGGAAGACGCCATTGTAGCTCCGTTGCTCCCCATGCGTAATGTTTCTGTGGCTGGCAACTGGGGTAAGATACTCAACCGTGGTGTAGACTTGACGATTGCCTGGAACGACCGTGTGGGCAAGGACTTCTCCTATCAGATTGGCGCTAACTTCAGCTTCCTTCACAATGAAGTCCGCTCGCTGCGCGACGGTGTGAAGATGATTAAGGGCGGCAAGACAGTGCAGATGGTCGGCGAGAAGATGAACAGCTACTATGGCCTGAAAGTCATCGGCGTTTACCAGACGCAGGAGCAAGTTGACGCAGATCCCATCGCAGTGGCCAACAACCTCGTGCCTGGTGACTTTATTTACGAAGATGTTAATGGCGACGGCAAGATTGACGCAATGGACAAGCAGATTCTGGGTTCGTATGTACCCGACCTGACTTACGGCTTCAACGTGGGTCTGCAATGGAAGGGACTTGACTTTAGCATCAGTTTCTACGGCCAGGCTGGCGGTGAACTATGGAACCGCAAGCGCGCTTTGCGTTATGCTTCCCAGAGCTACAACTTTGACTATGCCCAGTACAAAGACCGCTGGACGGGACCGGGTTCGACCAACAGCAACCCCTCCGCCGCTGCACTTATGAAGTCCTGGAACATCGGCGACAGCAACAACGCTTCCTACTTTGTTGAAAGCTCTGACTACTTCCGTATTCAGAATATCAACATTGGCTACACGTTCGAGAACCTGCGCATCGGTAACTACACGCTGCCGCGCCTCCGCCTCAGCGCTACGGCCGACCGTCCCTGGACTACCTTCAAGGCTCACAGCTTCACCCCGGAACTCTCTGACCCGGAAGGTTGGGACACGCAGGTATACCCGCTTACTTCCACTTACACTTTTGGTGTGCAGATTACGTTCTGACCCACTTCCACTTAACTTTGTATAACTTATAAAAGAGATATTATGAAACTGTTCAAGAAAACGTTAGTTCTTGCACTTGCCTCGGGAGCAATGCTCTTTATGGGGACTGGCTGCAACGACTATATAGACATTGACGTGGAGAACACACTCGCCGTCGATGAGATTGACTACACGATAGCGGACGATATGTACAAGCCCGTCATCGGTTGCTACGGACGGATGAGGTCGACGGGCATCCACTGGGCTTTAGGAATGCTGTGGTCGGGACGCGACGACGATATGTGTTCGGGTCGCACAAATGACCAGGCTGACGCGCTGAAGTTCGGCTACCACGGAGGTTATCAGAACCCCACTGTCTTCTGGTCTGTACCGCTGATGTGGACTAACATGTACAACATCATCTTTGACTGCAACAGCAACCTTGCCACGCTGGATCGCTTTGGCGAGAATCTGACACCCGGCACGGCCGATCACAACAAGTATTTGAGCTACATCGGTGAAATCAAGACCATTCGCGCTTGGGCTTACTACCACTTGGCTACCTTCTTCGGCCCTTGTGTTATCTATGCTTCTTCCGACCAGACCTCGTTCCGTCGCAGTACGGTGGAGAAGGTGTACGACTACATCATAGCCGACCTTGAATCAGCCATCCCCTTTATGGAGGCCAAGCGTCCCAACCAGATGGAACACATGGGTGCTTACACCAAGTATACCGCCGAAGCACTGGCCGCCCGCGTGGCTTTGCTCAAGGGCGATTACGCAAAGGTAAAAGACTTTACGGATGACATCATCAATAACGGTGGCTTCAGTCTCTATAGTGACTATTACCAACTGTTCAAGATTCCCGGCAAGCTCTGTGACGAATCTCTGATGGAAGTCCAAGTCTCTGATTTTGGCAACGCCATGGGCGATTACATTGGTATTGACCAATGGTTCAACTACCAAGGAGCCTCTGTAAAAGATCTCGTGAACAACAAGTCGACGGCTGGTTGGTTGTTCATGAGATACCACCCCGCTTTCCTGCAATGGGCTGATGACCGTGGTGAGACGGTGCGCCGTGAGACGAGTTTCCTCGTTGCCGGTGAATATACCCGTGAGCAGTACATCATCAACGGCACGCCTCCAAAGCGTGATGCCGACGGTCGCCTTAATGTTGAAGCGGCAACTTCTGCCGACATTCCCCAAATTTACAACGGCAAAGCTTATCTGCCGATCAACCAGATGACAGGTACGGCCACGACGTGGGGACGCAACAACAACGTCCGCGTCATCCGCTACGCCGAGGTGCTGCTGATGAATGCCGAGGCAAAAGTACGCTTGGGGCAGAATGGTGACGCTCCTTTCAACGAAGTGCGTCAGCGTGCGGAAATGCCCCGCATCACAAACGTGACGGTTGATGACATCCTGGACGAGCGCCGTATGGAACTCTGCTCCGAATGGGGACTGCGCTATACCGATCTTTGCCGGACGGGGCTGGCCAAGTCCGTTCTCGGTAAGTATGGCTGGACGGAAAGCAAGCGCTTTGTCGATATCCCCAGCTCCCATGTACTGACAACGCCAGAATTGGCTGAAGATCCCATTTGAAAATAGCAGATAAATTTTAGGTTCTTAGGTTTGTAGGTTTTGGGAGTTGCTGCCGAGAATGCAGGTTCCCTCAAGCCTAAAGACCTAAGAACCTAAAAGTCTTAAAAAAACTCACCCATGCTCTGAAAACTTATGAAAGTCCTCTATAGTTTATTGTTTCTAATTCTGATTCCGTTCTTCGGCGTAGCTCAGCACCTCACGTCTCCCGACGGACGCTTTGCTTTGGAATTTCTGCTTGATGCGGATGGCCGCCCCGTGTACAGTTTGGCTATGAACGGACGCCCGGTGGTTCTTCAATCCAAACTCGGCTTTGAGTTAAAGAGTGAAACGGCGTGGCGTTCTCCCTCTGATTTCAGAGGCGCTGAATCCTCTTCAAACGCTTCGGATGAAAAGAGCGACTTTATGCACGGGTTTGCGGTCGCTGGCATAAGCCGCTCTTCTTTCGATGAAACCTGGCAGCCTGTGTGGGGAGAGGAGAGCGAAATACGGAATCACTACAACGAGATGGCCGTTACGCTTGTCCAGCAGAGGACCGACCGCAGCCTCATCCTGCGTTTCCGTCTGTTTGATGACGGCTTGGGCTTCCGCTACGAGTTCCCAGAGCAGAAGAACCTGACGTTTTTCGTTGTTAAGGAAGAACACACCCAGTTCCGTATGGCGGGCGACCACACCGCATGGTGGATTCCAGGCGACTATGATACACAGGAATACGAGACTGTATGCTCCCGTCTCAGCGAGATACGCGAAAAGATTCGTGATGCCATTTCACCCAACGCTTCCCAGACGCCTTTTTCTGAGACCGGGGTGCAGACCGCGTTGTTGTTGAAAACCGACGATGGTTTGTTCATCAACCTGCACGAGGCGGCTTGTCTCGATTACTCCACTATGCATCTCAATCTGGATGACCGCACAATGACATTCGAGAGCTGGCTCACCCCCGATGCCCGTGGCGACAAGGGGTATTTGCAGGCTCCCAGCGTGACTCCGTGGCGAACAATCATTGTGGGTGAGCAGGGCGCTGATATTCTTGCTTCGCGCATGACGCTGAACTTGAACGAGCCGTGTAAGATTGAAGATACGAGCTGGATACACCCCACGAAGTATATGGGCGTGTGGTGGGAGATGATAACTGGCAAAAGCACGTGGGCATATACCGAGGATTTCCCCACAGTGCTGCTTGGTGTGACCGACTATAATCAGGCGCGCCCCATTGCCCGCCACGCCGCACGGATGGAGAACGTGAAACGCTACATAGACTTCGCAGCCGACAACGGTTTTGATGCCCTGTTGGTTGAAGGTTGGAACGAAGGCTGGGAGGATAGTTTTGGACGCGAGAAAGACAAAGTTTTTGATTTCCTGACACCTTACCCCGACTTTGATGTTGCCGAGATACGTGATTATGCCGCAGCGCGAGGCATAAAGATGATTATGCACCACGAAACAGGCGCAAGCGCCCGCAACTACGAACGTCACCTGGAGGCTGCCTATCAGTTTATGAACGACAATGGCTATGAGGCTGTGAAGAGTGGCTATGTAGGCAACATCGTCCCGCGCGGCGAGCATCATTATGGCCAGTGGATGAACAACCACTACCAGTATTGCATCGAACGTGCTGCCGCCCACCGTATTATGGTTAATGCTCACGAGGCAACTCGCCCGACGGGTATCTGCCGCACTTGGCCGAACCTTATCGGTAACGAGAGCGCCCGTGGAACGGAGTACGAGGCGATGGGCGGCAACAGTGTCGAGCACACGACGATACTGCCTTTCACACGGCTTATCGGCGGCCCGATGGACTATACCCCCGGCATCTTCCAGATGGACTTCTCGAAGTTCAGTCCGAACAACAGCAATTATTGCCGTTCCACGATAGCCCGACAGCTCGCCTTGTATGTCACGATGTACAGCCCATTGCAGATGGCCGCTGATTTGCCTGAGAACTACGAGTCCCACATGGACGCGTTTCAGTTCATCAAGGACGTGGCGATAGATTGGCAGAAGAGCCTTTATCTGGAGGCCGAACCGGGAGAATATATCACGATAGCCCGTAAGGCTAAAGGCTCTGAAGATTGGTTTGTGGGCTGCACGGCCGGGCAGGAAGGCCACGATGTGTCGCTCGCCCTTGATTTCCTTTCGCCGCAGACAGATTATGTCGCAACCGTCTACCAAGACGCTAAGGAAGCAAGCTGGGACAAGAACCCAACGGCATACACAATTACCAATATGGATGTGACTTCAAAGTCTGTACTTCATCTTCATGCCGCTTCCGGGGGCGGCTTTGCCGTAAAGCTTACACCGAAAGCGAAGTGACGTATATATACAAAAGTATTTCCTTGAAAATACAAAAGTATCTCCTTGGAGATACAAAAGTATTTTGCTGGAAATACAAAAGTATCTCCTTGGAAATACTTTCATTAAAATATAACCTCAAAAAAACCGGAAACAGGTATGAAACAGTTTAGGATTCCCCTCCTTTTGATATTCTCGCTATTCCCTTTCTTCTCATGTGGCAGTTCGGAGACTCCCATCGACCCACCCGCCGACCCAGTAGAGCCGCAAATAGAAATAACCGACGACGATTTGCTGGACTTCACCCAGAAAGCCTCGCTTGATTATATGTGGGAGGGGGCGGACAAGAACTCTGGGATGGCGTACGAACGGATACATCTGGATAATGCTGGTAGCAATCAGACCGTATTGACAACGGGTGGAACTGGCTTTGGCATAGCCGGACTCATCGTTGCTATGGAGCGCGGGTGGATTGAACGTTCCGAGGGGGTCCTGCGGTTGAAAAAGATTGTGGATTTCCTTGCAGAGGCAGACCGTTTTCATGGAGCGTGGCCGCATTGGCTTAACGCTTCGACAGGCAGAGTCTCTCCCTTTAGTACAAAGGACGATGGAGGCGATCTCGTTGAAACGTCTTTCCTCTTGGAAGGTCTGCTCTGTGCCCGTCAATATATGAACCGTTCTGACGAGACAGAGCGTTTGATAGCGGAGGGCATCGACAAACTCTGGAAAGAAGTGGAGTTCGATTGGTACACCCGTGGAGAGGACGTGCTGTATTGGCACTGGTCGCCCACTTATGAATGGGAGATGAACCTTCCCATAAGGGGGTATAACGAATGTATGATTACATACGTCCTGGCCGCCTCCTCGCCCACACACAGCATCGAGAAAAGCGTGTACGAAAAGGGGTGGGCACGCAGTGGTGACATAAGGTCGGAAAGTGCTCCTTACGGACACCCCCTGCTTCTGCACCACAACGGTGCCGCTGAGAAGGGTGGCCCGCTCTTTTGGGCACATTACTCTTGGATAGGACTTTGCCCCAAAGGTCTGAAAGACCAATATGCTGACTATTGGCAAGCCATGGTGAATCATGTATTGGCAAACCGAGACTATTGCATCCAAAATCCCAAGCGTTACAAAGGCTATGGTCCAGAGTGCTGGGGCCTGACGGCCAGTTACTCTCCGGGCGGTTATTCCGCCCATGCTCCTAACAATGACTTGGGAGTGATTACGCCTACAGCTGCTTTGTCCTCAATGCCCTATGCACCCGAGTCGTCGCTGGCGGCCTTACGTTACTTCTACAGCCAGAAGACTTGGATTCTTGGGAAATACGGTTTTTATGACGCTTTTTCTCTCAATCCGTCCTGGACCGTTCCTCGCTATTTGGCCATAGACCAGCTGACCATCGCCCCCATGATAGAAAACTACCGCACAGGTCTGCTTTGGCGTCTGTTCATGTCTTGCCCAGAGGTTCAGACGGGGCTGAAAAACTTGGGGTTCACAATCTCGAACGAAAACTAAAACCACAATAAACTATGCTACGATTTGTTTCCTTTATTCTCTTATCACTATTTACAAACGTCGTTTCTTTAGCTCAGGAACGATCCGCAACACCCGAAACGGGAATGGACGCTTTCGTCAGCAGTCTGATGGAGCGCATGACGCTTGAGGAAAAGATTGGCCAGCTGAACCTCCCAGCCGGTGGCGACATCGTGACGGGCGAGGCCAAAAGCAGCAATGTTGCTTCTCTGATAAGGGAGGGCTCGCTCGGCGGTCTCTTTAATATTAAAGGAGTGAAGAAAGTCCGCGAGGTGCAGCGCATTGCAGTAGAAGAAAGCCGCCTCGGCATCCCATTACTGTTCGGAATGGACGTGATTCATGGCTATGAGACCGTCTTTCCTATTCCCCTGGGGCTGTCGTGCACTTGGGATATTCCTGGCATAGAGCTTTCCGCGCGGATTGCGGCGAAAGAGGCAACGTCCGACGGTATTTCTTGGACATTCTCCCCAATGGTCGATGTCTGCTATGACGCCAGATGGGGCCGCATATCCGAGGGGAACGGCGAAGATCCCTTCTTGGGTAGCCGGATTGCTGAGGCTATGGTGCGCGGATACCAGCAGCAAGACCTCTCTTCCCCCCTCTCTATGATGGCCTGCGTGAAGCATTTTGCCCTATATGGTGCCCCCGATGCTGGACGCGACTATAACACGGTTGACATGAGCCATTGGCGTATGTACAATGAATACTTCCCGCCCTACAAGGCTGCGGTCGATGCTGGGGTGGGCAGTGTTATGGCTAGTTTCAACATAGTGGATGGTATACCGGCAACAGGCAACCGCTGGCTACAGACCGAGGTGCTGCGAAACCAGTGGGGATTCGGCGGCTTCGTCGTGACGGACTATACTGGCATCGAAGAGATGGCCGCTCACGGCACGGGAGACCTTAGCCAGAACAGTGCGATGGCACTCCGAGCAGGTGTGGATATGGATATGGTGACCAGTGGCTTTGTCAGCACACTGAAAGCCTCCCTGGAAGATGGCAAGATCAGTTTGGAGGAGATAGACCAAGCTTGTAGACGTATACTGGAAGCCAAATACAAACTGGGACTCTTTGCAGATCCTTACCGCTACATCGACCTCCAGCGTCCAGAGCGTGACATCTACACAGCGGAACATCGCAAGGAGGCGCGCCGCCTCGCTGCCGAGAGTTTCGTCCTATTGAAGAACGAAAAGTCGCTTCTCCCCCTTAGCCGTTCACAGAAGATAGCCCTTATCGGCCCGCTGGCCGACACACGTGCCAACATGCCCGGCACGTGGAGCGTCGCAGCCGTGAGCGACAAGTACCGTACCCTGCGCGAGGCCATGGCCGAAGCTGTAGGAAGTGGCAACCTCCTTTATGCAAAAGGCTGCAACCTGATGTACGATGCCGACTACGAAGCTAATGCGACCATGTTCGGGCGGGAGATGCGCACCGATCGTCCCGCCGATGAAATGAGGAAAGAAGCACTCAAAATAGCCCGCAAGGCCGATGTGATAGTCTTTGCGGGGGGCGAATCGAGTGAAATGACAGGCGAAAGTTCCTGTCGCACAAATCTTGAAATGCCCGATGCCCAGCGCGATCTACTCGAACAGCTCTTGGCCACGGGAAAGCCCATTGTGCTGCTTAATTTCTCGGGACGTCCCGTCGTGCTGAATTGGGAGGCAGAGCATCTTCCTGCTATTCTTCAAGTGTGGTTTGGCGGAAGCGAGGCAGCCGATGCCATTTGCGACGTAGTTTTCGGTGAGGTGAGTCCTTCGGGAAAACTTACCACCCAGTTCCCCCGTTCCGTAGGGCAGTTGCCTTTCAACTATAGCCACTTTAATACTGGGCGTCCGCAGCAGGACGACAAGTTTGTCAAATTCAAGAGCAACTACCTCGACTCCCCCAACAGTCCCCTCTATCCCTTTGGCTATGGCCTTAGCTACACCACGTTCGGCTACAGCCCCGTCCGTCTCTCTGCCACCGAGATGGACGAGGCCGACACTCTGCGTGCCACTGTCACGGTTACCAACACCGGCAGCCGTGCTGCCGAAGAAGTCGTGCAGATGTATCTGCGCGATGTGGTCGGAAGTGTCGTGCGCCCCGTCAAGGAACTGAAGGGCTTCCAGCGTATAGCGCTTGCCCCGGGCGAAAGCCGGGACGTTACCTTTGACATCTCGGCGGATTTACTGCGCTTTTATCGGCCGAATCCCGCCTCGCCCGACGCGATGGAACTTGTTGCCGAACCCGGCGAGTTCCAAGTCATGATTGGTTCAAGCAGTGAAGACCTGAAGTCTGCCACATTCCAGCTCACAGGGCCTCGCCGCCTCAGTATCCTTGCCATCGGTAACTCTTTCAGCGAAGACGCTGTGGAGCAGAACCTCTGGGAAATCGCCCGCGACCGTGGCTACGACCTCACCATAGGCAACGTCTGCCATCCCGGCTGTTCCCTTGAACGTCATGCCGCCAACGTGCGCAGCGATTCCGCCGATTACGACTACCGCAAAATTGTCGGTGGAGTGAAACAGAGCGCCCGTGCCTATACCGTTTCCCGCGCTTTGACCGACGAGCCTTGGGACTATGTGTCTCTACAGCAGGCCTCCCACTTCAGCGGCCAGCCCTCCACCTATGAGCCTTTCCTTAGCGAGGTCATTGACACCGTGCGTAGCGCCACTTCCGCCCGCCTTGTCTGGCACGCCACTTGGGCCTATGCCGAAGACTCCAATCATGGCGGCTTTGCAGCTTACGGAAACTCCCAACGACAGATGTATGACAGTATACAACACGCTCTGCGTCAGGCCGTCCTTCCCCACGCCTTCGCCCGGGTTGTCCCAGCAGGAGCTGCTGTGCAGTACGCTCGCTCCACTCCTCTCGGCGATACACTTTGCCGAGACGGTTTCCACTTGAGCCCCGTCGGACGTTATTGTGTCGCGCTCACTTGGGCTGGTACCCTCTTGGGCATTGATGTCCGGCAGGTCGGCTGGCATCCCGAAGGCGTTTCGGCTCAGCAGGCCGCCTTCGCGCGTCAAGCCGCTTATCAAGCCTGTACGGAACTTGTTGGTGGCCAGCCGTGAGAAAAGTCTAAAAATGTCTCACCCCTACCTTTATCCCCCAATCACCCTGTGTTTGGGGGATTTTTCATACCTTTGCCCCCTCTCCCAATCCCAATACAAATGAAAATTCTTCGCATATCTTGTCGCCTATGGGCGTTCCTCCTTCTTCTTCTTCTTCTGCTGCTACCTGCCTCGGGGCGTGCTGTGGGCTTCCGTCCTCTTTTGACAGGTTTCACCCAGACGGAATATGGCGACGCAGCGGGCGGACAGAATTGGGACGCTACGGGTGATGCCGATGGTGTGATGCTTTTCGGGAATAACACGGGGGTGCTTCGCTTTGACGGATATTTTTGGCAGCATGTTCCCACGGGGCGCGCTGTGCGTTGCGTGTGTGTGCGGGGCGATACACTCTATGTGGGTGGCCATGGGGAGTTCGGTTATATGTTGCGCGATGCTTATGGCAATTATACGTACCATCCTATCGCAGGACGACGCAGTGGTGGGGCATTGCTGCGGGGTGACGAGGAGGTCTGGAACATGGTGGCGATAGGCACTCGGCTCTACCTTCAGACTTTTTCTGCTGTTTACCTCTACGACGGGCACACTTCCCTAATGCGGCTTCCCCTTCCAGGCGGGGGCGGCGTACTTTCCATAACGACATGTGCGGGTAGACTTTATGCTCAAGCCACGGGAGGCGACCTCTTCCGTCTGGATGGGGCGCGCTGGGTGCGCGTCGTGGCGCGTGCTGGCGTAAACGGCGATGATGTGGTGGGTATATTCCCTGCATCGGAAAGGGGTGGCCGTTTGCTGTTGCTCACGGTACGCAGCGGTTTCTTTACGCTGGATGAGTCTGGGCATGTGACGCGGTGGGTGACGCAGATGGACGGACTGCTGGCACGTGGCGTGGTGAATCGAGCGTGCCTCACGGCGCAGGGGGAGGTCGTGGTGGGTACAATCCGCAGCGGGATTTTCTGCATTGGGAAGCAGGGGGATTTGGCGTGGCGTTATGATGCAGCGTCGGGTCTTCCGGGCAACTGCGTGTTGAGGCTCCGGCGGGACAAGTATGACAACATCTGGGCTTGTCTTGACGGTGGTTTAGCACTCATTCGGGCGGGCGGTTCTTTCAGTACATTGGGAATGCAAGTGGGATATAGGGCTTCGGGGCTGGGCACGCCTTATGCACTGAACATCTGGGACAGACGTTTCTTAGTTGCGACAAATCAGGGAATATATGGAACAGATATGGATTCGGCTGACGATGATTTCATGATGTTCCCAGGCACGGAGGAACACAACTGGTTTCTCTCCGTTTTTGACGGGACGCTCATAGCGGGGAACAATAGGGGAACGCTCCGTTATGCAGGCGGCGGTTTCCAGCGCGTGGCTGACACAGAGAGCAGCACCTGGGCAGTTCGCACAGTGTTACCAAGTGGCGAACCGCTGCTCTTTGAGTCCAGTTATCATGCGCTGCGTGTTTACCGCTGGGGAAGTGGCGGTTGGAAAGAGCCGTATACGCTCGGTGGCTTCGGCCATCCGCTGCGGGGACTTGAGGTGGATGCGGATGGAACACTGTGGGGGGCGGATATGAATTGCGGTGTGTATCGCATTCGTCTGGACAAGGATGTGACCCGTGCGGAGCATGTGGATTACTATGAGCGAGTTGATTCGGCCGATGTGCCTTGCTTCATCACTTCGTTCGAGGGGCGTGTAGTTTTCTCGGACGGAAGCGGATTGTTCTATTTCGATAGCGAGACGGGTGGCTTTGTTCCTTGCAAAAAATTGACAGAGGTCTTGAAGGACGATGCTAAGGGTGTATTGCGCCTTGTGCGGACGTCGGATAGAAATTATTGGGTGTGCACAAAGACAGGCTACACTTATCTCGTAAACAAGGGCAATGATTGGCGCGTGAGTAGGCGTGTTCGTCCAGCAGTGTTCGGTATGCGCTGTAATGATATGGGGGCTACCGTCTTTGAGCAGGGACGTTTTGTCTATTTCAACTTCGCAGATGGTATTGTGCGTTTGGATACGCATGCAGAGGTGCGTCGGCTGGATGTACGGTTGTACCCTGCCCGTGCCAGTTATACTGACAAACACGGCGACTGGCTTCCGATTTCGCTCGACGATTTGCGGAATGGTGAAGCCGAGGCGGGTGGCAACATCGAGATTGAGTACAGCTTTCCTGCTTTTTCGCAGGAGGACATTCGTTTCCGCTTCACGGTTCATGGGCGTGGCGACATGGTAATTGAGCGGGGAACGCCAAGCCTTATCCTGCCAAACCTTCCCGCTGGGCATTTCACGATAAAGGCTGAGGCACTGGATGCTGGCGGTGGCGTGCTGGCGGTGAACGAGGTCGAGTTCAGCGTGCCACGTCCGTGGTATCTGCGCTGGTGGGCTTTGCTTGCGTATGTGGTGCTCTTTGTTTTTGCCAGCGTTGCCATTTCACGCTTCCGTTTGCGCCGTCAGGCTTCCCGCAACAGACTTGTCGTGCTGGAGCAGCAGCGCATCATTGACCAGCAGAGGCAGGAACTGCTGGAAAGTCAGCTAAAAGAAAAGTCGAAAGACCTTGCTGCCATCTCGCTTGAAACGGCGGTGGCAAACAATGCCTTAAAAGAATTTTCCGAAACGCTGAAGGAGCATCAGGAGAAAGGCGCAATCCCTAAGCACATCAAGACGGAACCGCTACAGATTGGTTCAACGGCCGACGGAAATACCACGTGGCAATTGTTCATGCAGAACTTTGATTTCATCCACGAGCACTTCTTCCGCAACCTCAAGGAGCGCTATCCAAACCTTACGCAGAACGATTTGAAACTTTGCGGCTTGCTGCGCCTTAACTTGAGTACGAAGGAAATCGCGAATTACACGTCACTCTCTGTACGTGGTGTTGAGAGTGCGCGCTTGCGCCTGCGCCGTAAACTGGGGCTGACATCCGACCAGAATATCGTGGAGTTTCTCGTCACTTTCAAGTGAGGAAAAGGGGTACAACGCACGCCACCCCTGCCCGTCGTCCGGGCAGGGGTGGCGCGTTTTGTGGGACGGGGAGGAACGTCAGTCCTTCCCGACGGGGAACTCCTTGTCGACGTGGGTCACGCGGTCGTTGAGCTCGGCCAGTTTGCCGCCGTTCCAGCGGTCGGTGGTGCCAACGAGGTAGCCCGTGATGCGCTGCAGGCGGTCGATGTGGCGTCCGCCGCACTTGGGGCAAACCTCCAGGCCGGGTTCGGCGTTCTCGTAGCCGCAGTCCATGCAGCGGTTGCGGTTGTGGTTCACGCTGCCGTAGCCGATGTTCAGGGCGTCCATCATGTCGACGACGTTCATAATCACCTCGGGGTTGTGGGTGGCGTCGCCGTCAATCTCGACGTAGAAGATGTGGCCGCCGCGCGTCAGGTCGTGGTAGGGCGCCTCGACCTCGGCCTTGTGGCGCGCAGAGCACTTGTAGTAGACGGGCACGTGGTTGGAGTTCGTGTAATAGTCACGGTCGGTGATGCCGCGCAGGGGGCCGAACTCCTTGCGGTCTTTTTTGGTGAACTTGCCGGCCAGTCCCTCGGCGGGCGTGGCCAGGCAGCTGTAGTTGTGGTGGTACTGCTCGCTGAAATCGTTGGCGCGGTCGCGGATGTAGCCCACAATCTTCAGGCCCAGTTCCTGCGCCTCCTCGCTCTCGCCGTGGTGCTTGCCGATGAGAGCCACGAGGCACTCGGCCAGGCCGATGAAGCCGATGCCCAGCGTGCCCTGGTTGATGACGCTCTCGATGGTGTCCTCAGGGGCTAGTTTGTCGCCGCCAATCCACAGGCAGTTCATCAGCAGCGGGAACTGTTTGGCCAGGGCGGTCTTCTGGAACTCGTAGCGCTCGTGCAGCTGGCGCGCGGCGGTTTCGAGCACGCTGTCAAGTTTGGCGAAGAAGGCCGCCACGCGCTCTTCGCGGTCGCTGATGTGGCGGCACTCGATGGCCAGGCGCACGATGTTGACGGTCGTGAACGAGAGGTTGCCGCGACCCACGCTGGTCTTGGGGCCGAAGCGGTTCTCGAACACGCGCGTGCGGCAGCCCATCGTGGCCACCTCGTGCAGGTAGCGCTTGGGGTCGTCGGCGCGCCACTCCTCGCTCTGGTTGAACGTGGCGTCGAGGTTGAGGAAGTTGGGGAAGAAACGCCGCGCGGTGACCTTGCACGCCTGCTTGTAGAGGTCGTAGTTGGGGTCGCCGGGCAGGTAGTTCACGCCGCGCTTCTTCTTCCATATCTGTATGGGGAAGATGGCCGTCTCGCCGTCGCCCACGCCGTCGTAGGTGGCGCGGAGCAGTTCGCGCATCACGCAGCGGCCCTCGGCACTGGTGTCCGTGCCGTAGTTGATGGACGAGAACACCACCTGGTTGCCGCCGCGCGAGTGGATGGTGTTCATGTTGTGGATGAACGCCTCCATGGCTTGGTAGACACGCGCCACCGTGCGGTTCATGGCGTGCTGTAGAATGCGCTCCTCGCCCTTCAGGCCGTCCAGGGGGCGGTGGAGGTAGTCCGCAAGTTCCTTATTATATAAAGCGGAGTGGTCTTCGCCGGTGATGGCCTCCATGTTCTTCACTTCCTCGATGAAACTGAGGCGCACGAAGGGAGCCAGGTAGAAGTCGAAGGCGGGGATGGCCTGGCCGCCGTGCATCTCGTTCTGCGCGCATTCCAGACTGATGCAGGCCAGCACGCTCGCCGTCTCGATGCGCTTGGCCGCGCGGCTGGCGCCGTGGCCCGCCGTGAAGCCGTTCTGCAGGATGTTGTCGAGCGGGTGCTGGCAGCACGTGAGCGACTTCGTGGGGTAGTAGTCCTTGTCGTGGATGTGGATGTAGTTGTGCTCCACGGCGTCGCGCGTCTCCTCGCTCAGCAGGTAGTCGTCGACGAAGGGCTTGGTCGTCTCGCTGGAAAACTTCATCATCATGCCCGCCGGGGTGTCGGCGTTCATGTTGGCGTTCTCGCGGGTGATGTCGTTGTTCTTGACGTTCACGATGTCGAGGAACACCTCGCGCGTCTTGGCTTTGCGGGCTATGCTGCGCTGGTTGCGGTAGGTGATGTACAGCTTGGCCACGTCGCGGCGCGCGCTGCGCATAAGTTCATTCTCTACAGCGTCCTGAATGGCTTCGACGGTCATCTGAGGCTCGCCCAGCGCCGTGATGCGGTCGGTGATTTGGCGGACGAGACTTTCGTCCTCACCCTTTTCCGTGTGGAGCATGGCCTTGCGGATGGCGGCCATGATTTTCTGCTCATTGAAGCCGACGATACGTCCGTCGCGCTTCACTACGGTCTGAATCATTATAACAAACTTGTATTGAAAAATAAATAATAAAGGAACAAATGCCGTTTGAAGCAACAATCCTTTTTCCGTCTCAAACGGCGCACAAAAGTAATACGGCTTTTTACTTTCGCAAAACATTTTGGAAAACTTTTTAAAACGGCAGAAATTTTAATTCATTGAAAATCAGATATAACGTATGTTGAATTGGAAAACTTTTTATTTTTAACAAATCGAAAGTGTTCCAAATTGGAAAAGTTTTTGCGCGTTGCCAAACTGCCTGTTAGCATCAGTGAAATACCTCGCCGTACTTGCGGAAACGACGGCATAAAGAGCTGTTTTTTACTTTAACCGCTTGTTTTTTGGCCGTTTAGGATTTTTATGCTTACCTTTGCAGCCGCAAAATCGGTTGGTGGGCTTTTTTCTACGTCCTCCGCCGTTTTCCCAAATCATTTGCCAGTGTCTGCCGAAAGGCGCGAATGGCAAGCAAGCGAAACGAAACAAAAAAAGATATAGCAATGAAAAGGACTTTCCAGCCCCACAACCGCAAGAGAAAGAACAAGCACGGTTTCCGTGAACGTATGACCACTGCCAATGGCCGTCGCGTGCTGGCCAGCCGCCGCGCCAAGGGTCGCAAGAAGCTCACCGTATCGGACGAGTTCAACGGACGCAAGAAGTAAAGCCCCCTGGTGCCGCGCTTGCGCTGAATTTCTAAGGAGAAAAGACCATTTGCACAAGCAAGATGGCTTTTCTCTTTTTTATTTTACTACTTTTGCCCGTGTTATACCGCTAA
Organism: Bacteroidaceae bacterium; assembly: GCA_017933995.1. GTDB lineage: Bacteria > Bacteroidota > Bacteroidia > Bacteroidales > Bacteroidaceae > Alloprevotella. The sequence continues at coordinate 91,779 of JAGBKI010000020.1, read as the reverse complement.
TTCTGTAATTACGATGCGACTTTCCAAATACCTCAACAAAATACCTGGCCTCTTCGTCGGAGCCAACTGTCTCGGAATGCTGCTGCTCAGCGCCGTGCTGTTGGCGGTGGGCTACTACGCCCTGCAATCCTACACCCATCACGGCGAGACTGTCGTTGTTCCTGATGTACGCGGAAAGAGTGTAAAGGAGGCCGAGCGCCTCCTGCGCGATGCAGGACTGGGTGTTGAGGTGAGCGATACGGACTATGTGGCTGCCAAACGCGCCGACATCATCTTGGAACAGTCGCTTGCTGCCGGTATGACCGTTAAGCCCGAACGCGTGGTTCATCTCACAATAAATGCTGCCCATCCCCTGCCAGTCCCTTTGCCCGACATTGCAGATAATTCCTCAACCCGCGAAGCGCAAGCCCTGTTGGCTTCGCTCGGATTCAAGAACGTGAAAGTCGAAACGATGAAAGGCGACAAGAACTGGGTCTACAAGGTGAAGGCGGCGGGCAAGGAAGTGGCTGTCGGCACGCCCCTGTCCACTGACACTCCTATTTCAATTGTAGTGGGCAACGGCCAGTTGGTCGATGCCTATAATGCCGAGACCGTAAACGGCGAGGTGACGGAGTACGTCACCGACACGATTCCTGAAAGCGAGTTGGGCAAACTGCGCGATGGCGACATCGTGCTCGACAATCCCGAAATTCTTGTAGAAGAGCCTATTGACGGTAGTGACCGATGACGACCGACGACGCTCTTATCGATTGCGGCTCCGACGAACTCTACGAGCACCTGCGCGTCGTGGCCGACCGGGGGCAGGAACCCCTGCGTGTGGACAAGTTCCTGATGGAGCACCTGCCCAACACTTCGCGCGCCCGCATCCAGGCCGCCGCCCGCGCCGGGTTCATCCACGTCAACGGCCAGCCCGTCAAGAAGGGCTACCGCGTCAAGCCCGGCGACGTCGCCACCCTGCAACTCGACCGCCCGCGCCACGACACCACCATCGTGCCCGAGGACATCCCACTCCGTATTATATATGAGGACGACGCCCTGCTCGTTGTCGACAAGGAGGCCGGCATGGTGGTTCACCCCGGCGCGGGCAACTTCAGCGGCACGCTGGTACACGCCATCGCCTGGCACCTGCGCCACGACCCCAAGTACGACCCCAACGACCCCGCCGTGGGTCTCGTCCACCGCATTGACAAGGACACCAGCGGCCTGCTCGTCGTGGCCAAGACGCCCGACGCCAAGACACGCCTCGCCCTGCAGTTCTTCCACAAGACGTCGCGCCGCCTCTACACTGCCCTCGTATGGGGCAACCCCGCCGACGAGGGACGTATCGAGGGCAACATCGGGCGCGACGTGCGCGACCGCCTCAAGATGGCCGTCTATCCGCCCGACAGCGACCAGGGAAAGCCCGCCGTCACCCACTACCGCGTCACCGAGCGATTCGGCTACGTCTCGCTCATCGAGTGCCGCCTGGAGACCGGGCGCACCCACCAGATACGCGCCCACCTCTCCCACATCGGCCACCCCCTCTTCGGCGACGAGCGCTACGGCGGCACGCAGGTGCTGCGCGGACAGCCCGGCGCGGCCTACAAAACATTCGTACACCACTGCTTCGACCTCTGCCCGCGCCAGGCGCTCCACGCGCGCACGCTGGGCTTCAAGCACCCCGTCAGCGGACAGGAGATGGACTTCGACAGCCCCCTGCCCGCCGACCTACAAAGCCTCATCGAACGCTGGCGGCGCCGCGCCTGAAAACTACGCGCGCGCCAGCCCTATAAAAACACAAACCGAACCCCAATGAAAACCATCGCAATCGTCGCCGGCGGCGACTCCTCCGAATACCACGTCTCCCTGCGCAGCGCCGAGGGCATCCTCTCCTTCCTCGACAAGACGAAGTACCAGCCCGTTGTCGTCGTGCTGCACGGCCAGGACTGGCACGCCCGCTACGAGGGCGGCGAGTACCCCATCGACCGCAACGACTTCAGTTTCAATGCCCCCGACGGCCACCACGCCTTCGACTTCGCCTACATCACCATCCACGGCACGCCCGGCGAGAACGGCCTGCTGCAAGGCTACTTCGACCTCATCCGTATGCCCTATTCCACCAGCGGCGTGCTTGTCGAGGCCCTGACGTTCAACAAACACGCCCTCTGCTCCCTGCTGCGCACGCAGCCCGGCCTCACCGTCTCCGACAGCCTGCTGCTGCGCAAGGGCGAGGCGCGCCCCACGGACGAGGCCATCGTGGAGCGTCTCGGCCTGCCCTGCTTCGTCAAGCCCAACGCCGGCGGCAGCAGTTTCGGCGTCACCAAGGTGAAGACCGCCGACCAGCTCGCAGCCGCCATCGACGCCGCGCTGGCCGAGGACGACGAGGTGATGGTCGAGGCCATGATGACCGGCACCGAGGTCACCTGCGGCTGCTACCGTGGCGCGGGCGAACTTGTCACCTTCCCCATCACCGAGGTTGTCACCGACCAGGAGTTCTTCGACTACGACGCCAAGTACAACGGCAAGGTCGACGAGATAACCCCCGCCCGCATCCATCCCGACACCGCCCGCCGCGTGCAGGAACTGACCCGCGCCGTCTACCGCCGCCTCGGCTGCTACGGCATCACGCGCACCGACTACATCCTGCGCGGCGAGCCCGGGCAGGAGGAAATCTGCCTGCTCGAAATCAACACCACGCCCGGCATGACCGCCACCAGCTTCATCCCCCAGCAGGTGCGCGCCGCCGGTCTCGACATCAAGGACGTCCTCACCGACATCATCGAGGGACGGCTCAAGGATTGAATTAGGAGTTAGGAATTAGGAATTGCCTTGCGGCACGGGGCGCGACGTTTTTCCGCGCAGCCCAACTCCTAATTTCTCATTCCAATTACGCGCAGCCCAATTCCTAACTCCTAATTCCCCACTAAGAATAAGGTTTATGCAAGTCCCCTCCCGCTTCGACCCCATCCGCCCGATAGAGCCGGAAGAAATCGGCCAGGCGCTGGCGTCGCTGGCTGCCGACCCGCTGTTCCTCGCTGCGCTGGCCTCCCTCCCTGCCACGGGTGCGCCCGCCCTTACGCCCGAGGCCATACGCGCCGCCATACCCGCCGTGCGCACCAACCTTGACTTCCAGAAGACGTTCATCTACCCGCTTGTCGAGCAACTGGCCGCGCGCCTCACCACGGGGCTGACCATCGACGCCGACGCCATTGCCGACAAGGCGCAGCCCCACACGTTCATCTCTAACCACCGCGACATCGTGCTGGACAGCGCGCTGCTCGCCTTCCTGCTCATCGGCGCCGGTTTCCCCGACACTGTTGAGATTGCCATCGGCGACAACCTCCTGGCCTACCCCTGGATTGAGACGCTGGTGCGGCTCAACAAGGCGTTCATCGTCAGGCGCGGCCTGTCGCTGCGCGAGACGCTGGCCGCCAGCCGCCTGTTGGGCGAGTACATGCACTTCGCCGTCACCGCGAAGCGGCAGAACATCTGGATTGCGCAGCGCGAGGGGCGCGCCAAGGACAGCAACGACCGCACGCAGGAGGCACTCCTGAAGATGATGTGCATGGGCGGCGAGGGCGCGCCCGCCGACCGCATCGCCGCGCTGGGGCTCACGCCGCTAAGCATCTCCTACGAGTACGACCCGTGCGACTACCTCAAGGCCAAGGAGTTCCAGCAGAAGCGCGACAACCCCGCCCACAAGAAGTCGCGCCAGGACGACCTCGACAACATGCGCACCGGCATCTTCGGCTACAAAGGCCAAGTGTACTACCACATCGCCGCGCCGCTCGACGCTTGGCTCGCTTCGCACCGCGACCTGCCCAAGGCCGACTTCTTCCCCGCCCTGGCGCGCCACATCGACCGCGAGATACACCGCAACTACCGCATCTACGCCACCAACCGCATCGCGCTCGACCTGCTCGACGGCACGCACCTGGGCGGCTACACCGACGCCGAGCGCGCGGCGTTTGAGAAGTATGTGCAAAGCCGCGTCGCCCTTGTCGACCTGCCCAATGCCGACGCGCCGTTCCTCACGGAGCGCATCCTTACGATGTACGCTAACCCGCTGCGCAACCAACTCGCCGCGCAATAATCCCCCGCCTATGTCCCGCCGCTTCGTTACGCTTGGCCGCCTTGCCGCCCTGTGCAGCATCCTCGTCTTTACCCTTGCCGCGTGTTCCGACGACGACGGCGAGCCGCTGGCGGCCTATGTGCGCACGCTGGCCGAGGTCACCACCGACGCCAGCGGGCAGGCCGCCACCGTCACGCCCGACGGCGGTTCAGCGTTGCGCGTCACCAACAAGGTGTCCGGCCTCGTGCGCGACAGCCTCTATCGCGTGCAGGCACTCATCCTGCCCGACAACGAGGGCGGTGCCGCTGTGCGCCAACTCGCCGCCGTGCTTTCGCCTTTCCCCCGCGAGGTGGCAGAGGACAAGCGCCGCTATGACCCCGTAGACGTGCTGGCGCTGTGGAGCACGGGGCGTTACGTCAATATGCGCCTCGCGCTGCGCACCGCCACCGAGCCGCACGCCTTCACCTTTGTGGAGGAGGGCACGGACAACCTGCCCGACGGCACGCGCCGCCTGCGTCTGCACCTCTACCACGACCGGGGCGGCAATCCCGAATACTACACGCGCGAAACCTACCTCTCGTGCCCCCTCTTCCACTATGCCGACGTCCTGCGCGCCGGTACGGACTCCGTCTATTTCACCGTGACCACCTACGCAGGCGAGCGCACCCTCCGCATTTGTTACGGAGAGTGACTCGGTGGCGCATAGGGCGGCGGCTTCCCCTTCCGTCTTATTCCCTTACCACCACTTGGAGAACTCTTGCTCCTTGTCGAGCCACACGGGCTGTCCGATGCGCGGCGTAAGCAGCTGCCACGGTCGGCCCTCAGCGTGTTTGTAGATGCTGTCGAGCGGCTCGGTCCAAGCGTGGTTGGCCAAGGCGTATTTGCCGTGGTGATAGGTCAGCACGCGGCGCGCGCCGAGTTCGCCGATGGCCGTCGGCAGTTCGCTGGGCAGGGTGTGGATGTAGTGCCAGCCCTCGTCGTACTGCCCGTTTTCCATCACGGCGAGGTCTATGCCGGGATATTGCTTGCCGAACTCCTTGAAACGTTCGTCGTAGCCCCCGTCGCCCGACACGAAAATGCGGCGCGGCCCGTCGATGAGGTAGCTGGCCCAAAGCGTCTTGTGTTGCCCCATGCGCCCAGAGAAGTGGCGCGTGGGCAGGCAGCGCAGTGAGAGTGTGGCGCTGTCCCCCGCGTTGTCCGCAGTGGCCGTAGCGGCGGTGCTGATGGGCAGACTCTCGCCCCAGTCAAGGTCTACGATTTTCTTAGGGTCGTAGCCCCAATACTCAAAGTGCTCGCCGATGCCCAGGGCACAGACCACGGTGCCCACGCGGTCGCGCAGCGCCGTGACCGTCTTCCAGTCAAGGTGGTCCCAATGGTCGTGGGTGATGACCAGGTAGTCCACCGCCGGAATGTCTTCGGGCGTGTAGACGTCGGTGCCCTTGAACGGGCGCATAAACCACCACACAGGCAGTTTGTTGGTCAGCACAGGGTCGAACAGAAAGCGTTTGCCCGCCGTTTGTATGAAGAGCGTACTGTGGCCGAGCCACACGCACACTTCCTCGCTGGGCCTGATGGCGTGCAGGTCGGTTTTGACCACGGGTATGTCGCTTGCAGGCCGCAGGTTGGCCACTTTCTGAAAGAGGAACTTGCGCATCTGTCCGAAGAAACCCTCGTCGCCCGTGAGCGTCGGCGTTTCGTGGCGGTTCACAAACTCGCCGTCTTTCCATTGCGGCGAGTTTTGGCATCGTTGCAGGCGCTCCCCGCGAGGCTGCCGCCCCACGGCTTGCCAGAACTCCCAGCCTTGCCAGGCGAGTAGCAAGGCCAGTGCGGTGAGAAGACCGTATAGCATTTTTCGTTTCATGGTTTGGTTCGTTTTTCTTGGCGTGCGCGCGCGGCCTGTTGCCTTGCCGTGTCTTGGCGAAAGGCTGTCACGGTCTGCCCTGTCCAGTGGCTGAAGGCGCGCAGGAACGATGTGGTGTCCTGATAGCCCAGCAGGAAGGCCACGTCGTGGCTGCTGCGTCCCTCGATGTGCAGGTAGTGGCGCGCCAGCAGGAAGCGCGTATGCGCCAGCAGGCGCTGGAAAGTTGTGTCCTCGGCAGAGAGTTTGCGCTGCAAGGTGCGGCGACCCATACAAAGGCGCTCGGCCACATCGTCAATGCTACTCTTGCCCGCAGGAAGCAGTTCCACCAGCGCGCTGCACACCCGCGCGCCCATGGTGTCGTCAACCTGCATTTCAGAAAGCCTGCGTCGCAGTTCGGGTTCGATGTACTGCCACATCTGGTCGTTGCGCGATGTGAAGGGCAGGCGCATGTCGGCGGCGGAAAACAATATGGTGTTGTGCATACCCAGCGTAGCCGCCGTGCCGAAGTAGGCATCGAGTTCCGAGCGCGAAGCGTGTTCCATCGTCACCGCAAGGGGCACAACGTAAACCCCTGTGGCCTTGCGTATGAGGTTGAGAAAAAATGCCATCTCGGCTTCCACCCAGAACGAAGGCACGGTGTCATCGATTTCTGTGCCGCGCACCTCGACCCGTAGCGTCTCTGGGCTTTCCTCAATGATGAAGCGCAAGGGGCAGATGATACTCTTGTAGTGCGCCAGACGCATCAGGAACTCCCGCCCGTCGCTGCTGCAATAGGCAGCAAAGATGGGCGGCGAAAAGGTTTCGATGCCGTCGCCCGTCCCGACCAGCAGCGACGCGCCTGGTGCCGCCTGCCGACCGACGCTTTCCATCAGCGCAAAAATTTCCTCCTTGGTCACCATCGGCTCGCGGCGGCTCAGGAAATCCTCGGGCAACCCCGCCGAGGCGAAGGCGCGCCCCATGTCAATCCCCGCCGAGGAGAGAAGGCGCCCGTAGTTGCGATCGAACAAATATCTCACGGCAGCGGTGCGTTTTTCTCCAGTTCAGCACGATAGGCGGCGTTGCGCGCCCGCGTGTTGCTGTCCACAATCATCAGAAAAGAGCCAAGCACCATCAGCACAATGAGCCAAGCGCGCACGTGGATTGATTCCTTGAAGCCTATGACCAGTGCGGCGCAGACGATGACCGCTATGGGCAGCACGGTGTAGACGATGAGGTTGAGGTCGTGCTCGCTGGTAGCCGTCCGTGCCAGTTCAGCCTCGACGAAAGCCGCCGGATTTTCGTTGTACTGCCGCTCGAACGAGGCTATGCGGGGATGGTTGGCGGCGAAGAGGCCGCCCGCCACGACCAGGAGCAGCACGCCGCTCACGCACAGCGGCAGCCAATAGGCGCGCGCCATTTGCGTGCGGCCCAGAAAGTAGAAGCCCGCTGCGCAGGCCAATACAAAAACAGAAATGAGGGCGATGATTTTGTCCGAAAAGACCTCGCCGCGCGCCCAGTCGAGGCTGTAGTTGAGGATGTCCATGTCCGTAAAGTTTACCGTTGGTTTTCGGAGGTGCAAAATTAGCCCGTTTTGTTCTGTTCTGCACGCAAAAGCGCGCCAACTTTTTGGCAGAACGTGCCAATCGCGAGTTGCGCAGGTCGAAAGTGGGGAAACACTATGCTATCTTGGCCGTCGCCGTGTGTGGGACGCCTTTGCGTACCCCCACGCGGCGGGTGGAAATAACTTTTAGCGCGAGTGGGGCACGCTTCCAGCGTGCATTCGGTGGTGTGCTGCCAGCCGCAGGTGCGCTCCGTTGCACTTCGCGTACCTGCGGTTACAGAGGGGGCGACGCTTTCAGCGTCATAGCCTCGTCCGTTTGCTTATATAGCACCTTGTTTCCTTGTTCATCGTTGTGTGTAAGACGCTGGCAGCGTCTCCCTTTCTGTAACCGCAGGTACGCGAAGTGCAACGGAGCGCACCTGCGGCAAGGATGTGGCGTGCTACGGACGCTGGCAGCGTCCCCCACGACGGGACGGAGTGGCTCTTATCGCGGGTGGGGCACGCAATGGCGTGCATTTGGTGGTGTGCTGCCTGCCGCAGGTGCGCTCCGTTGCACTTCGCGCACCTGCGGTTACAGTGGGGGCGACGCTTTCAGCGTCACTACTCTGGCTTCATCGTCTAAAAAGTTTTAGCCGACACCCATAATAATATTAACGCTCCCCCATAAAAAACTTGCCTAAGGGCACACGAATCCCGCCCGCTCCCACACAAATCGTTCCTGTTGTGGGCTAATTCTGCAAATTAAGGCTTAATTTGTACAAACTAAGCCTAAGTTTCGCCAAATTAAGCCTTAGTTTGGCGAAATTAAGCCTTAATTTGCAGAATTAGTCCGCGCTCGCGGCGATTTTCGTGGCACGAGGTGGAAAAGAAAAGCCACGGCGAGGTTTCGTCGTGGCTTCTGATGGGGTAGGGGTGTGGGCGGCGTGCCGCTGTGTCTGCTACGGGATGGGTTGCGTCCGCAATGGAACGGCGCGCGTCCGCAACGGGTGAGGGTTGCCTCCGCAGGTGGGAATGGCCGAGTCAGCGGCGCGTCTGGATGGTGAAGCTCTTGGCCAGCGTGCGTCCGTTGTCGAAGGTGACGGTGAAGCGTGCTTGGCCGTTCTTGAGGTTGCCGCGCGTGGCGACGGCGGCCTTGTAGCGTGCGCCGCGTCCGCTGGGCAGCCTGCTGATGATGGCTGTGGGGGAGATGACGATGCGCTTGTTGTCGCACGAAATGACGGGCGCCACGTCGTAGGCGTCGCTGCGGCCTTCGTTGTAGATGTCGAGGATGATGTAGGCGCGCTCGCGGCTGTCGAGGCAGTGGTTGCCGTTCTCGTCGTTGAACGTTACGTTGCGCACGGTGAGGTTTCCGTAGGAGCTGGCTACGTAGTTGCGCTGCGGGGTGTAGTCGTAGACCACGTCGTTGTGGCTGTAGCGTTCGCTTTGTGTGCTACTGGTGCTGCGCTCGCTCGTGGCGGCTGCGCCCAGCACGCCTCCGGCCACCATTCCGACAATCGCGCCGGTGTCGGAACCGCGCGGGCCGCCCATCAGGCCGCCGATGGCCGAGCCAAACATGCCGCCGAGGCTGCTGCCTGTGGCCACACCGTAGTATTCGCCCACTCCGCAGCTGCTCAGAAGCAGGGCGGAGGCTGCGAGGATGCTTAGGGTCTTTTTCATAGGGGTGGGTGAGTTTTCGTGTTGGCTTATTTGACTTCAATCACAAGGTGCTTGCTCGTTCTCCAGAATGCCTGGGGGTCGGTGATGCGCAGCGAGTATTGTTTCTGCGCGTCGCGCTCGAGCACGTAGGAGCCTGCGGGGTGGTTGGTGAGGAGTTCGGCGCGCTTGGAGTAGAGTTTGATGAGTTTCGTTACGCGGATGTCGATTTTTGTGAAGTAGTCGCGGTTGTAGGACGACGAGCGCAGCACGTCGCCGCGTTGCAGGATGCCTTGCTTCTTGAGTTCACTCTTGGTGCCGAATACGTAGTAGGCCGTGTTCATCTCGGCTTCCTGCTGGGCTATGCGCTGGCTCTGTTCGGCTGCGGTGCGCTGGCCTTCGGCTATGGCGGTCTGCTGCTGCTGTATCTGCTGGCTCTGCCGCTCGGTGCTCTCTTGGAGGTCGTTTATCTGCGACTGCTGTTGCTGCACACTGGTGTTGAGGTCGCTTATCTGCCCGGCCTGGCTGGCTATGGTGGCTTCGCGTTGCTCGATGGTGCGCTGGAGCGTTTCGATGGTCTGCTGTTTTTCGGCCAGCTGCTGTTCGAACTGGGCTATCATGTTTTCGAACGTGCGGCGCGTGTTGTCGTTCAGCTGGGAGGAGGAGCGCAGCTGTTCTTGCAGGCTGTTGATGAGTTCGCGGTTTTGTTGCAGACGTTCCTGGAGTGCCGTCATTTTCTTTACGATGTCCTCGCGGCTGGTGCCGCCCTCGGTATTGAGTTCCACAACCTCGCCCTCGGCTTCGCTAATCTTGCGAAAGCCTTCCTGGATTTGGTCGATGGTGCCCATAAGGTCGCTCGACTCGCTCTTTGACTGTGCCAGGGCTTGGCGCAGGGAGTCGATGGTGGCGTCGGTCTGGTCGCTGCCTTTCTTGGGCTGGCAGGCGACGGCGAGCAGGGCGCAGATGGCCATGATGAGAAGGGATGTCTTTTTCATTGTTGTGGTGTTTAGTTTTTTCTGTGGTCTTTTGGAATCCTGTTGGCTATAGGGTTCCGGGTTTCTTTTAAGGGTTCTGTTGGTTTTGATGGCCTTGGTGGCGTTTGGTTTAGTCGGTGTGGGTTTGTCGCTGTGCTTTCCGCTGACGCGCGTCCTCGCCGCCCCGGCCTTCTACGACAACGACAATCTCGCCCTTGGGGGGCGTGGCGGTGAAGTGGTCGGCGAGCTGTGCGAGCGTGCCGCGCTGCGTGTCTTCGTGGAGCTTGCTGATTTCGCGCGAGACGCTGGCGCGGCGTTCTGCCCCGAAGACGTCGGCGAGTTCGGCGAGCAGACGGACGAGGCGGTGGGGTGACTCGTAGAATATCATGGTGCGCGGCTCGTCCTGCAAGGCCACGATGCGTGTGTGCCGCCCTTTCTTCTGCGGCAGGAAACCCTCGAAGGCGAAGCGTTCGCAGGGCAGGGCGGAGCATACCAAGGCGGGGACGAAGGCCGTGGCGCCGGGCAGGCATTCCACCTCGGCGCCAGCTTCGACAGCGGCGCGCACAAGCAGGAATCCGGGGTCGCTGATGCCTGGCGTGCCCGCGTCGGTGACGAGCGCCATGTCCTCGCCAGCAGCGATGCGCGCGGCGAGCATCTCGGCGGTGCGGTGTTCGTTGAACTTGTGGTGGGAGAGGAGACGCGCTTCAATGGCATGGTGTTTCAGCAAAAGGCCGGCGCGTCGCGTGTCCTCGGCAAGGACGAGGCCAACCTCGCGAAGCACGCGAATGGCACGCAGCGTGATGTCGTCCATATTGCCCACAGGCGTGGGCACGAGGTAGAGTTTTCCCATTTGTTGTGGCCTTTTGACGGCCAAAAGTAAGCATAAATCCCAATACGCCCACTTTCCTTATTTAAAAAAGCCTAATTTTGCCGTCGGTAGCCACACGAATCTTGTTTAGGTAGGTTCTATAAATTAGCTTGTGATGGTTTGCCAAAGATTTTTGAGGATTTTCCTTTTTATCTTCGCCGATGCGTAGCGGGCTACGCTTCAAGAAGATAAAAAGGAAAAGACCAAAAAGATTGGCAAAGCAGCCAAGCAGGGAGCTTGCCATATAATGGAGGAAACAACTAATTTATAGAACCTACCTTTAGACAATGTTGCAGAAAGAAATAACCTTCGACCGCTTCGTGCGCGGCGCGCTCTTCCTCATCGTGGTGGGCGCGGCGTGCTATCTTATAAACTACTTGAGCGCTGTGCTGCTGCCTTTCTTCGTGGCTTGGCTGCTGGCGTACATGCTCTATCCGCTTGTAGTGTTCTTCGAGCGCAAGTGCCGCCTGCGCAGCCGCCTGCTGAGCATCGTGGTGACGCTGGTGCTCGTTGTCGGCGTGCTGACGGGCATCGGCTACTTGTTTGTCCCGGCCTTCGTAGGCGAGTTTGCGCACGTCAAAGAGGTGGCCATTGGCTACATTGAGCACGGTGCGACCAACTCGACCATACCCCCGGCGGTGCAAGAGTTTTTCACCGAACACGCCAACGAGTTGCAGCTCGACCGCCTGTTGCGGCAGCAGGACGTGCAGAGCGCTCTGAAAACACTGGTGCCGAAGGTGTGGAGCGTGCTGTGGAGCACGGTGGGCATTGTGGTGGGCGTGCTCTCGTCGCTCATCGGCCTGCTCTATCTGTTCTTCCTTCTGATGGACTACGAACGCTTTGCCCACGGATGGGTGGCCTTTGTGCCCCGGCGCCGCAGGCCGTTCGTGCGGCAGCTGGTGGGCGACGTCATGCAGGGCATGAGTCGCTACTTTCGCGGACAGGCCCTGGTGGCACTTTCGAACTGTGTGATGTTCAGCGTGGGCTTCCTGCTCATCGGTTTCCCGCTGCCCGTGGCGCTGGGGTTGTTTATCGGCGTCATCAGCTTCGTGCCCTACCTCCAGCTTGTGGGTTTCCTCCCCGCTGTCGTGCTGGCGCTGCTGCGTGCCGCCGAGACGGGCGACAACTTCTGGGTGCTCATCGGCGGTGTGGTGCTGGTGTACGTGGTGGTGCAGATTTTGCAGGACACCATCTTCACGCCGCGCATCATGGGACAGATTATGGGCCTGAACGCGGCCATCGTGCTGCTGGCCTTGTCCGTGTGGGGCTATCTGCTGGGCATCATCGGCCTTATCATCGCCCTGCCCGTCACGACGCTCATCATCAGTTATTATAAACGGTATGTGGTAGGGACCGCCGACACGCTCCCCGAAACCGCCTGAAGCCAAGGGGCGCGTTTGCACTCCCGGCGCGCAAAAAAACCAAAACCATAGGGAGTATTATCGGTTTTGTTGCTACTTTTGCAGCCGTTAATCGCAAACCAATCGAAAACGAACGATGAAAAGAACCCTGCTCACAGCCCTTGTGCTGCTGACCTCCACACTCGGTGCCAGCGCGCAGTTCTATGCCGGTGGCCGCTTGGGATGGTGGCGCGACGGCGACACGCACCACAAGCGCTTCACCATACAGCCCGAGGTGGGCTACCAATGGAACGAAGAATTGACCTTTGGCGCCTTGTTCGGATACTACAACGACCGCAGTCCGCGCGTCAAAGAAAATCCGCTGCCCGGCGACGATGCCACCACGACGCGTTCGTTCGAGCTTTCGCCCTATGTGCGCTACACTGCGCTGCAGGCAGGCCCTGTGGAACTCTTTACAGACTTCACTGTGGGCTTCGCCACCAGCAAAACCACCGCGCAACAGTCGCGCAACAGCTTCCGCGTCGGTTTTCGTCCTGGTGTAAGCGTGGCGCTGGGCAAGTCGTTCTATGCTGTGGCGCACACCGGTTTCTTGGGCTATGCCGATAGCGAAGTGGGGCTCTATCGCGACGGTTTCGGCTTCGACATCAGCCGCAACGACCTCACCTTCGGCATCTTCTACCGTTTCTGACCCGTCGCCTCGCGCGCTTTCCAATACGCTTCGCGCCGCCTCCTCTTATAAACGAGAAGGCGGCGCGAAGTCGTTTGTGGCGGACGGAAGGGTTTATAGACAATAAACGTTGGCCGTGTCCCCATGTTTGGAGCGCCGCCAACGTTTATTGTCTAATGGATATTGTATAACGTGTATTGTCTTCAGAGTTTCCAGGTGGCGCCTTCCTTGGTGTCCTTGATTTGGAAGCCGAGGGCGGCGAGGCTGTCGCGGATGCGGTCGCTGGTGGCCCAGTCCTTGGCGGCCTTGGCCTGGGCGCGCACGTCGAGCAGGAGGTCGACGGCGCCGGCGAAACTCTTTTCACGTTCGGCGTTGCCCTGCTCGGCCTCGCTGCGCAGGCCGAGGATGTCGCCGACGATGGTCTTCATCGTGGCGGCGAGGGCTTCCAGTCCGGCGGGCGAGATGCTGGCCTTGCGGTCGGCCAGCTGGTTGATGAGGCGGCAGGCGTCGAAGAGGTGGCTGATGACGATGGGGGTGTTGAGGTCGTCGTCCATAGCCTCGCGGCACTTGTCGGACAAATCCTGCGCGTATTGCTCGGTGATTTGCGCGTCGGCCACGACGTCGATGCGCTCCAGTTGTTTCATCGCCTCGAACAGGCGTTCCAGCCCTTTGCCGGAGGCGATGAGGGCATCGTTGGAGAAGTCGAGCGTGGAGCGGTAGTGGGCCTGGAGGATGAAGAAGCGGATGGTCATGGGGCTGAAAGCCTGGGTGAGCATCGGATGCTGGCCGCTGAAGAACTGCGACAGCGTGATGAAGTTGCCGAGGCTCTTTCCCATCTTCTGCCCGCCGATGGTGACCATGTTGTTGTGCATCCAGTAGCGCACGGCTTCGTCGCCCTGGCTGGCCACGGCCTGCGCAATCTCGCACTCGTGGTGGGGGAAGACGAGGTCCATGCCTCCGCCGTGTATGTCGAAGTGCTCGCCGAGATACTTGCGCCCCATGGCGGTGCATTCGCAGTGCCAGCCGGGGAAGCCGTCGCTCCAGGGCGAGGGCCAGCGCATGATGTGCTCGGGCTGGGCTTTCTTCCACAGGGCGAAGTCCACCTGGTTGCGCTTCTCGCCCACGCCGTCGAGTTCTCGGCTGGCGTTGATGACGTCGTCCAGGTTGCGCCCGGAGAGTTTGCCGTAGTGGTGGTCGCGGCTGTATTTCTCGACGTCGAAATAGACGGAGCCGTTGGAGACGTAGGCGTAGCCCGCGTCGAGAATCTGCTGTACGAGAGCTATCTGCTCGATGATGTGTCCGCTGGCGTGCGGCTCGATGCTGGGCGGCAGGCAGCCGAGGGCGGCCATGGCGTCGTGGAAGCGGTTGGTGTAGTACTGTGCCACTTCCATCGGCTCCAGTTGTTCGAGGCGTGCCTTTTTGGCTATCTTGTCTTCGCCCTCGTCGGCGTCGTGTTCGAGGTGGCCTACGTCGGTGATGTTGCGGACGTAGCGCACTTTATAGCCGAGGTGGCGGAGGTAGCGGAAGAGGGTGTCGAACGTCACGGCGGGGCGTGCGTGGCCCAGGTGGGCGTCGCCGTAGACGGTGGGGCCGCAGACGTACATGCCCACGTGCCCTTCCACCAGCGGGCGGAACACCTCCTTGCGGCGGGAGAGGGTGTTGTAGATGGTTAGCATTTCAAGAGGTGTATTTATTGAACATTGACCATTGATGATTGACCATTGACCGTTGCCTTCCGGCACGTGTTTCGTCGCGACAGCCAATGGTCAATGGTCAATGTTCAATGGTCAATTAACTTTGACGACCTCAACCTTGAAGATAAGGGTGCTGAAGCCGGGGATGTTGCGGTTGCCCTGCTCGCCGTATGCGAGGTTGTAGGGGATGTAGAGTTCCCAGACGCTGCCTTCGGGCATCATGGTGAGTGCCTCGGTCCAGCCCTTGATGACCTGCGTGGGCTTGAAGGAGGCGGTCTGCCCGCGCTGGTAGCTGCTGTCGAACACGGTGCCGTCGATGAGGTGGCCTTCGTAGTTCACCTCGACGGTGCTGCTGTCGGTGGCCACGGCACCCTGGCCGCGCTGTAGCACTTTGTACTGCATACCGCTGGGAAGGGTGACGACGCTGTCGCGCACGGCGTTCTCGACGAGGAAGCGGGCGTTGGCGTAGTTGTACACCTGCGACTGGTAGGCCACCTGGCGGTCTACGATGGCGCGGCCCTGGTCGGCGGTGAGTGCGCCGGTGCCCTCGACGCCCTGCGCCAAGGCGTCAAGGAAGAGCGGCTCGACGAGGTAGGCGGTGGTGTCGTTGCCCGTGGCGCTGCGGTTGAGGCCGGGGATGACGTTGTTCTGGTTCTGCTGGCCGATGGTCAGACCGGCGGCGAAGGCGCTCATCTTCTTGGCGTATTCGGCATCGGGGGCAGTGCGCAGGCCGCGGATGAAGTCTTCCATATACTTCTCGTCCACGCCCATCTGCATCACGGCGTACTGGCGCAGGCTGGGTGCGAGAGCGGCACCGGCGGCTATGCTGAAACTGTCGGCGGCGACGGGGGTGGAGGTGATGATGGTGTCGAGGGAGGCGATGGCCGTGGCCAACTGTGTGGCTTCGGTCTGCTGCTGGCGGCGCGACTTGCCGCCTTTGCGCTGTGCGCTGGCCGTGGGGGCGATGAGCGCGGCGGCGCAGAAAAGGAGAATGATGCGGAGTTTCATTGGGGCTGGGGGTTCTAGAGTCTTTATTATTTACTTGATTGCAATTAGTTCCATCGTGAAGATGAGGGTGGAGTAGGGGGGCATGTCGGGCGGGTTGCCGGCGGGGCCGTAGGCTTGGTCGTAGGGGATGTAGACCTCCCACTTGGCGCCGACGGGCATCTGCGCGAGGGCTTTCTGCCAGCCTTTTATGACCTGGCCCACCTTGAACTCGTCGTACTCGTTCGTGCCGTGGTTGGCGGTGGCGTCGAACACCTTGCCGTCGATGAAGCGCCCCTCGTAGCGCACCTGCACGGTGCTGCTGGCTGTGGGCTTGGCGCCGTGGCCGGTCTGCAACTCCTTATAATATATGCCGTCCTGGAGCGGACGGACGCCCTCTTCCTTGGTTTTTTGGGCGATGTAGTCCAGTCCGGCTCGCTTCTGTGCGCCGTAGAGTGCCTCGGCGCGTTCGTCGGCGACGGTTTCCATCAGCCGCCCGCCGATGTCGGAGAGTTGCTCGCGTGTGGCAGGCTTACCGCCCACGAGGAGGGAGATTTTGCCGTGTACGACGTCGGCGAAAGCCGCCGCGAACTCGTCTACGGGCAGGTGGAGGCTGTCGCCGAGTTGCAGGTAGTGCTCGGTGCGGGCTATGGAGCGGTCGAGCAGTTCGATGCCGATACTGATGCCCTGGTTGTAGGCCAGCGACGCGGCGTCGGTCTTGTTCGCCTCGTAGGCTTCCGCGCCTTTGGAAAGCCCTTCGTAGAGGCCGCTGAGGAAGTCCTCGATGCGGGTGCTGTCGCTGTGCACGTTGGCCAGCATCTGCCCGATGCCGACCCTGTCGGGCGCCTGGCTGGCACCGAGGCAGTAGGCCAGCGTGTCGAGTTTCGTCTTCAGGCGCGCCTGCGGAATTTCCTTGTGCTGACAAGCCGCGAGACCGAGCAGCAGGGGCAGGGCGAGGAGAATGAGACGTTTCACGGTTGAAAGGTTTTTTTAAGAGGTTTAAGAGGTTTAATGAGGTTTAAGAGGTTTAATCCGTCCAGCCTCGTTCCGCAAGGCTTAAACCTCTTAAACCTCTTAAACTTCATTAAACCTTTTCATTCACTTCTTCCCCACCAGTTCAATCTTGAAGATGAGGGTAGAGAAAGCGGGTAGACGATCGCCCATGGGGTTGGCGCCGTATGCCTGATCGTAGGGAATGTAGACCTCCCAAACAGAGCCGACGGGCATAGCGAGCAGTGCGGCCTTGAAGCCAGGCACTACGCCGCCCACGCGTAGATCAGAGGGCTCGCCTTCCTTGCTCTGGTCGAATACGGTGCCGTCGATGAGGCGACCTTCATACTTGACTCGGGCGGTGGCGTCGGCGGTGAGCTTTTCACCTGCACCCTCGGTTATGACTTTGTAGTAGACACCGTTGCCCAGTGGCTTCACTCCCGCAGTCTTGGCAATCTTGGCCATATACTCCTCGGAGGCTTTCTTCTCCTTGGCGTACTGGCGAGCCAGAGCTTCGTCGCTCAGTTTGCGGAAGACGGAGTCTACATATTCGGCTGCCTGCTCGGGACCGCATTTCACACCGTTAATAACAATTTTGGTTTTGCGGTTTAGCCCGTCGCTGAGGCCGAGCAGATACTGCGTCTCGCTGAGGTGGCGTGTGCTGTCGGATCCGAAAATCTGAGCCTCCACGTTGCTGAAGAGTTGCTTCTGGGTCTGCATACCTGCCATCACGCCTTGGAAATAGGCTAACTTCTTCTTGTTGTCGCCGATGGACATACCTTCTTTCAGACCTTTGACAAAATCCTCGACAAAGGTGGAGTCGCTGCCCTGCATAGCGAGATATTGCGCAATCTGCTCGGGGTTGCCGCTGGCCATACCAATCATATAACTGAGCGAGTCAATCTGTCCGTCGCCTGTTTTGCCGCCTCCGTTGCAGGAGGTCAGCACGGTTGCAGCCACGAGGGCCACGAAAAGGAAAATCTTTTTCATTGTGGTATTTTTTGAGTTGTTTAGTTCTATAGCACCTTGATAAGTTCCACGTCGAAGACAAGGGCAGCGTAGGGGGGGATGCTGCCGCCCGCGCCGCGTGCGCCGTAGGCTAGGTCGTAGGGGATGAAGAAGCGGAACTTGGCGCCTTCGCCCATCAGTTGCAGACCCTCGGTCCAGCCGCTGATGACGCCGTTCAGGGGGAACTCGGCGGGCACGCCACGGCGGTAACTGCTGTCGAAGACGGTGCCGTCGATGAGGCGTCCCTCGTAGTGGCAACGCACGGTCTGCGCGGCGGTGGGCTTCGCGCCCGTGCCTTCCTGCAGGACGACGTACTGCAGGCCGCTCTCGGTGACGGTCACACCCTCCTTCTTGGCGTTGGCGGCCAGGAAGTCCTCGCCGGCCTGGCGCGCGGCCTTGCCTTTCTCGGCCTCGCGGGCTTTCTGTTGCTGTTGGAACGCGGTTATTTCCTGCTGCGCCTCAATGTCGGAGAGGCGGGTGTCGCCGCCGCCCAGTATGTCGGCCACGGCCTGCGCGAAGTCGGGGGCGGAGAAATCCTCCACGCCCATTTCGCGGAACTGACGCCCTATTATCATACCGAGGGCGTAGCTGAGTCTGTTCATTGGAAGTAGGTGTAGGTTTGAGGTTTTTCGGTGTAAAGTTCTGAAAAAGCGCACAAAAGTAAGGAAAACCTTTCGCCCGCCCGCCGCGCGCCTTTCTTTTTTCGTATTTTTGCTGTGCGAACGAGGTTTCAAGACCTTAAAACACCATGGATATGCAAAAACTCGTAATTCTCAGCGGCGCAGGGATGAGTGCCGAGAGCGGTTTCAGCACGTTCCGCGACAAGGGCGGGCTGTGGGAGAAACACCCCGTGGAGGAAGTGGCCACGCCCGAAGGCTGGGCGCGCAACCCCACGCTTGTCACGCAGTTCTACAACAGCCTGCGCAAGGGGCTTGTGGAGGCCAGTCCCAACCAGGGGCATCTCGACGTGGCCGCGCTCGAACGCGACTACGACGTGACCGTCATCACGCAGAACGTCGACGACCTGCACGAGCGGGCGGGCAGCACGCACGTCATTCACCTGCACGGCGAACTGATGAAGATGTGCTCCTCGCGCCAGCCCGACAATCCGCGCTACTGGCGCACGCTGCGCGACGACGAGTGGGAGGTGCAGCCCGGCACGCTCGCCGGCGACGGCTCGCTGCTGCGCCCGTGGATTGTGTGGTTCGGCGAGGCCGTGCCACGGCTTGAGGAGGCCGCCGCCGAGGTGGCCAAGGCCGACATCTTCGTCATCATCGGCTCGTCGCTCAACGTCTATCCCGCCGCCGGGCTGGTGCGCTACGCCCCGCCCGCCGCGCGCCTGCTGCTCATCGACCCCGCCGAGGTGCGCGTCCCCGCCCGTCGTGAGGTGGAGGTAATCGGACTCCCCGCCTCAAAGGGTGTGGCCGAGTTGCGGAGGAGGCTGACTATCACATAAGGATTTTTATCCACGAATTACACGAATGATCTTTTATAATTGGTGTCCATACCCTCTGTGCCAGTAAATAACAAGCCCGCTCCCGCCAAGGAGCGGGCTTGTTGTCGTATATCTGTGCCCCGGGAATTTTACCCTCACTTTTATGATATCCGAAGAACTTGGCGCAGCCTTGATTAGCTGTGCGAATCGTGCTTCTTTTTGTAGTCCAGGTCATTTGCGACGAGGGAGTAGCCCGGGTGCAGTAATTTGTTCTTGACGTAGTCTTTTAACGATGAGTTTCCAGGGGCTGAACCTCGTCAAGCTATACTCGTTTGGCTGTAAACTCAAAAAGCGTGCGTTCGGTGTGTATGAGTCTTCCTCGGGAGCGCCCCTTTATAATTCTTGGATATTAATCAATCGCTTCGTGGTTACGATTCCTTACAGAGGGGGAGACGCTTCAAGTGTCATTTACCCGGTCTTTTTACGATTCTTCCTAACTCTTCCCGCCCAACATCTCCGTGCGGGGCAAAGGCGAGGCGCTGGTGTGGGTAAAAATCGTCGCGCGGTGGATTTGCGTGGTCGGGTATTTGTTGTACTTTTGCGGCGTAGAGATGAGGTCGAAGCAGACATACCGATGCCTTACGGCTTGGGCGCTGCTGGCGGTTTTCCTGCCTGTGGTGCTATTTCCCGCGTTCCACTTGCACGCACCAGCCGCTCATGCGGTGACCGACGGCGTGGAGTGTGGCGCGTGCTTGTCAAACCAGCCCCATGCTGGCCACCTGTCGCAATCTACGCCTGGCATAGCCGACTGCGTGGTGTGTCAGTTCCTTTCGCTGCAATACCTGCCTGGCTCGGTCAGTGTGGCCGCTGCTCCCGCCACCGCCTTTGCTCCCGCCACGCATTTTGTGGTGAGCGTTCCAGTAAGGCGCTTGTTTCATCTTCCAGCGCTGCGCGCGCCACCAGGAATGGGAATGCCCGTGAGTTGATAGTTATTGATTCAACACGTACACATTTCCCATTCTATTTATGACAGCAAAAAACTTTTTCTTGCCGTTGTTACTGACGGCAACTGTTGGTCTGCGCGCACAGGAAGCGGCAGACACAACCGATATGTTCTTTGGTCACGTGGCACTAGGCGAAGCGCGTGTCACGGGTGTGGCTGGAGCCACGCGCCTGAAAGACACCCCCGTACCCACCTCCCTAGTGCGCCACGCCGAGTTGCGCCATGTCCCTTCCCTTAACATCGTGACGGCAATCGCCCGCCAGCCAGGTGTTTCGGCAGTCACCACTGGCAACGGCATTGCCAAGCCCGTCATTCGGGGACTGGGCTACAACCGTGTGGTGAGCGTGGCCGACGGCGTGAGGCAAGAGGGGCAGCAGTGGGGCGATGAACACGGACTTGAGATTGACGCTGCGGGTGTTCACAGCGTGGAGATACTCAAAGGCCCTGCCTCACTGATGTATGGCTCTGACGCCATGGCTGGAGTCATCGTGTTCCGCCCCGCTCCGTTAATGGCCGAGGGCCAATCGGACGGCTCGCTGGAGGCGACCTACCAAACCAACGGCGGCGCGATGGCCTATACGGCCAATTATGCAGGAAATCGGGGCGGTTTCGTGTGGGATGCGCGCTGGTCGCAGACACTGGCTCACGCCTACAAGACGCCACGCGACGGTTATGTGCCGGGCTCGCAATTTCGTCAGCAGGCTGCTCGTGCGCGCTTGGGCTTGCAAAGGAACTGGGGACACTCGTTGCTCACACTTGGCTACTACCACTTGACGCCCGGCATTGTTGAGGGCGAGCGCGATGAGGAGACAGGGGGACTCGAAGCCCCCGAAGGCTGGCGTGCAAGATCCTACGGCAAGTCGTTACCCTTTCAGCAAGTGGCCCACTACAAAGCCGTGCTCGACCATTTACAGCGCGTGGGGCACGGCACGCTTGCTGCTATTGTGGGCTACCAGCAGAACTGCCGTCAGGAGTACGAGGATTCACCTCGCGACTACGCACTCTATTTCCAGCAGCACACCCTGACCTACGACTTGCGCTATACTCTCCCGCTCTCAGATGCCGCGCGGCTTCATGCGGGTGTCAATGGCATGTGGCAGCGTTCGCTCAACAAGGGGGACGAATATCTGATTCCCGCTTACGCTCTCGCTGATGTCGGCTTCTTTGTCACGGGCACCCAACGGCTTGGTGCCTTCCTCTTGAGTGGCGGTCTGCGCTACGACCGCCGAGCGCTCCACAGCGAGGGGCTTTCCGAGGACGGCGTTTTGCGTTTCACGGACTTCCGCCGCCACTTCGATGGGCTTACTGGTAGTCTTGGGGCGGTGTGGCACGCCGCGCGGGGACTGGATGTGCGCCTCAACGTGGCACGCGGTTTCAGGGCACCCAACTTAGCCGAACTTGGCTCGAACGGCGAGCACGAGGGTACGGTGCGTTACGAGGTGGGCAACTCCCGTCTCCATGCCGAGCGCAGTTTGCAAGCCGACCTCGGTGCTGACTATGTGGGGCACTTTGTCTCAGCGCAGGTCGCCTTGTTCGTTAGCCGCATCGACCACTATGTCTACGCTCGTCGCAATGGCCAAGAGTCTGACGACCTGCCCTTCTACGAGTATGCCAGCGGCGACGCCTGCCTCCGGGGCTTCGAAGCAGGGCTTGATTTCCACCCGATTCACAGCCTGCACTTCCAAAACACGTTCGCGTTTGTCCGCGCTACGCAACTGCATCGCCCCGCACCCGAACGCTCCTTGCCGCTGACACCCGCTCCGCGCTGGAACAGCGAGCTGAAGTGGGAGGTGGCTCACGAGCCGCGACGCTTGTGGCGCAAGGGTGCGCTGGCGGCACACAACGCCTTCGTGGCCGTAGGGCTGGAATGCAACTTGCGGCAGGGGCATTTCTATGAGGCTGATGCCACCGAGACGGCCACGCCTTCCTACACGCTTCTGAGCCTCTCGGCAGGTAGCGATGTGTTGTTGCGTGGGCGTAAGGTGGCCGAAGTGCTGCTGATTTGCGAGAACCTCGCCAACCGTGCCTACCAATCCCACCTCAGCCGTCTTAAATACGCAGGCGTGAACCCTGTGACGGGACGTATGGGCGTATGCGGTCCTGGACGCAACGTTACTCTGCGCGTTACCGTGCCGTTTTAGGCGCACCATCGACGTAGAAAAGGCCAGCGGGGTTGCACGTGCGAGGGAGCCTTGTCCCTCTGCCGTGCAACCCCGCAGGGGTTTGTGATGTGCTGTGTGGCCTGCTTCTGGTATGCCGCCCAGCCAGGATTCAGCCGTTCTTGTAAAGAACGGTGTTTATTCGGTTTTTTTCATCACGCTGAAGTGCCCGCGATCGTTGAGTTGGTAAACGGGTTCTCCGTCGGGGCCAACAGAAAATACAAAGCTGTAGCGCGTTGTGCTCACGGTGAGCCACCAATCCTCTGGTAGCACACCCAGCTCTTTGGCCTTGAGTTTGAAGCCGCTCAGGCGGTCGATGTAACGGTGATTGGCGTTCCAAGCGTCTTGTTGGGCATAGAAAAGCGTCCACAGAAGGTTGTATACTTCGTCTTTGTAGGGTTTTTCGACGATCGTTTGTGCGTCGGTGGGTGCTGGACCGCCTTCCAGATAGACATAGCCCCAACGTTCAGGCATGTGGATGTCCACCATGCCAGTTGGTGCCCACACCCAGTTTCCTTCTGGCCCTCCGTCTTTGAGCCACTCCACTCGCGAGAAATTCACGCGCCAAAGGCGGCTCTGTTTCAACGCGTCGTCGAACGACACACTGAGGGCTTTGTGAGGAATGGCCAGCTCGACGATCCAGCTGGTGTCGCGGTCGCTGCTGTCGTTGAGCGTGCCGCGTACACTTACGGCGC
Organism: Bacteroidaceae bacterium; assembly: GCA_017933995.1. GTDB lineage: Bacteria > Bacteroidota > Bacteroidia > Bacteroidales > Bacteroidaceae > Alloprevotella. The sequence continues at coordinate 68,857 of JAGBKI010000020.1, read as the reverse complement.
TTTGCAGCCCAGGGCAGTCCCAAGCAGAGAAAAATTTGCCCCCGCTGCGATAAGGGTGCGACAGCATGAGCTCGAACACCGTGCCAAGCGCGTTTACTTCAATCTCAAAATAATTCTCTCCATCCCCGTCGGGATCGAGGAATACCTCGAAGTCGTTGTCGTGCCACACGATGGCATCGTGCTCATCGAGCTTGGCGCGGACGAAAGGCTCTGTGAGCGTGGCAGTGACATATAGGTTGCGTTCATCCCAGAGCATACGGATTTCCGTGGGCAGGGTAGGGGCGGGCATAGAAGCTCCTTGAATGTCCTGCAAGGGTTGCAGCGGCTCGGCGGCCAGCCAAACAGAATCGTTGGCCAAACCGTCTATGACGGGAGGCACAGCTGTGTACTGGCAGCGATAGACGGGCGGCGGCGTGAGGCGTGCGGCATAGCGCTGCGTGTAGTCGGGCATGGTTGAGGGCTGCGCGGATATGCGCAGGCACAAAGTGAAAGCGGCCAGAATGGCTGTCAGCAAATAGGTGGTGGTTCGCATCCTTGTTAGAGTTTAAGTTTTTTCATTCGGTTGTGCCTACGGGCATGGGCTTTGCCCACATGGCGTCTTTGGTGAGCAATTTGCTCTTTTGCCGACAAAAATAGCCCGTTCCCGCGAAACGGTGAAGTTTTCTGCTCCTTTTTCGCTCACAGACGGGACACTGTGGCACCTCTCGGAAGGCACGGATAGCTGCTCCGATAGAAAATATAACGCGTTTGCGCTTGCGTGCGTAAAAGATAGTTTGTACTTTTGGCGAAAATTGACGAACAATGTCCCAGAAAGATCTTTCCAATCCAACGATTGACCAATTGCGTAGCGTGCTGCTGCAAGCTACTCAGCACTTTCCAGCAAGCGAGGATGCGCTCCCCGTGACCGACCTCGCCATACAGCTTAAGCCAGAGAATGGTGAGGTGTGCGTGTTTGATGACAACGACAACTGCGTGGCCAGTGGTGTCATCGGAGAGTGGGTCGGCGACACGCGCGAGGGTTTCTATGATGCCGCCATCCTTATGTTGCAACGTGCCATAAACAGCTTGCGCGAAGAAATCGAGGCTATGGGTATCCTGCAACCCTTTTCGATTGTTCTTCAAGATTACGAGCACGAGACCGTGGCCGATCTCTATGTGGTGGACAGCGACCGCATTGTTCTCGACGGGGAGTTACTTTCAGGTTTAGATCAAGACTTGGAAACCTTTTGGGAGAACTTGATGGAGCGGTAGTTTTCGTCTTGTATGTTTATGTCCTTGATAAAAAAAGGCGCATCCGCTTTGGGTGTGCCTTTTCTTATGCAGTAGCAGGTGTGGCGCAGCGGGAAACTCCTTTACTTGTGGGCGGGAAGTGACGCTGTGTGGGGTGTCGGGCATGAAAAGAAGGACGGGAAACTTGCATACACGAAAGAAATGTGTATTTTCGCCGCTGGAAACTTTTGTAACATTTTGCAGACATCCTTTTCGTTGATATGAACAGAAAAAAGCAGTCTGGTAGTCGCCCCGCGCCACCAAGGAAAACGGCTGCGTCCATTGCTGTCCCGAAACGCGAGGCGGGCGGAAAAACTAAAGCCAAGACTTTCCGAGCTGGAACTCTGGTAACGGCCTGTTTGGCTTTGGCGGCATTTTGGCTGCTGGCCTCGTGGCTGTGGGGTGACGTGATGTGGCGTGTGGAGCAGGACAGTTACGTGTCCGCCAACGCTATGCAGATGAAGTTCCTCACTGACGGGGTTTTCGGTTCGCTGTTTTACGCCGCGCGCTGGCTGCTGCTGCCGATGAGATACCCCGTTGTTGGCGGCCTGCTGCTCGCCGCCGTGCTTGCCGCGACCGGCGCGCTGCTGTCGCAGGGATTGCGCCTAAAAGGTCGCTGGGCGTGGGCGGCGTATGTGCTGCCGCTGCTGTTTTTCGCCTGGCTGCCGTGGCGCGGTTTCAGCCTGTATTTCAGAAGCGAGCCGTCAATGGTGGTGCTGCTGCCTACGCTCGTCCTCGGTGTGGTGGCTGTGTTCGCCGCCGTTCGGACGTTCACCGATAAGCGCGCCCCGATTATCCCGCGCACGGCCCGTCTTGTAGGCTTCGCTGCCGTCGGTATCGCCACGGTCTCAGCCGCCGTCTGGGCGTACACCGCGCTGCATTTCGTTGCGGCGTTGTGGCTCACGGGACTCCTTATTATATATATGGTGTCGGCCCTGCTGCTCCTTCAGGCGCGGCGGTCGGAGGATGCCGCCCCTTGGTACGCACCGCTGGCCATCCCCGTGCTGGCTGTGGCCGCCGCTGTGGTGACGCCGCACGTGGGCTATGTGGACAGTGTGTTGGCCACGGCGCAGATGCAGCGTCTGCTTGAGGAGCAGGACTGGGAGGGCATGACCGACGTGGCGATGAGGCCGAAGTACCCCACACGCTCCGTGGCGGCCTACTACGCCATCGCCCTTGAGCACGAGGACGCCCTGCTTGAGCAGGTGTTCAGCCTGCCTTTCGACTTCCCCAAGGTGACGTTCGACCACGAGATGCCCGCCGACGAGTACGCCCTGTTCGTGCCCGACTGCAACCTGGCCGCCGGCTTGCTGAACCCCGCCTACCACGAGGCATTCGAGCAGACCGTCATTGCCGGCCAGCGTCTCCACTGGCTCAAGACGATGTGCAAGGCCGCCCTGCTCAACGGCGAGGACCGCCTGGTGCGCAAGTACCTGGCCGTCATCGGCGCCAACCCCTTTGAGGGTGCGTTCTGCGAGCGCATCGCGCAGTATGTGGGCCGTCCCGACCGTTTGGACGAGGACAATGAGTTCGCCCATATCCGCCGCCTCACGCCCCGCGACCCCCACCGCTTCGAGCAGAATTTCCGCAAGCCCACTTTCTTGGGCTACAATATGGGTCTCACCGAGGGTCCCGACGAGGTGCTGCGCACCTCCGCCGCCGCCTGCCTCTACAGTAAGGACCTTGCGGCCTTCATCCCCCGCGCGGATGTGTTCGTGGCCAAGGGCTGGCCGCTGCCCGAGTGTATGCAGCAGGCACTGGTCATCTACAGCATCAAGCACGGCGGGGAGAACTTCCTCAAGAGATACCCCGGCATCAGCCCTATGGTGCAGCAGACCATCGCCGCGTTCAGCCGCGACGTCGCCCCGATTGCCAAGGACAAGGAGGCGATGCGCCGCGAACTGCGCGACCAGTGGCTGGGCACGTATGTGTACTACTACTATTGCGAGAACAACAACCCCGAGCAGGTTCGCAAGCAGGAGAGCGCGGGGGTGAACTAGTTTTTAATTAATAATAAATATTATAATTAAAAGTAGAGGCACCGTGTCTGGCTACCTGGCAATTCGCCATCGCCGCCAAGCGACATGAGCGTGCCTCCCGTATATCCCCGTTCCCAATCCCGATGAAACCCCTTCCCACCCGATACCTCCTCGTTGCCCTCTTGGCACTCGCCGGCCTGGCCGCCTGCGCCCCCGAGGCGCGTGTGCCCGACGGCGCTACGCCCGTCAAGGAACAGGCCGCCATCTATCCCGACTACATCGACGTCACCGTGCCGCCCAACATCGCCCCGCTCAACTTCCTCTCCGAGAACGAGGGCGACGCTTTCGTGGCCGCCGTGCGCGGCAAGGCGGGCGAAATCGTGGCCGCCGCTGGCAGCGACGCCAAATTGCAGTTCGACCCCGCCGAGTGGCGCAGGCTGTTGCAGGCATCCAAGGGACAGACGCTCAGCGTCACCCTCTACGCCCGCCGCGACGGCGCGTGGGTGAGTTTCCCCGCCTGGTCGCTCGACGTCGCTCCCGACAACATCGACCGCTACCTCTCCTACCGCCTCATCGAACCCAGCTACGAACTCTACCGCCAGCTCGGCCTCTACCAGCGCGACCTGGAGACGTTCGATGAGTTCACCATCTACGAAAACAACCGCGACTACGAGGAGGACAACAACCACTGCGTGAACTGCCACAACTACCAGGCATACGACACGAAACGCATGCTCTTCCACGTCCGCGCCAAGCACGGCGGCACCGTCTTCATCCAGGACGGCAAGGTCCGCAAGATGAACATGAAGGTCGACTCCGTGCTCTCCAACTGCGTCTACCCCACGTGGCACCCCACGCAGCCCTGGGTCGTCTTCTCCAGCAACCTCACCGGCCAGGCTTTCCAGATGCGCAACCAAAACAAGATTGAGGTGGTCGACTACGGCAGCGACCTCGTCTTCTACGACGCCGAGCGCGGCACGCTCACCAACATCCTCAAGACCGACCTCGACATGGAGACCTTCCCCTGCTGGGCGCCCGACGGGCGGAAACTCTACTACTGCATGGCCCACGTCGACAGTTTCGTCGGCAAGCCCGACAGCGTGCGCCCCGACATCGTGATGCAACTCCACGACAGCCTGCGCTACAACATCTACAGCCTCACGTTCGACCCCACGACGCGCCGCTTCGGCGAGCCGCAGATTGAGGTGCGCTGCGACACGATAGGCGGAGGCCAGAGCGCCACCGTGCCGCGCGTCAGCCCCGACGGGCGTTACCTCCTCTTCACCCTCGGCGGCTACGGCCAGTTCCACATCTGGCACGGCGACAGCGAGCAGTGGGTCAAGGATCTTCAGACCGGCCGCGTCTACCCCCTCACCGCCGCCAACAGCCCCGAGCAGGACAGCTACCACACCTGGAGCAGCAACGGGCGGTGGATTGCCTTCTCCAGCCGCCGCGAGGACGCCAACTTCACCCGCCCCGCCATCGCCTATTTCGACCGCGACGGGCGGCCCCGCAAAGCCTTCATCCTGCCGCAGGAAGACCCCGAATACCACCGCCTGTTCTTCAAGAGCTACAACGTGCCCGAACTGACCCGCTCGCGCGTGCCGCTCAGTCCCGACCAGCTGCGCGCCGTCATCTACGACGACGAGGTCGCCGGGCAGGCCACCTATTTGAGCCGCTAAGAGAACAAGCACGGGCGAACGCAGGTATTGCTACAATTGCTGACAACCAACACAGCACGACTTAATAAATTGATAAACTTATAAACAGATGAAATCCCAACACCTCCTCCTGCCTTGCCTCGGCGTGGCCGCCACGGCACTGGCGCAAAGCGTGGAACGCCCCAACGTAATCCTGCTCGTGGCCGACGACCTGGGCTACGGCGACCTGTCGTGCTACGGTGCGACACGCGTCGAGACGCCCCGCGTGGACAGTCTGGCCGCCCACGGCGTGCGCTTCACCGACTGCCACGCCTGCGCCTCGACCAGCACTCCCTCGCGCTACTCGCTGTTGACGGGCGAGTACGCCTTCCGCCGCCCAGGCACCGACATCGCGCCCGGCAACGAGGGCATGATCATCAAGCCCGACCAGTACACCCTGGCCGACATGTTCCACAGCGCGGGCTACCGCACGGCGGCCATTGGCAAGTGGCACCTGGGGCTGGGCAGCGTGGGCGGACAGCAGGACTGGAACGCCGAGCTGGACTGGACACCGCGCGACATCGGCTTCGACTACCACTACCTGATGGCGGCCACGGCCGACCGCGTGCCGTGCGTTTTCATCGAGCAGGGGCGCGTGGCCAACCACGACCCGGAAAACCCGCTCTACGTCTCATACGTCAGCAACTTTGAGGGCGAGCCGACGGGCGCCACCAACCCCGAACTGCTCACCAAACTTAAGTCAAGCCACGGCCACAACCAGAGCATCGTCAACGGCATAGGGCGCATCGGCTATATGAAAGGCGGCGGGCGCGCCGTGTGGCGCGACGAGATACTGGCCGACTCCATCGTGGTCAAGTCGGTGGACTTCATCGCGGGCTGCGGCGACGAGCCGTTCTTCATGTACCTCTGCACGAACGACGTGCACGTGCCGCGCTATCCCGCCGACCGTTTCCGTGGCCAAAGCCCGATGGGCCTGCGCGGCGACGTCATCCTGCAGTTTGACTACACGGTGGGCGCTATCGTCGACGCCCTCGACAGCCTGGGCCTGCGCGACAACACGCTCATCATCGTGACGAGCGACAACGGCCCCGTGCTCGACGACGGCTACCAGGACCAGGCCGAGGAACTGGTGGGGACGCACAAGCCCGGCGGCCCCTTCCGTGGCGGCAAGTACAGTGCCTTCGAGGCCGGCACGGCCGTGCCGTTCATCGTCAGCTGGCCCGCGCGCATCAAGGAAGGCGCGGTGAGCGACGCACTCATTTCGCACATCGACGACATCGCCTCGCTGGCCGCCCTCATCGGGGCCGACGTGCCGGTGGGCGCGGCCTACGACAGCCAGAACCACATCGAGACGTGGCTGGGCGAGGATGCCACAAGCCGCGACTGGGTGGTGGAAATGGCGCAGGATCGCACGCTGTCGCTGCGCACCAAGCGCTGGAAGTACATCGAGCCGTCGAACGGCAACGCTACCGTGTGGGGGCCGGGCATCGAGACGGGCTACAACAGTTCGCCGCAGCTCTACAACATTTCCACCAGCCGCTATGAAAGCTCCAACGTATACACGAAACAGCCCGCCATGGCGCGGCGCATGACTGCCCAATTGGCCGAACTGCGCCAACCGATGACGAGTGCCGACACTTGTTTCTGGTACCACCTCTACACACCGGGGCGCGGCCCGCGCTACGCCACGTCGACTGGCGCGGGGCAGTATATGACCGGCCCCACCGCGCCCGCCGGCGACGCTTCGCAATGGAAGTTCACCGTGCGCGCCGACGGCACCTACGACATAGTGAACCGCGCCGACGGCTCCTACCTGCTGCCCGAGACGCCCACGACGCCAGCCTCGCGTATGAAGACCTCCGCCGCGCAGCCCGCCACCGGCTGGACGCTGACCACCAACGGCATCATGAACTGCCTCTTCGCTGTGGTCAGCGGCACGGCGCAGCTGAACCAAGGCGAGGTGTCGAACAGTTGGAACATCCTCAACTGGGGCAGCGGCACGAACACGAGCGACGTGGGCTGCCGCTACGCTGTGGCCTTCGCCGACGCGGAGGTGGCCGTGCCTAACGACCCCACGGGGCTTGACGCCGTGGAACTGCCCGCCGACTCGCTGGCTGTTGTGGACGGCGCGTTCGTGCTGGGCGGCAGCGGGCGGCGCGTGGAACTCTACACCGTGGGCGGGCGGCGCGTCGCCCCCACCTCCCTCTCGCGTCTGGGCGGCATCTACATCGTCAAGGACGGCGAGCGGACGATGAAAGTGGCGCTTTGAACAGATTCACTTACCGATATATCAAGCCCTGGCTGGCACGTTGCCGCCAGGGCTTTTGCTTTGGTGTGTGTGGAAGCGTAAGAAAATTCCTCTGGTGAATCCTGTTCGCTCGAAAAGTCGTATTTTTGCGCAGATTTTCCATCGGACATGCGAGAAAGGGCTTCCTATCATAGGTCTGGATGCATGTTTTTTGCCGTTCCTGTTCGATGCAGCGTGTTTCTCGGCCTCCCTAAGGTGTGAAGCCCCACTTCAGGAGGGTCTACTTTGGATAAGTTTTCGGACGCTATCAGAATCCTACGTTACATATTCGTCACGCTTATCTGCGCACTCGTATGCGGTTACGCGGCTTTGTGTGTTTTTTTGGACACACCTGCCGGACGTCGCTACTTGGCGTCAGAGGTATCGGCGCGTCTCTCTGACTTCATTGGTGCACGCGTTGTGGTAGACGAGGCCACAGTGGGGCTGCCGGGACATGTGCGCCTCAGCGGCCTGCGTGTCTACGACCGTGCTGACAGTCTTATGCTATCGTCGGAAATACTGGAGGGTGGCGTGGAATTGCTTACGCTGATACAGAGCGGACGTATCCGTTTGCGTAGCATAGCCTTGCTCGACGGCGAGGCGCATTTGTATCGTTTGCGTGGAGATACGGCGATGAACATCCAGTTCCTGCTCGACGCTTTCAAGGGAAGCGATGTAGAGAGCAGGTCGACCGACCTTACTGTCAGCCAATTGGTGGTGCGACGCTTTGCAGTGCACTATGCGCAGATGGACGCGCCGAAGTCCACGGCGGGACGCTTCTCTGCGGAACGGCTGAGTGTCACGGGGCTATCGGCCTCGCTGCGCTTGCCGACCATTACCGATAGTTTGTTTCATGCTGACGTGCGAAGTCTGTCCTTTCGGGAGCGGAGCGGAGTGGTGGTGGAAAACCTGCGGGGAGAGGTGTGGCTTTATGCGGGCGGTCTGCGGCTGAAAGATTTTGAATTGCGCTTGCCCAACACTCGCCTGGCGCAGCACGATTTACGTATTGCTTATGACGTGCGCGACATTGTCGGCACGCTGAAGACAAGTGGTGTACTTTCTTCGGCGCGCATAGCCACAGACGACTTCGCCCCACTACTGCCGCAGTTCGCTTCGCTACACACGCAAGCCGTAGTGAGCGGGAGGTTTGACATCGCACCCCAGCGTATCACGCTGCGCAGTGTGAACATAGCCGCCGACCATCCAGCCTTGTCCTTCGATGGCGATTTACAGATTGATCGCAAGAGTGACGGTGGCGTGAAAGCCGTGAAACTTCGTAGCGACCGTTTGGCTGTGGATGTACCATCTATAGATGCGGCTTTACAGCAGGTGAGCGGGACAGGTTTGCCAGACCCTTTGGTGCGGCTTGGCGGGGCAGACTTCAGCGGCTTTGTCGAATGGAGCGAGGGTTCTGGTGCGAAGATGACTGGGCGTGTTTCCACTACATTGGGCAGCGCTACGCTGCGTGGCGGATGGAACGGCCAGGCGGTGGCAGGGAGTGTATCGGTGGCAGACTTGCGTCTCTCGGAACTGCTTGCCGACGGCACGCTGCCTGCTTCCATCACAGCTATGGCCGACGGAGCATTGCGTTTCAATACGGGAGTTCCTACAGCTTTTGAAGGGCGTGTGGCATTGGCACGTATGCTTTGGAACGGGCGGCAGATAACGGGCGTCACGGCGGAGGGAAATGTTGATGATCGCGCATTCTCTTTACGCTTGAATAGCCTTGATCCTGCCGCGACGCTCACGGGGCTGCTTACGGGCGAAATCTTGAACGGTATGCCCCATTCGCTGCTATGGGAGGGCGACATAGCGCACTTAGAACCTGCTGTATGGGGGCTGGATGTGCCTGCTGATATGCGTGTGCGCCTCTGTGGGCGGGTAGAAGTGGCTGACTTCGCTTCGCTGAACAGCCTGGAGGGGCGGGCAGCCCTTTCTCGTCTTGTGTTGAAAGGCGCGGGAACAGATTTTGACGCGAGCGACTTGAATTTGTCGCTTTCCCCCACCGAACAGGGACACGACATACAGCTGCAAACCCCTTACGGGGATTTGGCCGTGCAGGGGTCTCTGGATGTGACACGTTTGCTGAACACTGTAAAGGGCGTTGCTTGCCAGGCGCTGCCCGACCTTGTGCCGTCCGATTGGCATACAGAAACGTCCGACTTGCAGCAGGCTGCCGACACTTGGGCTTTGAGCGCGCACCTCAGAGATGATCGCCTTTTTAAAGACCTGCTCCACATACCGCTGTCGGCACCGGCTGGCCTTGATGTGGAAGGTACGCTTAGCTCAGCGAGCGGGCGTACAGACATCACGTTGCGAGCCGACAGTCTGTTCTATCAAGCGAACCGCTTTGACCATGTGCGTGCTTATCTACAGGGTGAGAGCGACGAATACAGCCTCCTTGTGCAGACCGCCACGCCAATGGCCGGGACACAGGCCGATTTGGCCGCTCTCATACAGACTGGCGGGCGCATCTTGTCCACCAATCTTTCGTGGCAAACGGAGAGCCGTGTCTTCAGAGGCGAACTTCTGGCGCAGACAAGACCCGTTGAAAATGCTGGGCGACGCATGTTGCGCACCGTGTTGCAGCCGACGGAAGTCTTTTTCAAGGACAGTGTGTGGAGCGTGCGTGGCGGCAGCGTGATCTGGGGTGAAGACACGTTGTCCGTCAGCCGACTGTTGGTTGAACATGCTGACCAGCACATCGCGCTTGACGGCGCTTTTACCAAAGGCAGTCCCGACAGCATTATGGCCGACCTGCAAGGCGTAAACTTGGAGTACATTTTCGACCTGTTGAATTTCCACCCCGTATATTTCGCGGGTATCAGTGACGGACACGCTGTGCTGAAGTTTTCCGACGAGAAGCCCTTGGTGGAAGCCAGTCTCGATATAAGGGATTTCAGTATCAACCAAGGGCGGCTTGGGAGGGCTGGAATAAAAGGGCGCGTGGACTTGCAACGGATGCTGGTACATCTGGATGCTGATATCCTTGACGCCCCATACGGCGGCACGCAGGTTTCGGGCGACATCAGCCCCAACACCAAAATGCTCGACCTTGACATTTCCAGCCAGGGAACAAATCTGTCATTCCTGCGCCGCTATCTCGGCGGAATCCTGCACGACATCACAGGGCGCGCAACAGGGCACACGCGTCTCTATGGCACTTTCCAAGAACTGCAATTGGAAGGCGATGTCGTGGCCGACGTGCGCGGCGACCTGCCCGTGACGGGCTGCGCATACGATGTGGACAGCCTACACGTCGTGATGCAGCCTGGACTCTTCGACATACGCAGCGGCACTGCGCGCGACGGCCTTGGTGGAACAGCCGCTGTGGCTGGACGTGTTGAACACGCCTACCTCTCGAATTTTCGCTACAACTTCGGATTCGCATTAAACCGTATGCTGCTCTACGACCGTCCCCGCACGCCCGATATTACGTTCTCCTCGCACGCCGTCGCTTCGGGAACCGTCGGTATAGAGGGCGGTCCGGGATTCCTCCAATGCGATATGGACGTGCGCCCTGTGGCTGGGACGGATTTCATCTACCATGTAGACCTTCCCGACGACTACAGTGGCAGCTCCCTGCTACAGATACGTCCCGCTGATGACGGACGGCTTGCAGCCGATGGCCAGGAGAGCAAGACAAAAGAGGAAGTACCAACACCCACCAGCGACATGATGATGAACCTCACGCTCGACATGACCCCCGACGTGCCGCTCACGGTTATCATGGACGAGAAGACGGGCGACAAAATCACCGTTCGTGGTGGCGGACAGCTCCGTGCAAGTTATTATAACAAGGGGACATTCAATCTCTATGGTACCTACACCGTCGAGGACGGGACGTACAAAATGACAATACAGGACATCATCCATAAGGATTTCCGTTTCCAGCAAGGCGGTCGCGTCATCTTCGGCGGCAAACCCTTTGACGGCATCATGGACATGCAAGCCGTCTACACTGTGCCCTCTGCCTCGCTGGCCGACCTGAATCTGACAGGCGGCGTGAGCCAGAACGGCGTGCGCGTGAACTGCCTGCTGAATTTTAGTGGCCAGTTGGGCGATCCCAAAGTGCAGTTCGACCTTGACATGCCCACCGTTAGCCAAGACGTGAAGCAGATGGTGCGCTCGCTCATCTCCACCGACGAGGAAATGAACCGTCAGGTACTTTATCTGTTGGCTATTGGGCGTTTCTATACCTATGACTATGCCAGTACAACAGCGGCCTCCTCTGGCTCGCAGACCGAGACGGCTATGAATTCCTTCCTCTCCAGCACACTCAGCGGCCAGCTAAACCAGTTTATCACTTCGGCGATGGGGCAGAGCAACTGGTCGTTCGGCACGAACGTGAGCACGGGTAGTTATGGCTGGGAGGATGCGCAGGTTGGCGGCCAGTTTGGCGGGCGTCTGCTGGGCAATCGACTGCTCATCAACGGAAACTTCGGCTATCGCAATAGCGTTACGCAGCAGAATGGCAACTTTGTGGGCGATTTCGATGTGCAGTATCTGCTTACCCCTGGTGGCGGCCTGCGGCTCAAGGCTTACAATGAGACCAACGACCGTTATTTTACGAAAAATTCGCTCACCACCCAAGGCGCGGGCATTGTGCTCCAACGCAGTTTTAACAAGTTCCGCGACCTTTTCCGACGCAAGTAACACCTGCTTCTTGAAGGATTGCCCCTAAACTACTTGGGCTTTTCACAAGGGCTGTTCCCTATTAAACCCAAATCGGTCATTAGACCGACGGGAATGTTTCTATGTTTGTCTTTTTGCAGGATAATGGCTTTTCTTTTGGTGTCTTTTGGCCGATGTCCGCTCGGCATAGCCCGCTATGCCTTCGCAGCCATCAACCAAAAGCCCCACAAAATAAAATCCATTCTCCTACAAACTCTAATGACCGATTTGGGTTAAAACAAACGCGATGCTGCGCTAAAAGGAGCGGCATCGCGTAGTTATATAAGGCAGGAAAAATTATCTGTGACTTTTAGGGGGAATAGCCCAAATCTTATTACAGCCAGTCACGTTTTTCCAGATGTTCCGCAGATTTTGGACACTTCTTCATACCAGCTTTCAGCGTCTTGGGGGCAAAGCGTGTGGAAACCTAACAGCCGGGCAGCGTCTACGTTGCGCTGACTGTCGTCAATGAAGAGCGTCTCGTGGGATGCGATGTGTTCGCACTCCAGCATGTGACGGAATATTTCGGGTGCTGGTTTCATCATGCGGCATTCGTAGCTGAGGTAACAGGCATCGAAATAGTCGCTGAGCGGATGGCCGTTGCCGTCGAACTCGGCTGACATGGCCCACATCATCATAAACGGGTTTGTGTTCGAGAGTAGTAATACGCGGCGGCCTGCCGCACGGAGGCTGCGCAGGATTTCCAGACCGCGCGTGGGTACGTGGTCAAGGAATCCCGTCCAAGCGTACTTGCACTCCGCCACGCTAACTTCACGTCCCACGTGAGCGCTGAGCTTTTCGCGGAACGTCTCGGCAGAAATGCGCCCAGCTTCAAGGTCGCCAAAGAAACCGGCCTGCTCGTAAGGGTTCAGCCATTTCGCGGCGTCTTTCACGCCGATTTCTTCAAAACGGCGTAACGCTTGGTCGGCGTTTATGGCGATGACCACGCCGCCGAGATCGAACACAAAGTTCTTAATCATCGTTTCCGTGTCCAGACTACAGTTCTTGCCTTGCAAGCGCTTCGCGGTTTCTCAGGCTTCTTCGCCGTCTGCCTCCTTGGTTTCAGAGAATGCCGTGTAACCGGCGGCTATGAGCACGTTATACCACTGGAGGAGTTTCTTGATGTCGCTCTGGCGCACGCGGTCGCGGTCGTAGTCGGGCAGAGCCGTGGCCATAAAGTCGCTGAGTTCTTCGGGCGTAGCCGTCTTGTGGTTTAGCGGCGAGGGCTTGCCGTCGAGGGCGTTGCAGATGTTTTGAAAAACGTCCATCAGGGGCACGTCGTCCGTTTCGCTGTACATCGTGACGTCGTTGAGCGAGGTGATGCGGTCGCGGGGGCTGGCAGGGAAGCGCCTATGGGATTCGTCAAGAGCTTCAACGATGATGCGTGCTGTGCCGCGCGTAAGGAGTTTGTAGAGGCCGGAACGGCCTGCGATGGAAAGGATGGTGTCTTGCATTTGAGTTTATCAGTTTATTAGTTTATCAGTTAATCAATGGGATGGGGTGACGGGGAGCTTGCTTTAAGGCAAGCGGAAAAGCCGAGCGGCTGCGATGCAGCAACAAACACAACGGGAAGGTTGGGGCTGCAATGGTCAACGGTCTTCGTTTGGAATAACGATGTCGGCGCGGCGCAACTTTTCTTCTTCGGGCATTTGTAGTGCCATCCAGCGGCGCGCTTGTTGCTCGGTGATGCCGTCGCGGGCCATGAGGCGTCGCAGGCGGGTCGCCTCGCGCGCGTATATTAATACGGTGCGGTCTGCGAGGCGGTCAAAGCCGCTCTCGAAAAGCAGGGCGCATTCCATGAAAGTGTGGCGCGCGCCTTTCTCGGTCTGCTCTTGTTGCCAGGCACGATAGTCCTCGGCCACGCGGGGATGGACGATGGCGTCGACGCGTGAGGCGTTTTCGGGCGAGGCGGTGAGGTAGGCGGCGAGGGCTTTCTTGTCGAGCGTGCCGTCGATAGCGTAGAGGCTGGTTCCGACGAGGCCGGTGAGCTGACGCCGCACGTCGGGATGGGTGCGGACGATGCGCTTCGCTGCGGCATCACAGTCGTAGACGGGGTTGCCCGCAGCGCGCAGGCGCTGGCAAAATCGGCTCTTGCCGCTGGCTATGCCGCCGGTGATAGCGTAGTTCATGGTGTGGCGGCGGTGTCGTCCTCGTCGGGGACTGTTTCGATGACGAACTCTGCGGTGGCAGGGTTGATGCGCACGTTGCTTGCTCCGTCGGGTATGCTGCGCAGCTGGAGGGCAACTTTGTTTGTGCCCAGGTTGTGCAGTTGTTCGTAGGGTAGGGCAATGACAAAGTTGCTGGCGTCTATGCGGTCGTATTGGTTTACGCCGACCTTGAAAGTGACGTCCACCGAAGAGGGGAAAGTGCGCAGCACGCGCGAGGCGGGGAAGTTAATGGAGCGGATGGGCACGCTGACGGTCTTTTCCGTGAAGCGGTCGGTCAGAAGCGTCACGTCCACGTTGGCGGGGACGCTTTTCATACCGCGCATAGTGGCGACGGGGACTTTTCTGCGCACGGTGTCGCGCACGCCACTAAGATGCAACGGGCGTATGGAGACGGAACGCAGCGTGTCGAGTACGGCAAGGGGGGCGTAGACGGTGACGAACTCTGGCTGTATCTTGGTACTTACTACGAAATAACCTTTCTCGCAATCCACCGTGCCGTCAAATTTCACGGGCACGCGCTTGCTGCTGCCGAAGTTGAAGTAGTATTCAAGCGTGTCAGGCTTAATCCGCACAATCTGCGTGGGCGCGCTTGCTTGTTGTTGTACTTGACCGAGCAGTTCGCTTGCCAGGACACGCACACGTCCGCTACTGGTGTTGTGTTCGCGGAAACTGACAACTACCGGTTTCAGCTTCGGTCCGTAGACATAAGGGAAAAGACGCACGCCCTTGTCACGCAGTGTCACGCGCAGCTCTTTGGGCAGTTCTGTGGTGACAACGACGTTGCCCGGCACGTCGGTAAGCTCCAGCGGAACGTTGATGTCCACCTCGTAGGTCTCGTTAAGCGTCACGGCGAGCCAAAACGAGGCGGCAAGCGCCACGAAACCCAGGAAGGTGAGCGACTGGCGGTTCCACAGGCGCCGCCACAGCAGTGGCAAGGCGCGCTTGAAGCGGCTGCGGGGCATAGGGAGTTGATGAGTTGATGAGTTAATCAGTTGGTTGGTATTGCGGGCATGAGATTGCCCAAGGTTTTTTATCAAACAACTTATCTACTGATTAACTCATCAACTGATTAACAAAAAAGCTACTTCGTTTCGCCCTGCGGCACAATGCTGGCGCGGTCGAAACGGAGCTTCACGCCGGTGGCCACTTCGAGGGTAACAGTGTCGGTGCCTTCGTCGATGGAACGCACCGTGCCGTGCAGGCCGCCGACGGTAACGACATCCTGGCCGGGCTTGAGGGCATTGCGGAAGTTGCGCAGTTCCTTTTGCTTCTTGTTCTGCGGACGTATCATGAAGAAGTACATGATGACGAACAGCAGCACAATCATAATCAAGCTGCCGTACTGCTGGAAACCGCCAGGCTGGGCTTGCATCAAGGAAAAGAAAAGTGTCATGGTTGTAGGTGTATTTATGGTTTACAAAGTCAGTTCTTCATTAGCCGCCCTTCTTGCCGCAGTTGTTTGGCCAGGGTGTCGAGGGTGGCGTTGATGTAGGAGGCGCTGCGGGGCGTGCTGTAACACTTGGCGATGTTGATGTACTCGTTGATGGTGATGGAGAGGGGTATCTGCGGCACACCGAGCATCTCAGCCAGCGCGAGCTGGATGATGAGCACGTCCATCAGGGCTACGCGCTCGATGTCCCAGTTCTCGTTGGTAGATTCTGCTACAAGTCGGTAGGTCTCATCGCGGCGGGCAATGGCTTCGCGCAGCAATAGCATAGCGAATTCTTGGTCGTCCTCGGCACCCCACGCGGGCAGCAGGGGCTGCTCGGTGCCGCCGCCGGGCGTGATGCGCTTGATGGTCTTGAGGACGAAGGTGTCAATGATGTCTTTGTCGTCGTTCCAGTAGATGCTGCGCTCTTCGAGCAGCGACTCGAAATCCTCGGCGGCCACGATGGTCTTGTAGAGGCGGCGCACCACTTCTTGGTCGGCTTCGGGCGAGCGGTCTTCCTTTTTAAGGTAGAGCTGAAAGGTGTCGCTCTCGATGAACGCCTTGACGAGGCGGCGCACAGTGGCCACCTCTTCATCGGTCTGGTCGTTGTGCTTGGAGCGATAGTCTTGAAGCTCGTCGTTGGCCTCCAACTCGTTGAGCCACTTGTTGTCGGCCAAGACGCGCTCCGCCGACGAAGCGGCGATGCGCAGTCCCAGACGCTCGTTGCGCGCCTCGATGGCTCCGGCGGTGATTTCGGCCTGGCGGCGTATGTCCACAAGGAAGTTGAGCAGGTAGAGGTAAAGCTCGTGGGCGCGCTCCAAGGCCACGGCGTACTCCTTCTCGGCCTCTGCGGGTGTCTTTTGGCCGTCGACGACGTAGGCGTAGAAGACTTGCAGGGCCTTGAGGCGTATCAGTTGTCGGTTTATCATAAAGTCGTGTTTCAGGCAAGGCTGTTCCGGCGGCCTCCGCCGCTGGTCTGTAGCGTGGGCAAAAGTACAATTTTAGTGGGCGGCGGCCAAAAGAGGGCGTTCTTTTTTGGCTTTTCACGCTTTTTGTGGCAACTTTGCGGCATCGTATGTTTTAATAATCTGGCAAACAAACTTCCGATTCCGATGCAAGCCTTTGACAAGAACACCATCCTTTTTTCCCGTGCCGTCAAGGCCGGAAGGCGTGTCTATTACATTGACGTGAAGAGCGACCGCAACGGCGAGTACTACCTCTCGATGACCGAGAGCAAGCGTGTGTACGAGGGTACGGAAGCCACGCCGCCCGTGCTGGAGAAGCACAAGATTTTCCTCTATCGGGAGGACTTTGAAAAGTTCGGCGAAGCGCTGAAAGCGGCTTTCGACTACGTTTCGGCACAACGCGGCGAACTTTCTGGCGCGGAGGCCGACGCGATTGACGCCGAGGACTTCAAGCTCGACGTGGAATTCTGATAAAAATGCGTCTGCACCCGCTTCTTCTTTTTTTATTCCTTTTAGCCTGTCCGACGCTGCTTCATGCCCAGTCGCCCGCCGACACTTCAAGACGCGCGGCGATGGGCTGGGCGGCTGATGTGGCCGTGGGCAGCGTGGCCAAGGTCGACGCTTACGAGCGGATGTGGTTGCACGATAACCACGCCGCTACCGTTGGCGCCGAGGTGCGCTTCACGCCTTCCGCTGCCGACCCCTTTGCCGCCGACTACGGACGTCCTACGCTGGGCGCGGGCTTGCGCTACGGCTTTTACCGTGGCGTGACGATGCGCAAGGCACCCTCGCCGGAATGGGGACAGGCCGAGATGGCCGATTACGACTCGCGGATGGGCAATATCCTCACTGCTTACGGCTTCTTCGAGCGCCCGCTGCTGCGCACGCGCCGCTGGGAAGTCGATTATCGTTTGGACATCGGCTTGGGCTGGGGTGCGCGCCCCTACGACAAGCGCACAAACGTCGACAACGAAATCATTGGTTCGCACCTGCTCATCTACTTCGGCGCGGGGGCGCACGCCACGTGGTTTTTCACGCCGCAATATGGCCTGCGCCTGGGGCTGGAGTTCGCCCACCACAGCAACGGCGCACTCAACCGCCCCAACAAGGGCGCTAACTTCGTGGGACCGATGGCGGGTGTCGTTTACCGTCCCGCCGCAGCCATTCCGCAGGCGGCCGAGACCGCGCTGAAAGCACCTTTCGACGCGCGGCGGTGGTACGCCACCGTGGCTGTGGGGCTTGGCGGCAAGACGCTGCTGGAGGACTGGCTGCGCACGCAGTATGCCACTGCCTCTGGTGACCCTGGCTATCGCAAGGAGAGTTTCCACTTCCACTATGCGCTGTCGGCGCAGGCCGATGTGATGTACCGCTACGCGCGCCGCTGGTCGAGCGGGGCGGGCGTGGATTTGTTTTATGCCGATGCGGCGCGCCACATCCGCGACCTCGACCGCCTCGACGGTCACACGGAGCGTCACAGCCCGTGGTCGGTGGGCGTGGCGGCGAAGCACGAGGTGTGGTGGCATGACCTGGCGCTCACGATGTCGCTCGGCGTGTACCTGTACCGCCACATGGGCTTCACGGCGCGCGACGAGGAGAAGCCCTACTACGAGCGCATTGGGCTTAAATACGTTTTTCCGCGCCTTCACGGCCTTTGGGTGGGGGCCAATGTCAAGGCGCACATGACGAAGGCCGACCTCTCGGAACTTGTGGTCGGCGTGAGGTTGTAATGGGGGCTTAGAAAACAGTTTTTCCCGTGTCGCCCGCAACGTGCAACAGGCGCGGGTCGTCGGGGCCAAGGATGCGGGTTCCTTGAGTAAAGCGGTTCGTCCGCCCTTTTTCGGGTTTGGGATGCGGGCGGGCGGATGCCGCGCGGTCTTCAGCCGAGACTGTCGAGACGGTGAGTGTGTCGCTGTGGCGGCCCTGCGCGTCGGGATATGTGGGAACGGACGTGGACAAATGGCCGACGTACTGCTCCCAGCGCCTCATCACTTTGATGACGTGCATCACGGTCTGCGCGCCGTCCATCAGCCCGTGTTTCACCTCCGGGTGGCGGTTAGCCCCAGGTTTCGACAACTCCAGGCAATAGCGACTCACGCTCTGCCACGATTGCGGGTCGTCGCCGCTGCGTCGGCACAGGGCTTGCGCGTCGCGTATGTGCCCTCCGCCGCAGTTGTAGGCCGCGATGGCGAACTTCAGCCGCTCGTGCTTGTCCTTGATGTCGCCGAACTCCTCCATGATGTCCTTCAAGTGGCGCGCAGCGACCTCGACGTTTTGCCGGGGTTCGAGAAAGTCTTTCACACCGTAGGCTTCGGCTGTGCGGGCTATGACCTGCATCAGCCCACGCGCCCCGGCACCCGACACGGCGTTGGGGTCGAAACCGCTCTCCTCGTAGCAGAGCGCGCCGACAAGGTGCCAGTCCCAGCCGCAGGTCTTGGCGGCATTCTTGAAGTGGGCATCGTAGATGGACAGGATGTCCTTTTCCAAACTGATGTAGGGCGGCTGCTCGTTTTTGCGCACCAGCCGCCGGTCGTGTATGAAACGGAACAGTCGCGCCTCCACCGTGTCGCAGAGTTCGTCCGTGGCCCATTCGTTGAGTGCCGCCGCCAGTTGCTCCGCCCCGCCGCGCACGGCCCACGAGGTGGCGGTCAGGCTGTCGCGCGGCGCGGAGGGCGTCAATCCCAGACTGTCAATCGTAACGCTGTCGAGCCACAGGGCGTAGACATCGGCACCGTCGGCAAGAGCAAGGGAGTAGAACGCCGCTGTGTCGTCGGCCACTTCGAAGCGCAGGCTCACGCCGAGGTGCTCGGCCAGACTGTCGGCCAAAGCGTGCTGGAAACCGATGACCGTGTCTTGGAACTCGCTGTAGGTGTCCGCCCCGCGCAGCGTGGCGACGACGATTTCACCGCTCGCCAAAATGCTGTCGAGGTCGTAGACGGGGGTATGTGCCGCCACCGTGTCGGCTCCCGTGCGACTGGGGGCGGGCTTGTCGCCGCCGCAGGCCGCGAGGCAGGAAACGAGCGCGAGCAACGCCGCTATCGGAAAGTATTTCATATCTTCGCTGTCGGAATGGCGTGGGGCGCAAAAGTACGAAAAAACGACCGCCGCGCCGCGCCGAGTCCCACTTTCCTACATCTAAAAACGTTTTCTGTCTATGGTATCCCACATCGTGATGTTCCGCCTGCGCGAGGACGTGCCCGAGGCGGCACGTCTGCAGGCCGCCGTGGCTTTCAAGCGCGACATTGAAGCCCTGCCAGCCGTCATTCCCTCCATCCGCCGCATCGGCGTGGGGCTTAACGTGAACCCCGACGAGCAGTGGCACGTTTGCCTGACGTCGTTGTTCGACACGCTCTCCGACGTGCGCGCCTATGCCGCCCATCCCGCCCACGTCGCCGCCGCCTCGCGCCTTAAACCCGTCGTAGCCCAGCGCGCCTGCGTAGACTTCGAGGAATAGCGCCGCTGGCCACTACTTTCGTCTCTTGCGCGCCTATGCCGCCCTGTCTGCTGCCTGCCTTATACCATTCTGCGGCCTAAGAGTGCGCTTTGGTACACTCCTTTCGCCATTTTGCGGCCTAAGAGTGCACTTTGGTACACTCCTTTCGCCTTTTTGCGGCCTAAAAATCCGCCTTCCGCCCCTTCTTTCCCCCTCGGTGGCTTTCAAATCTCCAAACTTAGGCTTAGTTTGTACAAACTAAGCCTTAATTTGTACAAACTAAGCCTTAATTTCGCCAAATTAAGCCTAAGTTTGGAGAATTGAGGGCCACTGCTTTCTTTTTCCCTGGGCTTCCTCGCTTTTTCCGTGGGCTTCGCTGCTTTTTGGGCGGCACTGGCGGATTTTCCTGTGGGGAGCGCGCCGCCCGGACGCCCCGTTCCGCTTTCGCCTACCCGACACTTCACTCCTCGTTCTGAACCCCGACATAGCCATCTCGTAATCGGCTGCAATTCCCCGTAAGGGTATTGCAATTATTTATAATTCTTTTGTAAAACTGTGGTTTGAAAACAAAATTCTGTAGTTTGACAGCAAAACTTCTGCAAAGCATTGCAAGAATCTAAAAGCCATTGCAGAAAAAAAGACTCTCTGCAATCTGTTGCATAGATGCAGGAAAGGGGCGGTCGTGGCATCGTTGCGTCTATCCCAACTACCGAATTTCTGCCCCAAATTCCGTTTCGAAGTTATCCGCTTTAGGCAAAGGGAATGCAAAAGGGTCATTTACTTTTACCCTCCCCGCTTTTTCGTAACTTTGCACCGCAAATCCATAAGAAGAGCAAGACCTTTTGCTCAATAGACCCTTAATTCACCATTGGGAAAAAGAGCAAATGTAGTTGGAACTACATAGGGTACAAACCTCTTGTGCACTTGTGGTGAATCTGAAAGTCTGTGTATCTTGCGATGATTAATCTAAAAATAAAAAATAAATATGAAGAAACTGTTATTTGTATTGTCAATAATGTGCTCTGTTAACACCCAAGCACAGGACGTAATCGTTAAGAAAGATGGTAGTACAATCCTATCAAAGGTTCTTGAAGTCAATCCAGCAGACATCAAGTACAAAAAGTATTCCAATCAGAATGGGCCTACCTATACTATTAATAAGTCGGAGGTAATGTCTATCAATTACGAAAATGGAGATTCTGACAAATTCAACGAAAAGGAGCAAATCGCCAGTCAGCAACAAACATCTGGCGGCATTGCGAAACCTTTGGAACCGGCTAATAGTGCTCACATAGAATTTTATAACAAAAGAGATGCAGGATTTATACCCAAAAAGAGTAATAACAAAAAGGCAGATTGCTGGATTGGTTTTCTGGGAATAGATGAATGTTCAGTGATGGCAAGTGATAAGTTGGAGGCCAGCATTTTCCAGAGGATAGGTGGATGTCTCTTGAATAGTGATGAATTTCATTTGCATCCATTCAACGGCCATTTCTATATACAGTTAGAGAACAAAACTAATAAAACGTTATATATAGATTTAGGAAATACATTTAGAGTCGATGACTCTGGTTGCTATAAGGTGTATTATGATACAAAACAAATCACAATAACACATGGTTCTGGTAATGGGGCTGGACTTAATGTGGGCAGTGTCGCAAGTGTCTTGGGAATAGGTGGAACTGTAGGAACATTGGCTAATGGAGTAAATGTTGGAACGAACAAAACTAATAGTTCATCGACAACTTATTCAATGCAACGCATTATCGCGATTCCCCCTAAAGGTAAGACAATTTTGGAGCAATGTGAATATGAGCAAGTAAAAGGAATAAAACTCTACAAGCTGGAGAACTTTGTATATAGAAGTTATTGCGAAGGATTTAACTATACTCCTCTGTCTGTTAATGTAAAGAATGGCGAACAGAAGAATTATTCTTTTATTGATAGCCCTAGGACTTATAGGTATACTATTACTTATTCTGAGGCTGAAGATTTCAATACATGGGAAGCATTAACTGTCAATGCTTACATTAAAAGTTTAATGGGTGGTATAGATATCTATAAAAGTAGTATTGACAAAGTAAAAAAGAGCATATCAAATTACGATTCAGGAACAATCATTATAGGCGGAAGGGTCCTTTAGGGTATTAATCCGCACAAACAAAAAAGCCCTATAGTTTTCAATAGCAAATCGGCCATTTGCAAAGCCTAGCAGGAGAAGCCAATATTTTGCTATATTATAGACCTCTCAAACCGAACGTTGCCTAATCTTACTGCAAGATTGGGTAGCGTTCGAATCGCAATCAGGCTGTTCTGTGTTTCACCCCAAAACGTTATTATAGTTCCAGACCGCTTTTGATGGGTGTGCGGAACAGGTACGCGGTTTTTCCTTATTTAAACCCAAATCGGTCATTAGGGTTTGTAGAAGAATGATTTTTATTTTGAGGGACTTTTGGCTGATGTTCGCGACGGCATGGCGGGCTATGCCGAGCGGGCATCAGTCAAAAGACACCAAAAGAAAAGCCATTATCCTGCAAAAAGACAAACATAAAAACATACCCGTCGGCCTAATGACCGATTTGGGTTAAAATGAAAATCTAAAGGCAATGATTTCCTTGCCTTTCATCCCAATGCGCAGTATTCCCACTGCTTGACTGGTCGCAGATGTGCTTGCGCAAGTTGTCTGGCATATTTGGAATTGGGAAGGATTGCAAACTTGTTGGTATATACCCAATGATATGGTTGTTTGTCTTTGGGCTTCAAGGCATTTATGGCTGGTGCTTTTTTTCTCAACCATATCTTGAGCCAATTTAGTTTTGCAAGGACTGTGGAAATCTCATTCGTTGAGCCTGGATGTATTTCGATAAAAAAGGTCTCTTGATTATATTCCACAGCATAGTCCCAACGATTGTCTTGAGGGTACTTATTCTTTGTAGAGGAATCAATATCCAAGCTGCCTGTAATCTTCCGAGTATCGGGGACAACAAACTTTTGCTTTTCGTTGCCTTTTATGGCTCCTAAACCAGCCTTGAATTGGCCTTTGACATCCTCGGTCTGATCAATAGCCACTTTCAAAAGGCTTTTGAGTTTCTGTGCCTTAGTATCATTCTCCATTGTCAATCATGTATTTTGATACGATTTCTGAAACAAGGCTGGAGAATTCCGAAAGTCCTCCCCACTCAGCAATAATGGTGTCTGTGTCAGTGACATCCAAAGATGAAATGTCGTGAGAGACAACTTTGCCATTACCATTCCCACGTTTGAAATAGTATGTTTTAATGGTTTTGTCAAACAGGCCCTCGAGCATTTCTCGCACAGGAGAGTTTTCTGGAACTCCAAAGATTTCATACAATCCCTCGTACTGGTGCTCCTTATTTTCCTTTAACAGATTGAAGGCCCATGCAAATTCAAGAAATACAGGAGAATGGGTAGAAACTATAACTTTATATCCGCCCGACTGTATCAGCTCCAGAATCTGAAGAATCACACTGATAATAGCTCGTGGGTGAAGCCCCATTTCTGGTTCTTCTATGACAACATATTTGTATTTCTCTTTTTTGACCACTTTAGAGGGAGGGGCTGAAAGACAATAAAAGGCCAAAAGCAAGGGCATAAACTCTTTCTGTCCAGCACTCCACGACATAAACGGAATGCTCATACCATCAACATTGAGCACCATCTTCTTTTGGCTTGCACGTTCCTCCATAATAATTTTAGCCTTATGGAAAATGCTTTCATCAAAGGAACGACGCAGAAAACCTTTCAAGCGATTACCCATAGGGAAAAGGACATCTGCATTTCCCATGCCATGCTGCATGAAAAGACGAAGCGTTTCACTGAATGAACGGAGAACGTATGGTGATGAATTGTCGAATTCGCCAAAGTACTTTGGACGTCCATCAGGAATACTCAGAATTCGTTGTGCCGGAATATAAAAAAGAGTTTCATCGTTCCCACTGCCTTTCTTTGGCAAGTTCTTTCGGACAAAGGCTTTTCCATCAAGTTCTATTTTGGTATATTTCTTCCATATCGCTGCCATACCTTCGCCATAATAAACATTTAGAATCTTCTCCGCATTGTGGCCGAAAATGTAGTTATACCTATCTAGCGTGTCTACAATATAGTCACGGTCTACAGCCAACTTAAGCGTTTCAAGTGTCACGCTTTTTCCGCTGGCCTGTGGTCCGACTAAAATGGTCAAGTCTCCAAAATCAATAGAGATATTGTCAATAGGGCCGAATTGTTGTATACAGAATCTATTCATAATCTTTTGTGGCTTATACTTAGAAAAATGTCGAACAGCAATGTTTGAAACGTTTTGGCTGCAAAGTTACAGCATTTTTTCATAATTTTGGCTATGCCGAAGTTACTCGCATACGATAAAGCATGTGAAAAGTAGCTTCCTCGCTTGTTCTGCCCTCGTTTTTCAGTAAATTTGCGCCGTAACCCCTAAGAACACAATAACTATGTACGACAACGAACGCGGCCTCTACATCGCCCATTCGCCGCGCGGGCCGCTGAGCATCGTCGGACGCATGGCCAACCGCCACGGCCTCATCGCCGGAGCAACCGGTACGGGAAAGACCGTGAGCCTGCAAGTGATGGCCGAAACCTTCAGCCAGGCCGGTGTACCTTGCTTTATGGCCGATATGAAAGGCGACCTGTCGGGCATTTCGCAGGCCGGGCGTATGAGCGGCTTCATCGAGAAGCGTCTGCCCGAATTCGGTCTCCAATCCCCAGCGTTCCAAGCCTGCCCCGTGCGTCTCTACGACGTCTATGGCGAGCAAGGCCACCCCATGCGCGCCACCGTTTCGCAGATGGGTCCCGACCTCTTGGCTCGCATCTTGGAACTCAACGAGACGCAGACTGGCGTGCTCGGCGTGGTATTCCGCGTGGCCGACGAGCGCGGCCTGCTGCTCGACGACCTCAAAGACCTGCGCGCTATGCTCGACTATGTAGCCCAAAATGCCCAGCAGTTCGCCACCAAGTACGGCAACGTGTCGAAGGCCAGCGTCGGTGCCATACAGCGCGCCCTTCTCGCGCTCGAGAACCAAGGTGCCGACAAATTCTTCGGCAAGCCCGAGTTCGAGATTGCCGACCTGCTGGCCACCGAGGGAGGGCGTGGCGTGATGAGCGTGCTGGCCGCCGACCGCCTGATGTTGCAGCCCAAACTTTACAGTACCTTCCTCCTGTGGCTCCTCTCCGAACTCTACTCCACGCTGCCTGAGGTGGGCGACCAAGACCTGCCGCGTCTTGTTTTTTTCTTCGACGAGGCCCACATGCTCTTTGACGGTACCACGAAGGCACTCACCGACAAGGTGGAGCAGGTCATCCGCCTCATCCGCTCCAAGGGTGTGGGCATCTACTTCGTCACGCAAAGCCCCACCGACCTGCCCGAGAACATACTCGGCCAGTTGGGCAACCGCATCCAGCACGCCCTGCGCGCCTACACGCCCAAAGACCAAAAGGCCGTGCGCACCGCCGCCGACACTTTCCGCGCCAACCCCGATTTTAAGACTGACGAGGCCATTATGCAACTGGAGACGGGCGAAGCCCTCGTGTCGTTCCTCGACGAGAAAGGCGCGCCGACCATGGTGGAGCGCGCCAAGGTGCTCTTCCCACTGAGCCAGATCGGCGCCATTACCGAGGGGCAGCGCCTCGACCTCATCAAACAGTCGCCCGTCTACGGCAAGTACGACACGTCCGTTGATCGCGAAAGCGCCTTCGAGGTGCTGCTGGCCGAGAGCGAGGCTCCCGTCGAGACTGAAGCCGCTGAAGTCTCCCTCCCAGCCAAGAGCGCGAAGGCCGAAAAGGAAAGCAAAGGCAAGCAAAAGCCGGGGCTGCTGGCCAAGGTGCTCAAAGCCGTGCTGACCGCCGTCACCGCCTCGCTGGGTACGATTCTCGGCGCGTTTGTTACCGAGAAAGTCACGGGCAAGAAGCAGCGCAAGTCGTCCACCAGCGCCACAGGGCGCGTGGTGAAGAACGCCACCAGTGCCGCCACCCGCACTGTCACCCGCGAACTGACGCGCGACATTCTGGGCAACCTCATCAAGTGACCCAGCCCACAAACAAGCAAAAGCCCCGCCCCGTTTTTGACAACGGGGCGGGGCTTTCGTTAGTGGCTTTTCAGCTCTTGGCGCGCTTACACAGCAATGGCGGCGAGCCAGGCGTCGATGCGGGCGTCGGTCTTATCGGGTTCGTTCACCTCGTCAAGCGCAAGGCCGAGGAACAGACCGTCGCGGACACCCTCGCTGTCGGAATAGTTGTAGTCGTCGGCACTGACTTGCCCCACGATGGTGGCACCAGTTTCTGCCGCAGCCTCATAGAGCGGGGCGAGCGCGCCGCAGAAAGTGTCGCCGAACGACTCGCTGTCGCCCACGCTGAACAGCGCAATACGCTTGCCGCCGAGGTCGAGCGACTGGAGCGTTTCGCAGGCGGCGTACCAGTCGTCTTGCAGTTCGCCGGCCCCCCAGGTGGAGGAACCGAGCAGCAGCAGGTCGAATTGGCTTGCGTTTTCGGCCGACAGTTCGGAGGCGTTAATCACTTCCGCACCGCCGAGCTTGGCCGCGATGCGGTTTGCAATGTCCTCGCACGTGCCTGTGGAGGAGCCGTAGTAGATTCCGATTCTTTCCATATAAGTTTTGTTTGTGGTTTTTGTGGACTGCAAAATTAGGCGGTACGCCGCGCGCGTGCAATACCCAAAAGTGATGATTCTTTACTCCAGCACAATGTCGAGCACCATCATCAGCACAAACCCGGCGGAAAAGCCAAGCGTGCTGAGGTTGGTGTGCCTGCCCGCCGACGCTTCGGGAATGAGTTCCTCCACGACAACGTAGAGCATAGCTCCGGCGGCAAAGGCCAGCAGCAGGGGCATCATCGGCAGAATGAACCCCGCCAGCAGCACGGTCACGATGGCCCCGCCTGGTTGCACCACCCCGCTCAGGCAACCGGCAGCAAATGCATACAGGCGGCTTCGCCCCATGGCGCGCAGCGGGACGGAAACGATGGCGCCCTCGGGGATGTTCTGGATGGCTATGCCGATGGCGAACACCAGCGCGTCGGCGGCGGGGATGCCGCCTCCCGCTGCACCGGCCTGCACAACCCCGATGGCCATGCCCTCGGGCAAGTGGTGGATGGACACGGCGAGCAGCAGCATCGTGGAGCGCGGCAGGCGCACGCGCGGCCCCTCGGGAGCGGTGGACGAGAGGTGCAGATGGGGGGTAAGGTTGTCGATGAGCAACAGGAACCCCATGCCGAGCAAAAAGCCTATGGCGGCGGGTGCGACAGCCCATTTCCCCTCGCCCGCTGTCTCCACGGCGGGTAGCAGCAGTGACCACATAGAGGCGGCCACCATCACGCCCGAAGCAAAGCCGAGCAGCGTCTTCTGCACAAGAGGCGGGATGGGGCGGCGGGTGAACAAGACTGTGCCCGAGCCGAGCGCGATGCCCAGCATCGGTATCAAGAGCGTAATGAAAAGAGTTTGCATAGCGGTTGTTCGGGATATATGGACGGCGTGCGGCACAGCGCCCGCCGCGTACAAAAATAGGCATAGCCCCATGTCCGTCGGGGCTATGCCTATGTCAAACTTGTTCCATCGGGCCGTTTTTACCCACAGGTGGGTATTCGGCCTATCTTTCGGGTAGCGGGCAGACGCGGTGCTGCTGGACGATGGCGTCAAGCACGGCGACAGCGGTGATGTTGACGATGTCGTCGACGCTGCTCTCGAAGTCGGTGAAATGGACGGGCTTGTTCAGACCCATCTGTATGGGGCCTACGACGCTCACGTTGTCGCTCATCTCCTTGAGCATCTTGTAGCTGGAGTTGGCGCTGTTGAGGCAGGGGAAGATGAGCGTGTTCACGTCCATGCCCTTGAGGCGGGTGAACGAAAACTTCTCGTCGCGCAGCTCGCGGTTGAGGGCGAAGTTGAGTTGCATTTCGCCGTCGATGGCCAGGCGCGGGAACTCTTTCTGCATACGGCGCACCACTTCGTGTACAACCGTGGGGCTGCCCTGCTTGTCGGTGCCGAAGTTGGAGTAGGAGAGCATGGCCATGACGGGCGTGCGGTTGAAGAAGCGCACGGTCTCGGCAGAGAGGCGGGTGACGTCGAGCAGTGTTTCCACGTCGGGGTGGCGGTTCACGAGCGTGTCGGCCACGAAGTAGGTGCCGCGCTTGGAGTTGATGATGTGCATCGTGCCGAAGTGGCTGTAGCCTTCGCGTATGCCGATAACTTCTTCGGCCACTTTGAACGTGTTGCTGTACTTGGTGTAAAGGCCGGTGACGAGTGCGTCGGCCTCGCCGGTCTCGACCATCATCATACCGAAGTAGTTGCGCTCGTACATCTTGTCGTTGGCCTCCTGGTAGGTGTATCCCTCGCGCTGCTTGCGCTCGGCCAGTATGTGGGCGTAGCGGTGGCGGCGGTCGGCCTGGTCGTCGCGGCGCAGGTCGATGACCTCGACGCCGTCCATATTGAGTTGCAGGTCGGCGGCGAGGCGGTGTATGCGGTCTTCATTGCCCAGCAGGATGGGGTGGCAGAAGCCCTCCTCCTTGGCCTTGACGGCGGCCTGGAGCATGTTGAGGTGGGTTCCCTCGGCGTAGACCACGCGCTTGGGTTCGCTGCGGGCGGTGTCGTAGAGGTTCTGCGTGAACTTGGTCTCCTGCCCCATCAGTTCGCGCAGTTGCTGCTTGTAGGCTTTCCAGTCTTCGATGGGGCGGCGCGCCACACCGCTGTCCATCGCGGCGCGCGCCACGGCCATGGACACGTCGGTGATGAGGCGCGGGTCGATGGGCTTGGGTATGAAGTAGTCGGGACCGAACTCGAACTTGCGCACGTTGTAGGTGCGGTTCACGATGTCGGGCACGGGGCGGCGCGCGAGGTCGGCAATGGCGCGGGCGGCGGCCATCTTCATCTCCTCGTTGATGGCGGTGGCGGCCACGTCGAGCGCGCCACGGAAAATGTAGGGGAAGACGATGACGTTGTTAATCTGGTTGGGATAGTCGGTGCGCCCGGTGCTCATCAGCACGTCGGTGCGGGCGGCCATAGCGTCCTCGTAGGTAATTTCCGGCTCGGGGTTGGCCAGGGCGAAGATGATGGGGCTGTCGGCCATGGAGCGCACCATATCTTGCGTCAGCAGTCCGCCGCGCGAGAGGCCGACGAAGACGTCAGCGCCGCGCACGGCGTCGGCCAGGGTGCGGATGTCGGTGCGCGCGGTGGCGAACTCGCGCTTCTGCGCGTTGAGGCCGGGGCGGTCGGCGGTGATGACGCCCTTCGAGTCGCACATCACGACGTTCTCCCTCCGCGCGCCGAAGGCGCAGTAGAGGCGGGTGCAACTGATGGCCGCCGCACCGGCACCGCTGACGACGATGCGCACGTCCTCGATCTTCTTGCCCGCCACACTGAGTGCGTTGAGCAGGCCGGCGGCGGAGACGATGGCCGTGCCGTGCTGGTCGTCGTGCATCACGGGGATGTCGAGTTCCTCCTTGAGCCGCCGCTCTATCTCAAAGCACTCGGGCGCCTTGATGTCCTCCAGGTTGATGCCGCCGAAGGTGGGAGCGATGGCCTTGACCACTTCGACAAACTTGTCGGGGTCTTTCTCGTTCACCTCGACGTCGAACACGTCGATGCCGCCGTATATCTTGAAAAGCAGCCCCTTGCCCTCCATCACGGGCTTGCCGCTCATGGCGCCGATGTCGCCCAGTCCGAGTACCGCCGTGCCGTTCGAGATGACGGCTACGAGGTTGCCCTTCGACGTGTAGCGGTAGGCGTCGTGCGGGTTCTGCTGTATCTCCAGGCAGGGGAAGGCCACGCCAGGCGAATAGGCCAGCGAAAGGTCGGTCTGCGTGCGGTAGGGTTTTGTGGGCACCACTTCAATTTTGCCCGGGCGGCCCTGCGTGTGGTAGGCGAGGGCGGCCTCTTTGGTGATTTTGGCCATAAAAAGGTTCTGTCTATGTTTCTGTCGGCTGCAAAGTTACGACAAAACGAGGGCAGAGCAAGCGGAAAACTTGTTTTCAGGCCTGCTTTGCCGAGTGCGAGTAACTTCGGTGCTAGTCTTAACCCCAAACGGGGTAAAGGCTGCGCATCATTATGACGCTGGAAGCGTCACCCCCTCTGTAACCGCAGGTGTGCGGAATGAAATGGAGCACACCTGCGGCAGGCGGCACACTACCCAATGCACGCTGGAAGCGTGCCCCCACAAGCGCTAAAAGTGGCTTCTTCCCGTCGTGGGGGGCGCAAAGGCGTCCGTCATTCGCTTCGCCCACATCGCAGGTTCGCTCCGTTCCACTGCGCGAACCCGCGATTACAGAGGGGGAGACGCTTCCAGCGTCTTTCACTGTTACGGCCCCAACGTAATAAGTCCCCCTTTATATAATACGGAGTGGGCTCACTTCCAGGTGCGTCCCGCCAAAACAGGCACAAATCCCCGCCGCGCCTTGCGTCATAGGGCGGGAATGGAATACCTTTGCACCCAAAAGTCACACAGAACGCCCTTATGAACCACATCGAGCGACTCACACACGAACTCTGCCCCGACGGCGTGCAGTACCGCAAGCTGGGGGAGGTCGTGAGCGTAGTTACAGCACCGAAGAAACTCCCGCGTAAGGACTACAAGGACACGGGACGCTTTCCTGTCATAGACCAAGGCAAGGAACCCATTACCGCCTATACCGATGACGAGGCCGCCCTTGTGCCCGATGGGTGTTACGTCCTTTTCGGCGACCATACACGGGAGGTGAAGCGGGTGCAGCAACGTTTTGCCCAAGGGGCCGACGGTCTGAAGATATTAAGGGCTTCTGATGGTCTGAACGAACACTTCCTGTACCATTGCATGAAAGCCCTGCACATTCCCAGCCGAGGCTACAACCGCCATTGGACTGTTGTTGCAGAACTTGCAATCCCCGTCCCGCCCCTTCCCATCCAAGAGGCGATTGTGGAGATACTTGATAAGTTCACAGAGTTAGAGGCTGCCCTGGAAGATGAACTGGAAGCACGCAAACTGCAATACAGCTACTACCGCGACAAACTGCTGACGTTCCCCGACGGCACGCCACGCCTGCCGCTGGAGGAAGTGGCTTTCTACCCCAAAGCCAAGACCTCTGACCAAGAAGCGAAATACGTCGGAGTAGAAAACCTCAAGAAAGACAGGCAAGGGATAGAAGGCTATGGTAGCGTGCCAGCGGGATACGACGCTATTGCTTTTACCATTGATGACATCCTTATCGGCAACATCCGCCCATACCTCAAGAAAATATGGCAGGCCGACTGCGACGGTGGCACAAACGGCGACGTAGTTCTGATAAGGATAAAAGAAGGATGCAAGGCCGACCTCTTGCCGCGCTTCCTCTACCACGTCCTTTCCTCTGACGATTTCTTTGCATACGACAACGCCAAGGCGCGCGGGGCGAAGATGCCGCGAGGGGACAAGAACGCCATAATGAGATACGCCATCCCCCTCCCGCCCCTTGACGAGCAACGCCGCATCGCGGGCATCCTCGACAAGTTCGAGGCGCTGACCACAAGCCTGCAAGAGGGCATCCCCGCAGAGATTGAGGCGCGGCGCCAGCAATACCGCTACTATCGCGACAAACTCCTCGCCTTCGGGCGAAAGGGGGAGTGACGCGCGGTAATATAGATATTGGGGGGCGACGCAGCCCACAACCCCAGCGGGGTTGCAGAAGATAGGCCGGGGCAACGCCCCGGATTTGCACCCACAATAAACCAACCCCAGCGGGGTTGCACAAACAAACCATTGACGGGTATTTGTGCAACCCCGCTGGGGTTGAATATAGTATGTCCGTATCACCGGGGCGCTGCCCCGGCCTATCATCTGTAACCTCTCCGAGGTTGATGGCAACTCACTTCACCAGCACCTTGCGGCCGTCCTTGATGTAGACGCCGCCCTTGACGGGACTGGCGACACGGCGGCCCTGGAGGTCGTACCAGCCGTCGGCACCCTGGAGCGGCGCGCCGGTGAGGCGGCCCAGGCCGGTGGATTCTTCGACAAGGAGGTTGACGTCGCAGAAGGCGCCGCCGTTGCGCACGATGTCGTTGCCGGGCACGGTGCTACCGGCGGCGTCGATGCAGTTCCAGTCTACCTTGAAGCGCATACGGTAGGTGCCGGGCGCGAGGTTGGCGGGAATGGTGAAGGCGGGCAGCGCGGTCTGGTTCGTGGTGGTGAAACGCGTGCCGATGCTGTTATAACCCACGCCGTCGGCGGCACCCTCGTCGTAATACGAGTAGGCCATCAGTTCTGTACCCTCGGGCTGTACGCCAGCGGCGGGTTCGAGGGCGGTAAACTGCTTGTCGCCGTCGAGGTCGATGTAGACGTAGCTGTGCATCCAGCTCGTGCTGAAGTCTACGACGGGCTGCACGGTCTGACCGGCCTCAACGACGATGGCGGGCTGGTCGACGTAGTTGTAGATGACACCGGGGTTGGGCACGCTGACCGTCTGGTCGTCAAGCCCCACGGCGAGCAGGCGGCGCGTGGCGTGGGTGACGGCCTGCGACTTGGAGGGGTTGGTGCGGTAGTCGGTGCCGTCGCTGCCGCTCTTCTGAATCTGATAGACGCGCACGTAGTCGAACAGCGTCTCGTAGGTGAAGCTCTCGTCGGGTGCCGCGGCCCACGAGCCGTTGCCCACGCTCTGGTTCAGGATGAGGTAGAAAGGTGCGTCGAAGGGCCACTGGCCTTTTTCGAGTGCGTCGGCATCGGCGGATTTCTTGTTGTAGGAGAACACCTGTGCGTTGTCGACGTACCAGCGGAGTTGCTCGGCGTCCCACTCAATGGCATAAACGTGCCAGCCGTCCATATTGACGTCCTCACTGCTGGTGCTCTTGGGGTCGCCGGTATTCTTGAGGTTGTACGTCCAGTTGCTGTGAACGGTGTGGTGGGCTTTGTCCTGCACGTTGATCTGTTCCCAGATGTCAATCTCGCCTGCGTTGGGCCAGCCTGCGGAGTTGTCCTGGGGCATCATCCAGAAGGCGGGGAAGTTGCCGGTGTGCTTGGTGGTCTTGATGCGCGCCTCGGCACGTCCGTACTGGAAACTGTAGAGGTTCATGCTGCTGATGGCACCGCTGAGCATCGTGGCGTCGTCCTCGGAGGTGTCGGGGTTGGCGAAGCAGCGGGCGTGGTAGTAGCCGTCGCGCACGAACGAGGTGCTGTCGTTGTCGGCGATGAAGCGGTTCCAGGCGGCGTTGCGGCGCACGGGGGTGCCCCACTTTGTGGTGTTGGGCTTGGCGTACTCGCCGTTCTCGCTGTCGAACTCGTCGTTGAAGGCCAGGCGCCAGCGCTGCGACGAGCGCTTTTCGCCCTCGGGCAGGGCGGTGAACGAGGGCGTCACGACGACGTTGGCGTTGTCGGCGAACAGTTCGGCGGGGATATCGAAGCGGTTGAGGCTGAGGTCGGCGGCGGTGACGTCGAGTTCGCCGTTGGGCGAGCTGACGTGGAGGCCGCTGATGAGGTAGCCCGTGTTGTTGTGCAGCAGCACGGTGACGTCGCCCTCGCCGGTGACGGCTACGGGTTCCTTGAGTTGCGAATTGTCGAAGTAGAGCACGGTGCCGCCCTCGGCAGCCTCGGCCACGAGGGTGGGCGTCGGGGTGACGTAGTTCTCGTCGCGGACGAAGGTGGCGGTGACTTGCAGGTCGCCGTCAATGATGTCGGCGGGGATGCTCAGCACTCCGTCGAAGATGTCATCGGCGGTGTAGACGGTCGTGGCGCGCTGCGGCACGCTGTGGAACATCTGCGGCCCTGTGAGGTCGCCGTGGGTGACGGCTATGGACTCCAGGAGGAAGCCCTCGGTGGGCACGGCCTGGAGGGACAGCGCGGTGTTAAAAGGGACGGTGGCGGGGAGGGCACTGCCGTCGGCAGCGAGGAGCGTGCCGTGGGTGGCCTCGGTGAGTAGGTTCACATCGTCGGCTGCGTAGACGCGGAAACGGTAGTCGGCGATGCCGCCGCCGTTATTGGTGATGAGGTTGTTGCTGGAGGTGTTGCCGCCGGGGTCGGCACTGCTCCAGTCCACCTTGAAACGCAGGCGGTAGAAACCGTCCTCAAGGTCGGGCAGGGTGAAGGCGGGCGGGTTGAGCGCGCTGCCGGCTGCGCTGTTGCCCAGGCTGTTCTTGCCGCTGATGTAGCTGTAGGCCATCAGTTCGCTGCCCTCGGCGGGCGTGCCGTTGGTGTTGAGGTCGTAGGAGAACTGGCCGTCGCGGTCGAGGTCGATGTAGACGAAGCCGTTCATATACGTGCCGGTGTAGCTGAACGTGGCGGAAAGGCTTTCGCCGGACTTGCCGAAGAACGTCTTGGCCATATCCTCGTGGTAGAGCAACTTGTCGTTGGGGATGCTCGCCGTGGTGCCGCCCATCGTCACGCCGTCAAGGTGGCGGTCGGTGCGCGTGAGCGTGGTGGTGAGGTCGAAGTTGATGGGGTAGTTGAACTCCATCTCGGTGCCTTTCTCGACAAAGAGGCCCTCAAGCAGCAGGTCGCCGTCCACGAGTTCGGCGGGGATGGTGTAGCAGTCGTTCTCGTCGAACTGGTTGCGGTAGACGATGACGTCCACGTACTGCGGCGTGCCGTGCACGAGGCTGTCGCCCGTGAGGTTGTAGCCGTGGCGGATGCGCACGCCGTTGTAGGCGAAGCCGTTCTCGGGGTTGAGCTTGATGGTCAGCGCCTGGGCGAAGGGCGTGGTGCTGACGAGCGACGAGCCGTCGCCGCTAAGGATTTCGCCGTTGCGGTTGTCCTCGACCACGGAAACGTTGTCGGCGTGTACGTTGAGGCGCACGTCGACGATGCCGCCGCCGTTCTCTTGCAGGGTGGAGGCACCGGCGGGGTCAATCTCGTTCCAGTCGACCTTGTAGCGCATACGGTAGAAGCCGTAGGGCGTCGTTTCGGGCACGGTGAAGGCAGGCATATTGAGCGTGTTGTTGCTGCCGAGCGAGGTGCCGACGCTGTTGCGCTGGTTGTAGGCGGAATAGGACACGAGGTCGCTGCCCTCGGCGGGCGTGCCGTTGTCGTTGATGTCGAAGCTGAACTTGCCGTCGTTGCCGTAGTCGACGTAGGCGTAGCCGTTCATCCACGTACCCTTGTAGCTGAAGACGGGCGTGACGCGCTGGCCGGGCGTGACGGGGAAGGTGGCGTCCATCCTGTCGCGATAGAGCGGGTCGTTCGTGGTGGGCGCGGAGGTGATGGTGAGCGTCTTGATGCTGCGCAGGGCTACGCTCAGGATGCCGCGGTCGGTGCGCGTGGCCTTGGCGTCGGTCTTGCTGAAGTTCACGGGATACTCCTCGTAGGAGACGCTGGGCTGTGAGTTGCTGTTCACCTCAATCTGGTCGATGTAGGCGATGAAGTCCTGCGTGCTGGCATGGGGCGATTCGCACTCAGGCACAACGACGAGGCTGTAGATGTCCACGCCGCTGACGCCCTTGATGGCGAAGACGGCATCGGCCCACTTGCCGGGCGTCACCTCGTTTGTGGAGAGGCTCCAGAACTGTTCGGTCTCAGCACTTTGGCCGGCCCAGGCCTCTTCGCGGTGCTTGCCCAGACCCATCAGCATCACGCGCCCGGAGACGGGACGGTTGATGAGCACGTGGACGTACTGCGTGGTGGGCGAGAGGGCGAACGGTGTCTTGAGGTCGATGCGTGCGCCGAACTGGTTGCTGCCGTAGCGCGAACGCTGCACGGCAAGTACTTTTGCGGTGGGGTTGGGGGCTTCGCCGAGTATGTCCTCCACGTCGGTGAGGGGATTGTCGATGACGGCGGCGTTGCCTTGCAGCGCACCCGTGCGGAACGGGGAGTTCTCCCACGCGTCGTAGACGCCGACGGACTGGTAGTCGTCCGTGTCGAACGTGACGGTGGCCACCTGCGCTGTGGCGGGCAGCGCGAGGGCTGCGCCAAGCAGTATATTATATATGGTGTGTTTCATTGCTTGTCTAAGATTAAAGTTTAAGGAGTTTAGGAGGTTTAAGAAGTTTAAGAGGTTTAAGAAGTTTAATCCGTCCGGCGATTGGCCGCGTTTGAAACAGGTGCTGGTTCGTTCCGTATGGATTAAACCTTGTTAAACCTTATTAAACCTTTCTTCCTTGTTAAACCTTTCTTCCTTGTTAAACCTTTTATCAGAATACACTCAGCGTATGCAGCAGCGGGCAGGCGCGGCTGTCGGTGATGCGGATGCGGAGGCCGCGCACCTGGTAGCCGGCGCCGTAACTGGCGGAAGTGCTGCCGTTCAACGGAATGATACGCTTGTAGCCCACGGTGGTCGTCTGGATGTTCGAGGCACGCTGTGTCCACGACGTGCCGTCCTCGGTGGTCTCGATGGTGAAGCTCTTGATGCGCTGTCCCTTGCGGATGAACTCCTGCAACATGACGTAGCGCACGGTCTGCGGCTCGTCCCAGGTGAGCGTGATGGCGGCACTGGTCTGGCCGTCGTCGGTGGCCCAATAGGTGTTCTTGTCGCCGTCCACGAGGTTTGTCACATTGTATGCGCCGCCACTGCGCGTCTGCGTGGCGCGGATGGTGGCCGTCTTGGCCAGGTCGGTGCCGAAACGGGTGCGCAGTTTCTCGCCCAGGGCGTAGAGCTGCGTGCTGTCGGCGTCGGTGAGGCGGCCGGCCTTGTTGGGCGGGAAGTTGAGGATGAGCGTGGCGTTACGGCCCACGGTCTCCAGGTACATCTTGAAGAGCGTCTCGCTGTCCTTGGTGGTCTCGCCGTCGTGGTAGAACCAACCGGCACTGGTGGCCTTAGCGTCGCTCTCGCTGGGCATCCACTTCCATTCCGTTTCGCTGCCGCTCAGGCCGCTACCCATCGACCAGGTGGTCTCGTTGGTGTAGCCGCTCTCCGTGCCGCACCAGCGGGCTTCGCCACCCACGCCCCACAGGATGATGTCGGGGCAGACGCGGTGTACGCTGTCGCGCAGGTTGGGAATGTCGTAGTAGTAGCTGGCGTCAATGGAACGCGTGGTGTTGGCGCCGCCGTAGTAGCCGCTGCCGCCGTTGGCACCGTCGAACCACATCTCAAATTGGTCGGTGCCGTACTGCGAAAGTTCGAAACACTGGCGCAGGAAAACGTCGGTCACGTAGCGGTCGGTGCCGTAGTATGCGCTGTTGCGGTCCCAAGGCGACACGTAGAAGCCGTACTTCATGCCGAGTTTCTTTGCCGCCGCCGCGAAGTCGCGGGGAATGTTGGTCTGGCGCGCGAAAGCGTTCGAGGAGTTCTGGCAATGGTGGTCGGTGGTCTCGGTGGGCCACAGGCAGAAACCGTCGTGGTGTTTCACCACGGCGATGCCGCCTTTCATCTCAGCCGCCTTGCACAGGCGCAACCACTGCTCGGGATCGGGCTGGGCGGTGGGCGCGAAGGTGTTCACCGCTTCGTCGCCGTTGCCCCACTCCAGGCCGGTGTAGGTGTTCATGCCGTAGTGGAAGAAGGCGTAGAACTCCGTCTCCTGCCACTTCATCTGCCGCTCGGAGGGCACGGGGAACACCTCGCGCGGCTCGTTCGTCGGGTTGGGTAGCGTCTGCTCCACAAGGCCGAAACTTCCTTGTGCCGACACGGCCAGGGGGAGCCCCAGCAACGCCGCGCAAACCAAGGATAGGTAGTGCTTTTTCATTGGATATAAATGAAGGTTGGGTATATACGCTGCCGCTGTGTGTGCGGCTAATTGCCGCAAAGTTAGGCAATTCGTGCCGATATGCCAACTTCGCGCCGTTTTTTTCGCCCAATTCTCGTTTTTGAAGCGGAGTTATTTTGCTCTGGAAGCACACAAAAACTTTCTACAGCGGACTAAACCTGCAAATTAAGCCTTAAATTGTAAAAACTAAGCCTAAGTTTGGCAAAATTAAGCCTAAGTTTGTAGAAATTAAGGCTTAATTTGCAGATTTAGTCCGCTGTAGAAAGTTTTTGTGCGGGTTCGCGTGGCTTTAGTGTGGGTTCAGTTTTGGGGTCGGCGCATACGGCAGACGGCGGAGGCACACGGGTGCTTCCGCCGTCTGAGGCTGGGGGAGGTTACGGCTTATTGGCTGTATAGATTGAGGGCGTATGGGGTGGGGAAGGGGCGCACTTGTTCCAGCGACTATGGTTTCTGCTTGAACTTGCCGCCCCACCAGGCTTGGGTCGTTTCGGGCAGGTATTGCTCAAAGAACGGGTTGATTTCTTTTTCCACGGCTTGCAGCAACTGCTCGTCGGGCAGTGTGGCCCACAAGGCGGCTTCTGCGCGGAGTTTGATAAGCACTTCGTAGAAGTAGGGGTAGGTTTCGCTGGGATTGTCATAGAAGAAGCGTTCCCAGTTGCCGCTCATAGACGGGAAGAAACACACCGTGAGCGTGTCGCCATCGTATGCCACATCTTTAGCGTAGTTCATCGTTTGGGCTTCAAAGTAATGGTAGACGTCCTCGCGCAGGTAGGGGGCTAAATCGTTCTTGGCCTCGGCCACCTTTTGCTGCTGGGCGGTCAGCCCGTCGGCTCTGAGGTCGAACGGAGCGACTTTCTGGGACAGCCCCTTGGTCAA
The DNA here is from genome assembly GCA_017933995.1 of Bacteroidaceae bacterium. GTDB lineage: Bacteria > Bacteroidota > Bacteroidia > Bacteroidales > Bacteroidaceae > Alloprevotella. The sequence continues at coordinate 30,514 of JAGBKI010000020.1, read as the reverse complement.
TTTCTTCAAATCGGCGGCGTAGTCGGCCTGCTGGTCTTCGGGCAGGACGGGCAGGAGTTCGTCGTAGTCGGCCATGATGAGCCACTGGTAACTTTCCAAAAGTATTTCCTGCGCTTCCCGCATGAACACATCTGAACCGATAGAGAAGCATTCGTCTCCGTAATAGGTGAGCGCGTAGTGGCAGATGTCCTCCAGCAGCGGCGCGTAGCGGGTTTCGTCCTCCTGTGGGACCGGGGCGTGCATAAGCGCTTGGAGGGCGTTTTCGGCCTCGGCCATACGGGTTTGCAGCGCGGCGCGCACGGCGGCGCAGGTGGCGGCGGTGTCAATGGCCGAAGCACTGTCGGCCTTCGCGGAGTTGGCACTGAATGCAATGGCGAGCAGAGCCATGGCAAACATCAAGGAGTTGGTTTTCATTGTTATGGTAGAATTAAAAGTTTTGCACCGTAGGTTCACATGGCCGGATCGGGGCGCGGCGGATGTGAATCACGGTGCAAAAGTAGCGGCCGGGGCAGGTGATGGCAAGTGGCGGGGCGCTATGCGTGACGAAAAGGGCGGTTTTCGGTATGAAATGCAGACGGGGGCAGGGCTGAGGGCGTCGCTTGGCGTTTTCAGAAGGCGTTGCGCTTGCCGCCCACGGCGTCGAAGTTGTAGGTGAAGGTGACGAGGACGAAGTGGTGGGGATGGAGTTGCCACGACTCGGTGCGTCCGTCGGGCGTGACGTCGACGGAGGAGTAGGTGGCGCGGTTCAGGATGTCGTCGGCCTCGATTTTGAGACGGCCGCGCCCGCCGCGCAGGATGCGGCGCGAGGCACTGGCGTACCACATCAGGCGGTGGCCGTTAAGCGACTGCAAGGCGTAGCCCCGGCGCAGGCGGTCGTAGAAGTTTGAGGTCAGTTCCCACTTGCCGATGTTGGCGCGCAGTTCCGTGCCGAGGCGCAGGTCGGTCAGGCGCACGTCGGCTGTGGTGGCGTGGCCGTGGCTGCGGGTGAGCGAAAGGTCGCTGTAGAGGCGGGCGTGGAGCCACTCGTAGTCGAGCGAGAGCGACGGCGCGGCATTGAAACGGAAGTAGCGCTGGCGGTTCTGCGGCGGGGTGGCGGTAGCGTCGTAGGCGGTGAGGAAACCGTAGCGCACGTCGCGCGTGGCGGAGGCATTGAGTTTGGCCATCCAGTAAGGGCCGAACGACTTGGTGGCTTCGAGGGCGGCTGTGAGGGAGTGGCCGCTGCGGGCGTTGGTCTGCCACGACGTGTACGCGCCGCTGTTAGTGTCCTGGCGCAGCACACCGACGACGGGGCGTATGTGGCGGCTGGCCTTGAGGCTGGCGTTGAGCGTGAGTTGCGGACGCGGAAAGTTGCCCTCAAACCCCACGTCGGCGCGCAGCGTGTGGGAGCGACACAGGGCGGGGTTGCCCAGCGTGATGTTGAGCGGGTCGGTGGTGTCTTCGTAGCGCAGCGTGCTGAGCAGTTCGGGCATTTGGGAGGTGTAGGCAACGCTGGTGCGCCACTGCGTCTGCTTGTTGGCTTTCCAGCGCAGTTCGATACTCGGCGCGGGCAATAGGGCGGTGCGCGTGGCGGTGGTGTCGAGCGTGCCGCGACGGTAGGAGAGCCGCTCGTGTAGCAAGGGCAGGCGCAACGCAGGACGCAGGGTCACGGTGCGCAGGCGCAGGGTGGAGTTGAGGGAGAGGGCGTTTTCGGTCTCGGTGCGCCGCGAGCGGTAGGTGTTGGAGGGGTCGGGGGTGAAAGCATCAGCAGGCGAGGCAGCCTGTGTGCCCAGCGCGTTGTCGCTGTGGTCGGCGCGGAAGTTGAGGGTGTAGTTGGCGTTGATGTTGAAGTGCTTGGTGAAGTTGTGGCCAAAGTTCGCGCCGAGTGAGAGAGCACCGCCAAGCGCGTTCCATTCGCTTCGCTGGTGCAGGTTGTCGCTGCGGCCTTCGTGCAGGTAGTCGATGGCGCGGCGCGTGTGGGTGTCGCGGCGCGTGTCGTTGTAGTTGGCATTGAGCGAGAGGCCGAACGAGCCGTGCGGCAGGAACTGGTAATAGTCGGTATAGAAAGTAGTCGTGGCCTGTTTGCCCGTGGCAGTGTGCGTGTTGCGTGAACGGGTGGTGACGTCGAGGTCGGACGGCTGGCCGTCGGCGGGGCGTGTGCCGATGGTTTGGCGCGTCTCGCTGTTGTCGTCGGAGCGGGTGTAGGCGAGGCTGGCAGCGAGACTGAGGCTGCGCTCCGCGTCGAAGTCCCACTGCCACTTGCCGCCCACTTCAGGTCGCAGGGCGTGGCTGTAGCGGTGGTTGTCGGTGAGCGTGACGGAGGTGGCGGGCGCGCTGCCTGCGCCCCATATCTCGCGCGTCGTGTGGCTTTTGGCGCGGCTGTCGTCGTGCCCCAGACTGGCGCTGAAACCGTAGCGGCGGCGCAGTCTTTGGCCGGAGTTCTCGCTGGCGGTGGTGTCAGCGCGGTGCTCGTAGTCGAGCGCGAGGGTCTGCGCCTTGCCGTCGCCGCCGAGTTCGTGGAACGTCCTGCCATTGGGCGAGCGCTTCTTGCGGTGGTTGCGGTTGTTGGCGTTGGCGTAGACCATCCACGGGTTGTGGTCGGAGAGGCGGAACGCTTGCGTCTCGGCCTCATAGCCCGACGACGGCTGGTAGGCGGCGGAGGCTTCGCCGTACCACTTCTCAAACCAGCGCGGCGCGATTTCGAGGTCGAGCACGTGGTCTTCCACGCCGTCGTGGTTGCCCGTGCGCTCGCGGTAGCGGCTGCCCCGGTCGTAGACCCTGATGCGGTCTACCATCTCGGCGGGCAGCACACCGGTGAGCATCTGCGTCTGCCCGTTGAGGTAGTCCTCGCCGTTGATGAGCACGCGCAACGGGCGACCCATCCAGGTGAGCGCGCCGTTGCTGCTCATTGACACGCCCGGCAACTGGCTGATGAGGTCGTCAATGCGCCCGCCCTCGGGGACGTTGAACGCGGCGGGGTTGAACACCACCGTGTCGCCGCGCATCACGAAGCGGCGGGCGTGCGCCCTGACTACTGCCGTGCGCAGCAGTGTTTCAGACGGACGCATTCGCAGCGTGTCGAGGCGCACCGTGTCGCCGTACTCGTCGGTGGCCACGACGCAGGAATGGCGCAGCGTGTGGTAGCCCGGGCAGTTGAACTCCATCGTGAGCCGTCCGCCACCGCCCGTGCCGACGGTGCGGATGGTGAAACAGCCCGTGCTGTCGGTCGTGGTGCTAATGTTCACCGTGCCGCTGATTTGGGCGTCGCGGTAGGGCTTCTGGGCTTTGATGCTGACGTAGCCGAGCGGCTCGTTTGTACTGCCGTCTACCACAGTGCCGAGCACCACGGTGGCGCGGGCGGTGAGCGGGAGATGGAGGCTGAAAATAAGGACACAAAGGGGGAGGCCGCTGCGATGCAGCGACAAACAGAACAGGTGGCGCATGGCTTTTTTAATGAAAAGTGAAAAGGTAAAAGTTAAAAGTGGAGGATGTTGTGACAAGCGCGGCTTACCTTGTTATTCTGCCCCGCGCGGCTATTCATACGGCTATACCACTCTCAACTATTAACTTTTACCTTTTAATTATTAATTGATATACGCGGCGCGCAACCATTTGAGTTCTTCACGGAAGTAGGGCGCGAGGGCGGGGGTGGTGCGGTAGGTGGAGGACTGGCGGTTGAAGAAGTAGCCATGTTGCAAGGCGTCCTCGTAGGCGCGGATGATTTTGGGCAGTGTGCCGTTGCGGGCGTTTTCCCGCGCCCAAGCCTGCCAGCGCGCTTCGTCCTCGGCCTGCTCGCGCAGTAGGTGTTCGCGCTCCGCGCCGGTGGCGGCGGGCAGCAAGGCGGCGTAGTCGTGGCGGTAGCCGTTGTGGAACGCCGTCTCGCCACGTTGCCAGTCGAGCAGGAACTGCGGGTCGCCCGTGAGCGCGGGGTCGGCGTAGCGGAGCGTGGCCACGATGAGCGTGTCGCCTTGCAGGTGCGCGCCGAAGAAGGTGTTTTGCGCGCCGTCCGAACCAGCGCGTGTGCAGAGGGAAACGCCGTCGGCGGTGATGTTAGTGTTGCGTATGCCGCCCGTTTCGTAGTATTCCCCTGCGAGTGCGTGGATGCGGCTGAACCACGCCGTGGCCTCCGCGCCGGTGAAGACGTTGCGCCTGCCGCGCACGGCGTGGGCGGGCATTACGCTGTAGAAACCGTGTGCGAACGACTGCCCGCGCACGCCTTGCGAATAGAGCGTGTCGGCTTGGCCCGTCGCGTCGTCGAGGGCTTGCGTGAAAAGTGCGCTCATCGCCTCGTACTCCGTGCGCAACAGCGATGCGGGCAGTTGGCCCAGTTCCGAAACGTTTAGCACGAAGCGTTCGCCTGCGTCGAGCGTCAGGGTGAGCGCGGTCAGTTTGTAGATGGCGCTCGCGCCGTAGAGCCGCTCGTAGCGTCGGCGCAGCGAGTCGGTGTAGGCCACGCCGTCGGGCATAAAGAGCAGCGTGTAGGAGATGCTGTCGATGTCGCGTGTCTGGCTGTGGTAGTACCAGCGGCTGGCCTCCACGGCGCGGTCGGCGTGCTTGTCGATGAAGTTCAGGATGCGCCGTTCGTTGGCCGCGCCCAGCGAGTCGCGGTGCACGTCGAGCCAGAAACTGCTGCCGGTGTGGCGGGTGGCGAAGCCGTCGCTGCGGTCGCCGCCGCCGTGGGTGGAGAAGTGCCAGCGCGCCGTCGGGATGTCCATTTTGGCGGCGAGTTCGTAGAGGTCGCTCACGAACTTCTGTGCGTTCTGTGCCATTGTGGCGAGCGGGAGCAAGAGCGAGAGGATGAAGAATATGCGTTTCATTGTCGTGTTTTTATTCGTTGTAGGGGTTGCTGATGTTCAGGGCGAGGTCGCGCAGGGCGTCGCGCGTTTCGTTGGCGGGTTCGAGGCGGGCGGCGATGTCGGCCACAGCGGGCGGGGTGGGGGAGAGCATTACAGCGGGGTCGGTCTCCTTGACGTCGGCCTCGGCGAGCGCAGCCTGCCGGGCTGCCTCTGTGGGCTTAATCTTCTTGGGCTTAACGGCCTTGGGGCGGTGAGTTGCGCTTCGCACTGCCTTTGGCGCAGGCTGGAAGTGCGTACTCTCTGAGGGCTGCGTGGCGGGAATTTCTGGTGAAACGGTCGTTGCTACGGCGGCTATCGTGGTTTCCTTTACTTCATCTTTTCCCCACCACATCGTTACACCCACGACGGCGATGCCTACCACCACAGCTGCGGCTGCGAGGCGGCGGAACAGCAGGCGCAGCGACTTGGGGCGCGCGGCCTTTTGCTCCTCGGCCTCGATGCGGGCGGTGAGGGCGGCGGCGAAGTCGGCGGGTAGTTCGTCGGCGTGCTGTTGCGGCAACATAGCGAGCCACAAGGCGGCGTCTTCGGTCTGTGCTCCTTGCAGTGCGTCGGCCAACTTTCGGCACTCCGCCTGTGTGGCCGAGCCGTCAAGGAAGCGTTGCTTCAACAGGGAAATATCGTGCTGTGTCATCGTTGTGGCGGGTTTAGTTTTCGGTAGGTTTCAATTACTTTGAGGCGGCTTCGCGAGAGCAGGCGGCGCAGGCTTTCTTCGCTCTGTCCCGTCAGGGCGGCAATTTCGGGGAGGTCGAGTTGGGCGAAGTGGTAGAGCCGCATGGCGCGGGCGGCTTTGGACGGCAACGTGCCGATGATTTGTTCCACGAGCCGCCGTTCGCTGCGCCGCTCCAGTTGGGCGGCGAGGTCGTCGGGACTGCCGCGCTCCGCCGCCGCGTCAATCGGCACCTCCTCGCGCCGCGCCTTGAGGCGGTTGAGGCAGTGGTTGCGCAGCGTCGTGAAGGCGTAGCCGCGCGCGTTTTCCATCCGCTCCAAATCCGCCCGCCGCTGCCATAGCCGCGCCATCACTTCCTGCACAGCGTCGTCGGCATCGTCTGCGTTGCCCAGCAACACCACAGCCGCGCGCCGCAGGTCGGCGCACATCGGCAGGTATCGGTTCACGAAGTCGGCGGGTTGCATGGGCGTGTGCTATATATATAATACGGAGTGGCTGGTGCGCGTTTCAGTCTCTACTATAACAAACAACCGAGCGCGCGCTTTTGGGACATTTATAGCCAAAAGTAACGTGCCCATGGTCTTCCCGCTCGCAAATTGTCGCTTTTTCATGATGTTTGCACACATTTTTGCTGAAAAGCCTTGCCAATCCCGTACATTTTGTTTTATTTTGCCTCGCAAACAGAAAAAGGCCATAACCGACATGACCGCACAGCAGTCCTTTAGCTTCTACTTTTACTATTACTTTGCAGCAAATGTGAAGCGGGACGGCGTGTGCCAAATGTAGACGGACGTAAACCACAAAACCCGCTTCCACAACCACAGGAGGCGGGTTTTTTATTGAGACACCGATGAAACGCATAGCCATTCAAGGCATAGAGGGTTCGTTCCACGACATCGCCGCCCACCGCTACTTCGCCGCCGAGCCGCTGCAGATGCTCTGCTGCGAAACGTTCGAGGAACTGACGGCGCGGATGCGCGACGACCGCGAGGTGATCGGCCTGATGGCCATCGAAAACACCATTGCGGGCAGCCTGCTGGGCAACTACGAACTGCTGCGCGCCAGCGGCGCCAGCATCGTGGGCGAGTACAAACTACACATCCGCCACAGCATCATGTGCCTGCCCGACGACACGTGGGAGAGCGTCAGCGAGGTGAACTCCCACCCCGTGGCGCTGATGCAGTGCCGTGGCTTCCTGTCCCACCACCCGCGCTTCAAGATTGTGGAACACGCCGACACCGCCGGCGCGGCGCGCGACATCGCCCGCAACGGCCTGCGCGGGCACGCCGCCATCTGCCACGCCGCCGCCGCAGGGCTGTACGGGATGAAGGTGCTGGAGGACGGCATAGAGGACAACAAGCACAACTTCACGCGTTTCCTCGTGCTGGCCCACCCCACCATGGCCGACAGCCTGCGCGAGCGCAACCGCGCCGACAAGAGTTCGCTCGTCTTCACCCTGCCCCACACCAGCGGCAGCCTGTCGCACGTCCTCTCCATCTTCGACTTCTACCGCATCAACCTCACCAAGATACAGTCCTTGCCCATCATCGGCAGCGAGTGGGAGTACCTCTTCTACGTCGACGTGACCTTTGACGACCCTGTGCGCTTCCACCAGAGCATCGAGGCCGTCCGCCCGCTGACCAGCGAACTCAAGGTGCTGGGCGAGTACAACGAAGCCAGTACCCCCGACCTTAGCGACAACAAATAATCCCCCGGAAACCACAATGACACAGATACTTCCCGCCGACCGCCTCGCCACCGTCAGCGAATACTACTTCTCGCGCAAGGGCAAGGAGATTGCCGCGCTCAAGGCGCAAGGGCACGACATCATCTCGCTGGCCATAGGCAGCCCCGACATGCCGCCCTCGCCCGAGACCGTGGCCACGCTGCAGGCCGAGGCCGCCAAGTTCGACGCGCACGGCTACCAGCCCACGGCGGGCATACCCGAACTGCGCCAGGCCATGGCCGACTTCTACCGCCGCAACTACGGCGTGACGCTCGACCCCGCCAACGAAATACAGCCCCTCATCGGCTCCAAGGAGGGCATACTCCACATCACCCTCGCCCTGGTAAACCCTGGCGACGCGGTGCTGGTGCCCGACCCCGGCTACCCCACCTACACGTCGCTCTCGACGCTGCTCGGCGCCAAGGTCGTGAAGTACAACCTCACCGCCGACGGCGGCTGGCAGCCCGACTTCGACGAACTGGAACGTCTCGTCACCCCGCGCACGCGTATAATATGGAGTAACTACACCCACATGCCCACCGGCGCACCCGCCCGGCGTGAGACCTACGAGCGGCTCGTGGCCTTCGCGCGCCGCCACGGCATCGTCGTGGTGAACGACAACCCCTACAGCTTCATCCTCACGCGCGAGCGGCTCAGCATCCTGCAAGTGGAGGGCGCAAAGGACTGCTGCGTCGAACTCAACTCGATGAGCAAGAGCCACAACATGCCCGGCTGGCGCGTGGGTATGCTGGTGTGCAACGCCACACTGCACGACTGGGTGCTCAAGGTGAAGAGCAACATCGACAGCGGCACGTTCCGCCCCCTGCAACTCGCCGCCGCCCGTGCGCTCGACAACGAACCCTCGTGGCACGAGGAGGCCAACATCAACGTCTACGCCCGCCGCCGCGCCATCGCCGAACGCATTATGGACACCCTCGGCTGCCGGTACGACAAGCGCAGCGTGGGCATGTTCCTCTGGGGACGCATCCCCGACGGCTACGCCGACGCCGAGCAACTCACCGAGCGCGTGCTGCACGAGGCCGACGTCTTCGTCACCCCCGGCTTCATCTTCGGCGAGAACGGACGCCGCTACATCCGCATCTCCCTCTGCGCCAAGGACGAACGTATGGAGGAAGCCCTGCGGCGGATAAGCAGCCTCACATTTTAGCCGCCAGTTTTAGCCGCCAGTTGTTGTGTTTGCGGCTGCACGCAGCCGCCCCAAAGCAAAACGTAACTCCACTTTTACTTTTTAACAGAAATAATGGAACTCAACCTATCCCCCCTCTCCCTCCCCGGCGTGTCGGAGGCACGCCCCGTGGTCATCGCCGGCCCCTGCTCCGCCGAGACCGAGGAGCAAGTGATGTCCACCGCCCTTCAGTTGGCCAAGGCCGGCATCAAAATCTTCCGCGCCGGCATCTGGAAACCCCGTACCAAGCCCGGAGGCTTCGAGGGCATCGGAGAAGCCGGACTGCCCTGGCTCAAGCGCGTCAAGGACGAAGTGGGTATGCTCACCGCCACCGAGGTGGCCACACACGCCCACGTCGAGGCCGCGCTGAAGTACGGCGTCGACATCCTCTGGATCGGCGCGCGCACCGCCGCCAACCCCTTTGCCATGCAGGAGATTGCCGATACGCTCAAGGGCGTCGATGTGCCCATACTGGTCAAGAACCCCGTCAACCCCGACCTCGAACTGTGGATAGGCGCGCTGGAGCGCATCGCCGGCGCAGGCATCACGCGCCTCGGCGTTATCCATAGAGGCTTCTCCACCTACGAGAAGAAACTCTACCGCAACCTCCCGATGTGGCACATCCCCATCGAACTCCACCGCCGCCTGCCCGGCTTGCCCATCTTCGGCGACCCCAGCCACATCGGAGGCCGCCGCGACCTCATCGCCCCCCTCTGTCAGCAGGCCATGGACCTGGGCTTCGACGGCCTCATCGTCGAGAGCCACTGCAACCCCGACTGTGCCTGGAGCGACGCCAAACAGCAGGTGACGCCCGACGTGCTGGAGTTCATCCTCGACAAACTCGTCATCCGCGACACCACCTCCACCACCGAGAGCATACAGACGCTGCGCCACCAGATTGACGAACTGGACAACGACATCATCGAGCAGCTGGCCAAGCGTATGCGCATCAGCCGCGAGATTGCCCAATACAAGAAAGAGCACAACATGACCGTCGTGCAGAGCGCGCGCTACAACGAGGTCATCGACAAGCGCGGCGCACAGGGCGTGCTGTGCGGCATGTCAGCCGACTTCATGCGCACCGTCTTCGAGGCTATACACGAAGAGAGCGTAAGGCAGCAGCTGGAGGTGATGAACAAGTAATAACAAGGTTTAAGAGGTTTAATGAGGTTTAAGAGGTTTAATACCTCTGGCGCGAAATGCGGTACAATTCGCGGCGCAGCCTTAAACCTCTTAAACCTCATTAAACCTCTTAAACATTAAATATCATGCGCATCCTAATCCTCGGCGCGGGCAAGATGGGGTCGTTCTTCACCGACCTGCTCAGTTTCGAGCACGAGACGGCTGTCTACGACGTGCAGCCCGAGAAACTACGCTTCGTCTACCACACGCAGCGGCTCGCCTCGCTCGACGAGGTGGACGACTTCGCGCCCGAGTTCTGCATCAACTGCGTCACGCTGAAGCACACTATCGACGTCTTCCGCCAGGTCATCCCCCACCTGCCCAAGGACTGCATCATCAGCGACATAGCCTCCGTCAAGACCGGCCTCAAGGCGTTCTACGAAGAGACCGGCATGCACTACGTCTCCACCCACCCCATGTTCGGCCCCACATTCGCAAACCTCGGCCAGCTCAGCCAGGAGAACGCCATCATCATCAGCGAGGGCGACTACATCGGGCGCATCTTCTTCCGCGACCTCTACACACGCCTCGGCCTCAACGTGCGCGAGTACACTTTCGACGAGCACGACGAGACCGTGGCCTACTCGCTGGGCATACCCTTCGTCAGCACCTTCGTGTTCAGCGCCGTGATGAAACACCAGGATGCCCCCGGCACCACTTTTAAGCGCCACATGCAGATAGCCAAAGGCGTCTTGGGCGAGGACGACACCCTGTTGCGCGAAATCCTGTTCAACCCCCGCACCAGCGGGCAGGTCAGCAAGATACGCGACGAACTGAAGGAACTCATCGGCATCCTCGACCGCAAGGACGAACCCGCCTTCGCCGCCTACCTCGACAAGATACGGGCGCATATCAAGTAAGGGCGCGCCTTTTGTCGTGTCCGCTCCAGTTCCGCATACGAAGCGCAGAGTTTGCAAGAACTCCGCGCTTCTTTGTTGCAGCGGGCGCATCCGCGCCACTTTATTTGTGCAAATACTTGCGGGATTGCTAAAAAAACGTAATTTTGCCCGAAATTTTAGGAGGGAAAGCCACGTTGGTAACAAACAGTTCCTTTCCGCCCTTTTTTATCATCACACGAAACCCCACGAAACCGAATATGTCCGCTCCTGAAAACAAGGAATTGCAGCTCAATTCCACGGAAGTGCAAGATAGTGAGAAACGAACCGCTGGCATAGACTTTCAGCAGCTTCTTGAAAAGTCTATAGACGGGTGGTATTGGATTCTGCTTTCGGTCGCCGTCGCACTCGGCATCGCTTTCCTGTACCTGCGAAAGACGCAGGACACTTTCCAGGTGCAGTCGTCCATACTGATTAAGGACGAGAGCAACGATGTCTTTAAGGATCAGGGCGCGCTCAACAGCCGCTCCTCTTTCAGCAGCGTCTTCTCCGTGGCCAACAACTTCAGCACGGAGATGGACATCATCGCTTCGCGCACGTTGATAAAGAAAGTTGTGGAGCGTCTCGACCTTTACGTCACGCAGCGGCGTACAGACACATTCCGCCCGTGCGACCTCTATGGCGACTCGCCCATCAAGGTGTGGATGACGCCCGCCGACGCCGAGAAGCTGGGCGGTATCTCGCTGAAGATAAAACTCAACGTGAACGGCTCACTCGACATCACTACCCGCCCAGATGGAGCAAAGGAAGACGTGACGAAACACTATGCGAAGCTGCCCGTGATGTTCCCCACGTCGTCGGGAGTCCTCAGCATCACGCGTGTGGACAGCGTTCCCTTGCAGGAAAGCATGGAGATAACGGCTTCGGTCTATTCGCCCACCCGTATGGCGGGAGTTTACAAGAAGCGTCTCGGCGTGGTGCAGACCAACAAGGAGTCGTTCATCACCTCGCTCACGCTCAATGACACACGCCCCGAACGCGCCATTGTTTTCATCAACGCCCTCGTTGAGGCCTACAACGCCGACGCCAACGAAGACAAGAACCAAATAGCCGAGCGCACCGCCGACTTCATCAATAATCGCATCGTGCTCATCTCCAGCGAGCTGGGCAACACCGAAAGCACGTTGGCCTCCTTCAAGCAGCACGCCGGGCTCACCGACCTCAAGAGCGACGCCGCCCGTGCCCTGCAAGGCCGCAGCGAGTACGAGAAAGCTTTGGCGCAGAACGAGACGCAGCTCAAACTCATCGGCTACCTGCATAGCCACGTCAAGTCCAACATCCGCAAGAACGACGTCCTGCCCACCAGCATAGGCATTGAGAACGACAACGGCCTCATGGCGATGATCAACGAGTACAACAAGGCCGTCATTGAGCGCAACCGCCTTGCCCGCACCAGCAGCGAGCGCAATCCCGTCATCGCCAGCACCGACGCCCAGCTCCAGCAGCAGCGCGACAACATTGAAACCACGCTGGCCAGCCTCGAAGAAGGCGTGCGCATGTCGAAGACCAAACTCGAAGAAGAGCTTGGCGGCTTTATGGGAACCATTGAGCGCGCCCCCGAAGATGAGAAGCAATATCTCAGCATCACGCGCCAGCGCGATTTCCAGTCGCAGCTCTACCTCCTGTTGTTGCAGAAGCGCGAAGAGAACGCCATCAAGCTCGCCGCCACGGCCAACAACGGGCGCATCATTGAGGAACCCGAAGCCGTGGGTGTCGTGGCTCCGCGCCGCGCCGTGCTGATGCTCGTGGCCCTAATCATAGGTCTCGCTGTGCCCATCGGTTTGTTCTATATACTTTTGCTCTTAGCCGTAAAAGTGTCGGGCCGCGCCGACATCAAGCGCATCACCGACCTGCCCGTCATCGGCGACATCCCCTACAACAAGCAGTCGAAGAAGAAACGCGCCATTGTGGTGCAGGAGAACAAGAACAACGTCATGGACGAAGCCTTCCGCTCGCTGCGCACAAACATACAGTTCATGCTTCGCGGCGGCAAGGACAAGGTCATCATGTTCACCTCCGCCATCAGCGGCGAGGGCAAGAGTACCATCGCGGGCAACCTTGCCGCCAGCTACGCTTTCCTCGGCAAGAAGGTGGTCATCGTCGGCCTCGACATCCGCAAGCCCGGTCTCAACAAAGTGTTCCACATCTCCACGCACCTCGGCGGCATCTCGCAGTTCCTCGCCGATCCCGACGGACAGAATTTGATGGAACTTGTACAGCAAAGCGACGTGTCGCCCAACCTCTACATCCTGCCTGGCGGCGTCGTGCCACCCAACCCCACCGAACTGCTCTCGCAGCAGGCGCTCGACACCGCCATAGAACGCCTCCGTGCCGAGTTTGATGTCGTTATCCTCGACACCGCGCCCATTGGCATGGTCAGCGACTCGCAGGTCATTTCGCGCGTGGCCGACATGACTATCATCGTTGTGCGCCAAAACTATTCCTACAAGAACTCGCTCTATATGATCGACGACATGGCGCGCGACAAAGTGCTGCCCAGCGTCGGCATCGTGCTCAACGCCGTGAACATCGAGAAGCGCCGGGGCTACGGCTATGGCTACGGCCATAACTACGGCTATGGCTATGGCTACGGCCACTCTTACGGCTACGGCTACAGCGACACCGATGACAGCAAGAAAGGCGCGTTGTTCGGTCGCCTAAAGAGCCTCTTCTAATTCCTGCAAAGTTCGCCGATCCCGTCGCGCCCTGGCGCGTGGGCACTTCCACAACCGAAAACCACCATCTCCCCTTAAAAAACGTTCCCCCCAAGAAAGATGAAAACACCCCGCTTTCTGATAGCACTTGCCTGCACATTGGCACTGACCTCCTGCGTGTCGCAGAAGAAAATAGTTTACTTCCAAGGTTCCGATGCTGTCTATACCTCGCCGCAGCCCATTGCCCAGAGCTATCGCATGGCCATACAGCCCGCCGATCGCATCTCGCTCTCCATCACCTGCTCAGAGCCGAAACTTCTGGCCGGATTCGCCAGCAACGTCACCGTCGGCACCAACGAAGCCGTGCAGAGCAGCGGAAGCGGGTCGCGCGAGATCTACACCGGCTACACAGTGGACAAGGATGGTAACGTGACGCTTCCGCTCATCGGCAAACTCAAAGCGCAAGGAAAAACCGAGGAGGAGTTCGCCACCGACGTGGAGCGCGCCATCATTGCAGCGGGCATCGTCACCGATCCGCAGGTGACAGTCAAGTTTACCAACGCCCGCGTCAGCGTCCTCGGCGCGGTGAACAAGCCCGGCTCCATTGCCCTCAACTCGCAGCGCACCTCCGTGCTCGACGTGCTGGCCGCCGCAGGCGACATCAGCGACATGGGACTCAAAACAGGCGTACAACTCTATCGCGAAGTGGACGGACGCCGCGAAATGTACGTCCTTGATCTCACGCAGTCCGATGTGTTCAACTCCCCCGCCTTCTACGTGCAGCAGAACGACGTGATCTACGTCGAGCCCAACAAGGCCGCCGGTGTCAAGAACAGCCCCTTCTTCACGTTCTGGGGTGCCAGCGCGAGCATCGCCAGCGTTGTCATATCGCTCACCTCGCTCATCATCGCCCTGACGCGCTAAGCGCATCAGTTTGCGCCCACTTCAATCCCACACAAGCCCGCTTCAATCCTGACTGAAGCGGGCTTTTTCTCGCTTCTTGGCTTTCAAATCTTCAAATTAAGCCTAAGTTTGCGCAAATTAAGCCTTGATTTGTACAAACTTAGGCTTAGTTTCTACAAATTAAGGCTTAGTTTGGAGAATTAGTCCGCTGAAAAAAGTTTTTTCGTGGGTCTCGGCGATTTTTGTGTGCTTGCGGAATCTTTTTTCGCCGCACCCGCGATGCGGCTGTTGGCACATATCCGCAAAACGTACAAAACCGCCCGTCAGCGCGGTGCTTCCGCCCGTTCTTCGTAACTTCGCGGCGAAAATGTGGAACGAGCGGAAGAAACCGTACAAACGCTTGTGAAGGAGCCGGCATACAACCCCAGCGGGGTTGCAGACGATAAGCTGGGGCAGCGCCCCGGTTTTCAGCACCCGTTTGAACCAACCTCGGAGAGGTTGCACAAGCCCCTGCACCGCACAAGTTTTGTGCAACCTCTCCGAGGTTGGTTGTAGTGATGCCGTCCTCCCCGGGGCGCAGCCCCGGTCTATCTTCTGTAACCCCCGCTGGGGGTTAGGGCTGCGCGAAACCGCTTCGTCCGTTTTCACCCACTCGCGCACAAACCGACAAAAACCATACCCAAGAAATATGCTTACCATCCGACAAATCACGGAAAACCGCGAGGGCGTGCTTCGCGGCCTGGAGAAGAAACACTTTGCGGGCGCCGCCGAGGCCATCGGCCAGGTGCTCGCCCTCAACGACCAGCGCAAATCGGCCCAGGCCGAGCTCGACGCCCGCCTGGCCGCCCTGAAACTCAAAGCCAAGGAAATCGGCGCGCTGATGAAGCAGGGCAAGCGCGAGGAGGCCGAGGCCGTCAAGGCCGAAGTGGCCGCCACCAAGGCCGGCAACGCCGACATCGAGGCGCGTATGGCCCAGGCGCAGCGCGACATGGAGCAACTGTTGCTGACCATCCCCAACGTGCCCTACGACATCGTGCCCGAAGGCACCGGCGCCGCCGACAACCTCGTCGTCAAGACCGGCGGCCAAGAGATTCCCCTGCCCCAGGACGCCCTGCCCCACTGGGAACTGGCCAAGCAGTACGACCTCATCGACTTCGACCTCGGCGTGAAAATCACCGGCGCGGGCTTCCCCGTCTACAAAGGCTGGGGCGCGCGCCTGCAGCGCGGGCTGATCAACTTCTTCCTCGACGAGGCGCGCGCCTCGGGCTATACCGAGGTGATGCCGCCCACGGTGGTCAACGCCGCCTCGGGCTACGGCACAGGCCAGTTGCCCGACAAGGAGGGCCAGATGTACCACGCCACAGCCGACGACCTCTACCTCATCCCCACCGCCGAGGTCCCCGTGACCAACATCTTCCGCGACGTCATCCTCACCGAGCAGGAACTGCCCGTGCGCCTCTGCGCCTACACGCAGTGCTTCCGCCGCGAGGCCGGCAGCTACGGCAAGGACGTGCGCGGCCTGAACCGCCTCCACGAGTTCAGCAAGATTGAAATCGTGCGCATCGACACGCCCGAGCACAGCGACGAGTCACACCGCGAGATGCTGGCCCACGTCGAGGGACTGTTGCAGAAGCTCGAACTGCCCTACCGCATCCTGCGCCTCTGTGGCGGCGACATGAGTTTCACCGCCGCGCTGTGCTACGACTTCGAGGTCTACAGCGAAGCCCAGCAACGCTGGCTGGAGGTGAGCAGCGTGTCGAACTTCGACACCTACCAGGCCAACCGCCTGCACTGCCGCTACCGCACGGCGGCGGACAAGAAGATACAGCTCTGCCACACGCTCAACGGCTCCGCCCTGGCCCTGCCCCGCATCGTCGCCGCCCTGCTGGAAAACAACCAGACGCCCGACGGCATCCGCATCCCCAAGGCCCTCCAGCCGTATGTGGGAACCGAAATAATTAAAAAGTAAAAGATAAAAGTGAAAAGTGGAGTTAGGTTGAGCCGCCGTGTCTTTTTGTAACCACAGATTGCTCGGATTTATGCACAGATTGTCACAGACCGCCGCTTTCGCCCGATATTGATTTCACAAAAAGCCGTTGGCGAAAGCCAACGCGAAGTTAATGCAATCTGCGGCAAAAACTCCCGCCGCCGCGACAAACTTATTTTTTACTTTTTAATTTTTAATTATTACTTAAAACAAGTGCCCCGCCTCCTCTCCATCGACTACGGACGCCGCCGGACGGGCATCGCCGTGACCGACCCGCTGCAGATTGTGCCGGGCGGCCTCTGCACCGTGCCCACCCACACGCTGCTCGACTTCCTGCGCGACTACACCCGGCGCGAGGCCGTTGAGCGCGTCATCATCGGCCTGCCCACCCAGACCGACGGCACGCCCAGCGAGAACCAGGCACGCGTCCGCCAATTCGTGGCCCGCCTCAAGAAGGAAATGCCCCAACTGCCCGTCACCTACTACGACGAGCGTTTCACCAGCCGCCTGGCCCACCGCGCCATGCTCGACGGCGGACTGCCCCGCATGAAGCGCCGCGACAAGGCACTCGTCGACGAAATCTCCGCCTGCATCATCCTGCAGGACTATATGGAGAGCCGGCAAAGGTATAGTGAATAATTAAAAATTAAAAGTTAAAAGTGGAGTTTGGCTCTACACTTTGGGACAGCCGCACACGGGCTTGCACCACATTCTCAACTATTCACTTTTAACTTTTCACTATTAACTAAAAAACAGTTTATGATCCTCCCCATCTACACCTACGGCCAGGGCGTGCTGCGCAAGACGTCCGAGGACATCACGCCCGACTATTCCGGCCTTGCCCAGCTCGTTGCCGATATGTTCGAGACGCTGGCCAAGAGCGAGGGCGTGGGCCTCGCCGCGCCCCAGATAGGCAAGGCCATCCGCGTCGTCGTCGTCGACCTCGACCCCCTCAAGGACGACGAGCCGCAGTACGCCGGTTTCCGCCGCGCCTACATCAACCCCCACATCCTCGAATACGGCGACAAGACCGACAGCTACGACGAGGGCTGCCTATCCCTGCCCGGCATCAACGAAAAGGTGAAGCGCCCCACCACCATCCGCCTCGCCTGGGACGACACCGACGGCACGCACCACGAGGAGTGGGTGGACGGTTTCCTGGCCCGCGTCCTGCAGCACGAGACCGACCACCTCGAAGGCAAGGTTTTCACCGACCGCCTCACGCCCCTGCGCAAGCAACTCGTCAAGAAAAAGCTCAACACCCTGGCCCGCGGCCACGTCTCCGCCGCCTACCGCGTCAAGCCGCCCAGGGGATGAGGGCAAGGTGTATAAGTGTCGTATGGATACGGCGTAAAGACGCTGAAAGCGTCTCCCCATCTGTAACCGCAGGTACGCGTAGTGAAACGAAGCGCACCTGCGGCAGGCGGTATTTCATCGAACGCACGCTGGAAGCGTGCCCCACAAGACCTAAAGAAAGATTGCAAATTCCCGTCGTGGGGGACGCTTTCAGCGTCCGTCAAGACGTCCACAGCCATCGCAGGTTCGCTCCGTTCCACTGCGCGAACCCGCGATTACAGAGGGGGTGACGCTTTCAGCGTCATAGAGCACAAGCATTGCATTAAGGTCGAATGAATCATATAAACTCGCTCCAATAAAACTCACTTGATATCCCCGCACCTAACCCACCCAACCCCATGAAAACCAAACTTATCGTCTCCCTCCTCGCCGCCGTGGCCGCATTGCCGCTGGCGGCGCAGCGCGGGCAGCAGGCGCAGCCCGCCGACGTGGCCGCAACCGCCTGGCTCGACCCCGCCGTGAACCGCGTCTATACGCTCGCGCCCCACACGCCCTTCTTCGGCTTCGAGAGCGAGCAACTCGCAGCCCGGGGCGACAAGTCCGCCTCCGCGCGCTACCTCAGCCTCGAAGGCCAGTGGGACTTCCGCTTCTACCAGAACTACGACGAAGCCCCCGCCGACTTCTACGCCCCCGGCTTCAGGACCGACGGCTGGACGAAGTTCCCCGTGCCGGGCCTCTTCGAGATGAACGGCTACGGCGCCCCCATCTACAAGAACATAGGCTACGCCTGGGCCACGCAGTTCGACAACGACCCGCCCCGCGTCGAGACGCGCAACAACTACACCGGCCTCTACCGCCGCACCGTCACCCTGCCCGCCGACTGGGAACGCCAGCACGTCACGCTCCACGTGGGCAGCGCCACCAGCAACCTCGCCGTGTGGGTAAACGGACGCTTCATAGGCTACAGCGAGGACAGCAAAGTGGCCGCCGAGTTCGACCTCACGCCCTACGTCCGCGCCGGGCAGGAGAACCTCATCGTCATGCGCGTGATGCGGTGGTGCGACGGCTCATACCTTGAGGACCAGGACTTCTGGCGCTTCACCGGCATAGCCCGCGAGGTCTACCTTGCCGCACGCCCCGAGCAGCACATCAACGACATCCGCATCACCTCGCAACTCGTCAACGACTACCGCGACGGCCAGCTCACCGTCAGCCTCGACGCCCCGGCGGCCAAGGGCTGCACCGTCGACTACACCCTGCTCGACAAGGACGGCAGCGTAGTCTACCAAGACAAAGGCAACGCCCCCCGCAAGAAAATCAACGTCACGCTTCCCGGCATCCGCCCCTGGACCGCCGAGACGCCCAACCTCTACAACCTGCGCGTCACGCTGCGCTGCGGCGGCCAGGTGGCCGAGAGTTTCCAGCAGCGCGTGGGTTTCCGCACCGTTGAGATTAAGGACGCCCAACTGCTCGTCAACGGCCGGCCCGTGCTCATCAAGGGCGTGAACCGCCACGAGATGGATCCCGACGGCGGCTACGTCGTCAGCACCGAGCGCATGGTGCAGGACCTCCGCGAGATGAAGCGCATGGGCGTGAACGCCGTGCGCACCTGCCACTACCCCGACGACCCGCGCTTCTACGACCTGCTCGACGAATGGGGCTTCTACGTCGTGGCCGAGGCCAACATCGAGAGCCACGGTATGGGCTACGGCGACAAGACCCTCGCCCGCGTGCCGGAGTGGCGACAGGCCCACCTGGAGCGCAACCGCAACAACGTCGAGACCTTCAAGAACCACCCCTCTATTATAATATGGAGTCTGGGCAACGAAGCCGGCTACGGCCCCAACTTCGAGGACGCCTACGACATGGTGAAAGCCTACGACCCCACGCGCCCCGTGCAGTACGAGCGCGCCGGGCTGGAGGGCAAGACCGACATCTTCTGCCCCATGTACTACAACTACGCCGCCTGCGAGCGCTACCTCAGCAACAACCCGCCCAAACCCCTCATCCAGTGCGAGTACGCCCACGCCATGGGCAACAGCGAGGGAGGCTTCCGCGAGTACTGGGAACTCATCCGCAAGTACCCCAACTACCAGGGCGGCTTCATCTGGGACTTCGTCGACCAGGGCATCTACGCCCACCGCGACAGTTCCGGCGTGATGCAGGTGGGGCGCGGCGCGACCGAAAACGGCATCCCCTCGTTCGCCTACGGCGGCGACTTCGGACGCTATCCCGCCAGCGACCACAACTTCAACTGCAACGGCCTGCTGCGTCCCGACCGCGTGTGGAACCCCCACGCCTACGAGGTGCAGTACTGGCACCAGCCCCTTTGGACCGCACTCAAGGACAGCGCCACCTGCACGCTTGAGGTGTTCAACGAAAACTTCTTCGCCCCCGTCGAGGGAGCGACGGTGCAGTGGCAGTATGGCGACGGTATGAGTAGCATCAACGGCGAGTGCCCGCTACCCACCATAGCTCCGCAAGGGCGTGTCACGATAGTCCTGCCCGAGGTGGCTGCCCGCATGGCTCGCGAGAAGGAAAAGGCATCGAATATACTCACCCTCAACTATGTGACAGGCAAGGCCACATCAGAAACTTTTGGCTGCGACACGCTGGCGCGTCAACAGTTTACGTTTAATGCCGAGGCGTATTCCAAAATGATTGGTACGCTGATAGAACACGCTGTCAGCGAAGCACCCGCAGTTGAAAAGGATGAGACCAATTCAGCGGTTATTTACAAGGCGGAGAACTATAGCGTCACGTTCAACAAGCAGACAGGCTGGATAGACTACCTCGACTGCGACGGCAAGGCTATGCTCCAGCCTGGCACCAGCATCGTGCCCAATTTTTGGCGCGCCCCGACCGACAATGACTACGGCGCTGGTCTGCAACGCCGCTTTGCCGCTTGGAAATCGCCCGAGTTGAAACTCACTTCGCTGGAATTTGGAGAAAAAGGTGCAAAGGCTGTCTATGATATGCCTAATCTGCATTGCACGTTACGGATGGAGTACACGCTTCTGGCGAATAAGCTTGCCGTGACAGAGGAACTTATACCCTCTTCGAAAGCTAAGGATTACGAGTTGCCGCGTTTCGCATTGCAGCTGACAATGCCTCGGCAGTACGACAATGTGGCCTATATCGGTCGTGGGCCGGTGGAGAACTACATTGATCGCCACGATGCAGCCTTTATTGGTAACTACGAAGAAAAAGTTGCCGACCAATACTACGGGTATGTGCGGCCGCAGGAGAGCGGAAACCATATAGACACGCGCTTGCTTTCCCTTATCGCATCTGCCGATAAGCACATCCCCTACCTTTATGTATTAGGTGCGGAACCTTTTGAGTTCAGTGCGCTCAACTACGAGGTGTCCGACCTCGACGGCGGCCCCGTCAAGGAGGCGCACCACATGCACAGCGGTGACCTGCGCCCCCGTCCCTACACCGTTGTGAACATCGGCAAGCAGATGGGGTTGGGCTGCGTGGACAGTTGGGGCAGTACACCACGCCCCGAATACATGCTCAAGGCTCGCGACTGCCGCCAAACCTTCCTCCTCGTCTTTGGGAAGTGACATCAGTTGCTTCTGATGATACAACACGACAACTCCCCCGGAAACCAAACTTGGTTTCCGGGGGAGTTGTTCTGAAAAAGAATGTGCACAATCAGATTTCCTCTACACCCACAATGCCGTGGCTCACGGCGTAGACGGTGAGGGCGGCGAGGGAGCGTGTGCCGAGTTTGCGGGTGAGGTTGTCGCGGTGGGAGATGACAGTGGTCAGCCCCACGCCCAGTGCCTCGGCGGTTCCTTTGTTGGTAAGTCCGCGCACAAGACAGCGCAGCACGTCGGTTTCGCGCCGAGTTAGCAGGCTCTTTTTTGTATTTTCGTCCGTAGAGGACGTGGTGGGACGTGGGAGGGGGTGTGCACTGTGCGGGCCGTGGGCATTGTGATGCAGCCCGGCAAGCGCACGCAACAGTTCGGGGCGCGGCAGGTGAGTGTCCACCGTGCGGAACCCCTCAGGCAATGCCGAAAGCTCTGCGCCGTGAGCCAGCACAATGGTCTTGTGGCGACGTGGTAGAAAGAAACGGGCGTGAGAGAGTAGCGTACCAGCCGAGATGAAATAGTGGACAAACGGGTCGGCAGCGGCGTTGTAGTCTGCGTGTGTCTGCTGCGCCAGTTCTTCGAGCGAGGCGTAGAGGCATACCTCTCCGGCGGGCATCATCTCCTCGATGAGTGTGCCCAGTCCGATGGCAGCCAGCGTGTCGGGACTGATGATGGCTATGCGTGGGGACATGATTGTAAGCATCCTTTTTTGGAACTTTATGGGGTTACTCAGACGTGGACGATGCGGTTTTGGAGGACGTACCAGACGTGGCCGGTGACGTGGGGCTTGCCCATCTGTCGGAGCAAGTCCATGTATTCGCTGACCTGGTGGGCGTGCTCGGGGCGTGGCTTGCCGAACTTGAAGTCAACGACGAGTGTCTGTCCGTCGCGCTCCATCACGCGGTCGGGGCGTCGGCGCAGCAGTGTGCCGTCGGGCGTGCGGCTCAGGATGGTACACTCGCGGAAGAGCGCCCACGTGCCGTCGAACCACGGGGCTGCCTCCCCTTGGCTGACGCGCTGCGTGACGAAGGCGAGGGTGCGCGCCTCCTCGTCGGCTGGCAGCAGTCCCTCCTGCACGGCCTCGCGCACGGCGGCTGGGGCGTCGGATGCGGTGGCGATGTGCTCGAAGATGCTGTGGAGCAGTTTGCCCCTGTTGATGTATTCGCGCTGCTGCCGCTCGTCCTCGTCGGGGTCGGCCATAAAGTCGATGGCGCGTGTGCTCTGGCGGAACTCGGCGCGCCACTCGGCCTGCGGCATTCCGACGGTGGCGGGGCGGGGGACGGTGCGGAGGGGATTGACCATTGACCGTTGACCATTGACCATTGACTGTTGACCATTGGCTGGTGCCTGGTTCTCGCTGCTTGTTCCTTGTGCCAACGCCAGTTTTCCGGCGGTGTAGAGGAACGGGGCGCGCTCGCCGTCGGGCAGGACGAAGTCGGCCACGAGGGCGCCGACGGAGTTGCCGAAATCCTTCTTGTCCGCGTCGAGCCAGACGTAGAGGTTGTGGACGGCGCGCGTGAAAGCGACGTAGAGCAGGTTGAGGTTTTCGACGCGCTGGCGGAACTGCTCGCGCGTGTACGCGTCCTTATATATGGAGTCGGCCATGGCCTGTTTCATCTCCATAGGCAGAAGCGGCATGTCGGAGTAGGGGGCTTCCGTGGGCTGGCACCAGAGGAGGTTCTTCTTCATAAAGGAAGAGTCGGCACAGAGTTCCCAGGCGACGTAGGGCATCAGCACGGTGTGGAACGCGAGGCCCTTCGACTTGTGTACGGTGAGCAGTTGCACGCCCTCGGTGCCAGTGGCAGCGATGGCTTTGGTGCACAGTTTCTCGTCCCAGTGCTGTAGGAACAGTTCCACGTCGCTGCGCTCGCTTTGCAGGAAGGCTTTCACGCCGTCGAGGAAGCAGAAGAGGTAGTCCTGCTGGCCCTCCATGCGCCCCAGTTCGAGCAGGGCGACGATGCGCTCGCAGCGTTCGTAGAGCGGCAGGCGCAGCAGGGCGTTCCGTTCGGTGTCGAAGGCGGGCGGCATCAGTTCGTCGCGGCGGCTGACGAGTTCCTCCCACGCCACGTCCTCGCGTCGCACCAGTGTGTAGTAGCGGTGCAGCAGGTAGACCTGTGCGGCGGTGTCGCTGCGGTGGAGCAGGTAGCGCAGGGCGGCGACGACGGTTTGCACGGCGGGCGAGGATTCGAGTTGGAACGCCTCGGCGGAGACGAGGGGCAGGGTGGGATGGTGGAGGGCGAGGTACTGGATGATGCGCACGGCGTCGCGGTTGGTGCGCAGCAGCACGGCTATGTCGCGGTAGGCCACGCCGCCCTCGTCGTGGAGCGAGCGGATTTGCTCGGCCATGTCTTCAAGCACGGGGTCGAGGTCTGATTGACCATTGACCGTTGACCGTTGACCATTGTCTGGCGTCGCTTGTTCCTCTTCTTCAGGCTCAAACCCTATCCATCCGCTTTTGGTGCCGCCCACGCTGACGCGCACGAAGCCCTCGTCCTTGCCAGGGGCGGTGCGCTGCTCCACGTCGTCGTAGATGCGGCGCAGTTCGGACTGCTCGTCGGCGGTGTTGTGGTCGGCGAAGAGGGGGTGGGCGAGGGCGTGGCCGAAGAAGGCGTTGTTGAAGGCCACGATGCGGCTGTCGCTGCGGTAGTTGGTCTGGAGCGTGGTGGCGGCGAGTTGGTCGGGGCGGAAGATGCGCTCGATGCCCGCCAGTGTCTCCCAGTCGCCGTTGCGCCAGCGGTAGATGCTCTGCTTCACGTCGCCCACGAGCATCGAACTGTTACCGCCCGCCAGGCTCTCGTCGATGAGGCGGCGGAAGGTGTGCCACTGCAGTGTGGAGGTGTCCTGGAACTCGTCGATCATCACGTGGCGGAACTGCACGCCGGCGCGCTCGTAGACAAAGGAGGTGTCGCTGTCGTCCACAAGGCGGTCGAAGAGCAGCGGCGTGCGCGAGAGGAGGAAACGCCCGCTCTCGTCGTTGATTTCGGCCACGAGGCGCTCAATCTCGCCCAGCAGGCGCAGTTCGCCGAGTTGCTTCAGGCTGAGGTCGCACGAATTGATGGTGTGCAGCGTGCGGCGGCGCGTCTCCTCCAGGGCCACAAGCAGCGGGTGGAGCGTGGCGGCCTCGTCGGCCAGGGCGGCGTTCTTGGGGCCGTTCTTGCCGAACCAGTTGTCGGGCGAGGCGAGGAAGCCCTGCATCCGTTTGCCCGGTTCCTTGAACTCGGGCTTCTCTGCGCAGAGGTTGGCGATGTAGTTGGCCATGTCGCCGCCGTAACTGAACCGCTTGCCGTCGCCCATCATCGGCTGCAGGCGCTGGGCCTCGGCGTTCAGTTCCTGGAGGGCGGCGGTGCGGATGGCGCGCAGCCGGCGCTGGTAGTCGCCCACCGTGTGGTTATCGAGTTTGTCGCTAAGGCGGTCGCTGTCCTTGGCGAAGGCTTCCTTGTTGATTTCCCCGGCCAGATCTTTCACCTGGTTCACCACTTTCCACCGCCCGGTCTCCTCCATGTGCTCCATCGTGAAGCGTGTCACCCAGTCGAGCAGTTGCTTGTGCTGTGGCAGTTCCTCCATCAGGCGGTCTACGGCGCGGTGGATGGTCTCCTTGTCGTCGATGTCCACCTGGTAGCCCGCCGAAAGTCCCAGTTCGTGGGCCAGGGCGCGCAGCAGGCGTTGCAGGAAACTGTCGATGGTCTGTACGTAGAAGTCGTCGTAGTTGTGCAGCACGGCGTGTAGTGCTGTGGCGGCGCGGCGGCGCAGCACGTCGGCAGGCTGCCCCGTCTCCAGCATCACCTTGGCGAGGAAGCCGTCGGGCGCGGGGGAGGATTGACCATTGACCATTGACCATTGACCATTGCCTGTCTCCACGTACTCTTCACCAAAATGCGCGATGTCGTAGAGGTGCTCCAGGATGCGCGTCTTCATCTCCTGCGTGGCCTTCTGCGTGAAGGTGACAGCGAGGATGGCGCGCGGCTGCGCCGATTCGTAGGCCAGCAGCAGCGAGATGTATTGCGCCGTGAGTTCGAACGTCTTGCCCGAACCCGCCGACGCGCGGAACACGTTGAGTCGTTGGGGAACCATAGTCGTTTTACCAGTCGCCTTTGTTGTCGGTCGCCTCAATCGCCTGCTCGATGTCGTCGGGCAGGAGGGAGAAGAAATCGTGGCCCGTGCGGCTCTCCACGGCGTCGACGGTGGTGCTATAGTCGTGGTACGAGCCGCTGACATCGCGGTTGGGGAAGACGAACGCCTTGCAGTGCCACGTGCTGTCCTGCTGCCAGCACACCACCTTGAAGAAACTGTCCGGCACGCAGACGCGGTTCTGCCCGATGGTTTTGTGGTTCTTGCCCACGATGGGGCCGCAGACGATGTAGGCTTTGCCCCACTGGCGGGCGCGGTGGCGCAGTTCGCTTTC
This sequence comes from Bacteroidaceae bacterium, assembly GCA_017933995.1. Taxonomy (GTDB): domain Bacteria; phylum Bacteroidota; class Bacteroidia; order Bacteroidales; family Bacteroidaceae; genus Alloprevotella. The sequence continues at coordinate 5,184 of JAGBKI010000020.1, read as the reverse complement.
AAGGTCTTCCCACACGCCCGAGTTCAGGTTATAGTCCTGCGGGCAGATATTGGTGAGCAGGAAACTTTCGCGCATCGCTTTCTTGTCCCATTTCATGTCGCCCGCCGGAGCCATGTGGCCTCGGCTGTAGCCCGAACCCTTGTAGTCGCTGTTGTCGGCAGATTGGCTGCCGACAGCGGGGTCTGGCTCAAAGCCTCCGCTGCGTTTGCCCTTCCCGTTGGCCTCTTTGCGCGTCAGTTCGTAGGCCACCCAGTTGGGGATGCGCCACGTCGGGTTGTAGTCCACGGCGTAGCCCGTGCGTTCCAGCCGCATCGTATCGACGCCAGGGGCGGTGACGGGGATTTCCAGACGCGTCTCAGAGCTGACTGGGTAGTTTGGCTCTTTGCACGAAAACAAGAGCGTCGCGAAAAAAAGGCAAACAAGCAGGCGGTTCATATTTATATATATATACGGAGTGGCTTGTGGGATACTTTAGCCCTCGTCCGTGCCTTGATCCCTTCCTGTAGAGTCGGGTGTGTCGTCTTTGCGTATGTCTATGTTTCCGCTGCCAGGCACAATGGTCAAGATGAGTGCCACACGGCTCTCGTCCGTACCCGCATCGCCTATGGACACGCCGAAAACGATACCGGCGGCTGTGCTTTTTTGTTCATCGGGCGCAATGCCTTGCAGCACGACCTTGCCTTTGTACTTGCTGGGAATGTAGCTGTCGAAACTTTCCAGGGAGAATTCGCGCTCGGCCAGCACTTCCCCGTCGCGCAGTATGCGTATGGACACGCGGTTACCATAGAACTCGTCGCCGAAATCGTCTTTGAACGTGCCCCCCTCCTCATCGGAGAAACTGTGAACGGTGATGTCGTAATCCCGGTTGCCAAGTTTCAGCGTGTATTCGTTGGTTACGTCTTCCTTGGCTGCGCCTTTGGTGTCGGCTATAACGGCGGCTTTCGGTGCTTGGTCTTGTGCTTCCGTGTTTTTCTCGTCTTTTCCGCCGCAACTGGCAAACATCACGAGCGCGAACAGAAGTAAGAAAATCTGTTTCATGATAGAGAATTTAGTTGCTTATTAGGTTTTTCTGCCTTTTCTGTAGGTCGTGGGAAACTAAAGGGTGTGCGCCTTGCGGCTCTTGGCCAGACGGCTTAATCCTTGTCATCAGTCCTGAAAGTACACGCGCTTGACGCGCTCGCTGACGGACGTGAGGATTTCGTAGGGGATGGTGCCGAGGCGGTCGGAGAGGACGGTGACGGGCAGGTTGTCGCCGAAGATTTCCACCGTGTCGCCCTCGCGGCAGTCGATGTCCGTCACGTCAATCATGCACACGTCCATGCAGATGTTGCCGACGTAGGGCGCGCGCCTGCCGCCGACGAGGGCGAAGCCGTTGCCATTGCCCAGGTGGCGGTCAAGTCCGTCGGCGTAGCCTATGGGAATAGCAGCGATGCGCGAGGGGCGGCTCAGTTTGCCGCGCCGCGAGTAGCCCACAGTGGCGTCGGGCGTCAGCTGGCGGATTTGCAGGATGGTGGTCTTCAGCGTGCAGACGTTGTGGAGCGTGCGGTTGGTCACGGGGTCGATGCCGTAGAGGCCGATACCCAGGCGCACCATGTCGAGGTGGCGTTCCGGGAAGCGGGCAATGGCCGCGCTGTTGCAGATGTGGCGCAGGATTTTGTGGGGGAAAGCGGCCTGCAACTCACGCGAGGCGGCGTCGAAGCGGCGGAACTGCTCGTCGGTGAAGGCGTCGAACTCCGCGCTGTCGGCTCCGGCGAAGTGGCTGAACACGCTGCGCACGATGACGGCGTTCTGGTGTTGCAGGCGGTCGATGAGGCGCGCCATGTCGTGCTCGGGATGGAAGCCCAGGCGCGACATGCCCGTGTCGAGTTTCACGTGGACGGGGAAACCCACGATGCCGCGCTGCTTGGCCGCGCTGATGAGGGCTTCGAGCAGGCCGAAACTGTACACCTCGGGTTCGAGGCGGTGACGGAACAGCGTGCCGAAACTGGTCATTTCGGGGTTCATCACGATGATGCCGCGCGTGATGCCCGCCTGGCGCAGTTCCGCGCCCTCGTCGGCCACGGCCACGGCGAGGTAGTGCACGCCCCGGTCCTGTAGCGTGCGCGCCACCTCCACCGCGCCCGAGCCGTAGGCCGACGCCTTGACCATACACACCATCTGTGTTTCGGGGCGCATAAAGGAACGGTAGTGGCCCAGGTTGGCGCACAGCGCGCTGAGGTTCACGTCGAGCGTCGTCTCGTGGACGCGGCGCACCAGTTTCTCCGTGATGCGCTCGAAGCCGAACGTGCGCGAGCCTTTGATGAGCACCACGTCGCCCTCGATGGCGTCGACCGTGCCGCTGTCGAGCAGGGCGTCGGTGTCGGCGAAGAAGCGCTTGTCCATGCGGAACAGGTCAGCTGCGGCGCTGATTTCGCGCCCCACGCCGATGAGCCGCTGCACGCCGCGCCGCCCGGCCATCTCGGCCACACGGCGGTAGAGGTCGGCGGCGGGCAGGCCGCTTTGTAGGATGTCCGAGAGGATGAGCGTATGGCAGCGTCCGGCAGCGTCGCCGCGCCGCGCCATAAAGTCGAGCGCGATGTCAAGCGAGGCCAGGTCACTGTTGTAACTGTCGTTGATGACGGTGCAGCCGCGCACGCCCTGCACCACTTCGAGGCGCATGGCCACCGGCTCCAGCCGCGCCATGCCCGCCGCAATCTCTTCGGGCTTCAGCCCCAGGTAGAGGCACACGGCCAGGCAGTGCAGCGAGTCCTCCACCGAGGCGTGGTCGATGAAGGGCAGCGTGTACTCGCCCTCGCCGCGCAGGTAGGAGTAGCGCACGCGCGTCGCCGCGCCCTCCTTCTTCACGCTGCTCACGTAGAGCGACGCCTCGGGGTTGCGGCGCGACCAGCCGATGGTGTCGGCGGTGATCATGGCGAGGCTCATGCAGTCGCCGATGATGGGGTCGTCGGCGTTGTAGACCACGAGGCGGCTGTTGCGGAACAGGGCCAGTTTCTCCACGCACTTCTCCTCCGCCGTGGCGAAGTTCTCCTGGTGGGCGGCACCGATGTTGGTCAGCACGCCGATGGTGGGCTGTATGATGGCCTCCAGGGCGGGCATCTCGCCGGGCTGCGAAATGCCGGCCTCGAAGATGCCCAGGCGCGTGCGCTCGTCGATGAGGCACACCGACAGCGGCACGCCCACCTGCGAGTTGTACGAGCGGGGCGAGCGCGTCACCTGGCGCGTGGGTTGCAGCAGTTGGTAGAGCCACTCCTTGACCACCGTCTTGCCGTTCGAACCCGTGATGCCCACCACGGGTATGTCGAACTCCTCGCGGTGGCGCTCCGCCAGCCGTTGCAGGGCTTTCAGGGGGCTGAGCACCAGCAGGAAACACGCCTCGGGGAAGCGTTTCTCGCGGTCTTCGGGCAGTTCGCCCACGCAGAATGAGCGCACGCCGCGCCGGTAGAGGTCGGGGATGTAGCGCCGCCCGTCGCCCGTCTGGGTGCGCAGCGCGAAGAAAAGGGTTGTCTCGGGGAAGGCCAGCGAGCGGCTGTCGGTGAGCAGCCACTCCACCTCGCGCTCCGCGTCGCCGAAGCGGCGCGCCCCGGTCAGCGAGGCTATGGTGGAAAGTGTGTAACGCAAAGTTGTGGGTTGTCTATATATATAAATACGGTGTCGTCCTATTTCCGCCCGCAAAGATACTTATTCCCTCGCAGCCATTTCGGCATAGCGGCGGAAAAGGTGCGCACGGGGGTGGGTTTTGGCTGCGCCAGTTGGAGCGCAGGCGTCCCGCCTGCGACCGACGCTGGAAGCGTCTCCCCCTCTGTAACCGCAGGTTCGCGTAGTGGAACGGAGCGAACCTGCGGTGGCTGGGTACCACCGAACGCACGCTGAAAGCGTGCCCCACTCGCGAATATAGTTAGTTTTAGCCCGTCGTGGGGGACGCTTCCAGCGTCCATTGTATAGTGTGCCGCTTGCCGCAGGTGCGCTCCATTTCATTCCGCGCACCCGCGGTTACAGAGGGGGTGACGCTTTCAGCGTCATAGTTGCGTTTCGCGCTGGTCGCTCGCCAGTTGGAGCGCAGGCGTCCCGCCTGCGACGAGGGCTATGCCTAACTTAAGTTACGTTTAGCAATAGTCGCAGGCGGGACGCCTGCGCTCCAACTGGTTCGCGTACATCGTGAACAACTTGGCTACGATTTGCTCGTCGGTGGCGTTGTCCTTCAAGCCGTAGAGGCGGAGCACCTCGCGGTCGTTGTCGCGGTGGGCCTTGCGCAGTTCTGCGGGCATGGTGAGCGGGTCGTAGAGGTCGGCCAGCGAGGAGTCGGGGTATAGGGCGCGGGCGTCGAGGATGTTTTGCGCGTAGCGTTCGAGGGCGGCGGTGTCTTCGCCGATGCGGGCGAGGCCGCCCGCGCTCCCAGCCTGCTGCGCTTCGGACGCGGACGCCATCCCGCCAGGCCAGGGGAAGTTGTTGTATACGACGGATGCGGAGTAGCGGTAATCACTTTTGAGTCGTCCGCAAACGGCGCGCATCCATGCCATGTGGACGGAGGAGGTCAGGACGGAGAAATGGGAGAGTGTGGCGGAGGGGATGATGAGGACGAGGTTGGTTGGCACGCTGTCGCTGCCGTCAAGGAAACCAATCGGCACATATTCGCGCCTTTCACTGCTCACGCTTGGCACAAGCAGATAGTTGCCCGTCGGCTGCCGGTCTTCCTGGAAGCGTGTGGACGTAGTCGCACAATCGCGCGTAGCAGCTTTCGGGCTGGCCAGGCGCAGGTCGCGCACGGCCTGCACGCGGCGCATCAGTTCCGTGGAGCGGTGCAGTTGGGCGGGCGTGGCGTCCTTGAGCCACAACACATAGCGTTCCTTGTTCTTGATGAACTCCTCCGCACCGTATGCGCGCCGCACGAACTGCGCGAGCCAGGGTTCTTTATGCAGCAACCGCTCTTTGTCGTCGGGCGCGAGGAAGAAGTTGCCTCCGTCTGTGGGCTGACTACCCTTGCACATCGACGGCACGTCGCACAAGGGCTTGTTGCGGCTATCAATGAATACGTCGGGCGCGTCCATCAAGTAGGCGTTGATGTGGGCGGCTTGTACGGCGGTGCCGTCGGGCAGGAAGATACGCTTGCTGTCCCGTCCGCGTCCGGTGCGCTGCGTGCTGGGAGCGCGGGCGGCCTCGCCCGCAGAATCGCTTAAAGTAACTTCT
>JAGBKI010000019.1 GCA_017933995.1 Bacteroidaceae bacterium | reverse complement strand
CCTACGACGGCGGCTTCCCCGTCTGGGCCAAGGCACAACGCCTCGACACACCCGGGCGAGTCGTCGAGCGCATTGACAACCCCCGCGCCCTGGCCGACTTCGTGCGCCGCACCGCCCCGACGGGCGTCAGCGACTTCTCCATGGAACGCCACGTCGAAGGCACGCAGGTGAAAATCTACGGCGTCGCCGGCACGCCGTTCGCCCGTTTCGTCCTGCCCGACACGCCAGAGGGCGCACCGCTGCCCGAGGCCGTCGCCGCACTCGTGGGCGACGAGTTCCCCACGCCCGCCGACTATTTCCGCTTCGTGGGACACGAACTGGCCACAGCACTCGGCATCGACATCTACGGCGCGGACGCCATCGTCGGTAGCGACGGAATGCCCGTCTATTTCGACTTCAACGATTTCCCCTCCTACGCCCCGTGCGCCGCCGAGGCCGCCGAGGCCGTCGTCAAACGCCTGCTCCAACCCTGAACCCATGGCCAAAGTCACCGCCCGCGACACCTACAAGAGCCTCGACACCGAGGAATGGCTCGACCGCGTTTTCACGCGCCCTGTCGGCCTGCTGTGGGCGCGCCTGTTCATACGCCTGGGTTGGACGCCCAACGCCGTCACCGTCCTCTCCATCGTGCTGGGCGTGGCGGCGGGCGTGCTGTTCTACTTCGACGACCTCGCGCTCAACGCCCTGGGCATCCTGCTGCTGGTGCAAGCCAATATCTTCGACAGCACCGACGGGCAGATGGCGCGAATGACGGGCCGGAAGTCGCGCCTGGGACGTGTGCTCGACGGCGCGGCGGGCGACCTCTGGTTCGTGACCATCTACGCCGCCATCTGCCTGCGCCTGCAGCCGCAGTGGGGCGTGTGGATTTGGATGCTCGGCACTGTGGCGGGCTTCGGCTGCCACACGCGGCAGGCGCGGCTGGCCGACTACTACCGCAACATCCACCTGCGCCTCCTCAAAGGCGCTGACGGCAGCGAACTCGACGACAGCCGACGCCTGCGCCAGGACTACAACCGCCTGCCGTGGCGGGGCAACCGCGTGTGGAAAGCCTTCCTGTGGACCTACATCCGCTACACCGCCGCGCAGGAGGCCGCCACGCCCTGTTTCCAGCTCGTCCGCGCCCGCCTCTTCGCCCAACCGTCGCTGCGCGAGCCGTTTCTGGAGGGCAGCCGCCCGCTGATGGCCTACGCCAACCTGCTCACGTTCAACGCCCGCGCCCTGACGCTCTACGCCAGCCTGCTCGTGGGACACCCCTGGCTCTACTTCGCCGCCGAGGTGACCGTCTTCACCGCCCTCTACGTGGTGATGCACAGGCGGCACGAGCGACTGTGCAGAACAATAAACAATAGACAATAAACATTAAACGCTGGCCAATAAACATTAAACGTTGGCCAATAAACATTAAACGTTGGCCAATAAACATTAAACGCTGGCCAATAAACATTAAACGTTGGCCAATAAACATTAAACGTTGGCCAATAAACATTAAACGTTGGCCAATAAACATTAAACGTTGGCCAATAAACATTGAACGTTGGCCAATAAGCATTAAACGTTGGCCAATAAGCATTAAACGTTGGCCAATAAACGTTCGGCAATATACAAGCCCTTTGAACTGATACCCTGAACCGTGAAGCCCCTATACCGCAACCTTTTCTTCGTCTTCGGCATCGCCTGCGTGGTGTTTATGGCGCTGCACTTCGACACCGACGGCACCGGCGCCGCCCTGTTCCTGCAAGGCGCGTGGCCGTGGCTGCCCGTCGTGCTGGGTGTGTGGATTTTCGTCTATATGCTCAACGGCGTGGCCTACCGCACCATCGTGAACCTCACCGCCGCCACGCCCGACAGCCCCCGCCTGTCCTATCCCGCCGCGCTGCGCCTCACGGTGAGCGGCTTCGCTTTCAGCTACATCACGCCGATGGGCTTCGGCGGCCTGCCCTACCGCATTATGGAGTTGCGCCCGCGCTACGGCACCACGCGCGCCACGGCCTCCACGCTGCTCTATTCGATGACCCACGTGCTGAGCCACTTCCTGCTGTGGACCACCGCCGCCCTGCTCTTCCCCGTCGTCTACGCCGCCAAGATGGACGCCACGCTCGGCGTGCTGATAGCCCTCTTCGTCTGCTTGGCCGCGCTGGTCTACTACCTCTTCCTGCGCGGCGTGCGCAGCGGCGTGGCGCAGAAACTGCTGCGCGTGGCCGCCGCCCTGCCGCTGCTCCAACGCTTCACGCGCGGTCTGGCCGAACGCTACGGCGACTCGGCGGCGCGCCTCGACGAATGTCTGGCGATGCTCCACCGCGCGCCGCGCGCTTTCATCAAAGCCTTGATGTGCGAATACTTCGCGCGCCTGGTCAATACGTGGGAGTTTGTCTTCATCCTGCTTGCCTTCGGCGTACAGGTGAGTTACGCCGACGCCCTGATGGTGCTGGCGTTCTCCTCGCTGGTGGGCAACGTGTTCTTCTTCCTGCCGCTGCAACTCGGCGCGCGCGAGGGCGGTGTGGCCGCCGTCTTCGCCCTGCTGGGACTGGCGCCCGCCCTGGGCATCTATACCGCTTTATATACGCGCGTGCGCGAGATTTTTTGGGTGGCCGTCGGCGTCGTGTTCATCAAAGTGTGCCCTAAAGCCCTGCGCCCATGACCCGCGCCCTGCTTTTCGACTACGGCGGCACGCTCGACACCTGCGGCGTGCATTGGTACGACGTGCTGCGCCGAGCCTGGGCCGGTGCCGGGCTGCATCCCGACGACGCGCTGGCACGCGACGCATACATCCAGGCCGAGCGCGCGCTGTCCGAACCCGGCGCCGTGGCCACAGACTGCACCTTCCGCCCACTCCTGGCCAAGAAACTGCGCCTTGAACTGGCCTGGCTGCGCGACCACGGCCTCGCCGACGCCTTTGCCAAGGAGAGTGTGGAGGTCAAGGCCGACCGACTGGCCGCGCACCTTGACACCGACGTGCGTAGCAACCTCGACGCCGTGCGCCCGATGCTACGCCGACTGCGCCGACGCTATAAGACCGTGCTCGTCTCCAACTTCTACGGCAACCTGCCCGCCGTGCTGCGCGACTACGGCCTCGACGGCCTGTTCGACGCCGTGGTGGAAAGCGCCGCCGTGGGCATCCGTAAGCCCGACCCCGCTCTGTGGCGCCTTGCTGTCGAGACCGCCGGCTGCCACCCCGACGAGTGCACCGCCATCGGCGACAGCCTCAAAAACGACATCCGCCCCGCCCGCGCCGCCGGTTGCCGCACCGTTTGGCTTAATAGCAAACCGCATACGTCTCCTCTTGGAGCGGAGTCTGTTCCGCTGATTGTAGTAGCCAACTACGCCGAACTGGAGTACACGTTGATGGGAGTAGAGAGGCGGGGCGCACTGTTATACGAATCAAAACGGTAATATCAACAATCGGATATGAAAATAAACACAGCCGAATTTGTTATTTCGAACTCACGCGCTGATGCCTGTCCGCATCACGGAAAACCCGAATATGCCTTCATCGGGCGCAGCAACGTGGGAAAGAGCAGTTTGATAAACCGTCTTACGGGAAGGAAGGGACTCGCAAAGACCTCGGCCACGCCTGGAAAGACCCTGCTCATCAACCACTTCCTTATCAACGGCGACTGGTATCTCGTGGACCTCCCCGGCTACGGATATGCCAAGCGTGGGAAGCGCGAGCAGGAGAAACTGCGCAAGCTCATTGACTACTACGTGACCACCCGCGAGGAACTTACCTGCTTGTTTGTGCTGGTTGATTCGCGCATCCCGCCGCAGCCCATCGACCTTGAGTTCATCCGCAACGTGGGCGAGCAGGGCGTACCCCTTGCCATTGTCTTCACGAAAGCCGACGGGGTGCGCAAGTCGCAACTCAATCCCAGCGTGGAACGCTTTCTCGACGCCCTGCGCGCAGCGTGGGAGGAACTGCCTCCGTATTTCGTCACGAGCAGTTCAAACGGGCAAGGCACGGACACCTTGCTGGACTATATTGACAGCGTGAACAAGTCGCTCCGGGAGGCCTAAAATATGCATGGAGCGTAGTTTTGCGGTGCGGAATACAGCATAAAACCGTGCGGGGAGCACGCCGTTCGTAAATAAAAGTGTACTTTTGCCGCCGAAATAGGGTCGGAAACGCTGCGCAGGCTTTTGCCGCATCAGCATTGCAGCGTCCCGCCCGACTAAAAACATTTTCATCCCTATTATGGACGATTACCATCCGGAAAGCACTGACTATCGATCTGCCACAAGGCTCTGCATACGTTGCCAGGGCCGACGCGCGGACTTTTTCTACAACCTGTCCCGGCGGTAAGCCCACTCTCCATATTCTTGAATAAGGAGCGCGCTTCCCGCCTACGGACAAAAAACCGACAGGGAAGCCATGCGAACCTTTTGGAACTACAACCACACCCTGCGACTGCTCGACGAGTGGAAGAGCGGTTGCTGGACGCAGATTACCTGCCCCACACAGGACGACGAGGACTACCTCACGCAGGAACTGAACATACCTGCATATTTCCTTGACGACATCCGAGACAAGGATGAGCGCGCTCGTTTCGACTACGACGAAGGCTGGCAACTCATCATCCTGCGCATACCCTATGTAAGGGAGGTCAAAAGCCGTACGCCCCACACCACGATTCCCCTTGGTATCATCATGAAAGACGACGTTTGCGTCACGGTCTGCAATTACGAGACCAACATGATGATAGATTTTGTGGCCTATCAGCAGAAGCGCGGCTTGGGATTCACTGATAGCGTGGACTTTGTCTTCCGCCTATTTTTGTCGAGCGCCGTGTGGTATCTGAAGCGTTTGAAGCAAATCAGCGCGCTCATCGAAGAGGCCAAGCAGAACCTGGAGGACCGCGTAATTGACAATGAAGACCTCATAGCCCTATCGCGCCTGCAAGACAGCCTGACATACTTTGTCACGTCCATTCGCGGCAACGAGACGCTACTTTCCAAACTGAAGTTCAAACTCCCCGTGGACGAGCTGGATGCGGACCTCATCGAAGACGTGAACATTGAAATCCACCAGGCGCGCGAGACGGCCAACATCTACAGCCACATCCTCGACAGTACGATGGAAACCTACGCCTCGGTCATCAACAACAACATGTCGGGCGTCATGAAACAGATGACCAGCGTGAGCATTATCCTCATGTTCCCTACGCTCATCGCCAGCATCTTCGGCATGAACCTCATCAATGGCATGGAGAACCACCTTTGGGGTATGCCCATCGTCGTCATCGGCTCGGTCATCGTCACTGGCGCATTCTATTGGGTGTTCCGCCGTCGCGCGTGGCTCTGACCCGTCTTCCCATATCCTTTCTATCCGTAAGTTCCATCTACGGCCTCCGTAACTCCTATCCACGCTCCCCGTAAGTGCTACTTATTTTTCCTCTTTCTCGCAATCACAATAAACAATAACCCATAAGCATAAAACCGCCCCGGACACAAATGCGTGTCCGGGGCGGTTCGTATATGGGCGGTGACGAGGGCTTATTTTTTGTTTATCGCTTCAAGCACGGTTTCTGCCTGCTCTTGCAGCGGCAGCGTGCCGTCAATCCAGCGGATGGGCACGCCGCGCCGCTCCATTCCCCGGAAGTAAGTCATCTGGCGCTTGGCGAACTGGTGGATAGCCGTTTCGAGCCCAGTGCGCATCGTGGCGAAGTCGGTCTGGCCGAGGACGTAGTGCGTGACGAATTTGTATTCCAGTCCGTAGTACGTCAGTTGGTCGGGTGTGAGGCCGTTGTCGAGCAGCCCCTGTACCTCCTCCACCAGCCCCTCGCGCAGCCGGGCGTCGAGGCGGGCTGTGATGCGGGCGCGGCGCACGTCGCGCGGCACGTCCACGCCCACCGTGAGGCTGCGTAGCGCGGGGAAGGGGCGGTCGGGGACGGGCTCGCGGCGGTAGTGGTCGGCAATCTCGATGGCGCGGATGGCGCGCTGTGGCGTGTCGACGTCGGTGGTGTTGTGCAGCGTCTTGTAGGTGGCCAGTATGCGCGTGAGTTCCTCCAGGCTCTTGCCTTCCAGCGCGCGTCGCAGTTCGGCGTTCTGCGGCACGGGCGAGAGGCGGTAGCCGCGCAGCACGCTTTCCAGGTAGAGGCCGCTGCCGCCGCAGAGGATGGGCAGGCGGGCGCGGGCTCGTATATCGTCGTAGGCGTGGAGGAAATCGCGCTGGAACTCGAAGACGGTGTAGCGGTAGCCTGCCGGGTGGATGTCGATGAGGTGGCAAGGCACACGGTCGGCACCGGTGCCGTAGTCGGCCAGGTCTTTGCCCGTGCCGATGTCCATACCCCGGTACACCTGCCGCGAGTCGCCGCTGATGATTTCGCCCCCAGCCGCGCGCGCCACGGCCACGGCCAGCCGCGTTTTGCCGCAGGCCGTGGGGCCGAGGATGCAGAGCAGGTCGGCAGCACCTCGCCCTGCTTCGGCTTCGGCGGGGCGGGGTGGGGGAGTGGGCTGCGGGGCGGTCGATGCGGTTTGGGGCATTTTCAGTGGGGGAGTTTGTCAGTCCGGCTCGGGACGGTGGTTTTTCTTGTGGGACTGCGCGTGCTTTCGGGTTATGCCGCAATGACGCCTCGTTTCAGGAGTTCGGTCTCCATTTCCTGTTGTAGGGCGCGGGCGGCGGCAGCGGCGGCCTCGGCGAAGCAGGGTGTGGCGTCGGCGTAGATAATGCCGCGCGAGGAGTTGACCAGCAGGCCGCAGTCGTCGGTCATGCCGTAGCGGCACACGTCCTGCAGCGAGCCGCCCTGCGCGCCCACGCCCGGCACCAGCAGGAAGTGGCGCGGCGCCAGACGGCGAATGTCGGCGAAACGCTCGCCCTGCGTGGCGCCTACGACGTACATCATCTGGTCCTCGCCGGCCCAGTCCTGCGACGTCTGCAGCACGCGCTCGAACAGCCGCGTGCCGTCGGCGTCCTCCGTCAGCTGGAAATCGGCTGAACCCTTGTTGCTCGTCAGGGCGAGCAGCACCACCCACTTGCCTTCGTAGCCCAGGAAAGGCTCTACACTGTCACGTCCCATATAGGGTGCCACAGTGAGGGCGTCGACGTCGAGGTCTTCGAAGAATGCGCGGGCGTACATCGTGCTCGTGTTACCGATGTCGCCTCGTTTGGCGTCGGCGATGATGAAGTGGCGGGGGTGGTTGCGGCGCAGGTAGTCCACCGTGCGCTCGAACGCCGCCCAACCCTTGACGCCGTAGGTTTCGTAGAAGGCCAGGTTGGGCTTGTAGGCCACGCAGTAGGGTGCTGTGGCGTCGATGATGGCGCGGTTGAAAGCGAAGATGGGGTCTTCGTCTGCGAGCAGGTGCTGCGGCACGCGGCGCAGGTCGGTGTCCAGCCCCACGCAGAGGAAACTGCGCTGGCTGCGGATGAATGCGGTGAGTTCAGAATAGGTCATGTGGCCTGTTTTTGTGTGTTTTCGCCGCAAAATTACGCATTTCCCCGCGCCCCGCGTCCCCGTTCCCGCCCGTTTTCAGTATTTTTGCGCGGGAGGAGCCCTTTTATATAAGGCATACTTTTGCGGCCCCAACAAACAAATCCCTGCCTGCCCGCCACGCGCCGCGCCCTTTGCGGCGCGAAATTAGTTGAAAAGCCGCCGGTAGTCGCCCGAATTTGCTAATTTTGCGCGGGATTTTCTTTGATTATTGCAACGCTTTCAATGACTGAACGCCACTTTTTGCTTGACGAGGCCGACCCTGGGGTGTTCTACGGGGTGGGTAACGCGAACCTGCGTATGCTGCGGTCGCTGCAGCCGAAGCTGCGGCTCGTGGCGCGCGGCGACGTGGTGAAGGTGTTGGGCGACGAGCGCGACGTGGCTGCGTTCGAGCCGCTTTTCGAGCGGCTCAAGGCACACTGCGTGCGCTACAACGCGCTCTCGGAGGAAGATATCCTGGCCTCGGTGCGCGGTTTGCAGCCGCGCGAGACCGACGCGGCGGCCATCGTCTACAGCACGGGCGGCAAACCTGTGGCGCCGCGCGGCGAGGGACAGCGGCGCATCGTGGAGGCGTTCCGGGCGCACGACCTGCTCTTCGCCATCGGGCCGGCCGGAACGGGCAAGACCTACATCGCTATCGCGCTCGCCGTGCGCTCGCTGAAGAACAAGGAGGTGCGCCGCATCATCCTCAGCCGCCCCGCCGTGGAGGCGGGCGAGAAACTGGGCTTCCTGCCGGGCGATATGAAAGACAAGGTGGACCCCTACCTGCAGCCGCTCTACGACGCGCTGGGCGAGATGCTGCCCGCCGCTAAGTTGCAGGAGTACATCGAGACGGGCGTCATACAGATTGCGCCGCTGGCCTTTATGCGTGGCCGCACGTTGAGCGACGCGGTGGTCATCCTTGACGAGGCGCAGAACACGACGCGGGCGCAACTCCGTATGTTCCTCACGCGCCTGGGCCACGGCACGAAGATGATTGTGACGGGCGACGTGACGCAGATTGACCTCCCCACAGCGCAGCGCAGCGGTCTGGCGGAGGCGCGCCGCATACTGGGCGGCATCGGCGAGATTGCGTTCGTCACGCTTGGCCAGGACGACATCGTGCGCCACCGCCTTGTGACGAAAATCGTGCAGGCGTATGAGAAAGAAAACCACAACGAATAACCAAACACCAACCAATATGAACTCCCTAACCCAAACCTCCCTGCAACTCCCCGGCCAGACGGCCGTCTATCACGGCAAGGTGCGCGACGTCTACACCGTCGGCACGGACACGCTCGTGATGGTGGCCACCGACCGCATCAGTGCCTTCGACGTCGTGCTGCCCAAGGGCATCCCCTTCAAGGGCCAGGTGCTCAACCAGATTGCCGCGCGTTTCCTCGACGCCACGGCCGACATCTGCCCCAACTGGAAGCGCGCCGTGCCCGACCCCGCCGTGACGGTGGGCGTGCGCTGCGAGGGTTTCCCCGTCGAGATGATAGTGCGCGGCTACCTCTGCGGCAGTGCGTGGCGCGCCTACAAGGCCGGCGAGCGCGAACTGTGCGGCGTGGCACTGCCCGAGGGTATGCGCGAGAACCAGCGTTTCCCGCAGCCCATCGTCACCCCCACCACCAAGGCCGAACTGGGGCTGCACGACGAGAACATCTCGAAGGCCGAAATCCTGCGCCAGGGGCTGGCCACGTCCGAGGAGTACACCACGATGGAGCGTTACGCCCTCGCCCTGTTCCAGCGCGGGCAGGAGATAGCCGCCCAGCGCGGGCTGATACTCGTCGACACGAAGTATGAGTTCGGCAAACTGGCCGACGGCACGGTGTGCCTGATGGACGAAATCCACACGCCCGACAGCAGCCGCTACTTCTACCTCGACGGCTATGAGGCGCGCTTTGAGGCCGGCGAGCCGCAGCGGCAGTTGTCCAAGGAGTTCGTGCGCGAGTGGCTGATGGGCGAGGGCTTCAGCGGGCAGGCCGGACAGCAGGTGCCCGAGATGACCGACGAGGTGGTGGCCGGCATCACGGCGCGCTACGTCGAACTCTACGAGCAACTCACCGGCGAGCAGTTCCGCCCCGCCTCCGCCGACGAGGACCCCGCCGTGCGCATTGAGCGAAACGTAAAGGCGTTGTTAAGTAATAATTAAAATTAGGAGTTAGGAATTAGGAATTGTCGTCGGCACGGCATCCAGCCCACTCTCCCGCGCGCTTCTTCGCGTAGCCTAATTCCTAACTCCTAATTCCTAATCCTTATTCTAATTAGAAAGAATGTCTTCCTCCCGCAACGCCCTGCTTGTGCAGGCCAACTCCTACGCGATGCTCCACGGGCTGTATTTCGGCCTGCTGGGCGCGCTGAGCGTCGCGCTGTTCCGCATCGGCCTCGACCGCCCCGTGGCGATGCTCGCCGCCTACGCCGTCACGCTGGCCTCGCCCGTCGTGGCCGTGTGGCTCACGCGCCGTTTCCGCGACGAAGTCACTGCGCCCGGCGAGGGATTCAGTTACACCCGCGCCTACACCCACTCGCTGCTGATGGGCATCTACTCCAGCCTGGTCATCGCGCTGTTCGTGCTGGTCTATTTCGTGTGGTTCGACAAGGGCAGCACCGTCGATGCCTACGCGCGCCAGCTGGCCCAGATGACCACGCCCGAGACGGCGGCGATGATGCGCCAGATGACGGGCGGACTGGGCACCGACGAGGTGGTGCGCGTGCTGCGTGAGATGAAGCCCGCCGACTTCGCCTATCCCTTCATCTCCACCAACATCTTCGTGGCCCCCGTGATGTCGCTCCTCGTGGCGGCGTTCAGTTGGAGGAGACCTTCGTTGGTGAATAATTAAAAATTAAAAAGTAAAAGTTGAGTTACTTCTTGCCGAGGGAAAGCCCATTCCCCAATTCGCCCAATTCTCCGCTATGACTAACTCCACTTTTAACTTTTACCTATTAACTTTTAACTTGTAAGAATGGACCTCTCCATCGTCGTCCCCCTTTATAACGAGGCCGAGAGCCTGCCCGAACTGCACGAGTGGATTACGCGCGTGATGACGGAGAACGGCTTCAGCTACGAAATCTTCTTTGTCAACGACGGCAGTACCGACACGTCGTGGCAGGTCATCGAGGGTCTTGCCGCCGCCGACACCCACGTCCACGGCATCAAGTTCCGCCGCAACTACGGCAAGTCGCCCGCCCTCTTCTGCGGCTTCAAGGCCGCGCAGGGCAACGTCGTCATCACGATGGACGCCGACCTGCAGGACAGCCCCGACGAAATCCCCGAACTCTACCGCATGATTACCGAGGACGGCTACGACCTCGTCTCCGGCTACAAGCAGAAGCGCTACGACCCGCTGTCGAAGACCATCCCCACCAAACTCTTCAACGCCACGGCGCGCAAGGTGAGCGGCATCCCCAACCTTCACGACTTCAACTGCGGGCTCAAGGCGTACCGCCGCGACGTGGTGAAGAACATCGAGGTGTACGGCGAGATGCACCGCTACATCCCCTACCTGGCCAAGAATGCCGGATTCGGCAAGATTGGCGAGAAGGTGGTGCACCACCAGGCGCGCAAGTTCGGCAAGACCAAGTTCGGCGGCCTGAACCGCTTCGTGAACGGCTACCTCGACCTGCTCACGCTGTGGTTTCTCGACAGTTTCGGCAAGAAGCCGATGCACGTCTTCGGCTTCCTGGGCAGCGTGATGTTCTTCATCGGCTTTGTGGCCGTGGTCGTGGTGGGCGGCGTCAAACTGGCCCACATCGTCGGCGGCACGCCCGCTCCCCTTGTCACCGACTCCCCCTATTTCTACATCGCGCTGACCATGATGCTGCTCGGCTCGCAGTTCTTCCTCGCGGGCTTCATCGGCGAACTGGTCAGTCGCAACGCGGCCTCGCGCAATGAGTACCAGATTGAAAAAGAGATTTAGCCCCGCCGCCCTCGCGGTGCTGGCCGCGCTGTGCGCGCTGCTGACCGACTGCTCGGAAGTGGACTGCCCGCTGAACAACGTCGTGGCGGTGCAGTACGGCCTCTATCGCGCCGACGGCACGTCGGTTACGCTCACCGACCGCCTCACCGTCACCGCCCTCGGCACCGACTCCGTGCTGCTCAACCAGGCGCAGGGCGTCAGTTCGTTCCTGCTGCCCGTACACTACACCGCCGAGGCCGACACCCTCGTCCTCACCTTTGCCGACGACGAGGGCGACACCCTGCGCGACACGCTCGTCGTCGGCCACACCAACGAGACCCACTTCGAGGCTATGGACTGTCCGCTCTGCTATTTCCACACCCTCACCGCCCTTTCGGCCACCTCGCACGCCCTGGAGCGCGCCGAACTCGTTTACCCGCAAGTGAACTATGACACCCAGGAGAACATACGCCTTTATCTGCGCGATTTTATTGAGTAGCGTACTCGCCGCGCCGCTCGCCGCCCAGCGCGACTCGACGCGCACCGGGCGTGTGGCCGCCTTCGTGGCCCGCCTCGCGCCGCAGGATGAGCCGCTCATAGGCGGTGTGGCCGTCGGTGTCGACGCACTCGGCGCGGGGCTGGCCGCCTTCACCTCTTACGGCGAGTACGGCGGCTTCGTGCGCCTCAACCTCAAGCAGAAGTTCTTCCCCGTGGTCGAGGCCGGGCTTGGCGTGTGCGACCGCACCGACGACGCTACCGACATCCGCCTCAAGGTCAGCGCGCCCTACCTGCGCGTGGGCTGCGACTACAACTTCGTCAAGGACCTGCGCAGCGGCAACCGCGTATTCGGCGGCCTGCGCCTGGCCGGCACGTCGTTCAGCTACGACATCAGCGCGCCCGCTCTCGAAGACCCCGTATGGCACGACGCCAGCACGTTCGAGTACAAAGGCGTGAAGAGCAATATGCTCTGGGCCGAGTTAGTGTTCGGCATCGAGGCGAAGATATGGCGCGGCTTCCACCTGGGCTGGAGTGCGCGCTACCGCCGCCGCCTCTCGCAAAAGGTCTCCGAACCCGGCCAGGCGTGGTACGTCCCCGGCTTTGGCAAGAACGACACCAGCGCGTGGGGCGGCACGTTTAACCTTGTCTTTGACATTTGATAGGCGGTTTGTACTTTTGCCCTGAAAAAGACCAGACCTGAATGCTCACTGTCGCCAACGCACAGCCGCTCCACCCAGACTTCCGCTTGCCGCGCCCGCTCTCGTTCGAGCTTCCAGCGTGTGCCCATCTGGCACTTGTCGGCCCGAATGGCGGCGGCAAGACAACGCTGGCGCGCATCGTTGCCGGGGCGCTCCCCCTGCGCAGCGGCACTATACAATATAATAATACGTGTGCGCGCGCGCGTATGGCCACGTTCCGCGACGCTTGGGGCGACACTCTGCCTGCTGCCTCGCATTTTCTGCGCTGGCACCACGGCGAAAGCGTCGAGACCCCAACAGTGTGCGATTTTCTCGGTGCCACGGCCCACGACGCGGAGTGGCTTCGCATGTTTCCCGGCATGGAACGCCTGCTGGCCAAGCCCCTCTTGTGGCTTTCCAGCGGCGAGTTGCGCAAAGTTCATCTGCTCCGGGCGCTTTCGGGCGACACCAACGTTGCCATTATCGACGAGCCGTACATTGGTCTTGACACCGCCGCCCGCACCGAACTGACGGCCTTTCTAACCCGTATGGCCACCCGCTGCACGCTGATGCTTTGCCTGGCCGATGAGGCGGACGTACCGCCGTTTGTGACCCACATCGCCCGGGTGGAAAACAAGGAAATCAAGAGCCTTGAGCCATACACCGCGTCCGCATCCACTTCCCGTTTGCCAGAACCCCATCCGCTTGTCACCGCTCCCACTGTAGACTCCCCCGGAAGCGATGCCGACGAGGTTATACGGCTCAACGACGTCTCTGTGGCCTATTTTGGCAAATCCATTTTGAGCCACGTCTCTTGGACGGTGCGTCGGGGTGAACGTTGGGCGCTGACAGGCAGCAACGGTGCGGGAAAAAGCACGCTGCTTTCCCTTGTGTGCGCCGACAACCCCATGGCCTACGCCTGCGATGTGCGCGTCTTTGGCCAGCGCCGTGGCCGTGGCGGCACCATTTGGGACGTGAAGCGCCGTCTGGGTTACGTCTCGCCCGAATTGGTGCGCATGTTTGCGCAGTCGCGCGTGGTGGCCGACGTCGTGGCATCGGGCTTGAGCGACACGGGACGCTTGCATCGCGCAGCCACGTCCGCCGAGCGCGATGCGGCGGTGCATTGGCTCGGACGTTTCGGCGCGGAGCACTTGGCCCGGCGCGACTTCCTCACGCTCAGCGGTGGCGAGCGTCGGCTGGTGATGCTGGCGCGCGCCTTTGTGAAGCGTCCCGAACTGCTTCTGCTCGACGAACCGTTTCACGGTCTCGACCCCGCCGCGCGTCGCCGTGCCTCCAGTGTCATCGCCGACCATTGCGCGGCGGGCGGAACCCTCGTGATGGTGTCCCACCGTCGCAGCGACTTCAACGGATTGGCCGACCGCGACTTCCACCTCACATCCCCCGAAACCCCAAAACCTTGATCGATATGAAAATGAAACGCTTATTCCTTTCCCTCGTCCTCGCCGCCGTTGCCGCATCCGTACCGGCGCAGCAGGTGTACGACATGGTTTTCGACAGCGCCACGCGCACCGTCAATGACCCCACGTCGAGCTACACGCAGGTGAAGCTCGCCCAGTTCAAAAAGACCGCGCTGACTTATATGCGCGTGCGGGCCGAGGCTTCCGACACGCTGGTCAGCTACCGCGTGCTCGACTATCAGGCTTACTACCTCAGCCAGTTCACCACGGCCTATCTGCGCGAAATTCTGCGCTACAGCGGCGACCACCAGAAAGGCAACCGCGAAACGGCCATCCGTATGTTCATCAAGGCGAGCCTTGACTGCCCCATGTGGAATGACCCCGACACCGCCACATCCCAAGCCTATGTGTCCGAGGACGAGGAACTGACGCCCTTCAGCCTCGACACGGACTGGCAGAAGGCGTTTGAAGAGGTGCAGTACCTGCTGAGGCAGATTCCTGGCCACGATTGAACCCGCCAGACCCTTTCCTGTCTCATCGCGAGGCATTTACAATTACCCGTAAACCGACCCACCGACATGACCCAAGAACAGATTGCGGCCAACAAGCAAGCCTTCGAGGCAGCCTGCCGCCAGCACATACACCGCGAGGGGCTCGACGGCCTGCTCGCCTATCTGGACAAGAGCGATTTCTACACCGCGCCCACCTCGACCAAGTTCCACCTGAACGAACCTGGCGGCCTGTGCCGCCACTCGCTCAACGTGTTCGAGACGGCGCTGACGCTTGTGGAGCATGTGTTGCGCCCCGCCGTCGAAAGCGGCGTGTCGCCCTTCACCTCCGTGCCCGACACGGAGAGTGTGGCCATCGCCACCCTGCTTCACGACCTCTGCAAGATAGGCCTCTACCACGAGGCCGAGCGTTTCAAAAAGGACGATAACGACCGCTGGGTCAAGTACATGGGCTACAAGGTCGAGGACGCTTTCCCTTTCGGCCACGGCGAGAAGTCGTGTTTCCTCATTGAGCGTTTCTTCCGTCTCAAGTCCGAGGAACTGCTGGCCATTCGCTGGCACATGGGTATGTTCGACATGGGCGAGCAAGGCTCCTCGCAGCGTTTCTCCTTCTATCGCGCGCTGGAGCTGTACCCCCTCGTCTCTCTTGTCCACAGCGCCGACATGCTCTCCAGCAACCTGCTCGAAAAGACCACGCCGCTCTGAACGTGGTTTAGAGCGGTGTCATGTGTGAAAGACGCTGGAAGCGTCTCCTCCTCTGTAATCGCGGGTTCGCGCAGTGGAACGGAGCGAACCTGCGATGTGGGCAGGGCGAGTGACGGACGCAGAAAGCGTCCCCCACGACGGGAAAGAGCCACTTTTAGCGCTTCTGGGGCACGCTTTCAGCATGCATCCGGTGGGTTCCGCCTGCCGCAGGTGCGCTCCATTTCATTCCGCGTACCTGCGGTTACAGAGGGGGTGACGCTTCCAGCGTCATTGTGTGGCTTTTTGGCTGAAAAGTTTTAGCGCACACCGACAACTAAAAGCCCGGAGGCCGCAGGAAATCCATTTCCTGCGGCCTCCGGCTCGTTTTTAGTTGATGAAGTTCCACGACACGCCAAATCGCAGGACGAGTTCGTTCAGGGGGTAGTGGGGCACAAGGAAGGGGCGCCCCGTTCCGTCGGCGTGATTGACGTGCGAGGCCATGATGTAGAAACGCGTGCGCTTGAGGTGGAAGTTCGCGTAGGCGTTCACCACGGGATAACCGCCTATCTTGACGCGGTTGTCGGCGGCCTGCACGGCATACTGCCCGATGACGGGGCTGTAGGCGGGGGCATAGTACTTCGTGAACCAATAGAGGTCGGCACCGATCTGGGTGTGGAGCACGCGGGCTATGCGGAAGTCGATATACATGTTGGTGTAGGCGTTGAGCGCGGGGAGCGGCAGGATGTCGCGGTCGCTCGTGGCCTGCGCGGTGAGCTCGCCCTGCCAGCGGAAAATGCCCATGCGCACTTCCTGAGACAGTGTGGCCGAGAGCACTTGCAGGTTCTTCGACGCTTGGCGCGCGCTGACACCAAAGAGCTGGGGCGTGTCGCCGTCGGCAAGCTGCGTGGTCTCGGCCAGGTAGGCGTAGTTCTGTATCGTCTCCACACCGGCCGAGAGGCGCGTGCCTTTCCAACGCAGCGTGCCGGCGAGACGCAGGCGCATCACCTTGTCGAACGCCGACTCGTTGTCCCACCAGGCGTTGCGGGCGTGGTAGTGCTCCAGATAGAAGTCAGGACGGTCGCTGCGCGCCGTGCCGTTGAGCGTCACTTGCAGCGTGTCGCCGAAGAGTGGCAGGCTGCCGTCGGCGCGCGCACTGGCCAGAAATTCGCCCCACGACTTGCCGTCCGAGCGCGTTTCGGCAAAGGCGTCGTAGCGGAAGTAGCGCCCGCGTGTGCTCAGCAGGCGTGCGCCGAGCGTGACGTAGTGCTGGGTGAACGCCTCCTCGCTCAAGTCGAGGCGTGGCAAGGTGAAGCGTTCGTATTCGTGGGCGGCGTAGAGGCGCAAGCCAGTGCGCATCCAGCGGCTGAAGCCTTCGTTGATTTCGAGCGAGAGCATGTTGCGCACGCGCGTGTAGTGCGTGCGGTCGGCAGTGCTGTCGCCAGGCAGGTAAAAGTCAAGAAAATAGCTGGAATTGGCCGCATTCATCGGCAGGTTGGAGCGCAGCTGTCGCCAGTCGGCATCAACGCGCAGCGTGTGGACGATGCTGGCCACGGGGACGAACTCCTGCGTGAGGCGCAGGCTGTCGGGCGCGTCGGGACGCTGCCGCTCGGCAAGCGTGAGGGGGCGCAGCGAGTCGGGCAGGGCGGCGGAATCGGCTGCGGCGGCTGCGGTGCGATTTGCGAGGTCGATACCCTGGGGCGCAACGGGCTTGGCGGGCAGCAACGGCGGTTGTGCATCGGGCAGGGCGGCCATGCTGCCGAGCGCGTTGCCCACCAGCCCGCCTATCTGCGACGCGTGAACCACGCGCCCCTTTGTGTCGCGATAGCGGCGGAACCCCAGGCGGTAGCGGTGGGACAGCAGCGTGGTGAAAAGGTGCTGCCGGTTCCACGTCTTCGACAGGCGGGTGGGCATGTCGGCCTCGTCGTAGCTCGTGGCAAAGGCTTCGGGGTTCGTGATGTAGGTGTCGTCCTCCAGACCGCCGTTCTCGCCCGTCTTGAGGTAGTGCGTCGACACACTGGCGTGGAGGTCGTAGCGCTCGCCGATGTAGGAGGCGAAAAGGCGCCCCGTTATCTGCGACGTGCTCTGGTTGGCGTAATAACCGCGTCCATAGAGGTAGTCGCCTTCAAAGCCAAAGCCGAAACGCTTGTTCACGTTCGTAGCGAACAGGCCGCTGATGCGGTCCTCGCCATTGGTCTTGTTGCCGCACTCGTGGTAGGTAAGATTGGTGAAAGGCGACTTGGTGTTGGTGTACCACAAGGCCGACGGTTCCCGAAGGAAGTAATCGTAGGGCTGGGCAAAGAGAAAACCGCCGTGCATGGCATCGGCCGGTTGGTCGAACCACACGCGCGACACGCGCGGCGCACCGAAATTGCCCGTAAAGTTGTAGCGCCCGGTGCGACCCGATGTAAAAGCGTCGTTCTGGAACAGCGTCATCGACGTGTCGGGCACAGCGCGCACGATGTCGCCGAAGCGCTCGTCCACCTGCCACATGTCCAGCCCCTCGGGCACGTCGGTCGTTTCCACGCTGTCGCTGGCAAAGTGGTCGGCCCTGTTGCGCTCGTCCTCGAGCTGCCGCAGTATCTGCGCCTGCGCGCCCACGGACGCGCAGATCCACGCCACCAGCGCCAGGAACGGGTATGTGCGGATGTTTATCGTTTTCACAATGTGCAAAAGTATGAAAAACGCCCGAAGTATCACGCCCCCGTCCCGTCCTTTTTCGCTTGCACGCCGTGCAGGTAGCACGCGCGCGTGTCCGATACACCTGCTCGCCCCGCCGCAGGCGCAGAAAAAAAACGTCGCCCGGCGCAGAAAAACGCCGCGCCAAGCACCCCAAAACATTCCGCTGCGGACTAAAAAGTTTTTTTGTGCGGACTAATTCTACAAATTAAGGCTTAGTTTGTACAAACTAAGCCTATGTTTCGCCAAATTAAGCCTTAATTTGTAAAAACTAAGGCTTAATTTGCAGATTTCTGCGGACTTGGCCGCGAATTAAGCCCTTGCGCGGGATTTTTTCTCCCTTCCGCGCAAGAGTGGAAGCGGTTTAGTCCTTAGGCGTCTCGTCGCCCTTGAGGATGGGGAGGTGGAGGCGGTAGCGTACGGCGAGGATGCGCATCGTGATGACGAACGCGCCGCAGATGAGGCCGGCAGCCACCGTGCTAAGACCCAATTCGAGCGCGGCGAAATAGGCGATGCCGCCCAGCACGCACGCCAGGGCGTAAATCTCGCCACGGAAGATGAGCGGCACCTGGTTCATGAACACGTCGCGGAACACGCCCCCGGCGGCCCCGGTGATGGTGCCCATGATGATGGCGGCCCAAAAGGGGTATTGGTCGGGCGCGTGCATCGTCTTTTCTATGCCCGTCACGGTGAACATGGCCAGGCCGATGGTGTCGAAGATGAACCACGTGTTGTTTTGGTGGATGAGGTGGCGGCTGAACAGGATGACCCACAGCAGCGCCAGCGCGGTGCAGATGAGGTAGAACGGGTCGTGCATCCAGAAGATGGGCACGCCCAGCATCAGGTCGCGCATTGTGCCGCCGCCGATGGCCGTGACGAGACCCACGATGTAGGCACCGAACAGGTCGAAACGCTTGGCCGACGACAGCCTTATGCCCGACACGGCGAAGGCCAGCGTGCCGATGAAGTCGAGGACTTGGACGAAGGTGATTTGCATTTTGGGGAGAGGCGAATTGGGAATTAGGAGTTAGGAATTAGGAATTAGGCTGCGCGGTGGGTGGAGGGAGTGGTCGTGCCGGACGGAAATTCCTAATTCCTAACTCCTAATTATGAATTTAATTCACGACGTTTTGCAGCGGCTGCCCAGTGGCGTAGGCGCGGGCGTTGGCGGCGAGGGCCTCGATGATGCGGGTGCGGGCCTCGCGCGTGGCCCAGGCGACGTGGGGCGTGATGAAACTGCGCGGGGCGGTGAGCAGCGGGTTGTCGGGGCGCGGCGGCTCGTCGGTGAGCACGTCGGCGTAGTAGGCGCCCAGCGTGCCGTCGGCGAGGGCGGCGGCCACGTCAGCGTCGTTGACCACCGCGCCGCGCGCCGTGTTGATGAGCACCAGCCCGCGCCGCGCCTTGGCCAGTAGGGCGGCGTTGACGAAGCCACGGTTGGCGGGCGTGAGCGGGCAGTTGAGGCTCAGGGCGAAACTCGTGGCGAGTGCTTCGTCGAGGCTCACCTTGGTGACGCCTGTGGGCAGGGCTTCCTGCGGCTTGGACGTGACGGCGCACACCTCGGCGCCGAAAGGTTGCAACATGTCGGCGAGCGCGCTGCCTATGCTGCCGAAGCCCACGATGCTGATGCGCTTGCCGTCGAGTTCCACCGTGGGGTGGGACAGCAGGCAGAAGTCCTTGCACGCGGCCCACTGCCCCTCGCGGCTTTCGCGGGCGTAGTCGGCTATGCGGTTGCAGTGGTCGAGCAGCATGGCCACGATGCTCTGCGCCACGGGCAGGCGGGCGTATCCGGCCACGTTGCAGACGTCGATGCCGAGGGCGCGGGCGGCGGCGACGTCAATGTTGTCGAAGCCCGTGGCGGCCTCCAGAATGAGGCGCACGGTGGGCATCTCGCGCAGCACGTCGGCGGTGAGGCGGCACTTGTTGGTGATGACGATTTCGGCGCCGCGCGTGCGCTCGGCGATGAGCGGCTGCGGCGTGCGCGGGTATTCGGTGAACTGGCCGGCCTCGCGGAGCGGGCGCCAGTCGAGGTCGCCCGGGCCGGCCAGGGCGTTGCTGTCGAGAAAGACGATGGTGGGCATTTTCTGTTCTTTTTATAGGAGGGCTGTTGCGGTGCAACAGCAGACACAACAAGGGGGGCGGGGAATTAGTTGGGGGCTACGCGGAAGTCGTTGAGGCCGACAAGTTGCCAGTAGCGCGCGCCGAGGGGGCGGTAGTAGAGCAGCAGGGTGTACTCGTTGTCGGTCTGGTAGTGGTCGCCGTCGGGGTTGTAGACGACGGTGCGGCCCGTGGCGCGCTCCACGGCGAGGTAGCGGTAGCTGTAGTAGCCCTGTTTGAGCAGGATGTCGGCCTCGTAGGCACCGGCCTCGGGGTTGTAGGCCATGCGGTAGGCGTCGGTCGGCTCCGTCCAGCGTCCGTCAACGTAGACGTCGGCACCGGCGATTTCGTCGGCCTCAAGCGTGAAGCGCGTCAGCACGTAGTCGGCCTCGGTGGCGGGGGTGGCGGCTTCGTCGGCCAGCACCAGGGCGCGTCCGTTCTGGTCCTCGTCGTAGAAGTAGCCCCGGCGCGGGCGGTCGGGCAGCAGCCAGGCGCAGTAAAGCACCTCGTCGGCGTTGTAGCGCAGGCGGTCGACGTGCATACCGGGGATGCGCGTCGAGGGCATCTCGAACTTGCGGTACTCGTTGCCGCCGGGGAAGATGAGTGCGCGGCAGTGCTCCCACAGCAGGCGCGTGGCGGTCTGCGAGGTGGGGGAGGGGACGGCACTGAACAGGGGGCAGCGGTTCTGCACAACGACGAGGCGCGCCTCCTGCGCGGGGTCGGTGAGGCGCAGGGCGGAGACGTCGGCACTGGCGGTGAGTTGCTGGTGGGCGGCGCGGTAGTCGATGTCGGTGTCGCCGCTGACGGTGGCGCCCAGTGCGCAGCGGTTGTCGACGACGGCGAAGCAGCAGGTGAAGGCGGGCGACTCGTCGTCGCCGTCGGCGAAGACGCTGATGCGGTAGTTGCCGGAAAGCAGGGGGCGCGCGGTGCCGCCGCGTCCGGGCAGGGAGAAGCGGTAGTGGGTGTAGAGCGTGGCGGTGAGCGAACTGGGCGTGTAGTCGTCGATGGGGTCGCCGTCGGGCGGCAGGGCCATAAACTCGCTGTCGAAGAGGCCGTCGGTGGTGCGCCAGTCGGGGTCGCAGTGTTCCACGCGCCAGGTGTAGCGGCGGTACTCGGGCGTGAGGTCGTCGAACTCCACGGTGAGCCTGTCCGTGCCGCCCAGCGTGAGTACGGGCAGGCGTGCGTCGTCGCCGTCGACGCTGAGCGTGACGGTGGCCACGTCGGGGCTGTAGACCACAGTGCGCTGGGCGCAGAGCGTGAGGGGCAGCAGGAGGAGCAGGAGGGCGGCGGGGCGCATGGGGATGGGTATCGGTTTGCGATGAAAAAAAGAAAAAACCAGCCGGACTGTAAGCCGGGTTCTGTGCCGCCGGTCCGCGCGGTGCGCTATGGCGCGGCGGTGTCTGCCATTCATCTGGGGCGTGCGTCGCCGCACGTCTCAATCGTCCTACCCTCCGGCGCGTTCCTTTCGGAACTGGGACGGGCCGCCCTCGTGGGCGCCGGTATACGCGGACTTTCAGCCTCCGGGGCGCACAGCCCGTATGTCGCCATACGGCTGGTGGGCTCTTACCCCACCTTCTCACCCTTGCCTCGCGCCGCTTCCCCTTGCGGGTGGGCGGCGACGGAGGCGGTTGTTTTCTTCTGCGCTGGCAAGCCCTCGCGGACTTCTTCCCGTTAGGAAGCGGAGCGCCCTTTGCTGCCCGGACTTTCCTCTTGCGCCGCAGGGACGCAAGCGGCAGACCGTCCGGCTGGTTTTATGGGTTTGGTGTTATGGGTTGGTTAAACACCGAGTACTACAGCAGGGTCTATGTTGAGTTGTTGGCTCAACTTGCGCCCCGTGCTGAGCGTAGGCTCGGCCTTTCCGTTTATAATCTCGCTTATGCGCGCCCTGCTGACGCCAACCATTTTGGCCAGCGCAGCCTGTGTGAGGTTCATCTCATAGAGCCTCAACTTGATGGTCTCCACGAGCGTCGGCGCTGCAATGGGGTAGTGCTCTTCCTCATAGTCTGCCACGAGATCCGAAAGGAGGTCGAGTTCCACCATATTCGTATCACCCGCACGGGATGACTCGTCAATGGTCTTCAGCAACTCTTCGATACGTTCGCAAGTCGCTTTGTACTGCTGTTCATTCTTTATCTTGGCCATTGCATCAGACGTTTTTTATGTCCTTAATCCTGTCGTATTCAGTGTGTGTGCCTACAAAACGCATATACACCTTTTTGTTGACAAGCAACACCAGTGCCACAATGCGGTAGTTGTTGCCTTTTATGTTGAAAACGTACCTGTTATTGCCCACATAGTCCACACTGTTGAATGTTGCCTTTATGTCTGCCAGTGTCTCCCAATTGGCTTTTGATACTTTCTTATACCAGTCGCGCAAGGCTACGTCGGCATCTGGGTGGCGGGCTATGAAGTTTCGGATGATTGTAAACGATATAACTCTCATTAGAGGTTGTCTGTTTTTGTTTGCTTTACGCTTTCTTCTTCCCGAACTCCGGGTCTACCTTGACGAGGGCGGTGACGGCGAAGGTGACAAACGTCAGCGCCATGGCCAGGATGAAGAAGTTGAGGTAGTTGAGGTGCTCCTGCAACCAGCCCGAAACCATACCCGGAAGCATCATGCTCAAGGCCATAAAGCCCGTGCAGAAGGCGTAGTGCGCCGTCTGCCGCTCGCCGCGCGCGAAGTAGAGCATATAGAGCATATAGGCGGTGAAGCCAAAGCCGTAGCCGAACTGCTCCACGCCGATGCAGGCACTGGTGAGCCAGAGGTTGTCGGGCTGGTAGTAGGCAAGGAAAATGTAGACGGCGTCGGGCAGCGTGATGCTCAGCACCATGGGCCACAACCACCGCTTGAAGCCGTGGCGCGCCACGACGATGCCGCCGAGTATGCCGCCGACAGTCAGACCGATGACGCCCACCGTGCCTTGGGCAAAGCCGAGGTCGATGGTGGAGAGGCCGAGGCCGCCCTTGTCCACGGGGTCGAGCAGAAACATCGGGCATATCTTCACGAGCAGTGCCTCGGGCAGACGATAGAGGAGCATAAAGAGCAAAGCCACAGCGATACCTTCTTTTTTGAAAAAGCTCACGAACGTGGCGATGACGTTCTTAAAGACAGAACTCAGGCCGATGCGTGCGCCGTTTCCCTCGTTCGTCTTTTCGGGGTTAGGCAGCACCACGGCGTGGTACAGGCAAAGCAGCAGGAAGAGTGCGCTGACAGCCAGGAACGTGTACATCCATGCGCGCTGCGGCGATTTGAAAAGGGTTTCGAGGAATCCACCCAGCGCCACGATGGCACCCTGGCCGATGATGGTGGCCACGCGGTAGAACGTGCTGCGGATGCCCACGAAGAGCGACTGTTCCTGCTCGTCGAGTTCAATCATATAATAGCCGTCGGCGGCGATGTCGTGTGTCGCACTGCTGAAAGCCATCAGCCAAAAGAAAGCCAGACACCAGCGCACCGTTCCGCTTGCGGGTATGGTCATTGCTACACCGGCCATAGCCGCGCCCACAATGAGCTGCATCGCCACAATCCACCACCGCTTGGTCTTGAGCACGTCGACAAGCGGACTCCAAAAAGGCTTGATAACCCACGGGAGGTAGAGCCACGAGGTGTAGAGCGCCACATCGGTATTGTCGAGTCCGAGGTTTTTGAACAGCACCACCGCCACAGTCATCACGACGACGTAGGGCAGTCCCTCGGCGGTGTAGAGCGTGGGCACCCATGCCCACGGCGAGGTTTTTCGCATAAAGAAAAAGTTAAAGAAGTATTCGGGTGCAAAGATACTGCAAGGCGAGCGCAATGGAAAAACTGTAAGGCCAGTTTTTGTTTTTTCCGAGCCGCAGCGTATCTTCGTGTCAAGCAAAGATACTGCAAGGCGAGCGCAATGGAAAAAAAACGCACAGCGGTTTTTTTCATAGCCGAGCCGCAGCGTATCTTCGTGTCAAGCAAAGATACGGTATGTGGGGCACGCTTTCAGCGTGCATTCGGTGGTGTGCCGTCTGCCGCAGGTGCGCGCCGCTACACGTCGCGTACCAGCGGTTACAGAAGGGGTGATGCTTTCAGCGTCATTGTGCGCGGCGGTTCATCGTCTAAGAAGTTTTAGCGGACAGCAATAATATAATATAATACGGAGTGATTTCGATGCTCTTTATCCCCAAAAGCCTGAAAGTTTGTGCCTTTAAGTTAGAATTTATTGGGAATAACTTTGCGGGAAAGCCCGAAAGACTTATTTTTGCACCCGCTTTCGGCATAACCGCTGGCAGATGCGCCCCGCACGTCAATCGTGGCAGGGAGCGCTGACAGAGAGAACTGCGAATGTTGTGTGCGAGACAATAAACTCAAAAAACTCTAAGAGTCAAAATGGAAGACTTGCTTAAAGTTGCTCAGGAAGCATTTGCCACCACGGGCCGCACGGTAAATTTCCGTGCTGGCGACACCGTGACGGTGGCCTACCGCATCGTCGAGGGTAACAAGGAGCGCGTACAGCTCTATCGCGGTGTGGTGATTAAGATTGTGGGTCACGGCGACCAGAAACGTTTCACCGTCCGCAAGATGTCGGGTACGGTAGGTGTGGAGCGCATCTTCCCCATCAACAGCCCCGCCATCGAAAACATCGAGGTGAACAAGTACGGCAAGGTGCGCCGCGCCAAGCTCTACTACCTCCGCAAGCTCACGGGTAAGAAAGCCCGCATCAAGGAGCGCCGCGTAGCGGTGAAGAAGGAGGCTTAAAGGACGTTTCCTTTGCAGCGAACTTAAAGAAATTCGTTCAGAACGGCAGCGTAACACAACCGTGTGCGCTGCCGTTTTTCTATTGTGGACGGGAGAATAGGGTAGGGGCGTTGTGCAGAGTCCGTTCCATAAGGTGGAGCCTTTATCGTTTGGCACAGGGGAGGTCTTGGCAGCATTTTGCATTGTCCGCGAGGTCTTTTTGCCTCACCTTCTTAGCCAATCTGAAAAAACGGTGCTAACTTTGCAGCGTTCAAAAGTCACGATGCCGTCTCGCCCGCACACGGTGTTTATTATATAATAAGGTATAGGGGGACGGCGCGTGTGTGTTCAGGCACGGCTGCAACCGTATTGGAGGCAGAAGGGTGTGCCGACAGACTTATATAGAAGCATGAAGGACAAAAGCATTGTTTTGCCCCGCCAGTTGTATAGCCAGCCCTGTTCGCGTATCATCGCGATGGCTCCCGGCGCGCTCCTTATCACAGTTTCCGGCCAGCTTCAGGACGGACAGGAAGATCCGTCAGACCCTTGGGGAGACGGTTCGCCTACGCGCGGCTTCACTTCCTTCACGGACGGTGGCGGCACGCCGGCATTCGACTGGGAGTAGTCGTGAAGGCGGGAACGCCTCGTTCATTTTTCCCCATAACCACAGCAAAAGGTTTTTCGATATGACCAAACAGAACTTATTTACAGCACGCCGCATGTTCCTCGCGCTCCTGTGCGCCACCACGTCGCTTTCGTGCAGCCACGAGTACGACATTCAGGAAAGCGACATCGACCCGGAGGCCGCGCCAGCGCCAATGGCCACGCCCATCACCGTCACGGCCCACCATGGCATCGATGCCGACAAGACAAAGTCCACGATGCGCGATGCGCTGGCAAACGCGCAGGAGTATGGAAGTGTGCAGGAAGCGCCTCGCCGCGTGGCATACCACCACGACGGCACAACCGTCAAGGCAACCTTCGAGCAGGGCGACAAACTTGTGGTTGTCTATGACGGCCTGGCCAGCGAACTGGCCATGGTGGCGGGCGAAGGCAGCGACGTGGCCATCTTCGAGGGTGCGCTCAACTACTACACTCCGCCTACGGCCACTTCGGACCTTTCGTTTTTCATCAAAGACCGCAACCATCCCACCGGTGTCAGTATCGGCAACAACGGGGCGGGATATGAAACAACCGACGGCGTGTTTGGCGGCTTAATGGATCAGAACGGGACGCTTGACGACGCGCTGAGTCATAACATCTACCAAGGCACGGCGGCTTACGGCACGGGCGAGCACATACGGGTGGAATTCGTCTACAACGTGTGCATACTGCGCCTCACGGTGACGGCCACCAATGGCATTTTGCCAGGAAGCGCAAGCAGCTTGGTCTATTCGGACGGGCCAACAGCGATGGCCAAGGCCACTTTCTCCGCCGACGCCTCGCTGACTAACACCGTTTATCTCGCCCTGCCCGCTGGCACATACACCGGCAGCGGCGGGCAACGCATCCTCTACAGCAACGAGACGCTCAAAGAGCGCGTGATAAGCCTCGGGAGCAACGCCAGCGTGACGCTCGCCCCAGGCAGAATCTACACCAAGGCGCTGCGCTACGGTATGCAGTTCGAGGACTACATTTACAGTGACGGCACGTGGGGCACCGAGCGTCCCGCTGGCAAAACCGTCGTGGCCTATGTCATCACCAAGGCCAACGACGGCAGTGAAGTGTCCGCGCGGGAGCGCGAGGAGGGCTACAAGGGCTACGCCATGTCTTTCCAGCGCTACGGCCCGACGAGTTGGGACAACCAAATAGTGAATCCAACTATTTACAGCAACACTTTCTCGCCCGATAACAGCACTTATATGGACGGTGCCTACCTCACGGACTTGCTCTGCGCGTTGCCCACCAACCGGGGCAATGCGGCCAAGGCCGCCCGGGCGGTCACCACCATCCCAGGCGGAATGTACAGTGCCTGGTTCCTCGGCACGTACAAACAGTACCACAACTTCTTCGACCAGTTCGCTAACGTCACAAGCCGCTATCAGCCGGACTGGGGCGCTGCGCAGTTTAACGCCTGGATGGCCAATGAGGGCGACTTTGTGGAGAATGTGACTAAGAAGAAGCAGAACGCGATGGTAACAACGTTCATGGCTGCGTACTACGGCTACTCGCACTCTCGTCCACAGAACTACAGCTCTTATCAGAAGACACAGGCGGGGCTTTCTGTCGTTCCGCTGGTGGCTTTTAAGTAGAACTTAGTGTTTCCTTATCGTGTGAATGATTGGCTGGCGAGGGAGGCAACACCCTCGCCAGCCGTTTCTGTAGGCCGCGCAGGCGTTTGCGGCTTTCTTTGAGCAGACACGGCACAATAACTGTGCCGCCTCTCCGTTTATTATATATATGCGTAGAACGCCTCACCACCTTATAACCCTGTTCCTCTCGCTCATCGTGGCTGCGGGAACGGCTTTGCCCTTGCGTGCGCAGGACCGCAAGGTGCAGAACAAGCCCTACATCGACCTGCGCACCCTCCACTACGGCTTCTTCTTCGGCGTGCACGACCAGGGCTTGTCCCTGCGCGGAAACGGCTACATCGACCCCGCCACGGGGCGCCAGTGGCTCGTGAAGAACGACCGCCCAAACTTCGGCTTCCACGTCGGCGTGCTGGGTGAACTCCGCCTCCACCAGTACGTCGGCCTGCGCCTCCAGCCCACGCTCTATTTCGGCTCGAAGCACCTCAAGTTCCGCGACCAGCTGACGGGCGAGACGCAGTCGCAGGACATGAAGAGCACCTACATCGCCCTGCCCGTCCTGGCCAAAATCAGCGGGCCGCGCTGGAACAACTACCGCCCGTACATCCTGGCCGGCATCAACCCCATGTACGACCTCACGACGAACAAGCACACCCTGCTGCGCACCAAGCCGCTCAGCTGCAACGTCGAACTGGGCCTGGGCTGCGACTTCTACCTGCCTTTCTTCAAGCTCATTCCCGAACTGAAATTCTCGCTGGGCCTGGCCGACATCCTCGACCGCAAGCGCCCCGACCTCCACGAGGCCGACAACGTCGTATTCACCCGCTCCGTCGACTGCGCCACGAGCAATATGGTCACACTCACCCTCTATTTCGAGTGAAAACGCGCTTTTTCCCAAAATTACTGATTTAGGGATAAATCATTCCGAAATTCTTCCTCCGAAATCACGCTTCCCTCGCCACGGGCGAAGCGGTGGATGTGCCACGTTGCGCCGCGCAGGACGGGGAGATAGAAGATGTGGTCGGGCAGGAGGCGCGAACTGGCTTTGTAGCAGGCGGAGAGCACCTCTATCTTGTGCTTGTAGTCCTCCTCGCTGACGGCAGAGGCGGCAGCCTTGTTCACGCTCTTGACCTCAAAAAGGTGGATGCGCCCCTCGCGGTCTTTCATCACGAAGTCGGGATAGGAGGCGTGGATGCCGTGGTCGTAGTACTCGTAACGCACGGCAGAACCTTGCGGGAAGTTCTTGCCCCACAGGTGGCGCGGCGGACTGACTGGCACACCGCTTTCTTCGGTGACGGGCTGGCCGTACTGCGCTGCCGCTTCTTCAAGCACGCTTGCCCATTCCGTCTCGGCCTCACTATCGAAGCTGTAGCGCGCCGACGTGCTGCCCTGCTTGCGCCACACCCAGTCGCGCACGGTCAGCCCGTGCTCGGTCTCCGAGTACGACGACGTGGCGGGCAGCGACGTTTCTTCGCCCACCTCCATGCTCTGCGCGTAGTCGCAGGCAAAGTTATTGTATGCGCGCCGCACCTTGTCTGCCTGCTCCGCGAACTGCCACCAGCGCAGCGCGTCGCCGTCGGCATATCGGTAGCACAAATCCTGCACCTCGTTCTCCATCCGCGAGAGGTGGCGGTGGAGGGTGAAGATGTCTGTGGCGGCGGTGCGGTCGAGCGGTCGCAGCACGTCCTCCACGCGGAAGCCCTGCCGCTGCGTGAGGTTGGCGAGGCGCGTGGTCTTCACGCGGATTTGCTCCCGCAGGTCTACGCCTGGCTGGCTCCATAGCGACACCTGCTGCGTGCGGCGCAGGCTGTCGGGACGCACACCCCATACCCACGCCGTCGTGGCTAATTGCTGCGCTTCGGTCGGAAGTGTGTCGAAGTCGAGCAAGCGCGGATTGCGACGCACGCGCCCCACTACCTGTTCGTCGAGTTGGCGGCTCTGTGTGTCGCGCACCTGGTAGAGCATACAGGCGCGGGGAATGTCCCAGCCTTCGGAGATAACCATCTTGAAGACAATCACGTCGATGGAGGACTGCGCGCCTTTGGCGTAGTCCTTCCAGCGGCGCACGGGCAAGCGCTTCTTCACCGCATCGTTGGTGTCGCACTCCTTGTCCTTGTCCATAATCTTCATCCACTTTAGCTCCTGGTGCTTGTCGAGGGCGGGGCGGATGCGGCGCGTCCACTCCTCCTCGGCCTTGTCCTTGTTGGAGATTTGGACGATGAGGCAGGGGTTCACGCCAAGCAGGTTGCGGTAGGCCTCCTTCTTCTCGATGAGCATTTCGATGGCTGCGTCCACGGGGACGTCGGGGCTATCGTCGAACTCTATGCGCTTGATGAGCCGCGCGCCGACGGCCTCCTCGTCGGTAATCTCCACGTCGGGGTGCTGGCGGCGCGCGAGGTTGGGCGTGGCGGAGAAGTTGAGGACGCGCGCAAAAAAGTCCGCGCTGATGTCGTCGAGGTTCTTCGTGGCCACGTGGCACTCGTCCTTGATGAGGTAAATCTGCTTCCGCAGTCCGTGGCCGAAGAAGTTCTCCGTCAGCGTCAGCAGGAAGTGCTGCATCGCGCCCTGCATCAGCCGCCCGCCGCGCTTGTAGAGGTCGCGCGGGAGGACGTAGACGTTGTAGTCCGTGGGGATATGCACGCACTCCTCTTTCCCTATTTCCGTGTTGATGAGGTAGGGGCGCAGCGCGGGAAACGTGCCGTCGTCGGCCAGGCGGCGGAAGGCCTCAAAGTTCTGCGCGGCTAATCCGCCCTTGGAGAGCGTGGAGACAAGGAACACCACGTCCTTCCGTTCCGCAAGCACGCGTTGCATCAGGTCGGCCATCATGTGCGTCTTGCCGCTGCCCGTTGGCGCGCGGAACGTCAGTTCGCGCTTCTTCTCCAATAATTCGTACAGCCTGCCGACGGCCTGTTGCTGTAGGTCTTTAGCTTCTTGCAGCATAGTCGTCGAGGTTTCGTCTGCGTTGTTCCCAATCCTTGTCCTTCTCCGCCGTGCGCTGCGCGCTGTGGAAGTTCTGGCACACCCAGTCCACTTTCTCACGTAGCGTGGCGAACGGCTCTTGGCCGTACAGCCGCTCGTCTATCACGTCGAAGGGTGTCTGTCCCTCAGTGGTCTCCGCGTTGAAGACGTGCGCCACTTCCGTTACCTCTAAGTTGTCGCCATAGGGCTTGTTCTCCTTCGCCCAGCGGAAGTCCGCCGTGCCGTCGTAGTCCGCGCCCGTCATGATGCGGCGCAGGCGCGGGGCGGTCACGTCGTAGGCGATGCTGCGCGGCGTGGTGTCCGTCTTTTCGTTGAGTTGGCAAAGGATAAACCTGCGCCGCCCGCCGTCCTTGCGGTTTAGCTCCAGCACGGCGTGTCCCGTCGTCCCGCTGCCGGCGAAAAAGTCGAGGATGAGGGCAGACTTGTTGTCCAAAAATGAGATAAGATAAGCTATTAAAGAAACTGGCTTTGGAAAGTCAAAGACACTTTTCCCAATAATAGACTCGACCTCTTTTCCTGCCCTTTCATTTGTATCTACATTGTGCGCTTTCTTATTTATTGATGTGTCAGCGGAATATATGCGTTCCTCTATAAAATTTGCAGGAGCGACAGAGCGTTCGCCTTCCCTACAATAACGAATAGCGAACTTATTGGACTTGACTACTAACTTACATCCATTAGCAATCTCGTCATCAAGGGTTGACTGCTGCCACCTGAATTTCCCTTTTAAAGAAAAAGCCGTGGTTATTATGCCGTCTTTAACTTCCACATCATTTAATAATTCCACACGCTCTCGGATGCCAGCAGTGTATACACCGTCATCCAAATGAGTAACAATGTAGTTTGCAGGAAAAGAAAGAACAACCTCTCTGTTTGCTTCGTTAAGTAACGGAGCATCACCTCCCTCATTAACAAGTCCCTTGAATTTCTCTGTATTGTATTGTTGAGTATAACAAAGAATAAACTCGTGGGTTTGCCTTGACTTGTTAGATAGGGCGGGCGGTGTTGAAGTTTTATTCCATATAAAGGTTTCTACATAGTTTCTCTCCCCAAACACCTCATCAAACAAGCACTTGACGTAGGCTTGGTTGCGGTCGTCGATGGAGCAAAAGATAACGCCGCTGTCGGAAAGAAGTTGGCGGGCGAGGACAAGGCGCGGGTAGAGCATAGAGAGGAGGTTGTCACGCGTGATGGCGTTCTCATAGTTCGTGGCGGCAAACTCGCCCATACTATCCTTGCCGTAGGGTGGGTCGATGTAGATGACGTCCACCGCGCCGCGATACTGGATGAGGAGGTTTTGCAGTGCCTCGTAGTTGTCGCCGATGATGAGGCGGTGCGTCAATGCGTCGGGGGCGGTCTCGAAACTCAGCGCCGGGTTGCGGCGCAAGTAGCGAATGTCGGAGGTGAGCGGTTCAAGGCGCGGGTCAAAGTGGAATCCCGTGCGCTTGTAGGTGGTGCCGAGGGCGGCGATGGAAATGGCCTCGTCGTCCGTCTCGGCCTGCTTGATGAGTTTACGGAGCAGGCTGGAGTTGGCAGGCTCCAGCACGCGGTCGGCCACGCGCCGCGCCAGGTCGTCGAGTATATCCTGCCGCGTAGGGCTAACTGTCTGCCCGTTTTCGTTTGTAGGCATAATGTACGCTTTTGCGCGTCGGCTTATCTTCGGTTGCAGGCTTCCTAAGGCCAAGACATAAAAAAGGCGTGTCCTTATCTATGTCGTTGGCCGTAGGATGCCTGCATATACGATAAGTCACGCCTACGCAAAGCGCAGACGTTTACGACTTATTCGTGTATATGCTTAATGAAATTTCCTACGTTTCACGACATACCGAATACGAAGCAAACGCTTGTTTATTCTATTGTGTCGCCTGCGCCTCCGCGCGGGCTTATGTCGCTGCAAAGATAGGCCAAATCTAAGAAACAGGAAGAAATGCAGCTTACAAACCGCCGCAAGACAAACAAGAACCGCTTTAAGCGTCGCCGAAAAAACGCGCTTTTTCCGCGCCGAAGCGGCGCGCGTTGCGTTTTTTTTGTACTTTTGCGGCAAGTCAAACCTTTTAACACTATAGACCAATGGAAATCAAAGCCATCAAGGCCCGCGAGATTCTTGACTCGCGCGGCAACCCCACTGTCGAAGTGGACGTCATCCTCAAGGACGGCACGCTCGGACGCGCCGCCGTACCCTCCGGCGCCAGCACTGGCGAGAACGAGGCCCTCGAACTCCGCGACGGCGACAAGAGCCGCTACCTCGGCAAGGGCGTGCTCAAGGCCGTAGAGAACGTCAACAAGGTCATCGCACCCGCCCTCGAAGGCCACTGCGTGCTCGACCAGCGCGGCATCGACCACCTGATGCTCAAGCTCGACGGCACCAAGACCAAGAGCAACCTCGGCGCCAACGCCATCCTCGGCGTCAGCCTCGCCGTGGCACAGGCAGCTGCCAAGAGCCTGAACATCCCCCTCTACCGCTACATCGGCGGCACCAACACCTACACCCTGCCCGTCCCGATGATGAACATCATCAACGGCGGCGCGCACAGCGACGCACCCATCGCCTTCCAGGAGTTCATGATCCGTCCCGTCGGCGCAGAGACCTTCCGCGAGGGCATCCGCATGGGCGCAGAGGTGTTCCACGCCCTGCAGAAAGTGCTCAAGAAGCGCGGCCTCAGCACCGCCGTAGGTGACGAAGGCGGTTTCGCGCCCGCACTGAACGGTATCGAGGACGCGCTCGACTGCATCATCGAGGCCATCGAACTGGCAGGCTACAAGCCCGGCGACGACATCACCATCGCCATGGACTGCGCAGCCAGCGAGTTCTGCGTCAAGGAGGGCGACGAGTTTTTCTACGACTACAAGCAACTCAAGAACGGCGCACAGAAAGACCCCAACGGCAAGAAGCTCAGCGTCGAGGAGCAGATCGAGTTCCTCAAGAGCCTCATCGAGAAGTACCCCATCGACAGCATCGAGGACGGTATGAGCGAGGAGGACTGGGCCGGCTGGCAGAAACTGACCGCCGCCGTAGGCGACCGCTGCCAGCTCGTGGGCGACGACCTCTTCGTCACCAACGTTGAGTACCTCAGCCGTGGCATCAAGGAGCAGTGCGGCAACAGCATCCTCATCAAGGTCAACCAGATTGGCTCGCTCACCGAGACGCTCGACGCCATCGAGATGGCCCACCGCGCCGGCTTCACCAGCGTGACCAGCCACCGCTCCGGCGAGACCGAGGACACCACCATCGCCGACATCGCCGTGGCCACCAACAGCGGACAGATCAAGACCGGCTCGATGAGCCGCACCGACCGCCTGGCCAAGTACAACCAGCTGCTCCGCATCGAGGAGGAACTGGGCGACCTCGCCGTATACGGCACCCCCGTGAAGACGAAGCGCAAGTAAACTATAGGCACTCCTTAATATAAAAAGCGGCAGGGCTCTTTTCAGAAGTCCTGCCGCTTTATTGTGTTGGGCTTATGCCCCGACGAAATGCGGATGTGCTTATTCCAATGTCATTGCGCCGCTTTCGCTGATACGCAAGGGGGAGGTGGGGATGTCTTCGCGCGAAAGCGTGCGGATTTCGCGGGCGACGGCGCAAGTTGCATCACGTCGTGGCCCCACGCCTTTTTGTTGGATGAAACTGTGAATTTGTCCGTCCACAAAGTTGCCGCCTTGGCGCAGAATGCGTACCTCGGCCACGGGCGAATAGCCCGAGATGCCGGTGAGGCTCATGCCGTATGGCGTGCAGAAGTTGCCGAGGCTGTAGGCTACGAACTTACCCTTGTACACTTCCATGGCGCGCACCACGTGTGGCCCGTGCCCGAAAACGATGTCTGCGCCATGGTCTATGCAGAAGTGGGCGAACTCGCGCAGCGCACCCCGGTCTTCGCCAAGAAAACTCTCGCTGCCCGGCGGCAAGTGGCGCTTGTCCCTGCCTTCGGCTCCGCCGTGAAAGGACACAATGACTATGTCGCACTTCGCGCGCAGG
This sequence comes from Bacteroidaceae bacterium, assembly GCA_017933995.1. Taxonomy (GTDB): domain Bacteria; phylum Bacteroidota; class Bacteroidia; order Bacteroidales; family Bacteroidaceae; genus Alloprevotella. The sequence continues at coordinate 24,570 of JAGBKI010000019.1, read as the reverse complement.
TCGTCCAGTATACGCTCAACGGTCTGCAAGTCACGGTGTTTGAGCGTGTAGCGGTTATGTCCGAAGGCGCATATGCCGTAGCGCACACCGTCGCGCTCCATCACAGCACTCTCGCGTCGTCCGTTGATGCCGCTGAAAGCGATGCCCGCACTGTCGAGTGTGCGTTCCGTAGAAAGTATGCCCTCCGTGCCGAAGTCGTTGGCATGGTTGTTGGCCTGGCTTACGTAGTCATAGCCAGCGTCCACGAGCCATTCCACATAGGCTGGTGGTGTGCGGAAAGAGAAACTGTGTGGCCCACTGCCCTTGGTGCTTTTGCCACCTTCGAGCAAAGTGCCTTCCAAGTTGCCCAAAGCTAAGTTGGCGCTCTGGGTAATTGCTTTCGTGTCGAGGAACACATCGCGCCCGCCGTTTGCAGGAAGTTGCACGCTGGGATATGTCGTGCCCATCATGATGTCGCCGCACATAGCGATGACAAGGGTGTCGGCTTGTACAACACAGGTCTTGTCCGTAATCGTGTCGGCCACGCTGGCCGCCATAGCGGATGGAGCAATCGTGTCGGTTGTTTCAGTTGGTTGCGGACGGGTGGCATTCCCCGCGCCACATCCCACTAACGCTAAGACTGTGAGTAGTGCGGATAGGGTGAAGTGTTTCATATAAACCGCGTTACTTGTGGGCTTTATAGTACTTCAGACCCTCTTGCAGGTTGGTGACGATGGCGCGGGAGGAGTAGGTGGCACCGGTTGCGCCGTCAGGCTGGAGGGCGAGCGCCTCGGCGACGGTCTTGCCCTTGTACTGCTTGAAAAGTTTGTTCTTCGCGCTGACGAAGAAGTCGGGCGTGTCGTGGTTGGGCAGGGCCTTGATGTCGGTTATCTTGTCGCCCTTGATGGTGATTTCGAGTGGCGTGGGGCCTGCGTAGCCGCGCACGTTGGGGGTGAGTTTCGTGGTGTTCACGATGTAGGTGCCGTTCTTCTTGGTCATGATACCGTCGGCGGGAGCCAGCGAGAGGAACAGCACTACGCCCACGGCCACTATGGCCAGGGCGCCGAGGGAGAGGAGGGTGGTTTTGCGGGTCATTGGAGGGATAGAGTGAATAGAGACAATAGAGAGAATAGAGACAATAGAGACTTTAGAGGCAATAGAGACGATAGAGGCCGGTAGGCGCTTTTACCACTTGAGACGTTTGTCGCGGGAGATGAGGACGACGGTGGTGATGATGAAGGCGGCGACGAGGGCGCCGAGCACCATCATGACGCGGGGCGGGCCGGCGTGCTTGACGGGTACGCTGGAGTTTTGCAGCGTGGTGAAGGCGGGGGTGCGCTCCTGCACCTTGGCCTTGGCCAGCTGGACGCGCGTCAGGAGGGTGCTGTAGGCGTTGAAGGCCAGCTGCATCTCGTCCTCAAGGTCTTTCTCCTTGGCCTTGAAGGTCTCCAGCACGAGGTCTTGGTTGGCGTCGACGAAGGTGGCGTAGGCGGCCTGCTTCTTGAGGTAGTCGTTGTGGGCGTCCTCGCACTGCTTCTCGACGAGGTCGAGGTCGCGGCGCGCCTTGACGGTGCGGTATTGAATGATGAAGTTTTGCAAGCGGACGCGCACGGTGTCGGCCAGCAAGGCGGCCACGAGCGGGTCTTGCGCCTGGGTGGTGAGGGTGATGACGTCGGTCTTCTTGTCGACGGTGCAGTTGATGCTGCCCTTGATGCCGCGCATCAGCTGGTCCTCGGCGTAGGTGAGGGCGAAGGGGTTGATGGTGTCCTGCTCGCCGCCCACGCTGCTCTGCGGCGGGGGCGCGATTTTGGCCATCAGCGCGGCCATCTCGGTCTCCCACCACGGACGCTTGGTCTGCTTCATCAGGTAGTCGGCGTAGCGGCCTTTGAACTTGCCGTCCTTGGTGGTGACCTTAACGTTGAAGAGCGGCACGAGGAAGTCGGTCGAGCCGATGAGGTCGGGGTAGAACAGGGGCACGATGGCGTCGGTGCTGGTCATGCTGCCGAAGTCGAGGCCGATGCTTGAGGCGAGGCTGCCGAGCGAGCCGCTGAGGCCGCTGGTGGGCAGGTTGTATTCGGGGGCGAGCATCACGGTGACTTTGTAGTAGCGCGGGATGCACAGCGCGAGCCACGCGACGAGCGCGCCGGTGAGGAGGAGCGGGAGGATGTACTTCCACTTGTTGCGCCAGATGCAGCCGAAGATGGCGTTGATGCTGATTTTCTCGGAGAGGACGGGGAGGGGGGCTTCAGCCGGGGCGGGAGGCTGCTGCGATGCAGCCTCGTCGGCAGGGGGCTGCTGCGATGCAGCAGCAGACGCAACGCCATCAGCGGGAGCGGCGGCAGTGTCGGCGGTTGCAGGTGAGGACGCCTGCGCTCCTACTGGCGGTTTCTTCTTTATGTTGAAACGGGGGAACTTCATTGCGGCTTGTAGGGGGTTACTTCAGTACGGTGGCGAGTACGGCTGCGAGGCTGACGCCCATCGTGCCGAGCGAGAGGATTTCGGTGGTGTTGAGGCCGCGTCGGGCGGCGCGCGAGGGCACAACGATTTCGCAGCCCGGCTCGATGTCCTTGGCGCTGCGCACGCGCGTCACGGTGCCGTTCATATTGACGGCGAAGACGCGGTGCTTGCGAGCGCGCTGGGTGAAGCCGCCGCTCTGGTTGATGTAGTAGGAGAGCGACGCGCCCTCGCGGTAGCTGACGCTGTTGGGGTAGATGACCTCGCCGTTGGTGCTGACGATGTTGGTGTACTGCGGTATGACGAGGCGGTCGCCGTTGCGCAGCACGACGTCCCACTCGGAGCCCGGCTCGGCCAGGGCGCGGTCGAGGTAGATGCCGACGGTGCGCACGTCGCTCAGTTCGAGTTTGCGCACGTCGATGCTGTCGGTGACGATGAGTTTGAGGAGGGTGTTGCGCTTCTGTATCTCGGCGTAGGTGAGGACGCGCTCCAGGCGCGCGCCGTGGGCGAAGGCTTCGGGCGTGAGGCCGCCGGCCATCTGGATGAGGTCGGAGAGGCGCACCTCCTTCTTGGTCAGGGCGTAGCTGCCCTCGAAGTTGATTTCGCCGGTGACGCTGACGTGCTCCTGCTCGATGTAGGCGGGGCTGCGGCGCACGTACACCTCGTCGAAGGGTTGCAGGACGAAAGCGGTGTCGGCGTCGGCCACGAGACCGTCGCGCAGTTCGAAGCTGTACCACTGTGAAATCTGCTGGCCGGAGGCGCTGGCGGTGCGGTTGCGCACGCGACGTGAGACGTCGACGCGCACCAGGCTGGCTGCGTCCTTAAGGCCGCCGGCCTGGATGATGAGGTCCTCGATGGTAGTGTTGGCCACGAAGTCGTAGGTGCCGGGCATCTGCACTTCGCCGTAGATGCCCATGGTGCGCTCCTCTTGCAGGTCGCGCGTGGAGGCGATGAAGACGAGGTCGCGGTTTTGCAGCGGCACGTCGGGGGCGGTGTGCTCCATCAGTCCGGCGAGGTCGACGGAGATGGCCTCGACGGTGTTGTCGGGGCGGTGGCGGTGCACCAGCGCGCGGCCCATAAAGGCGTACTCCGTGAGGCCGCCCGCGCGCTCGATGAGCTGGCGCAGCGTGCTGACCTGTCCGTCCACCTGGTACATGCCCTGGCGTCGCACTTCGCCCTTAATCTCGACCATATTGCTGAAGCGTGTGAGCGCGCTGTCGACGTAGAGGCTGTCGCCGTCGAGGACGCGGAACGTGGCGCGCTCGTAGGGCGTGAGGCTGTAGATGCTGCGCTCGCCGCCCTGCTTGCGCACGAGGCTGATGTTGTCGGCATAGCCGTCGCCCGCCAGTCCGCCCGCGTAGTCGAGCAGGGTGGCGACGCTCTCGCCGGGCTTCATTTCGTAGAACATGGGGCGCTTCACCTTGCCGGCCACCTGCACGAGGCTCTCGTAGGTGCCCACGACGATGACGTCCTCGCTGTGCAGGCGGACGTTGCCCGTGAGGTTGCCGTTGAGGATGTAGTCGTAGACATCGACGGTGGTGACGAGGCGTCCGCCGCGATAGACTTTGATGGCGCGCAGCGAGCCGATGTCGGTGGTGCCGCCCGCCATGTAGAGGGCGTGGAACACGGTGGCGAAGGCCGAGAGCGTGTAGGTGCCGGGCATTTCGACCTCGCCCATCACGCTGACGCTGATGGTTTTGGTCTGCCCCACCGTGAGGCGTATCTGCGAACTCTGGTAGTGCCGCCCGATGGTGTTGCGCAGTCGCTGGGTGGCGCCGCTGACGGTCAGCCCGGCCACATTGACGGGGCCGTAGCCCTTGAGGTCGATGACGCCCTCGGGCGAGACGGTGGCCTCGAAGTTCTTTTGCGACGCGCCGTAGATGTCGACAAACACCTGGTCGCCCGGGCCGAGGCGGTAGTCGGCGGGCGTGGCGATGTTCATCTCAGGCTCGAAAGTGAGGTTGTCGCGCTGGAAGATGTTGCGCCCGAAGACCTCGCGCGAGCGGTCGCGGCGCGGTTCGCGCAGGGCACGCCCGCGCCAGTTCTCGGTGCTGTCCTCGGCGAAAGTGCTCAGGACGTCGCGGTAGTCGTCGTCGCGCTCCTCGTCGCTGTCGTACTGGCGCTGGGCGTCGCGCCGGCGCGAGGGCTGCTGGGTCTGCTGGCTGTCCTTTCCGCCCCGCCCGCGCTGCGCCTGTCCGTTGGGGGTGCGGGTGCGCGAGGCGGACTGCGTGTCGTCGCGCCGGCCGGTGGTGCCGCTCTGCTGCATACGCTCGTACTTGTCGCGCACGCGGCGCACCTGTTCGACGGTGACGCCGCGCTCCACGAGTTTGGTCATCAGCTGCGAGCGCGTGGTGCCGCGCGCGGTTTCGCTGACGATGAACTCCATCACCTGGTCGTCGGTCATCGACGACTGCGCCACGGCGCGCGGGGCGCCAAGAATAGCGAACAGGGCGAGGAGGAGTATGGGGAGGTGCCTTTTCATAAGCGTTGGTTTATTGAGGAAGTTACACCCTATTATATATAAAAAACGGAGTGGCGGCGTGGTTATTGTGCTTCGCTGGGAGTTTGCCCCGCAATGAGCCAGATTGTGTCGTCGCTGTTGTAGAGCGTCTCGGTGGGCGGGTAGGGGAGGAAACTTGTGTCGCCTGTCCAGTCGCCCACGTAGAAGGCGGCGATTTTGCCAGGCCAACCTCCGGCCAAATGCTGAACATAGTTCACGACGTTATTGCGCATACTGACGGGCGTGCCAGGATAGTGGGCAGCGCGGTCGCGTGGATAGTTCACGTAGTCGATGACGAGCGGTTTGTCAGCGAGTTCGAGCTGGCGCAGAGCGTTGTGCAGCACGTCGGGCATACGGCTGAACACCTGCCCGATGGCTTCGCGAACGCGGTCGCGCGAAGCCCAGCGCTGGTCTTCGTAGCCCAGACGGAGGCCGAGGTAGTCGACGCACGGTTCGCTGACGACAAGTTGGAAGAGCGTCTCGCCCGCGCTGACGAAACTCACGCCGTGGCGCGCGGCTGGCGTGGCGGCGGCGAGAGCGCGCACCTGGCGCAGCAGGGTGTCGGCGGGCGTCGTGGCGGTGCGCATCAGGGTCCATGTCTTGACGCTATGGCTGGCGGCGCGCCCGGTCACGGCGTCGAGTCCGAGAGCCGAGAGCAGCGTGTCGGGCACGGCCAGCGTGACGGCCATCGCGGCCTTGTCAGTCAGGACCAGCAGCGTGTCGAGGCGTTCGAGCGCTAAGGGGCCGCGCAGCTCGATGCGCAGGGCGGTGATGCCTCTTGCTTTAAGCGTGTCGAGCGAGGCTGCCACAGTGTCGGCGTCGCCCACGGGCACGCCGGTGTGTGTCGACAAGCCGCCTCGGCACAGCGGCACTTCCTGTGCGGCGAGCGTCAGGGCAAAACACAGCAATATGGCCAAGACGGTGTGCCTCATGCGTCGGTGTGTTCTTTGAGGAAAACGTTGCGCATGATTTCCATAGACTCGGGGTGGCGGCGCACGAAGGTCTCGATGTGGCGCATACGCTTCTCTTCGAGTATCTCGTCGAAAGCGATGAGAATGCCCGTCTCCTCAACCTGCCCGAAGTCCTCGTTCACCGCCGTGCCGAACACGCGCATTGTGGGACTGAGTCCCATGTAGGCGTTGATGAGCGGTGGTATGTTGTAGCCCAGCTTGCGCACCTCGGTGTTGAGCGTGAAATAGTCGTCCTTGAAGTTGGGCTTGTCGAACATGGCCGCGAGCTGTGCCTCAGGCGTGCCGATGGTGGCGGGCGTGATGGGACGCACCAGGGCTTCCTTGTCGCCGAAATGCTTGTTGAGGAAATAGAGAATCATATCGCGCGAGGCGCGGTTGAACGACGGGTACATCGTCATCTTGCCGAAAAAGTAGCGCACGCCGGGAATGACCACCGTCAGTGCGCCGAGGCCGTCCCACAGGTTGTCGAGGGCGAAGAGACTCTTGTAGTTGCGCTGCGAACTTTGGTATTCGAGCGTGACGAACGAGCGTCCCAACTCCACAGTCGTGGCGAGGTAGTCGCGTATAAACTCCTGCGAGAAGCGGAACATGTGGCTGGTGGCGAGGTGGGGCTGCCCGTCTTCGCGGAACTTGCATTCCAGTCCGGGCAAGAAGCGGTAGCCGCCCAGAATTTCCTCGGTTTCGGGACACCACACGATGAGCTGGTAGTAGCACCCCTCGCACGTGTCGAATTCGTCGAGGTCAAGCTCACGCCCCGTGCCGCCCCCAGCGGTGCGGAAAGCGATTTCGCGCAGGCGGCCTATTTCGCGCAGCACGTTGGGCGCGTTTTGGTAGGTCACGACATAGATTTCGTTGTTGCTCTTGTTCGTGGTGCGCAGCCGCCGGGCGGGTGTGAGTTCCGCTTTGAGCAGTTCGCGGCTGACGGGGGAAATGATGGGTTGCACGGATGTACGGGTGTGGTTGTGTGATGCTTGGTGTGGGGATGCCGCAGGGTGGGGCGGCGCGTAGGGGTATACCGTATTATATATAATATATAGGCAGGGCGGCTGACGGGGTGTGCGCTTCAGAGTTCGTAGACCTGCTGGCGGACGTAGGCGGCCCATTCGCGCGCCGTGCGGCTCTTGTCGAACGTTTCCCAGGGTATGGGCTTTCCAAATTTCACTGTGAACGTCTTGCCACGGTTCTTGAATGTCTCGTCGGCCAGATAAAGCATGGCGATGTTGAACTTGATGCCAAGCCGTTTGCTCCAGTTGGCCAAGTTGTAAAAGAAGTCGCTGTTCTGCCCGCCAAAGTGTATGGGCACGACGTCGCGCCGTGTCTCCACGCTTTTCTGAATGAACGTTTTTTTCCAGTCCACGTCGCGAATAACACCGCCCTGCTTGCGCGAGCAGAGGTCGGCGGGAAACATGATGATGTGGTTGTCGGAGCTGAATGCCTCGCTCACCTTGCGGGCGAAGTCGTGCCCCTGCGCGCCGAATTTGTTTACGCCGACGCACAGCGGGGCAAGCCCTTGTAGGTTCATCAACAGGTCGTTCACCAGGTAGCGTATGTGTCCGTCGTAGCGGTGGCCCAGGATGGAGCCGAGTGTGATGCCGTCGATGCCGCCCAGCGGGTGGTTGCTCACAAAGGTGTAGCGTCGCGGGTCGTCGGGGGCGGGGAGGTTGTCCTCACCAAAACGTTCCACCGTGACGCCAGCGAATTTCACCGCCGCGTCGAGCCAAGGCACGCCTTCGAGGTCGCCCGCTTGTTCAAAAAACTCGTTGAGCTCGCGCTGGTGGGCTATGCGCTCCAGATAGGCGATGAGGAATCCGGGCACAAAGCGCGCCTTGTTGCCCGCTTTGCTGCGGATGATGCTTCGGATGTCAAGAGGTTGCTGTGCCATTGGTGCTGGTAAGTTTCCAATGCAAAGTTGCGCAAAAGTAATGAAAATATCGTGTATCCGCCGCCCGTATTGTTCTTTTTCGCCCGCTTGTGCGTTTCGCGGCGCTTTTTTGTGGGCATGGGCACTGCCATTTTGCCAGCTTAGCATCCTCTTCCCCTGCCATTTTGTCGGCTTCCCTGTATGGTGTAAACCGTTGGCAAGTTTTTTGGAGAACAACTAAACAACTAAAAAACTCATAAACTTAAAAACTAAAAAGACTATGAACATACAGAAATTCACCATCAAAGCACAAGAGGCGCTGCAAGAGGCCATCGCCCTCGCACAGCGCGGACACGGCCAGGCCGTCACGCCGCTCCACCTCCTGGCAGGCGTGCTGGCAAAGGGCGAGAACGTCACCGACTTCCTGCTCGGCAAGGCCGGAACCAACACCCAGCGCGTCCGCCAGGTTGTGGACGCCGAGATAAACCGCCTGCCGCGCGTCGAAGGCGGCGAACCCTACCTCGACAGCGACGCCAACAAAGCCCTGCTCCGCGCCGAGGACATCGCCAAGGAGATGGGCGACAGCTACGTCGGCCTCGAACCTGTGCTCATCGCCATCGTCGAGACCCGCAGCCAGGCCGCCCAGATACTCAAGGACGCCGGCCTCACCGCCGACGCCCTGCGCGCCGCCACCAAGGAACTTCGCGGAGGCCGCAAGGCCGACAGCCCGGGCAGCGAGGAGCAGTACCAAGCCCTGAGCAAGTACGCCCGCAACCTCGTCGAGGAGGCGCGCCAGGGCAGGCTCGACCCCGTCGTCGGGCGCGACGACGAGATACGCCGCGTGCTGCAGATTCTCTCCCGCCGCACCAAGAACAACCCCATCCTGCTCGGCGAGCCGGGCACCGGCAAGACCGCCATCGTCGAGGGGCTGGCTGGGCGCATCGTGCGCGGCGACGTGCCCGAGGGGCTCAAGGACAAGCAACTCTACAGCCTCGACATGGGCGCCCTCGTCGCCGGGGCGAAATACAAAGGCGAGTTCGAGGAACGCCTCAAGAGCGTGGTCAATGAAGTCAAGGCCGCTGAGGGAGGCATCATCCTGTTCATCGACGAAATCCACACCCTCGTCGGCGCGGGCAAGGGCGAAGGCGCTATGGACGCCGCCAACATTCTCAAGCCCGCACTGGCGCGCGGCGAACTGCGCAGCATCGGCGCCACGACGCTTGAGGAGTACCAGAAGTACTTCGAGAAAGACAAGGCTCTCGAACGCCGCTTCCAGACCGTGATGGTCGACGAGCCGTCGCCCGAGGACGCCATCAGCATCCTGCGCGGCCTCAAGGAGCGCTACGAGAACCACCACCGTGTGCGCATCCAGGACGACGCCATCATCGCAGCCGTGCGCCTGTCCGACCGCTACATTGCCGACCGTTTCCTGCCCGACAAGGCCATCGACCTGATGGACGAGGCCGCCGCACGCCTCCGCATGGAGCGCGACAGCCAGCCCGAGGAACTCGACGAGGCCGACCGCCGTCTGCGCCAGCTCGAAATCGAGCGCGAGGCCATACGCCGCGAGGGCGACCAGCCCAAACTCGAAGCCCTCGAAAAGGAGATTGCCACCCTGCGCGAAAGTGTCAGCGCCCTCAAGGCCAAGTGGGAGGGCGAGCGCGGCCTCGTGGGCAAAATCCAGGAGAACAAGCAGCAGATGGAGAGCCTGCGCTTCGAGGCCGAGCGCGCCGAGCGCGAAGGCGACTACGGGCGCGTGGCCGAGATACGCTACGGACGCCTCCAGGCGCTCGAAGAGGAGAACCGCCGCATCCAGGCCCAACTGGCCGAGAAACAAGGCGCGGGCGCCATGGTCAAGGAGGAAGTCACCGCCGACGACATCGCCGAAATCGTGGCACGCTGGACGGGCATCCCCGTCAGCCGCATGTTGCAGAGCGAGCGCGACAAACTCCTCCACCTTGAGGACGAACTCCACCGCCGCGTCGTGGGCCAGGACCAGGCCATCAGCGCCGTAGCCGACGCCGTGCGACGCTCGCGCGCAGGCTTGCAGGACCCCAAACGCCCCATCGGCTCGTTCATCTTCCTCGGCACCACCGGCGTCGGCAAGACCGAACTGGCCAAAGCGCTGGCCGAGTTCCTCTTCAACGACGAAACGATGATGACGCGCATCGACATGTCCGAGTACCAGGAGAAGCACACCGTCTCGCGTCTGGTCGGTGCGCCTCCGGGCTACGTCGGCTACGACGAGGGCGGACAGCTCACCGAGGCCGTGCGACGCAAGCCCTACAGCGTCGTGCTCTTCGACGAAATCGAGAAAGCCCACCCCGACGTCTTCAACGTGCTGCTCCAGGTGCTCGACGACGGGCGGCTCACCGACAACAAGGGGCGAACCGTGAACTTCAAGAACACCCTCATCAACATGACCTCCAACCCCGGCAGCCAGTACATCCAGTCGCGCCTGGCCGAGAGCCAGAGCGAGGCCGCCCTGCGCGACACCGAGAAGACCGTGATGGAGATGCTCAAGAAGACCATACGCCCCGAGTTCCTCAACCGCATAGACGAGGTCATCATATTCCGCCCGCTCACCGAGCCGCAGATAGAGCAGATTGTTCGCCTGCAAGTCGAGGCCGTCACCCGCCGCCTCGCCGACCAGGACATCCGCCTCGAAGTCGACGTCAGTGCCGTCAGCCTCATCGCCCGCGCGGGTTTCGACCCCGAGTTTGGCGCACGCCCCGTCAAGCGCGCCCTGCAGAGCCTGCTGCTCAACGACCTCAGCCGCGCCCTGCTCGCAGGCACCGTCGACCGCACGCGCCCCGTCCGCGTCACCGCCGACGCCGAACGCCTCAAGTTCGACAACGCTTGAGCCGGCCCGCGCACTCCGCGCCACCTATCTTCCCCAAATCCCGCCCTGCTTTCACGCGAGGCGGGATTTTTTTTCCGTTTCTCTGCGATGTATAAAGAACGTTCAGCGTCTCGCAGGAGGGCTGCGTGGGATGAGAGAAGCGGGAACACGAAAGGCGGGGCGGCTCGAAAGAGTCGCCCCGCTTGTTAGTGGCTGTGCCTAAGCCTGCTCCCGCTGTTTCCACAGTTTTTTGCGCAGGCGCGATATGGCCGTGCGGAGCAGCAGCAGCGGGATGGGGCCGAAAAGGTTAAGCACGTTGCGCCAGGCCGGAACACTGGCGTCGCGCCCGAACCCCTTGAAACTGAAACTGCGCAGGCGCGGGGCGTAGGCGATGCGCGAGGTGATGCGCAGGTCGTTGTTCACGTTGCTGTCGTGTACCACCTCCATCCACAGCGGTTCGCAACAGACGTCCGTATTGGGCAGTTGCTTGCGGGCGCGGGTGTGGGGGTAGGACACGATGCCGAGATAGTTGCTGTCGGCGCGCTCCACCAGCGTCAGGAAATGGTTGTGGGGATAGCGCATACGCAGCAGGATTTCTTTTCCGGGGAAGTACTGGTAGCCGTAGGGGAACGAAAGCAGTTCCGCTTGGGGCGCATCGTTGCCGGTGCGGGCGTGGCGCGAGCGGAGAAAGGCGGCGACACGGCTGGCGTAGTCACGGTGGAGCGCGTCGTCGTTGTCGAGGTTGCTGGTGGCGATGAGGCGTTCGCCGCCGGTGGCCATGCCTGCGATGATGTCGTGGAGGAGGCTCCGCCCGGTGGGCGTGTCGGTCTTGGTGTAGGCGAGGGCCTCGGCGGCAGTGAGATAGTGCAGGCGCATGTTGGGGCAGCGCGCGGCATAGTCGGCCATCAGGGCGCGTGTCTCCGTGTCAGTCCCGGCGTCGAGCAGCACGAGCCACACGAAGTCCTTGCAGCTTTGCGCCACGACGGAGGGGAAACAGTATTTGTCGAACAGGGCGAGCCGTTTCTTGAGCCACAGCGGCGTGCCGACAGCGGTGTTGCGCTTGTCGCGGTCGTAGAACTTCAGGTTGAAAAGGGTGATGACGACGTGGAGGTGTTCCATCAGTCTGACTGCTTGTTGAGGTGAAGAAAAAACCGTTTCCTGCCGGGTCTTACGCCAATGTGCACAAAAAAAGCGCAAACCCGTTCCTACCTCGGTCGGGCCTACCACAGCCCAGCAATACCTCGGACGAGTCTGCACTATAGGGGTGCATACGTTCGCAGGTATTGCTTGTCGCTCTTCTTTAAGTAGACTCGAAAAGAGGTGGTAGTTCGACCGAGGTACTTGGGTGAGCAATCAGAATGTATGTGTTGCCGCTGCAATCACGGGTGCAAAGGTAGGCCATCCGCTGCGAACGGCCAAATATCACGCTTGGAATCTTGTTGCCGTCGCCCGCCTTCCCGACATCTTCCACCTGCCGCCGTGGCCGCCCCACCGGCATCCCCGCACATTTCCCCCGAAGCCGCAAAAATCCCGCCGCAAGCCGCACAAAAAGTTCGCAGTGGCTTTCAAATCTCCAAACTAAGCCTAAGTTTCTGCAAATTAAGCTTAGATTTGGCGAAACTTAGGCTTAGTTTGTACAAATTAAGGCTTAATTTTGAGAATTGTGTGGGAGCGGGCGGGAATTGTGCGGGTTTGGATGGTTTTTCAGGAGCGGAAGAAGGGAATTTGTGGGCTGTGAAGCGTGCGCACGACGCTGGAAGCGTCGCCCTCTTTGTAACCGCAGGTACGCGAAGTAAAACGGAGCGCACCTGCGGCGGTCTGTAGATAGAAAACGCACGCTGGAAGCGTGCCCCACGGGCGTTCATTGCCGCTCGTTCCCATCGTGGGGGACGCTTCCAGCGTCCGTCCTCACACCATGCCTTTCCCGCAGGTGCGCGCCGCTACACGTCGCGTACCTGCGGTTACAGAGGGGGTGACGCTTCCAGCGTCATTTTTCCATATCCGCTCGTTCTTGGGAGGGACTTTAACAATAAAGTTCTCTTTCTATGCGGGCTGGAACATTCCTATATGGTATGTTGCCTACGCTCCAGCCCCTCCCCGCCGCCGGGCGTCGGTTGACGCTTTCCGGGGTGGGGGAGGGGCTGGTGTGTCGCTGGCCGCCGCATGTGGCTGTTGCGGCGCAGCGTTTGTATGGAGGCGGGGACGGCTTAATAGATGCCTTGCGCCATCATGGCGCGCGCCACTTTGAGGAAGCCGGCGACGTTGGCGCCCTTGACGTAGTTGATGTAGCCGTCGGCCTGCGTGCCGTATTCGACGCAGTTGGCGTGGATGTTGTCCATAATGCCGTGCAGGCGCGCGTCGACTTCCTCGCGCGTCCACGAGAGGCGCTCGCTGTTTTGCGACATTTCGAGGCCGCTCACGGCCACGCCGCCCGCGTTGGCGGCCTTGCCGGGGCTGTAGAGCAGACGGGCGTCCTGGAAGATGCTGATGGCTTCGGGCGTGCTGGGCATGTTGGCGCCCTCGCTGACGGCGATGACGCCGTTTTGGACCAGTGCCTTGGCGGCTTCGCCGTCGATTTCATTCTGCGTGGCGCTGGGCAGGGCGATGTCGGCCTTCTCGTTCCAGGGCTTGGCCCCGCCGCCGACGTACTTCACGCCGTACTCCTCGGCGTACTCGCGGATGCGCCCGCGCTCCTCGTTCTTCAGGCGCATGATGAAGTCGAGCTTCTCGCGGTCGATGCCGTCGGGGTCGTAGATGTAGCCGTCGCTGTCGCTGCAGGTGACGACCTTCGCGCCGAGTTCCAGGCACTTCTCCATCGTGTACTGCGCCACGTTGCCGGAGCCGCTGACCAGCACGGTCTTGCCTTCGAGGCCCTCGCCGCGCGTGGCGAGCATGTTTTGCAGGAAGTAGACGTTGCCGTAGCCCGTGGCCTCGGGACGGATGAGCGAACCGCCGAACTCCAGCCCCTTGCCGGTCAGCACGCCGCCCCACTGGTGGGTGAGGCGCTTGTACCAGCCGAACATATAGGCCACCTCGCGTCCGCCCACGCCGATGTCGCCCGCCGGGACGTCCTCGTCGGGGCCGATGTGGCGGTAGAGTTCGCTCATAAAGGCTTGGCAGAAACGCATCACCTCGGCGTTCGACTTGCCGCGCGGGGAGAAGTCGCTGCCGCCCTTGGCGCCGCCCATAGGCAGCGTGGTGAGCGAGTTCTTGAAGGTCTGCTCGAAGGCCAAGAACTTGAGGATGCCCAGGTTCACACTCTCGTGGAAACGGATGCCGCCCTTGTAGGGGCCGAGCACGTTGTTGTGCTGCACGCGGTATCCGAAGTTGGTGCGCACGCGCCCGGCGTCGTCCGTCCACGTGACGCGGAAGGAGATGACGCGGTCGGGGATGCAGAGGCGCTCCACGAGGTTGGTGGCCTCGAAGGCGGGGTGCTCGTTGTAGGTCTCCTCGATGCTGCCCAGCACCTGGCTCACGGCCTGGATGTAGGCGGGCTCGCCGGGGAAGCGGCGCGTCAGGTCGGCCACGACTTGTTGTGCGTTCATTTTGTCTGTGTCTGTTTTGGGGTTAAACATGGCGGCACCGGGTCTGCGCGGGCCGCATTTCTTTTCATCTTCTGTAGGCAAAAGTACCTAAAGGATAACTTTGTGTAAGCAACTGGAGCGCTGCGCCTTACTTTTTGTGCGCAAAAAGCCCGAAACGCAGCGCGATATGTAAACTCTGCTTTGCGTTTCGGGCGTTTTACAAAAGGTCTTGCCCGCGTGCGCGTGTATGTGCGCGTATGTATTTAATACGGACTGTCGTCCGCCTTTATTCGCTCGCCGCGTGCTGGTAGCACCCCATATCGGGCGCGGCGGCGGGACGGGGCGCGCCGAGGCGGTCGAGGGGGTAGTAGGCGGCGGTGACGGAGGGGTCGGCGGTGCCCACGGCCTGGCTCTCGGCGGCGAGGCCGAAGGTGAAGGTCAGCGTGGCGTAGTCGAAGGCCGGGGTGAAGTTGTCCTCGCGCCACACGGCGGCCTTCGTGTTGTCCCACAGGCAGGCCGCAGCCACCGTCTCGTCGTCGACGGGGTCGGTGTCGAGCAGGCAGTGGTCGAAGCGGAAGTTGAAGACGGCCTCCTCGTCGGCGTAGGCGCGCTCGGCCATCACCTCGTCGGTGCTGTAGCCCGTGACGATGGTGTTGAGGAAGTCGGCGCGCACCAGGGGCAGCGCGCGTCCCTCGGCGTCGGCGTTGGTGAACGTCAGGGCCGAGCCGTAGCCGCCCGCGAAGGCGTAGAAGCGCCCGATGGTGCAGTGCACGAACGTGGCGTCGCCGCCGCGCAGGCTGACACAGCCCGCGCCGCCGTTGGTAATCTGCGTGTTGCCCACGAAGATGCGGCTGCCCTCGGCCTCCAGGCAGAGGTCGCTGACGTTGTGCACAACGCTGTTCTCCAGCCGCAGCCGTTCGGTGGCGGTGTCGCTGCCGGGCAGGACGCGCAGGCCGAACGTGGCGCTGTGGATGTCGGTGTGCTGTAGGGTGTTTCCCGTGCTCTCTGACGCGAAGACCACGCCGCCCCATTGCGCGGGGATGCGGTCGTAGGGCTGGGCGTTGAACATGTTGCCCAGGCGGTCGCCGCGCAGCGTGACGGGATGCTCGGCGGTGCCCTCGGCCACCAGCGTGCCGTGGACGACGAGCGTGGTGCCGGGGTGCATCCACAGCCGTGTGCCGGCGGGCAGCGTCAGCGTGGCGCCGGCGTCGACCACCAGGCTGTCGACCACCTGGTAGGGGCGGGCGGCGTCGAGGCGCGTGTCGGTGCTGATGCGCTCGGCGCGCATCTTCACCACGCTCTGGCCGCTGGCTTCGAGCACGATGACTGTGCGTGCGCCGCCCTCGGTGACCAGCACCAGGCGGTCGCGCACAAACTGCGGCTCGTCCTGGTCGAGGTCGGGCAGGTTGGCCATGAGGAACACGCTGAGGCTGTCGCGCCCGGCCACCTCGACGGCCTGCGCCGTGCCGTCGCCCAGCACCGCGCCGTCAATGTTCACGTGGAAAGGCGATGACGCGCCGCCCTCAAGGTATGCCTCGGCCAGGCGCACGTACTTCTTGGCGGGGTTGAACAGGCGGAACGTGGCCGTGCTGGTGGGCTCGCCGCTGATGACGGTGTCGAAGCGCACGGTGTCGGCGTCGCTCACCAGGAAGTCGGTGGCCGACGTGCTGTAGTCCTCGTCGTCGAAACACGAGGCGAGGCACAGCGCGAGTGCGAGCAGAAGGAGGTGGGGGAGGGAGCGCAAGGAAGGGTAAAAGTTAAAAGTTGAGTTTGTGGGGGCGGGGAGTGGGAATTAGAGGGAGTTAAGGGGAGTTAAGAGGAGTTATAGTGCCGGTAGTGTTAGCAATAATTTTTCGTCCGCCGCGACTAACGGCTCTATAACTCCCCTATAACTCCTTCTAACTCCCCTTTCACTCCCTTAAGATGTCACTCGATGTTCACCAGCAAGTCGAGCAGGTGGTCCCACACCATCTGCACGGTGGGTATGTGCAGGCGCTCGTCGGGCGAGTGGACGCCGCGCAGCGTGGGGCCGAAGCTCACCATGTCGATTTCGGGATACTTCTCGCTCAGCAGGCCGCACTCCAGCCCGGCGTGGATGGCCAGCACCTTGGGCTCCTTGTGGAACAGGCGGACGTAGCTCTCGCGCGCGGCCTTGAGCAACTTGCTGTTGGGGTCGAGCTTCCAGCCGGGGTAGCCGTCGGCGGTCTTGGTGGTGGCACCGCCCAACTGGAGCGCGGCGGCCACGGTGGCGCTCATATTCTTGCGCGCGCTCATCACGTTGCTGCGCTGGCTCGTCACGACGCGCACGCCCTCGGGCGTGTGGCGTATGCTGGCCAGGTTCGAGGACGTCTGCACCAGCCAGTTGAGGTCTTGGTCCATCTCAAGCACGCCGTTGTGCACGGCGCGCAGGGCGGCGAGCATACGGGCGGTCTGCGCCTTGTCCTGCGACGTGGGGTGCATCTGCTCGCTCTCCACGCTGATGGCGATGCCCGGCTCGGTGGCGGCGAACTCCTCGCGCACCTCGGCCAGGAACACGTTGGCGTCGGCCACGAACTGCTCCTTGTAACTGCCGGGGATGGCGATGACGGCGCGCCCGTCGCGCGGGATGGCGTTGTGCAGGCCACCGCTCTGTATGTCGAGCAGGCGCAGGTCGGTCTTCAGCGACGTGTCGTGCAACAGGCGCACCAGCAACTTGTTGGCG
The DNA here is from genome assembly GCA_017933995.1 of Bacteroidaceae bacterium. Lineage (GTDB taxonomy): Bacteria > Bacteroidota > Bacteroidia > Bacteroidales > Bacteroidaceae > Alloprevotella. Next base: position 7,738 of record JAGBKI010000019.1, on the reverse strand, counting down.
TTGGCGCGGCGCTTGTTGATGTCGTCGCCGCTGTGGCCGCCCGTCAGGCCGCTGACGCTCACACCCAGGGCCACGAAGCCCGCAGGCACGAAGTGCTCCGTCCAGGGGAACAGCGCCTCGGTGTTGGCGCCGCCCGCGCAACTGATGAAAATCTGGCCCTCGTCCTCGCTGTCGAGGTTGATGAGGTAGCGGCCCGTCATGAAGCCCGGCTTCATGCCCTCCGCGCCCGTGAGGCCCGTCTCCTCGTCCACGGTGAAGACGCACTCCAGCGGGCCGTGCTTCACGTCCTGGCTCTGCAGGATGGCCAGTTCCATGGCCACGCCGATGCCGTCGTCCGCGCCGAGCGTCGTGCCCTTGGCCGTGAGCCACTCGCCGTCGATGTACGTCTCGATGGGCTGCGTCTCGAAGTCGAAGTCAAGCCCCGCCTCCTTCTCGCACACCATGTCCATGTGGCTCTGCAGGATGATGGTGGGCAGGTGCTCCAGCCCCGGCGTGGCGGGCTTGCGGATGAGCACGTTGCCCGTCTCGTCGACGAGCGTCATCAGTCCCAGGTTTTCGCCGAAAGCCTTGAGGAACGCAATCATCTTGCCCTCCTTCTTCGACGGGCGCGGCACTTGGCAAATCTGCGCGAAGCAGTCGAAAACCGCTTGCGGCTTCAGTAATTCTTGGTTTGTCATAAGGCGTAAGTGTATTTTTGTTTGTACTTTTGCGCGCTGCAAGTTGCCGCAAAGGTAATGTTTTCAGCCCAATGCGGCGTGGCGGTGCGGTCAAAAACACACACTTCACACCGTATTTATATATGCTCAAAGCTTTTTTTGCCATTCTTCTGCTTGTCGCTCTGGCCGTGTGCGCCCTCAGCGTGCGCCTGTTTTTCGGGCGCAGGTTCGTCCACACCGACATCAAGGGCAACAAGGCGCTTGAACAGCGCGGCATACGCTGCGCCGTCGAGCAGGAGATGGAGATTGTCAGCCAACAAGAAACATAAAGAAACAAAACCGAATAAATGAAAAAGATTCTCTTTCTCGCCGCAGCCCTTGCGCTGACGGCCTGCGGCGGCGACAAACCCGCCGACAAGAAGCCCGCCGCCAAAACCGCCGCTGCCGCCGACGCCAAGGGCGACGCACAACAGGGGCGCATCGCCTACGTCGACCTCGACAGCGTGAACGCACGCTACTCCTTCTGCGTCGAGCAGAACGAAGCCCTCGAACAGCAGCAGAAGTCATACGCCAGCACCCTCCAGCAGAAAGCCCAGGCACTGCAAAACGGCATCGCCGACTTCCAGAAGAAGATGCAGAACGGCCAGATAACCTCCGAGGCGCAGGCCAAGCAGGTGCAGAGCAACCTCGAAGCCCAGCAGCGCCAGTACGAGCAGCTCGAAGCCCAGTATAGCGAGACCATCGCCAACAAGACCCAGGCCCTGCAGACCGCCCTGCTCGACAGCATCAACAACTACATGGCTGTCTTCAACGCCGACGGGCGCTACAGCCTCATTATGGGCAAGCAGAGCGTCAGCATCCTCTACGCCGCCCCCGGCTACGACATCACCGACGAGTTCATCGAGGGGCTGAACAAACGCTATCAGAAAAAATAATCCCTCCCTTGCGGCGCGTTTCGGCGGGAAAGCATTACCTTTGCACCCGCAAAGCCGCCGGAGCGCGCCGCGACGGACTGCTACAGCAGCCGTCAGCCCCAGCCAGCAGGGCGGTTTGCACGACAGGAGAGTTGTCTGAGTGGTCGAAAGAGCCGCACTCGAAATGCGGTGTACGCATTACGTCGTACCGGGGGTTCGAATCCCTCACTCTCCGCAATATCACTTGATTTTCAGTGATTTGCAAAGTTTACACCCAATTTTACACCCAAAAATGTAAAGTTGGGTGTTTTCTTTTGTTATTCAATAAGCAGTCCTTTTCCATGTAGAAAGGAAGGGTCTTTCGTTTACGCAAAAAGCAATTTAATAACTGACATGAGAGGCCCTTTATATAATTTCTTTAAATCAAAATGTAACAAAAATCATATTCTTCACCTTATTTAATAATAAATACACCCTCTGTTTGGATTATTTTTTGTAACTTTGCGCCCATGCAATGTGCGCACGAGAGACATCATCGCATATTCGCATCGGCAAAGACCCCAATAGCCAATTGGCAAAATTAAATATAATAGGACTCCCTCGCGGTGTTGCATAAAGGTTTGGTCGCCTGTCGATGCACTGCTTGGGGGTTCTTGCTTACAAGAGGCGTATGAATAATACTCTCATCGATAACTCAACTGAACAGCTTTCAATGCTCCACACATTGAAAGAGTGCCTTGCTTTACAGGACATCAATACTGTGAAGATTGCAACTGGTTACTGGGACATTCCAGGGCTTGCCTTGTTGACAGATGACATCAAGGCTTTTCTTGAAAAGGAAGGAACCAAGTTATACCTTCTTATCGGGAAAGACCCATACGTATATGCTTCCCAAGTCAAGAACCCCAAGTATAAGGACAAAAACTATCCTGCTGATTATATTCGTACAGATTTGTGCGAGTTAGAACCAAAGGTTGAGTTTGAAAATGCAGTACGACTTCTTTTGGACTTCTGTACAGAAGGAGAGGAATCCAAGATACAAATACGCATCTTCCGAAAAAATGAAGAAGACGAAACTCAGTTCCTTCATTCAAAATGCTACATCTTTACAGGTACCAATAACGCCATCGGCATTGTTGGCAGTTCAAATTTTACGCAAAAGGGGCTGGAAGGTAACGCGGAACTCAACTATGTGGAGACCAGTTGGCTTCAGGTAGCCTCAAAAGACACCAGCAACCCATTTCAGAAAAGCCATGCTGTCTGGTTCGATGAAAAGTGGAATATATCAGAACCATGGAACCAGGAGTTTCTTGAACAAGTTTTGAAGCCAGCCCCAATCACCAAGAAAATTGAAGATGATGACAAGGCAAAAGATGGGCTGTTCAGTCCATACGAGCTGTATATCAGACTGCTTCAAATAAAGTTTGGTGACATTGTAGATAAATCGCTCGGACAGCAGATTGAGACATACCTCCCTGCAAACATACACAAATTGGAATACCAGATTGAAGCCGTGAAGAGGTGTATCGGCATCATGCACGAACATGGTGGCTTTATGCTTGCTGACGTGGTGGGACTTGGTAAGACAATTATCGGCACGCTTATCATCAAACGCTTCCTGTCCGTACCAGAAGATGATGGACGCGAGCGTAAGGTGTTGGTCATTACTCCTCCTGCCATTCAGTCGGGCTGGAAGAAGACCATTGCAATGTTCGACAAGGATTCTGACGAGCAAATTGCGCCATACATAGACTTCGTTACAACTGGACGCATCGGGAATGTCGCAGAAGAAGACTTTGGTGACGACGATGACGACAGCGGAGACACTGGTGAGTTTGATGAAACACTACAAGAAAAGAATTATGGCTTTATTGTCATCGACGAAAGCCATAAATTCCGCAATAGTGCAACGTTGATGTACCAGTCTCTCGACGAACTGATACAAAAGATTGGTTCTAATACAGGTGTTTATCCGTATGTAGGGCTTCTCTCTGCCACTCCACAGAACAACCGCCCAAATGATTTAAAAAATCAGATTTACCTCTTTGAGCGTAACCATAATGACAGCACATTGAAGAAAGCAGAAAGTGGTAACATAGAAAGGTTCTTTGCAGATGTCAATCGAGAGTATGAATTGCTTATTGACAGAAGCAACGACATTCCTGATAATGAACGTCGCCAGCGTCTGGATGCTGTTTCAAAAAGATTGCGTGACAGCGTGCTGAGCGACATTCTGGAACGCCGCACAAGAACTGACGTAGAGAAGTATTACAAGGAGGACATGGATTCACAAGGTTTAGTGTTCCCTAAAATAGTCGGCCCCAACAACCTTGAATACATCATGGATGCCGAGTTGGCGCTACTTTTCTCTGACACGATGACAATCATTGCGCCTACGGAAGAGGAAAAGTTGCAGACGGACGAATGGCTAAAATATTTCCGTTATCGCGCCATCGAATATTTTGTTGACCCTGCCAACGAAAAGAAACATACAGGTCGAGGCAACCGTGGTGTAAGCGATGTAGCCAAGCAGCTTGCCACCATTATGCAAATTCTTCTTGTAAAACGTCTTGAAAGTTCATTTACGGCTTTTGCCCAGTCATTGCTGAACTTGCGTCGTTACACCGAGAACATGATAAAGATGTGGGAGAACAACACTATTTTCGTTTGCCCACAAATCGACGTGAACAAGGAACTTGACTATGAAGCCAAGACATTGAAACGTGGCAAGCGTGTTTCGTTCAATGATTGCGTGGAAGACATTAGATCCAAGATAAAGAAACTGACCGAAGATGGGCGTAATGATAAAGGACAGAACGCTGAATACAGGCGCAAAGACTTCAAGGAGGAATACTTCGTTCAACTAAAAGAGGACTACCGCCTCATATCCAACCTTTATGACCGATGGGCAAAGAACTCACAAGACCCAAAGTTTGACGCTTTCAAAGAAAACATCAAGCCAGAACTGTTTAATTCAATAAAGAACACCTCTGGAAAGTTGGTTATCTTCTCCGAAGCGATAGACACTGTTAAGTCACTAAAGAGAGCGGTAGAGGCAAAAGGCTATAAGGTTCTGGCAATCACTGCTGCCAATCGTGACGAGATGGAACAAACGATAGCGGAAAACTTTGATGCCAACTATGAAGGTGAATGGAAGGATGACTACAATGTTATCATTACAACAGAGGTGTTGGCTGAAGGTGTAAACCTCCACCGTGCCAATGTTATTCTGAACTATGATACGCCATGGAACTCCACTCGCCTGATGCAGCGCATTGGCCGTGTAAACCGTATCGGCAGCAAAGAGCCTTTTGTCTATGTCTATAATTTCATGCCGAGTGCAGAGGGCGATGCACAGATACAGCTGGTTCGTAAGGCACACACGAAGTTGCAGTCCTTCCATGTGCTGTTTGGCGAGGACAGCAAGATTTTCTCAGAAGAGGAAAGCATTGTGCATTACGACATAGCAAAGGCCGTTGACGGCGAAGAGTCTCCTTTGCAGAAGTACGTGTTCGAGTTGAAGCAGTACAAGGAAGCCCACCCAGAGCGTTATCAGCAAATAGAGCAAGCTGATGGCGACTGGCAGATAGCACAGGCAGCAAGTGGCACAGCATATTTCATTGTGAAAGCCCCACGTTCTGCACGACTTGCTATCAGGATAGATGCAGAAGGAAATGCGCAGATTATATCCTTGCTCGAACTGCTGGAAGACATGCGCGTGGATGAGAATGCCAAGCGTGTTCCACTGCCAGACAACTGGCAACAACTTTCGGCTGAAGCCATCAAGACATACAATCAGTACTTCGTTCGCATCAACAGGTCGAGGGCTGGTGACAAGGCAACGGCAGCAAAGGAAATGCTGGTTAAGATAAACAATACCCCCAACTTGTCACCTCAATCAAAGGTCTTGCTGAAAAATGCTCGCAAATTGGTTGACCGGGGAAGTTTTGACATTATCAAAAAGGTATTGGCTATCGGTCAAGAACTTAATGAGAGAGAGTCACGCCTTCTTGCCATTGAGCAACAAGACATCGACGATATTCTGGAGCGAGAAATCGGCAAACTCGTAGCCAATGTTGAAAGTAAGCAAGGCGAAGCATCCATAGTATTAGGAACCATTCGATAAAGCGAGAGCAGAACGTGCTTGCATGTTCTGCCGAGCGTGAGAATGGAAGGACAAAGTTCAACTATCAAGTAAACAAGGAACCCCATGAATAAGGAGGCATTAAAAGAATATCTGAGTAGCCAGTATCAAGGCTGGAGTTCATTCCTCAGCAATGTTATCTTCCCCATTTTTGGTGAAGAAGACTTTGAGGATGGTTATGAGACAGAACTTCTGGATAGTCAGCCCGAACGCAGACAACTGGCAGAAAACACGGGAATACGCAGCATCAAGCAAGTGGGCATGATGTATGTTGGCGTAGAACCTTTGCAGATTTTCGATGTCACTGTCAGCGATAGGGTAATGATGGAGCGTAACCGCGTGAACATTCAGCGGCTCATCCGTGCTGTCATGGATCAGTTCTCTTGTGCCTTCATGCTGTTCCACTATGAGGATGACACTCGTTGGGATTGGCGTTTTACCTATTGTCGAAAGAGTGGCAACAAGGAAGAGTCCACTGACAGCAAGCGATACACATTCCTTCTTGGTCCAGGTCAGTCATGCCGCACGGCAACCGACAACTTTATGGCTCTGTATGACAAGAGGAGTTCACTTGAAATAAAAGACATCGAAGATGCTTTCAACGTAGAAGCACTTTCCAAAGAGTTCTTTGGCAAATACAAGGCTCAATATGAAGCATTTGTCAGCTATATGGTTGACCCAGCCAATGGAATGCGTCAGGACTTCATTGATACAGACTTTGACCATACGGGCATGACAGCAGACAAGATTCGAGACCGTGAGGAAAAGCCAATACGCGACTATGTGAAGAAGCTCCTTGGGCGTATAGTGTTCCTCCACTTCCTACAAAAGAAGGGATGGCTTGGTGTTCCTGCTGGCAAAGATTGGGGAGAAGGTGACCATAACTTTATGCTGAACCTCTTCCAGAAGGCAACAGACCGCCAAAAAGAGAATTTCCTTGATGACATATTGGAAGACTTGTTCGCAGAAGGCTTAGACCGTAATCGTTCAGACAGAGGCGACCTTTACGACACAGAGGTGGAGGGCTTCCGCAACTGTCGCATTCCGTATTTGAATGGCGGTCTGTTTGAGCGTGACAATCTTGACAAAAAACCGAGTCATTTCCCAGCCAGTTATTTTGATAACTTGCTGACAATGCTCTCGCAATATAACTTCACCATCGATGAGAACGACCCGAACGATGCAGAAGTGGGTGTTGACCCCGAAATGCTCGGTCGCATCTTTGAGAATCTGCTGGAGGACAACAAGGACAAAGGCGCATTCTACACCCCGAAGGAAATTGTGCAGTATATGTGCCGCGAAAGTCTGATTGCGTATTTGCAGACAGACCAAAAGGAAGAAGATAAGGAGCGCATTCGCCAGTTTGTCACCACGCACGATGCGGAACTGCTTGGTGAGTTAAAAGCAGACATTGACCAGAAACTGATTGATGTAAAGATTTGTGACCCTGCCATTGGCTCTGGTGCTTTCCCCATGGGATTGCTGCGCGAACTGTTCTTCTGCCGTTCCGCTATCGAACCAAACATAGTGGAGAATGCCGCCAATATCAAACGTCATATCATCCAACACAACATCTATGGCGTTGACATCGAGCGTGGTGCGGTTGATATTGCCCGACTGCGTTTCTGGCTTTCATTGATTGTGGATGAGAAGTCGCCAGAGGCTCTGCCTAACCTCGACTTTAAGATTATGCAGGGAAACTCTCTGTTGGAGCAGTATAAGGGGGCAGACCTTTCCACGATGACGGAAAAGAACATAGCAGGTCATGGCATCACCATCTTTGATAGTATGTTAGACGTTTATCGCAAGAACCTACGCGATAAACTTGCGGAATACTATGCTTGTCCAGAACATGATAAGAAAGTGCAGTTGAGGAAGGACATCGCAGACATTGTAAAACAGGAACTTGTCGAGCAAGGCATCCGCATCGACTTTGAAGATATGGACTTGTCTTCAAACAGCCAGTTCTTCCTCTGGCACACCTGGTTCCATGATGTTTTCTCACGACCCTCAAAAGAGGGCTT
>JAGBKI010000018.1 GCA_017933995.1 Bacteroidaceae bacterium | reverse complement strand
GTACTGGCAGATGCTGATGGTGCGCTGCTGGCCGTCGAGCACCTCGTAGTGCCCGTCGCCGCAGTGTACCCAGTACATCACGTTGAGCGGGAAGCCTCGCCTAAGGGTTTCTATCACGGCGTCGCGCTGGCGGTCTTTGTAGACGAACTCGCGCTGGTACTTCGGACGGATGTCAAGCCGCCCGCCGTAGCCCGTGACGCCCTCCTCCTGACTGTCGGTGTAGCCCAGAACGAGGTCGCGCACGGGGATTTCGTGGAGTGAGATTTTCATAGTTGGGATTTGTTTTGATCTGGTGGCCTTCCACTTTTCGGTGGAACGCTTCCACTTTTCAGTGGAAAGCCTCCACTTAAAAGTGGAAGGGACTTGCCGGGCTTTTAGTCCTTATTCGTTACGGCTTGTTTGCGGCGGATGAGGATGCGGAAGTAGGGACATTTGCCGCCGATAGAAAGGTCGCGTCCGTCATCACCTTTTCGGAAACGGACAATCTCAAACTGCTCGGGATTATATTTGTCAAGGAACGTGATAGGCACGCCCATCAGTCCCTCGTAGTCCATCGGCATATCGGCCACGGGGCAGACGTCAATGGCATCGCAGTTATCATACTTGGGGTAACGCCCAGATTCGTAGCGTTTAATCATTATCAATTCCTCGTGCCGCTTGTCGTGGTCAAGATTGGTGAACCAGCAGATATTACCGAGGTTGCGCCACAATCTTCCATCATCGTCCACGATGTAGCCGTTTGAGCGCAGGCGTTTCTTGTCGGCGGGGTCGTAGGAGTCGGGGATGGTGTAGGTTTCGGGGACGGCAAAGAGCGTGTGGCCTGTGTGGAAACCCAACCATATTTGGTTTGATTGTATGAGCGGAAAGATTTCTTTGTAGGTGATGGCATTTTGGTTGCCGATGATAAGAAACTTCTTGCCATAACTCACCAACTGCGCGACATATTCACGAAAAAGTGAGAAAGGCGGATTTGTCACCACAATGTCGGCCTGCTTCAAGAGGTCTATGCACTCCTGTGAGCGGAAGTCGCCGTCGCCACGGAGCGGGCGCACTTCTATCTCGTCGGGGTCCACGCGGCGGTTGCCGTTGCGGTCGCCGTCATAGATTTGATAGACTGCCTGCTCGCTCTCGTGGGTGCTGAACAAATCCGGCGTGCGGCTTTTGTAGCATGTCGCGATAACGCGCCGCAAGCCCAACGCCTCGAAGTTGAGCGTGAAGTATTTCCAAAAGTTAGAGACGCGCGGGTCGTCGCAGTTGCACAGCACTGTTTTTCCCGCAAAGTGATATTTGTAGTGGCGCAGTTCTTTCTCGATGTCGGTCAGCAAGGTGTAGAATTCGTCCTTTTTGGCCTTCTGCGCCAAGCGCATATTTTCTGATGCCATACGCTATAGCGAGTTGTAGCGTCGGCTTATCATCGGGGCGGGTTTTATAAGACACAAAAAGCGCAGACGAAAACTTATCTGCACTCTGAGGTCTTAGGAAACCCGCACATTCGATAAGTCACGCCTACGCCTATAGCGCAGACGTTTGCAGACTTATCCGTGAATGTGCATAAATGAAAGTTCCTAAGTTTCAGAGTAGCACCGAATACGAAGCAAACGCTCGTTATTATTCTATGTGTCGCCCGCACCGCCGCGCAGGCTTATGTCAGCGGCAAAAGTAAGGATTTATTTGGGATAACGGCCTGTGCCCCCGCGTCTTTTTCCTTAGATGCGGGGGCGCAGGCGAGGGAAGAAATAATAAAGGTATGGCTTTTGTATGGGAAAAACTCATTACTTTTGCAAGCGAACAACCAAGCCAACACATCATGAGCAAGCAAGAGAAAGAAGAAAAGGCCAAAGAGTTCTGGGAGTACTACGAGGCTACGCAAGGGAGCATCACCGTGGCAGACCCAATCGTCTTGGACTGATGCGCCTGCTTCTTGACACCAACATTTATGTATACCTGCTTAGCGATAAAGGCTCGCTAAGCCGTGACGTGTGCGCCTGCCTTGAAGATGCGGAGAATATAAAGTACTTGAGCATTGTCAGCCTGCAAGAGCTGATAACGGCGTTTCGCACGAAGAAACTTCTTTCAAATATCTGGAAGACGGAAAGCGAGATGATTTCCTTTGTGCTCAACGACCCGTCCGTAGAGATAGACAACACGGACATAAACGTCATTCGCACGCTGGCCGCACTACAAATAAACGAAGCGCAGGCGCACAAAGACCCGTTCGACCACCTTATCATCGCGCAGGCCATCTCCCATAAGATGACGTTGGTCAGTTCCGACACCAAATTCTCTTTCTATCGCAAACAAGGCTTACGGCTGATAGAGCATCGATAAGCAGTAAGTATAACAGGAAAGATAGGGAACAAAACGGATTTACGCCCCTAAAAGTGAAAGGTTCGCACTTTTAGGGGCGTAAATGGATGCCTATGCACAGCGTGTCTTACTGCCTGCGGACAATTTGCAGGAACTCGTTGAGCGTGCGGACGCCGACCTTGGGGAAGTCGTATTGCGGACTGCCCGGACATCAAGATGGCTGGGCGGCTTGCGGGGATTCGTTGCCCGGCGCGTGCTCTTGTTGGAACATGCGGGCGATGGCGGCATGCAGGCGTGGCGGGTCGCTGATGAGTTGGCGCAGACGGCGGAGGGGCGCGGCGTTAGGGCTTTCGGCGAGCAGCAGGCGGAGGTAGCCGCCCTCGCCGTACTTGGTACGCAGATGCTCCTCGGCACGGCGTATGTGCCCGTCGGGCGGCAGTTCGGGGTAATGGGCAAGGCCGTACTGCACGGTGCGGCGGATAACGGTTTCGGGGTCGATGAGCCGGTCGGCTTCGGCCACTATGCGGCCATAGACGGAGCGCGGCGGGTGTGCGCTCGATGCACGGTGGTCCTCACAGGCATCGGCCATCAGTTGTAGTTCTTCGGGCTTGAACCAACTGCGCAGCCGCTCGTCTCCAAGCAGTATGCGTGCCGACTCTGTGTGGTGCTGCTCGCGCCCGAACTTCAGCCCCAGGTCGTGATAGGCGGCCACGACATAGGCCATATCGGTGCGCACTCCTAATTTTTCGGCCAGCGCGAGGCTGCGGGCTATCACGCTGCGTGCGTGATCCTCGCGGTGGGCAGCGTCGAATGCAGCATAGCGAGGCAGAATCTGTGTTTCGACATATCGAACCACTTCCTGCGGAATAGCACGGTTCTTGGGCTTATGCTGTTCGGTGTTCATCGATGGTGGGGCAAGTTTTATGGGGCTTGTCGCCGTGTCGGTCTCCGTCACGGTTAGCTTCATGCAGATGGGGAAGTGAGTGTGTTGGGGAATCAGAAACATCCCCCGCAGGGTTCCGATGTCCTGCGGGGGATATTCTGTCCTTCACGGCTTAATGGCGCCGCATTGGTGCAGGTAGCTGCGCACAAACGGGTGGTGCAGGAACTGGGGCGGTGCCTTGCGCACGATGTTGTGGATTTGGTCGGTCATCACCGGGAAGGGGTATTGCGACGTGAGTATCATGAACACGTTCGGGCCAAGCACGTTGTCGTAGTTGGCTTGTATGAACTTGGTTTCAAGCGTCTGCAACTGCTTGATGAGCTTGTCTTGCTTGCCGCCGAGGCGGTGATTGACGTCGTTCATGCTGTGGCCGCTCAGCAACAGTTCCATGCTCTCTTGTTGCAGCGCGTAGAGGCGTTCCTCTATTTTGTCGCGCTCGCGGAAAAAGCGGCTCAGGCGGTCGTTGAGCGGCGTGCCGCTGGCGCGCTGGGCCAGTGTGCCTACCTGCAAGGACAGGTTGCCCGTCTCGAGCACCATGGGCATCACCTCCTCGCCGCCCACGTAGAGATAGGCGAAGACGGTGCTGTCCACGTCGCCGTAGAAGTAGAACTCGCCGTGGTTGATCTGGGCAGAGTCGAACGCGGCCACACCCTGGTCGGACAGCATACTGATATAGGCTGTCTTGCCGTCGAAGCGCGATATCGACGTGGTGCCCTGGACGTTGTAGTTCGTGGCGCACGAGCATAGTAGCAGGGCTGCGGGGATGAGCTGGGCGAGTTTCCTCATAACGTGGGCGAAAACCGGCGGAAAAAGTATTGTTCCGGCTCTCGACGACAGCAAAATTAAACCACGCCCTTGCAACGCTGCAAGCGCATGGAGCAAAGAAACACTGCTGTTAAAACTTTTTTAGCCTTTCCGGGCGGCTTGTGGCGTTTTCTTAAACACTTTTTCACAAAACGCCACCTCCCTTTAACACTTGCCTGTGGCCTCGGCTCGCCGTTTTTCCTCCTTGGCGGCTTCGGCGGGAATGCGGAAGGCGGTGTACACCTCGAACACGGCTGCGACGGCCAGCGCGAGTTTCCACTCGTCGCCGCGCAGCGGGCCGAGGCGGAACGTCTTGCCGACGAGCAGCATGGCCGTGACAATGAGGAAGAGGGCACCGGCTATCTGCTGGCGGCGCAGGTGGCGCAACGTCACATTGCGCCCGTCGTAGCGCGCGAGCAACTGCATCGCGCCGAAAAGCAGGGCACCGAGACCGAATGCGGCGGCGGAAAGTTCCGTGGCGGTGGGAAAAAAAATGGGCAACACCAGCGCTACGAGCATCAGCACACCGCCGATGCGCAGCAGCAGGTTCTGTAACGGGGTGAGCGGGCGCATAGGCAGCAGGGTAGGGGAGGTTAGTCTTCGCTGGCGGCCAGGCTGTCGGTCTGCTCCACGACGTAGACATCTTCGTCGTCGGACTTCATGAACAGGTGTACGCGCGCCACGCGCTCAACGGCTTTAGGGCTGTTAAGCAGGGCGTGAAGCTCCTTCTCGGCTTCGGCATACTGGCGGTTGCAGTCGGCAATCTCGGCGCGCAACTCGTTGTTGCGCAGCGTCAGACGGTAGCGCGTTAGGAAACTGTTGGGATCCAAAAAACCTGCCACCGCGATGAAGATGATCAGTACAATGATATAGCGGAAGCGCAGCAGGAAGCGCGTGATTCCGTTGAGTTTATCGGCCATGTTTTTAGTCGCTTTCGATGGGAATGATGCGGTTTTCGCCGCAAATTTACACTTTCCCGTGCGAACTGTCGCCGTGCTAAGCCATTTCTTTGTATTTTTGCCTACCAACCGATGCAAAACCAGAAAAACCCACTGCGGTTTTAAACCTCTCTTGTCCCCACACGTCATATAACCAAACGGACAAGCCGCAGGGTTTCTTGCCCGAAAAAGAAAAACGAAACACCAACCCTTAACACCCTACAGCAATGAAACGCTTACTCCTTTCCCTCGTATTGGTGGCCACCGCCCTCTCGGCCAGCGCTTTCAGCTACGAACGTGCACGCGAGCAGGCTTTGTTCCTCTCCGACAAGATGGCCTACGAACTTAACCTGACTCAGGAACAGTATGACATGGCTTACCAAATAAACCTTGACTACTTCCTTAGCGTCAGCTCCCACCACGACATTTACGGAACCTATTGGCAATATCGCGATGCCGACTTGCGCTACGTGCTCTTCGACTGGCAGTATTCTTTGTTCCGCACGCTCGATTATTTCTACCAGCCCCTGCGTTGGGTTCGCTCTGCCTGGTATTTCCCTGTCTACAGCCGCTATTCGCGCACCCACTTCTTCTTCTCCCGTCCTGGCGTCTACGGCTCCTATCGCGGCGGCTGGCGTCCCGGTGCCTACCGCAGGATCAGCCCCTATGCCTCCATGCGTCCCCGCACCGCCCCCGGTTTGCGCGATCGCCACTATCCTGGTGCAGGTCGTGGCAACGCCCGCCCCGGCAGTCTGCCCTATAACGGCGGACGTGGAAATGGCCACATCGGTGGCCAGCCCAATAACGGCGGTCGTGGCAATGGCCACATCGGCGGCCAGTCCCAGAATGGCGGACGTGGCAATGGCAACATCGGCGGCCAGTCCCAGAATGGCGGACGTGGCAATGGAAACATCGGCGGCCAGTCCCAGAACGGTGGACGTGGCAATGGCAACATCGGCGGCCAGTCCCAGAATGGCGGACGTGGCAACGGCAACATCGGTGGCCAGTCCAACAACGGCGGTCGTGGCAATGGAAACGCCGCAACCCAGCCCCAAGGCATCGGGCGTGGCAACAGTAGCCTCAACAACAGCCGCAGCGTAGGCGGTTCCAACACTGGCAGCTCCGCCTCTGGGCGTTCGGCAGGCCGCCGCTTCGGACGCTGAACCCCATCTCCCGTATACATAAACACACAAACCATTTCCAGCCGCCCTTTCCCCACTTTGGGAAGGGGCGGCTTGGTGTGTGTTTGAATTAACCCCAGCGGGGTTACAGATGGTAGGCCGGGGCAGCGCCCCGGTAGGGTAGCAAATAAAAACCAACCTCGGAGAGGTTGCACAATATCCCGCAGTCGGCTTTGTGCAACCCCGCTGGGGTTGGTAATGTTACAGCGCATAGCCGGGGCGTTGCCCCGGTCTAAAAATCTGTAACCCCGCAGGGGTTCTTGTTGAAAAGTGGCGACGCTTTCTTGCAGTGGTATACGCTTCGCGCTTTCAGCGTCATGATGCCGTATTCTTTCCCCTCTCATTTTCCGCCGTGCGCCTACTATATTCATACGGAGTGCCTGCAAAAAGCGGCGATAGCGCTGCAAAAACATTCTACAGTGGGCTAAATCTGCAAATTAAACCTTAGTTTGTAGAAATTAAGCCTAAGTTTGTACAAACTAAGTCTTAGTTTGGCGAAATTAAGGCTTAATTTGCAGATTTGTGGCTTAGTAAAATTTTTTTTGGGGGCTTCGGGGCGTTTTTTTATTAGTGACCGCTAAAATTTCTCAAACGATGAACCGTCTTTTGACGCTGAAAGCGTCATCCCTTCTGTAACCGCAGGTACGCGTAGTGAAACGGAGCGCACCTGCGGCAGGCCGTATACTACCGAATGCACGCTGGAAGCGTGCCCCAGAAGCGCTAAAAGTGACCCCTTCCCGTCGTGGGGGACGCTTCCAGCGTCCGACATTCGCCCCGCCTACATCGCAGGTTCGCTCCGTTCCACTGCGCGAACCCGCGATTACAGAGGGGGAGACGCTTCCAGCGTCTTTCAAGGTTACTGTTACAACTTAATAACTCCTCCTCTTGTGTAAAAAAGCAGGCTTCCCGTCCCTATTATATGTTTCGGATGGAACAGAGAATTTTAGTGGGCAGCAACAGCCTTTTTATATGCTTGCCAGGGAAAAAAAACAGGGGCAAGGGCGTCGGTGCTGACGCCTTTGCCCCTGTGCGGGTGGGCTTACGGGGTGAGCGGCTCAGAGCTGCTCGCGCTCGATGTCCTTGAAGTATTTGTACGTGCCGTGCTTGAGTTCTTCGCAGGCGGCTTCGTCGCAGACGATGATGCCGTGCTGGTGGAGCTGGAGCACGCTGATGGTCCACATCTGCGTCACGGGACCTTCGACTGCGGCCTGCAGGGCACGCGCTTTGTTGTGGCCGTTGCAGAGGATGAGCACTTCGCGTGCCGACATCACCGTGCCGACGCCGACGGTAAGGGCGTGGGCGGGCACGTTCTGCGGGTCGCCGCCGAAGAATCGGCTGTTGGCGATGCGCGTGTCGGTGGTCAGTGTCTTCTGGCGTGTGCGGCTGGTGAGCGAGGAGCCGGGTTCGTTGAACGCGATGTGGCCGTCGGGGCCGATACCACCCAGGAAAAGATCGATTCCGCCCGCTTCTTCGATCATCCGCTCGTAGTTGGCGCATTCGGCTTCGAGGTCGGCGGCGTTGCCGTTGAGGATGTGGATGTTTTCCTTGGGGCAGTCGATGTGGTCAAAGAGGTTTTTGGCCATAAAACTGTGGTAGCTCTCGGGGTGGGACTCGGGCAGGCCGACGTATTCGTCCATGTTGAACGTGAGCACGTGCTTGAACGTCACGCGGCCTTCCTTGTTGGCCTTGACGAGTTCCTTGTAGAGGCCGATGGGGCTGCTGCCGGTGGGCAGGCCGAGCACAAAGGGCTTTTCGGCTGTGGGGTTGGCGGCGTTGATTTTGGCCACCACGTAGTCGGCGGCCCAGCGCGAAAGCCGCTCGTAGTCGGGTTGGATAATCAGTCTCATAGAGAAAGTATCGATTAAGTTTAGTGGATTATTTCCTGAAAGCCTCCCGCCGTTTCGCGGGTCGCTGCAAAATTATGCCAAATTGGGCAGGCGGCAAAGAAAAGCCCCGCTTTTTGTGGTGGGCGGGGCTTTGGGGTGTACGGGCGGTGGCTTCCGTCGTGGCTGGGGCTTTACCGGGCGGCCTGTGCCTGGCAGGCGGTGATGGCCACCATGTAGTAGATGTCGTCTACGGAGCAGCCGCGCGAGAGGTCGTTCACGGGGCGTGCGATGCCTTGCAGGATGGGACCGATTGCCACGGCTCCGCCCAGACGCTGCACGAGTTTGTAGCCAATGTTGCCCACTTCAAGATTGGGCGCAATGAGCACGTTTGCGTGGCCGGCGATTGTGCTTCCTTTGGCTTTCTTTTCGCCCACGGCGGGAACCAGTGCGGCGTCGGCTTGCAGCTCGCCGTCTACTTGCAGCGTGGGCCACTGCTCGCGGGCAAGGCGTGTGGCCTCGACCACTTTGTCGACAACTTCGTGCTTGGCGCTTCCCTTCGTGCTGAAACTGAGCATGGCCACGCGCGGCTCGGCGATACCGGCCACGGACTTGGCCGTCTCGGCGGTGCAATAGGCGAACTGCGCGAGCTGCTCGGCTGTGGGCACGGGGGTCACGGCTACGTCGCTCATCACGACCACGCCGTCCTGGCCGAACTGCTTTTCCGGGGTTATCAAGAGCATTGCGCCGCTCACGCAGGTGATGCCTGGCGAGCACTTGATGATTTGCAGGGCGGGGCGCAGGGTGTCGCCGGTGGTGCTGAGGGCGCCGCTGATTTGTCCGTCGGCGTCGCCGCTCTTGATGATGAGGCAGCCCAGGTAGAGCGGGTTCTTCACCAGTTCGCGCGCCTGCTCGATGGTCATGCCTTTCTTCTTGCGCAACTCGGCCAGCAGGGCGGCGTATTCTTCGCTCTTGGGGTTGTCGAGCGGGTCGATGATGGTGGCTTCGCCAATGTGGGCGAGGCCCCATTCTTGTGCCTTTTGGCTGATGGCGGCGGGGTTGCCGATGAGAATGATGTGGGCGAGTTTGTCGGCCAGAGCCTTGTCGGCGGCGCGCAGGGTGCGCTCCTCCTCGGCTTCGGGCAGCACGATGCGCTGTAGGTTGGCCTGCGCACGGGCTACAATCTGGTTGAGGATTTCCATTGGGTGTATGGTTTTTTATTTTGATAGGTTGGTTTGCGCGATTTTGAGGTTCGCACCGCAAAGTTACGTTGCGCTGCGCAACGCCCGTGCGCTTTTTCGCGGTTTTCTGTCGGCAGATGTGCAAAAAAGTGGGCCGTAGCGGCGCGGGCGTGGGTGGGGAAGCGTATTTTTGCAGCCGTGAAAGTACTGCTCATCGGCGACTACAGCAATGTCCACGCCACGCTCGGCGCGGCCCTGAAACGTATGGGCCACGAGGTTTGTGTGGCTTCCGACGGTGATGGCTGGAAGAACTACCCGCGCGACGTGGACTTGCGTCGCCCCAGCCTGGGACGGCTCGCCACGCTGGCCTACCTGCTGCGCCTGGAACGGGCTTTTCTCCGTTTCAGGGGCTTCGACGTGGTGCAGCTCATCGGTCCTGATTTCCTGCCGCTCAAAGCCGAGCGCCTCTATCGCTACTACCGACTGTTGCGCCGCCACAACCGTCGTGTTTTCTTGGGAGCCTTTGGCATGGACAAGTACTGGGTGAAGGCCGGGACGGACTGCGCGACGTTCCGCTACAGCGATTTCAACCTCGGCGCGTCGGCCCGCCACAGCGCAGAGAACGACCGCTTCATTGCCGACTGGTTGCACGGCGAAAAAGGGCGGCTCAACGATTTCATAGCCCGCGACTGCGACGGCATTGTCAGCGGGTTGTACGAATACGATGCCAGCTACCGCCCGTATTTCGCCGACAAGCTGAAGTTCATCCCCTTTCCCATCGACACGGCAAAGAGCCGCCCGCAGACGATAGCCACCGCCGCGCCGTCGCAGGTGCGTTTCTTTATCGGCGTGATGAGCGGGCGGAGTGCTTATAAGGGTACGGACGTGATGCTCCGCGCCCTGCGCCGGATGGAGGCGCGCTACGGCGAGGCGGTGGGCGTCACGCTGGTGGAGAGCGTGCCTTTCGACGAATATCGCCGCCTGTTGGCCGGAAGCCACGTGCTGCTCGACCAGCTCTATTCCTACACGCCCGCCATGAACGCCCTCGAAGCGATGGCCCAGGGGCTTGTCGTGGTGGGTGGCGGCGAACCCGAAAACTACGCGATACTCGGCGAGGAGGAGTTGCGCCCCATTGTCAATGTGGCGCCCACGGAGGAAAGCGTTTTTGAAGCCTTGTGCAACCTCGTGGAGCGGCGCGAGGAAATACCGCGCCTGCAACGCGAAAGCCGCGAGTACGTCGTGCGCCATCACGATGCCGACCGCGTGGCGCGGGCATACGTGGACTTTTGGTGCTCGCAAGGATGCTGAAACGCGCAGGCCCGGTTTAGCAACGACTAAACCGGGCCTGCGTCTTTCGGTGGTGGCTTATTTTATATTGCCAACCCGTATCAGGTATTCCGCAATCTGCACCGCGTTGAGCGCGGCGCCCTTGCGTATCTGGTCGCTCACCAGCCAGAAGGAAAGGCCGTTGGGGTCGGCCAGGTCGTTGCGCACGCGGCCCACGTACACGTCGTCCTTGCCCGCCAGGTGGAGCGGCATAGGATAGACGCCCTCGGCGGGGGCGTCCATCAGCGTCACGCCCTCGGCTTTTGCGAAAGCCTCGCGCGCCTCCTCAACGCTGACGGGGCGCTCCGTCTCCACCCACACGCTCTCGCTGTGGCTGCGCAGCGACGGCACGCGCACGCAGGTGGCCGAGGTCAGCACGTCGCTGTGCATAATCTTGCGCGTCTCGTTGAACATCTTCATCTCTTCCTTCGTGTAGCCATTGGCTGTGAAAACGTCTACCTGCGGAATGACGTTGTAGGCCAGCTGGTGGGGGAACTTCTTGACGGTGACCGCCTGGCCGCTGAGCACCTCGCGGTACTGCTGCTCAAGTTCCTGCATAGCCGCCGCGCCCGCGCCGCTCGCGCTCTGGTAGGAGGCGATGCGTATGCGGCGGATGTGGCTGAGGCGTTCTATGGCCACCAGTGCCACGACCATCATGATGGTGGTGCAGTTGGGGTTGGCAATGATGCCGCGCGGGCGGTTGAGCGCGTCTTCGGGGTTCACCTCGGGCACTACGAGGGGCACGTCCTCGTCCATGCGGAATGCGCTGCTGTTGTCAATCATCACGGCGCCGTGGCGCGTGATGGTGTCGGCGAAGCGAAGGGATGTGCCACCGCCGGCACTCACGAAGGCGATGTCCACACCCTTGAAGTCGTCGCCCTCCTGCAACAGGCGCACGGTGATGTCCTGCCCGCGAAAACGGTAGGTGGTTCCGGCGCTGCGCTCGGAGCCGAACAGCAGCAGTTCGTCAATGGGAAACTCGCGCTCGGCGAGGATGCGCAGGAATTCCTGCCCTACGGCGCCGCTCGCGCCGACAATAGCGATACGCATATAAAAGGTTTAATTAGGTTTTGAGGTTTAAGAGGTTTAATCCGTCCGGGACGGAGCGGCAGTTGAGGCCGGATGGGTAAACCTCTTAAGCCTCCTTAAACTTCTTAAACCTTGTTATTGCCCGCAAAAGTACCAATAAATGCGGTTTGCAAGCCCGCCGCGCGCGCTAATAAGCGGTTTCTTAGTAATTTTGCCGCGAAAAAGCGCACTCCGAATGCCAATTATAAGCGACCCCACGTGGATTTTCTTCATCGTGCTCAGCGTGATACTCTTTGCGCCGATGCTTATGAGCCGCCTCCACATCCCCTCCGTCGTGGGGATGATTGCGGCGGGCATCATCATCGGGCCGCACGGCACAAACCTCTTGGAGTACGACGACAGCTTCGAGCTGTTCGGCAAGGTGGGGCTGTACTACATTATGTTCCTCGCCTCGCTGGAGATGAACATTCAGGAGGTGCGCAAGACGCGCGCCCAGACCGCCACGCTCGGCCTCTTGAGTTTCGTTTGCCCGGCCTTGCTGGGCTTCGCGCTGGCGCGGCTGTGGGGCTTCGGCACGGCGGCCTCCGCCCTCATCGCCGCGATGCTCTCCTCCCACACGCTCATCAACTACCCCCTCGTGATGCGCTACGGCCTCACGCGCCGGCGTAGTGTGGGCATCGCCACTGGCGCCACCATCGTGGCCGACGTCATCACCCTCCTTGTCCTCGCCGTCGTAGCCGGACTTTATAAAGAAGGGGCTGACACCGCCCACCTCGTGCGCCTGCCCCTGGAGGTCGTGGCCATCGGCGCCGTCATCGTCTTCCTCTTCCCCCGCGTCGTGGCCTGGTTCTTCCGCCGCCACAACGAGGTCGTCGTGCAGTACGTCTTCGTGCTGGCTATGGTGTTCCTCGGCGCGGGCATGATGGAGTTCGTGGGCTTCGAGGGTATTCTCGGCGCGTTTCTCGTGGGCATCGTGCTGGGACGCCTTGTGCCGCCCTCGTCGCCCCTGATGAACCACGTCGAGTTCATCGGCAACAGCATTTTCATCCCCTACTTCCTCATCGGCGTGGGTATGCTCATCAACCCCGCCAGTTTCCTCGACTGGCGCCACACGCTGCCGCTGGCCGTGCTGATGCTGGCTGTCGCTGTGGCCGGTAAGTGGCTCGCCGCCGAGGCCACCGCGCGCCTCTACCGTATGGAACGCAGTGACGCGCGCCTGATGTTCGGTCTCACCACCAGCCGCGCCGCCGCCACGCTGGCCGTAGCCCTCGTGGGCTACAAGATAGCCATGCCCGACGGCGCGCCCCTGCTCCCCGCCGTCGTCTTCAACGCCGCGATGCTCGTCATCCTGGGCACCTGCGTCGTCAGTTCCTTCGTCACCGAGCGCACCGCGCGCCGCATCGCCCTTGCGGGCAGCGACGACGCGCCCGCCTCGGCTACAGAGAGCAAACGCATACTCGTCGCACTGGCGCGCCAGGAGAACGTAGAGCCGCTGATGGAACTCGCCCTGATGCTGCGCACGCGCGGCGAGGAGAAACCCCTCTCCGCCGTCAGCATCGTGCTGGAGAACAGCCCCGAGCGGCGCAAGGACAGCGAAAGTTACCTGGCGCAGGCCACGCGCATTGCCGCCTCGGCGGGTGTCGCACTGGCCACCCACAACCGCTGGGCGGTGAACATCACCACCGGCATCTACCACACCCTGATGGAGACCGGCGCCAACCAACTGCTCATCGGCCTGCACCGCAAGCAGCGCGTCAGCGACAGCTTCTACGGCAAGTTCACCTCCGACCTGCTCGGCGCCACGCCGCGCGAAGTGCTCATCTACCGCTCCGTGATGCCCCTGGCCCTGATGCGCCGCATCCACGTCCTTGTGCCCAAGCGCGCCGAATACGAGAAAGGCTTCCACCACTGGGCCGACGAGGTGGCCCTGCTTGCCGGGCAGGCCAGTTGCAGCGTGGAGTTCTACGCCACGCCGCCCACCATCGCCTCCCTGCGCGACCACTATGCCCGCGCCGACCGCAGCCCCGAGGCCCTGTACCACGACTTCAACGCCTGGGCCGACCTCACGCCCATCGTCAACCGCACGCGCCAGGATCACCTGATGCTCATCGTCATGGCGCGCAAGGGCACCCTGTCGTTCCATAAATATATGGAGCGCATCCCCGACCAGGTGGAACGCTCCTTCAGCACCCGCAACCTGATGATACTCTTCCCCGACCAGTACGACGCCCAGGCCGAGCGCACCGCCCTGCGCAGCGGTGTCCCCGTCCGTGTGCGCTGACAGTTAAAGTTTAAGAGGTTTAATGAGGTTTAAGAGGTTTAATCCTTGCGGCCTCATAAAAGGTTTAAGTGGTTTAAGAGGTTTAAGAAGTTTAACCTTTCGGCCTCAACCGCAATTCCGTCCCGGACGGATTAAACCTCTTAAACCTCTTAAACTTCTTAAACCTCTTAAACTTAAGAATGATTTCCCTCCGCAACATCCGCAAATCCTTTGGCGCGCTCGAAGTGCTGCGCGGCATCGACCTCGACATCGCCGCCCACGAGGTGGTGAGCATCGTCGGCCCCAGCGGCGCCGGCAAAACCACACTCCTGCAGGTCATCGGCACCCTCCTGCGCCCCGACGGCGGCACCGTCACCATTGGCGGCACCGACGTCTCCGCTCTCAGCCGCAAACGCCTCGCCCGCTTCCGTGGCACGCACCTCGGCTTCGTCTTCCAGTTCCACCAACTGCTGCCCGAGTTCACCGCCTTGGAGAACGTGATGCTCCCCGGCCTCATCGCCTCGCGCCCCCGCCGCGAACTGAAGGAAGAGGCCGCCCGCCTGCTCGACTTTATGGGCCTGGCCGACCGCGCCGCCCACAAGCCGGGTGAACTCAGCGGCGGCGAGGCGCAGCGCGTGGCCGTGGCGCGCGCGCTCATCAACAAGCCCGACGTTGTCTTGGCCGACGAACCCAGCGGCAGCCTCGACTCCGCCAACAAGGCCGAACTCCACAGCCTCTTCTTCCGCCTGCGCGAGGAGACCGGCCAGACCTTCGTCATCGTCACCCACGACGAAACCCTCGCCGCCACCACCGACCGCACCATCCACATGCGCGACGGCGTCGTCGTGTGAGCTTTCTGAATACTCCGAGTACTCTGAGTCTCCCGAGTACTCTGACACTCCCCCTTGCCTATGATAGCGCTTGCCGACTTCAACACCCTCCCCATCACCCGCTTCACCGACCACGGCGCCTACATGGACGGCGGCGATGTGGGCGAGATACTCCTGCCCAAAGCGTACGTGCGCCCCGAGATGCGCCCCGGCGACGAGGTGACCGTCTTCGTCTACCTCGACCAGTCCGAGCGCCTCGTTGGCACGTTCGAGCAACCCCTGGTGCGCGCCGGACAGTGTGCCTGCCTGCGCTGCGCCTGGACCAATCGCCACGGCGCCTTCCTCGACTGGGGCTTGATGAAAGACCTTTTCGTCCCTTTCAGCGAGCAGCGCCGACCGATGGAGATGGGCGGCCACTACGTCGTCCATTGCCACATCGACCCCGAAACGCAGCGTGTCGTCGCCTCCGCCAAGATTGACCGCTACCTGCGCCCCGCCACGCACGCCACCCACCGCGCGGGGCAACAAGTGGATGTCCTTGTGTGGCACGCCACACCCCTCGGCTATAAGGCCATTGTCGACCACCAATACCAGGGACAGCTCTATGCCGACCAGCTTTATGCCCCCGTGCGTCCCGGCGAGCGCATAGCGGGCAGCGTAGTCCGCGTGCGCCCCGACGGCAAACTCGACCTCGCCGTTGGGCGTCTGGGCACCGACCGCTTCCGCGACTTTGCCGACACCCTGCTCGACGCCCTGCGCCAGGCTCCAGGCGGCGTGCTGCCCTACGGCGACCATTCCGCCCCCGACGACATCCGCGCCCGCTTCGGCGTCAGCAAGAAAACCTTCAAGCAGGCCCTCGGCACGCTCTACCGCCAGCGCCTCGTCAGTATTTCCGAGGCTGGAATTTGTCTCCTTGAACCCTCTCGCTAAGGCCGAGAATCCCTAAACGCTTGTTTTTGAGCGCAGAAAATTGTCTGTGCGACCAATTTGCTGTATCTTTGCCCCGAAAGCGAAGATACGCTGCCACTGTGCAAAGAAAATATGAATCCGCTACGCTTTTCTTTGCACCTTTATTGCCGCAACGTTTCTTGGCGTTATAAAATATAATAGGAAACGTGCAAAATAATTTCCAAGGACTTGGTAACCTCTTGCCAAGCGGCACGCGTATAGGCGGTGGCCGCTACAGAATTGTCGGCTTCCTCAACAGCGGCGGCTTTGGCAACACCTATCGTGCCGTAGACACTCGTCTGACAGATGAAAGCGACGACACGGTCTACGTGGTGGTCAAGGAGTTCTACGTCAAGCGCGTTGCGGAACGCGATGCCCAAACAGGGCTGGTGCGGGTCAGCAATCCCGAGCAGCAGAAAGACTTTGACAGCCTGCGCCGCAAGTTTATTCGCGAGGCCAAGCGCATTTACAAACTCCACCACCCCGGTATAGTGCGTGTCAGCGACGTCATACCCGATGAGAACGGCACCTCCTACTATGTCATGGACTACATAGAAGGGCGCTCGCTCTCCGAAGTCGTCAGGGAAAACGGCCCGCTCACGGAGGAACGCGCCACAGCCTACATCAAGGAGCTGCTCGCCGCGCTGGAAAAGGTTCACGCCAAGCGTATGCTCCATCTGGACATCAAGCCGGCCAACATCATGCTCGACAGCGACGGCCACGCCGTGCTTATCGACTTTGGCGCCTCAAAAGTGTTGGAGGAAAGCGGTAGCGAAAGCAGTTCGGCTCCGATGGTCTACACGCAAGGCTACGCTCCGCCCGAGCAAATGATGAACGACTTGCGCCGCGTCGGTCCCGCCAGCGACCTCTATTCGATTGGAGCCACGCTCTACAATCTGCTCACCGCCCGCCGTCCGCCCACCCCCACGCAAATCGACGACGCCGACACGCCCGAAGAGGCTTTCGACTTTCCCGATGGGGTGGGGGAGCGCCTGCGCAACCTCATCGTCCGCCTGATGTCGCCCCGCTACAAGAGCCGTCCCGACAACGCCGCCGCCGTGCTCGACTATCTGGGCAGCGCCTCCTCCGAGTCCCAACTCATGAAAAAGGCCGTGCGCCCAGAGGGCACCGACTGGTACGCCAACGTCTTCGCCGAGCCCACGTCCGATCCCGCCGCATCCGTTGGCAACACCCCGTGGTCGGCCTTTCCCACTGATGAGGCCATGGACGAAGAAACGCTCATCGACACTGCCGCGCCCATCGACGAGATGGAAAGCGACGAATCCCAAGCCGACGCTCCCGACGACATGGCGACGCAGGTTTTCACATCCGCACCCGTAACCGAAGCTGCTTCGCCCGATGCTGAAGAAAGCGGAGAAGCGCCTGTCGTGACGCTACAGCCGCTTTACGCCACAGACGACGAGGCGCAGCAGGACATGCCGCCCGCCAAAAACACCACCCGCACGGTGCTCATCGTGATAGCCTCCGTGCTGCTGGGCTTCCTCGCCGCCTTTGTGGTGAGCGGCCTTAATTGGGGCGGTGAAGAAACGTTTGACCTCGACCCCGTTCCTGCCGACACGCTCTCCGACTCCACAGCAGTGGACACCTTGCGAACCGACACCGTTGAAACCGCCCCGCCAGAACCCCTGTTGGAAGTGTCGCAGACGGCTGCACAGCTGCCCGACGCGGCGGCAGCGGCTCGTCGCCAGGCCGAGGAGCGCCAGCGCCAGGCGGCCCTTTTGCAGCAGGCCGAAGAAAAGCGCCAGCGCGAGCTGGAACGGAAACGCCAGGAAGAAGAGGCGCGCGTGTTGCAAGCCAAGCAAATGAAAGAGCAAAAGGAGCGCGAACGACGCGCACAGTCCGGACTCTGACCCAAACCGAGCCTGCCGCAGCCCTCGTGGCAAGCGCTTAACCTTCAAAAAATATGAAAAAAATTCTTCCCCTAATTCTCCTTCCCCTCTTGGTGGCCTTGAGCGCATGGGCACCGCCTGCCGGAAATCCCGTTCCCGAAAACCAATCGCCCGACGGCGTTCCCCCTTTCACCGTCTGCTTCGTAGAAGGTGGCACATTCACGATGGGCGCTACGATGGAACAGCACAAAGGCACGGACTATCAGGAAGATGAACTGCCTGCCCACCAAGTGGAACTCTCCAGCTACCGTATGTTGCAGACCGAAGTGACACAGGAACTTTGGAAGTACTATATGGGGAACAACCCCAGTGTGGTGAAAGGCGACAAACTCCCCGTCACGAACGTCACGGTGGCGCAGATAGAAAAATTCATCGCCCTTATCAACAAAGATCTCTTTGCCGGGAAACTGTTCGACAACGAAGGGCTGACTTATGAATGGGAGTTCCGTCTCCCCACCGAGGCGCAGTGGGAATTTGCGGCGCGTGGCGGAAATAAATCAGGCGGCTTTAAGTTCAGCGGCTCCTCCTCAGTGGACCCCGTAGCCTGGTACGCCAACAATGCAAGGGAAAGGATTCAGCCCGTAGGCGGAAAGAATGCCAACGAACTGGACTTGTACGACATGTCGGGCAATGTCGGTGAAATCTGTGCCGACCGCTATGGCGTCTATCTCAACTACAGCCAGAAAGACCCCTGCCAAACGTCGCCCGCCAACGGCGATTACGTCGTGCGCGGAGGCAGTGCGGCCTCGAGCGACTTCTATTGCCGCGTTTCCGCGCGCAACCATATCGGGCGCGACAAGGCAGGCAACTTCACAGGCTTCCGCCTGGCGATGGTTCGGAGCAATAAGAGCCGCCCGCGTCCCCCCAAGGTCGTCAGGACGGATGGGGGCGAAGGGCTTTGCTTCACGTTCTCCAACAAGACAGAATTGGTGATGAGGCGCGTCAGAGGCGGCACGTTCACGATGGGACGCAAGAAAGGACGGTCTGATGAGCAGAACGAACACGAGGTGACGCTCACAGAGTTCTACATGGGGCGAAACGAAGTGACCAACGCCGAGTGGGACGCCGTGATGGGCGGACATTCGGGCAACGGAAACCTGCCTAAAACCAACGTGAGTTGGAACGACTGCCGCCAGTTTGTCGAGAGACTGAACAAACTGGTCAAAAACCCAAAATATGAGTTCGACCTGCCCACCGAAGCCCAGTGGGAGTATGCCGCGCTTGGGCCTAATAAAAAGGAAAAAGCACCCACCTACAGCGGCGACTATAGCCTCGATCGTCTGGCCTGGTACGCCGAAAATTCCAACAATGTGGTTCATAAAGTCTGTGACCGCCTGCCCAATGGCTATGGCATTTATGACATGACGGGCAACGTCAAGGAATGGTGCCGTGACGCATATCTTCTCACCTATACCCACGGTAGCCAACCCGACCCCGTGACGGAACCAAAAGCGGGACTGGACATCGTGGTTCGCGGTGGCAGTTACAAGTCAACGACAGGGACCACCACCACTTTCAACGGCTTTCAAAACAATCCCGCCCCAGGTCGCCCAGGAACCAACACCGGTGGTTACTACAACGGAACCAACAGCGGAACTTATCGAAATAGCACCCGCCCCAACTCCGGGCGCCCGCAGAGGAACTCGTCTACAGTGAGACGCTACGGCCGTGCGCTGGGCGAGAAAATTCAGCTTGATTTAGATGCCCTCTTGCCCGCCTCCTCCCGCGACGACGACGAGTTGCGGCTGAAGCGTCGCGAACACTATCCAGCCAATACCCGTAGCGACGAAATCGGCCTGCGCCTCGTGCTGAAAGTCAAGTGAGCACCGCGCCGCCCGCCGCCCTTTCAGCGCCCGCCGTAACTCTTTCAGCGCCACCCGCATCCCTTTCAGCGCCACCCGTTGCCCTTTCAGCGCCCGCCGCCGCCCAGCCGCATTCACCGCAACCCCATACATTTCGCGCGCCCGGAGCCTTAAAACGCTTCCGGGCGCGCCTCTTTTCCGTCCGAGCCCACACAAATCTGCAAATTAAGCCTAAGTTTGTACAAACTAAGCCTATGTTTCGCCAAATTAAGCCTTAGTTTGTAGAAATTAAGCCTTAATTTGGAGATTGTAAAGCCACAAAGCGAGAATTTGGAGCCACGAAGTGCGAATGGAGGGGCACCGTGCGCGATTTTCGGGGCTTTCGGGATGCGTTTTTTATAGGCAGATTTGCTGCTAAAGATTCTTGTTTCTTCTGAAAACAAAGATTAAAGAAGGCGATTCCACACGTTTTATACAAAGGGAGCTTACTCTTTAAGTTTTAATTGTAGTGTGTAAGACGCTGGAAGCGTCTTCCTCTCTGTAACCGCAGGTGCGCGCAGTGTAACGGAGCGCACCTGCGGCAGCAACGGATGGTGTGACGGACGCTGGAAGCGTCCCCCAGAAGCGCTATAAGTTACTTCCATCCGTCGTGGGGGACGCTTCCAGCGTCCGTCCCGCAGCACAGCCTTTCCGCAGGTGCGCTCCATTTCATTCCGCGTACCTGCGGTTACAGAGGGGGTGACGCTTTCAGCGTCATGACGTCGGTGCATCGTTTCTCTTTTTTAGCGGACAGCATGTCTTTGTATGGGCTTTGTGTGCCGCGCAGTGGCAACAACCCCAGCGGGGTTGCAGATGATAGGCCGGGGCAACGCCCCGGATACGGCGATGTATCAAAACCAACCCCAGCGGGGTTGCACAAGGGGACTTTTCGTTTCCGTGTCTTGTGCAACCCCGCTGGGGTTAGTGGTTTCGTATGTGGGTTTCACCGGGGCGCGGCCCCGGCCTGGCTACGGCCACCTCCGCTGTGGATTAGCGGGTAGTGCTGCCGGACGGTTCACTTCTTGAGTTCGATGCCGACGAGCATCCCGTCGTAGCTGTTGAGGAGGCTGCTGAGCGTGGAGATGGTGCTGTTGCCGCTGAGGCCGCCGAGGGTGCTGAGGATGGTCTTGAGTTTGTCGGCCTCGAAGAGCAGGCTGAGCTTGCCGCCGTTGAGCGCGGCGTGTACGGTGGTGTGGGATAGGCCGCCGAGATAGGTGAGTTTAAGCGTTTTCTTGGTGGTGTTGAGGTCGTAGTTGCCGCTGATGGCTTTTCCGGCCAGCTTGCCCGAGAATGTTTTGTCGCTGTTGAAGGTGAACTGGCAGGTGTTGCTGTTGAAACCGAGTTTCTGGAACTGCGCGTCTACCTTCTGTTCGATGGCCGAGGATGCAACGGAGCCGCCGATGTTTTGAAGGGCATTGTTGCTCTCGAAAACTACGCTCGAACCGCTGTAGGTCCATGTGCCAACAATGTTGTCGGCGGTGAGTGTGCTGCCGCCGAGCACGCCGTCGAGCAGGCCGCCGAGCAGGGCGGTTACGGTGTTGCCGGTGTTGCTGTTGCTGGAGGTGTTGCTATTGCCGACAATGGTGCCGACGCCGGGGCCAAAGGCACCGTTGAGCAGTTGGGAGCCTGCTTGCTGTAGGCCAGAGTTGCAGCCGCTCAGCAGCAGGGCCGAGGCGGCGATTGCGGAAAGGAATACTTTTTTCATTGTGTGGGTTGGGGTTTTGGTGTTTCCGGGATTTTGACGCCTTCACGGCGCCGGGGTTTAATTTCGGGTGCAAAGGTAGGAATTTTTGTTCAGAATCCCAGCAAAACGGCCTGCGCTTCCTACGCGCGCGCGTATATTATATACGGTGTGGGCGACGGTGTGCCTGTCAGTGCAGGCGGCGTATGCCGCTGACTTCGGTGGAGGCTTCGCCGATGGCACCCATTTGGCGGAATACGGCGGTGTGGATGCGGATGAAGTCGATGCCGTCGAGGGCTATGGGCTGCCCGTTGGTGTCGATGGCGTTCCCGATGTCGAAGTGGCAACCGTCGGTGCCGTTGGGCTGGTTGTCGGCATAGCCCCATGCGAAGGCGGGCTGTAGCCAGGCGTCGCCGCTAAGATAGGCGCGGTTGGGGAGAAGGGTGAAGGTGAATGTGAGTTCGTCGGCAGCCGCCCAGGCCGGGAAATAGGGCTGGCGGTGGTAGATGTTCTGCTCGAGGAAACCCGTTGCGCCAAGGTTGTCGCGCCACGAAATGTAGCGCGCGTCGGCGCACCAAGGGTCGCCCGAAGGCACAGATGTGTGGTTGGGGGCGGGGCGGGTGTAGGTGAGGGTGTAACTAAACTGGGCTTCGTCGTGTGCGCTGCCACGAAGTTCGTACCAGGTGTCGTCGGGCAGGCCGTTACCGTTGTCGTCGCGCATCACGCTGACGATGCCCGGTTCGCTGGCGTTCTCGAAAGCGTTGCCCAGTACCTCGATGTCGGCCTCGCCAGGCACGTTGGGCACGCGGCTGGCGAATCCGGCCACGAGGTAGCCGCCCGCCGCGCCGAGTGTGACCAGCCCGCGCCGTCCCTCGCCGATGGCGGCGAAAACTTTGTCGTTCATCGTGGCCTGCGTGTCGCCGTCGGCATATTCGGGCAGTATGTTGACGAACTGTCCGGGCGCGGGGCGGTAGTCGAAAACGCGGCTCACGCCATCGGTGGCGGTAGGGGTGTCGTCGCCTTGTCCGATGTCGGTGCGCCCCGTGGCGAAGGCGAAGTGGGCGGGTATGTCGCCCGCGCGCGCTTCCCAAAGCCGCGTGCCACGGGCATCGTAGCAGATGACACGCCCGGGCGACACGTAGTCGCGAGCGTCGGTGACGTAGAAACGACCGGTGGACGGGTCGGACGCGATGCCGTAGGGGGTGGCGATGTCGGCCTCGGTGCCGTCGGTGATGAGCGGGCGGGTTTCCCGACGCGCAATGTCGTAGCGCACGAAGGCGCGTGCGGCGGTGCCGCCGTGGATGGCGAGCAGGCTGCCGTCGGCGGCGAAGCAAAAGTTTTCGGCCTCGACACCCAGGCGTTCTTCTACGGTGAGTGTGGTGGGATTGACCACGTAGACGTCGGCCTTTTCGGCGGCGTAGTCGCCGCGCGCGCCGACATAGAGTTTGTCGTCGTAGAGGCGCACGCGGTGCAGGTTTTGCGCCACGTCGATGGTGGTCGTCACGGCAAAGGATTTGAGGTCGATGACAGAGAGCGTCGTGTCGTAGGCAGGGGCGCGGTATCCGCCGCTGTTGGCCACAAAGAGCCGCCCGCCCGCAATGGCCATCTCCTCGGGCTGATAGCCCACGTCGCAAGTCGCTTCGACGCGCAGGGAAGCGGTGTCGATGCGCGCCACATAGCCCCGCCGGGCATTGGGGTCGCCAGGAGTGATGGCCCCGGCGTAGCTGCTCACGTAGGCTTTGCCGTCGTGGAAAGCCAGATAGCGGCAGTTCGGGATGGCAATGGCTGCGAGATGGCGCATGGTGCGCGCGTCCATCACCTCGACAAGTCCGCTCGCGTTTATCACGGCATAAAGTTTGCCGCCGTAGACCGCAATGTCGTTGCCCACGTCGCCAAGCTCGTGTGCCACGGAGGGGTTTGTCGTGGGAAAGAGGTTGTGACGGTAGGTGCCGAGCGTGCCGTCGTAGAAATCGAGTGTGGCTTTGTTGGAACCCATGTTGCCCTCGTTGAGCAGAAAGAAACTGGTGCCGCCAGCCATGGCGGACGTTTCGGTGGCGGACTGCAACACCTCATCATCGCCTCGGCAGGAGGCTATGACGAGAACGAGCGCCAATAGAAAGGCGAAGTGAAAGCGGAAACGGGGCATCAAAATAAAAGGGTAGGGGGATATGGAATGAGGAGGGCGAATATAGAAATGAGAAGTTAGGAATTAGGAATTGCCGCGCGGCACAGAACAATGCGTATCGCCGCACAGCAAAATTCCTCATTCCTAACTCCTCATTCCTGATTTTTTGTTGCTTCAGTCCACTTTGAGGGCGCGGGCGATGGCGTCCTCAAGGGCGGAGAAGTGGGCGTCGGCGGGGTGGGCGGCGAGACGCTTCTGGAGGTCGCGCAGTGTCTGGAGGACGGCGGGACGTGCCTTGGCATCGGCGTCGGCTTCCTTGAAGTAGGCGGTCAGCCCCTTGACGAACTCGCTTTGCAACCCTCGGCGGTAGGGTGTCACCTCCGCGCCGCTTTCCAGTTCGCTGAACAGAAGGGCGGCAAGGTCGGGCAGGAACTCCTCGGCGGGGTACTCGGTGTTGAGGTAGGCGAGCTGCGCCGCGCTGACCAGCCCGGTCACGATGGGGCGTCCCACGCCGAGCGTGACGGCGGTGGGGTCGCCGGTGAGGCGGTCGATGTAGGCCACGTCTGTGAGCCACGTCGGTTCGTGCAGCACCTGCTCGTCGAGGAAGGCGAGGCAGCGCTTCTGCATTGCGGCGGGGGTGGGGCGGTAGACGGGGCCTTGCTCGGTGACGGCCTTGAAGTCGGTGTAGGTGCCGCCGATGTAGCGCACGGCGTGGTTGAGGTAGCGGCGCAGTTGCGAGCGCACTGTGCTGTAGTTGTTGGCGAGGTAGGTGTTGTTCACGTCGCCGAGGTCGTAGCTCCACTGGGGCAGTTGCGGGAGTTCCCACTTGAGGTTGGCAATGCCGTAGTTGCCAGCCTTGACGGGGTCGTCGCCCAGGTCTTCGGTCTGGCAGCGGGGGTCGGTGCGGCGCGTCTCGCCGTCGCCGAACCACAGGCGGCGGTTGCCTTTGTAGTACTTGTCCATCAGGTTGGCCTCCAGTTCGCGGTGGTCGCTCACCTCGTCGAAGGCGTCCCACATGGGGGTGTAGCCCCAGCGGATGGCCCAGATGTCGTAGTCGCCGATGCGCGGGAAGATTCCCTTGCGGCTGATGCCGTCGCCGGGCTGCGCCACATAGTTGAAGCGGGCGTAGTCCATAATGCTGGGCGTGTGGCCGTGTGCCTCGACCCAGGCTTTGTCGCGCAGGCTGTCGACGGGCACGGTGCTGCTGCTGCCGAAGTTGTGGCGCAGCCCGAGCGTGTGGCCCACCTCGTGGCTGGAGACGAAGCGGATGAGTTCGCCCATCAGTTCGTCGTCGAAACGCACCTGGCGCGCGGCTTCGTCGAGCGTGGCGGCCTGCACCATATACCAGTCGTGGAGCAGCTGCATCACGTTGTGGTACCAGCAGATGTGGCTTTCGAGTATCTGGCCGGTGCGCGGGTCGTGCACGTTGGGGCCGTAGGCGTTCTCAATGGGCGAGGCGAGGTAGCGGATGACGCTGTAGCGCGCGTCCTCCATACTCATAGACTTGATACTGTCGGGCCACTCGCGCGCCTGGATGGCGTTCTTGAAGCCTGCGGCCTCGAAGGCCACTTGCCAGTCCTCGACGCCCTGGATGAGGTACTTGCGCCAGCGTTTGGGCGTGGCGGGGTCGATGTAGTAGACGATGGGCTGGCGCGGCTCGACGAGTTCGCCGCGCATCATGGCGGCGCGGTCGGCGCTGTCCTTGGGTTCGAGGAGCCAGCGCGTGATGAAGCGGCGCGGCTCGACGTGCTGCTGGTAGTCGCTGAACTCGGTGTACTGGTCGGTGAAGTAGCCCACGCGGGGGTCGAACAGGCGGCGGCGCGCTTCGAGTTTGGGCAGCAGCACGAAGCTGACGTTCAGCCCCACGCTGACCTTGCCAGTGCGTGCTGCCGAGGGCGTCTTGCCCTGCGGCGCGGCCCAGGTGGTGAGCATACGCACCTCGGTGTTGAGCGGGAAGGTCTTGATGCTCTCAATCTCGGAGAGGTTGGACTGCATAGCCGTCACGCCGAGGTTCTGCTTCTCGTATTTCGAGAGCGTCAGCGCGCCGTTGTCGGAGAGGAAGAACTGGCCGACGTTGATGCGCGTCGTGCCGCGCGAGGCGCCGCTCTCCTTTTTGAACACGCCCACCACGGGGTCGCTGCTGTTGGCCTCAACTGCGCGGCCTATCTCCTCGTACTCGCCGGCGCGGGTGATGAGCAGGCGCGAGCGCAGCCGCAGGTCGCCCTGGGCGGTGCGCTCCCAGTACATCGTCTGCTGGTTCACCTGCTCGCCGCCGTACTTGCCGTATCCGGCGGGCGTGCTGGTGTAGCGCACGGTGACGAGCATCTCGCGGCCCAGCAGCGTGTCGGGGATTTCAAAGTACCAGTTCGTGCCCTGCTGGCCCACGCCGAACAGCCCCTTGGTGATCTTCACGGGGGCTGCGGCGCGCTGCTGCGTGGCGGCGCTCTCTCGGGGAGCACCTTTGGAGCGCGTGGGTTGGGCGGTAGCTTGCAAGCATAAGGCTAAAGCAAGGATTGTCAAGTAGAGTCGCATTTTCATCATGTTGTTATTGGGTCTGGGTATGTTTGATTCGTTATTAGGGTGTTTGCTGAAGTCTTTTGAGATGTTTGGATTAGAAGGTAAGAGGGAAGTTGTTTGCATGTATCACATGGGTGCATGGTTCGCTTTTCTTGTAAACGTGGTATATAAGACGCTGAAAGCGTCTCCCACGTCGGGAAAATAGTTAAGAATAATCGCTTGTGGGGCACACTTTCAGCGTGTGTCCGCAAGATGTATTTCCTGCTGTAGGTGCGCTCCGTTGCACTTCGCGTACCTACAGTTACAGAGGGGACGACGCTTTCAGCGTCTTTGCAGCGTATTCACTTTTGTGCTGATGCGAATACCATGATTGCGTTTCGCGCCGCAAAGTTAAGGCTTGCCGACGGAAAAGGTGGGGAAAGCGGGGGAGTTTGTGACGCTGGCGCGGAAAACGGGAGTGTGGGTAGAGAAGGCGCAATAGGCATAAAAGGAAAATGAAAGCCCCACGGAAACAGCAAAATGCGCCGTTTTGCTTGGCGCGCTTGCATTTTGGCGCGCGCAAAGCGACATTTCGTGCAACAAAGGTCGCATTTCGTCAAAATTGCGAACCAAAAACTTTGCGCGGCGGCACAAAAGGCGTACTTTTGCGCCACGGTAACGCAAATTTCACGCCTAACGGCTTATTTTTATTATTGTATGCGAAAATTACTATTTTTGCTTTTTGTTCTCCCAGCGCTAAATTGGGGGGGGTAATTTCGGGCTTCGCGCAGCGGGCTGAATACCCTAAAACTTCCACATCCGGCAGCCGCGTCTATTACCTTATACGTGGTGCCGCCACGGGCGAGTATATGTATAAGGACAACAGCCAGCGAATTTGGTCAATTGCCACATTGAAAGACGGCCATATCGCTTGGGACGGCGATTATGACGCGAACGGTTTCCTCTGGTTTCTTGATGAGGGAAGTTCTGCCTACAAGATAGGCAACAAGGTAGCTGGCGAGGGCGTTTGGCTCGCCTCGTCAAGTGCCTATCTTGACGACATCGGCAATTTTATTTCCACAGGCACGGCTTCGGTAAGTATTGAATGGGGGTTGAAACGCAACTCCCTTAATGCCACCGGCCTTTCCGTCTACAACAACAATAACAGTTCGCAGTACTGGGCCCACGTCCGTTCGGGCGGTTACAACTACATCCATTTGCAGACGCTCACACAGGAGGACAAGGACAACTACATTTGGACTTTTATTTCCTTTGACGATCTCATAGACGAGGCTAAAGCCAACGGTGTGAGCGAAAGTGTGTGGGCAGGGCTGGATGGCAGCAAGGGCACAGACTTCAAGAAGCTTGTTGAAGCCATCGCCACGGCGAAGGCTGCCAAGGTGGTGGGCTCGTACCCGGATGGCGACTACGTCCTGCTGAATCGCCGCCACAACCTCTACCTCAATGCTGAGGGTTCTTCACTTAAGGGTACGTTTACACCTACACAGTTCAGCGTGTGGACGCTCACCACCACGGGCGGCGTGAAGACGCTAACCAACAAGGGCTATGACATTGCCATCCGTGTGGAGAACACGTGGACCAGTGGGACTGCAAGCAATGCTGGGGCAAATTTCTCATTAGACAACACGAAAAACGCTTATAACCCTGCCATTATTGCTTCAAGCGATGGCGACCGGCGTTTTATCTCATTGAAGTACGCATCCACACGAAATTCTTCAAGTGTGGACGTGTACTTTTCTCTTGAAACCCCGGATGGCACAGTGACTTCACGGCAGTCGCAGGGCTTCTCGTCCGACTGGGGGCTGATGTCCGTGGATG
This sequence comes from Bacteroidaceae bacterium, assembly GCA_017933995.1. Classification (GTDB taxonomy): domain Bacteria; phylum Bacteroidota; class Bacteroidia; order Bacteroidales; family Bacteroidaceae; genus Alloprevotella. The sequence continues at coordinate 10,180 of JAGBKI010000018.1, read as the reverse complement.
ACTACTGCGAGGAGCACGGTATTGAGGCGTTTCCTACCAGTATCACGAGCCACGCCGACATCGTAGAGGACCAGTTCTTCCATCTCATCAACGTAGCCCGAGACTACGAAAACTACAACGAGGATACGCCCGGTGCTTACGGCTGGCTCACTGATGTGGACCACCGTCACCACGCCCTGACGCTTGATGCTGTTTACGGTGGCACGGACGCATCGTGCGCCAACGCCGCCGCCTTCCGTCCCGACGAGAGCCAGGCTTCGGCGCTGTGGCAGTTCATCCTCGTGGGTCATGGCGCAGAAAGCGGTGAGAACGCCACGGGCCTGCTTTCGCCCGAACACAACGTCTACCTTATCCGCAACGCCAACACGGGTAAGTACATCGGCAACCCGCGAAGCAACTCGCGCGGCTATATTCCCCTGACAGCCGATGTAGATAAGGCAGGACGCTATTTCGTGAGCCGTCTCATTGACGGTCAGTACAGCCTTTGTGTGTATTATGGTACAGACGCGAGCGGCCTTGACGCCAGCAACGGCTACCTGAGCGTCCTTTCGCCCAGCGCGGCCCACCGCGCCTCGCTCTGCAACAGTTCCAGCCCTACGGCGAACACCAACAACGCCTGGATCATCTCGCCCGCGCCCACTATCACCGTGAAGCTCCTTACCGACACACGCGAAGGGCAGGAGGGCAGCGACGGCTATATGTGGAGCACGTTCTACTATCCCTTCGATGTGGCCAACGGCACGGAAGACGGCACAGACGAGTACAACGGCGCGAACACCGTGAAGCTTTTTGCAGGCGGATGGGTTTCCAAAGAAGTGTCGCTGGAGATGCTTGAGGCTAAGGAAGTGCCTGCTGGAAACGCTGTCATCATCCGCAGCGACAACTGCACTGAATACAAGTTGCGCTGCTGGCCTGCCGGAAGCGGCCACATCAGCGTTACGGACGACGCCTTTGGTTTCAACGTCTGGAAAGGCATCACTGAGAGCGAGGACAATTCGTACATGAGCCAAGAGACTGCGCCCTACTTCGGAGCTAATTGGCGCAACTATTGGGTGCTGACCAAAAACAGCAAGGGCTACGCGCGCCTGCTACATCCCAGTGGCGACTACCTGCTGCCCAACCGCGCTTACCTCGACGCCGAGAGCGTGCAGAGCGTAAAGTCGTTCGGCTTCTATTTCGTCATAGAAGATGAGCAAGAGATTACGGGTATGGAACGCCTCGAAGCCAATCCCATTGCAACCGATGCCGCCACTCCCGTTTACGACTTGCAAGGCCGCGCCGTGAGCGGCGCACCGCGCAGCGGCGTCTACATTGTCGGCGGCAAGAAAGTTTACATCAAATAATCCCACACAGACCACACCTATGAAGCACATTTATATCACTCCCTGGGCGCGGCCTGTGGCCTTCCTGCCCGAGGCACTCCTCGAAACCATCTCTACAGAGGAGGACGAGCGCGGTCCCCAGTCGTCGCGTAAATCAGACTGGGAAGAAGATGAAGCCACCCCCAATAACTTCTGGAACTAACAACCCACACAAACCGACAATGAAACACTCCGTATTATATATACGCGCGCGCGTAACCCGTATGGCGTTGTGCGCCCTGCTTGCCGCTGCGCCCATTGCAGGCTTCGCCCAAGCAGACGACGAACCCGACCAAAGCGAGGCCATGGCTGCCAACAAGGCCGATGCCGTGACTTGGCAGGAGACAGACTCCAGAGTGTCGTCCGACCGCACCGAAACCAAGACACCCTATCTCTCCGCGCGCCGCGCACTGGTGGGCCGCCACTGTTCTGTGAACCGTGTCATCAACGTGGTGGCCGTGGGTACGGGCACCAGCGGGCTGGAGAACCTCACGAACGAGGACATCGACGACTACGCCACGTTCCCCTCGGTGGTCAGCGCGACCGTTGTCACCAGCCCCACAGTCAGTGTGCGCGACATGCGCGACTACTACGCCGCTGGTACCACCGCTGGTTTCTGTATCGTGGCGGGCAGTGGCAGCAGCGTGCTTTCGCTCGACCTCATTAAGACCTACCACATCTGGTTCTACTGCGACGGCAAACTGGTTGACGACCAGACCGTGCGTGAGGCCAACAGTGGCAGCGGCGTGAAGCTGACGCTCATCGGCATCCCCGGCAGCCAGCAGACGTGTGCCAACCTCACCGCCGTGAGCAGCCAGAAGTTCGACGAAGTAGCCCTTGTGCAGGGCGGCGCGGTCAATGCCGAGGTTGGCAAACTCGTGATGATCAAGTATGCCTTTGTGGGCGATGCGCACGACGTGCATCTCACCGTGAAGGGTGTCCACGATTATTGCGAGAAGAGCGGACACGAAGATATGTCCGTTTCGTGCGAAGCCTTTATGCCCTCACCGTTGGTGGGCGGCATCCCCATTCCGATGACCTCGGGCGCAGAGCGTGATGTCATCGGCACCGCCGAGAACGAGATGCTTGACGAGAAGTGTACCCTCGTCAGCGCCGTGCAGTTGGCCAGTGTGGCCTTCAAGGGGCGTGTGCGTGTCAATGTGAAGAACGACTACGCCACGTCCGAACTCTTCAAGGCGGGCGACCAGGTAGGCTTCAAGTTCGGTTTCGTGCAGGTGGCCGACGTACTCAATGTGGGCACGTGGATAGATATCGCGCTCTACAACCGTAAGGGCGAGAAGGTGCAGACGACTACCATCAGTGCCGACGTGCTGAGCCTCTCCGTCGCCTCTGGCGGCGACCAAACCAGTTATATCGTGGCCGGGGAGGACTTCAGCGGTGCCGAAATCACGTTCTACTCCGCCCTCGGCGTGCTCAACCTCGGCGACGGCTACGGTGTGTACTATGGGTTTGTGCGTCCCAAACCCGTTGTGGAGCACGAGTGTATGCTCAACCCCATGATGGACACCAACATCTGCGACAATCAAACCACGCACAAACTCAAGAGCAATCCCGCCATCAACGTAAAGTGGGAGGCCTACCGCTGGCCGTCCTATCCCTCCGAAGAAGGCAAGCCCACTGTGGACGATGAGGGATTCGTGAGTGGGATGAACGACACGGGGCCTTACGTGTTCAAAGTTACCAGCCTTGACGACGAGGGCGACAACCCCTGCGTGGACTATGTGACCATCAACCGAGGCCAAGAGGCCGATTTTACCGCGCTGACCAAGGAAACGGCTCTGACAGGCGACGAATATGACTTTGCGTTTGACCTGCACGGTCAGACCAGCGCCAACATCCTTTCCATCTCCAACATCGAGAACGCTGAGAACATTCTCGACGGCGACCTCACAAACTACGCCACTTACACTGGCGGCTTGCAGCTGGCCGGAGCCAATGGTATCATAATGGGCATCAAGAAGAAGGACGGCTACCTCTACGAAGGCAGTAAGGCCGATGCCCTTGACGCTGTGCGCATAGGTTTCGTGGTTGAGATGCAGCAGACCAACATTGGTCTTTCCCTGCTCGATGCTTTCCAAATACGCTGCTTCGACGCCGAAGGCAACCGCATTTATTCCTCCATCGTCGAGAATGCGGGCGTACTCGGCGTGAACCTCATCGGCAGCAATGCTAACAGCGAGGACGGCACAGACAAGAGCAACAAGATTCGCATCTGTATCACTGTTCCCAAAGCCTCCAAAGACGGTACGCTCGACGTAAAGGAGATACAACTGTGGAAAATCGGCACGCTCAACCTCGACGTGAATGACATTAAGTTCTACTACGCCTTTATGGACGATCCGAGCGACCCTGCCAACAATCAGATAATAGATGGAGCCGACATTGTGACCTACAAGAACTACGGTGCCATAGTCAATATGGGCACGCAGGTCGAGGTGGCCGCTGTGGGCTGCGTTACTACCAACTTGTCAAATATCGTGGACATAGACCCGCTGCTTCAGTCCTACGCTTTGTTGCAGAAGACGGCCAACGCCGGCACGCAGCGCATCATCGTGAAACTGGGACGCACCGTGGACTTCCGCCACCAGGTTGGCGTAGTGGTTGATAACGACATCATAGCCCTCAACGCCAACGTGGGCGAAGTGATGAAGGTCGAGACGTACCACAACGGCAAGGCCACGGGCGAGAGTTCCACGAACTGGGGCGTGCTCGGTGCCAACGTTATATCGGGTAGTGGGCAGACCGTGCTCTACCTCCAGCCGAAGAGCGACTTCGACGAGATCCAGATTGTAGCGGGCGGTGGGCTTGAGGTGAACAAGACACTTAAAATCTACGGTATCCTGCTACGCAACGACATCGATGCCGACGGTATTGCCGACAACCGTGACACACAATCGTGTCCCGATGATGTGGCCAGTGAGTTCAAGACACCGTCCGTCTGTGTGGGCGGCACCATCGCTTTCCAGTGCAAGGTGAACAGCGCGGGCCAGCGTTACTACGTTTCTTTCCCCGACCACGGCGTAGAGATGCAGCAACTTGAAAGCTCGCACGACGACAGCCGCCTCATCACCTACGACATCGTGACGAAAAAGGCCGGTCGATTCACGGCCTATGTCTACAACGGCGAGCAGCAACTCATTGGCACGACCGAGTATATGGTACACCCGCTACAGACCACTTGGCGCGCGAATACGCTGAGCCAGGATTGGAACGACTGGGACAACTGGACGGAAGGCTCGCCCTACCTCTGCACCAACGTCATAATCCCCTCCGATGCCCGCGTATATCCTTCGCTCGACAAGGTACTCAATGAGCAGGGCGAAGAGGATGCTGACGAGTACGGTTGTCGTGGTATCCACTTTGAGAGCGGTGCTGCTGTTGAGAAAGTATACCGTCTCAACTACGAGCGCGCATGGGTGGACTTTGCTCCCCAAGCTGGACGCTGGTACATGCTCTCTGCCCCGCTGAAGAGCGTCTACACGGGCGACTTCTTTGTGGCCGCCGCCGACCAAGACACCATCACCTCTGGCGGCTACTTCATGACGCTCGCTTCTGAGGGCGATGCTGTAAACATGGTTGCTGCCTATCCCGAAAACCGCTTTGCTCCGCGCTTCTACCAGCGCGTGTGGGAAACGGCCACCGACTTCCGCTTGGCTAACGGCGAAAACTCTCCAGCTGCTGCCACTGTCGCCAATTGGTCGCGCCGCTTCAATGTCCTGAAGAAACTCTATGGTCTTGGTGAGGGCTTCTCGCTCTATGCCGATGCCGAAGAACGCGAGGGGACGCTTACCGTGCGCCTGCCCAAAGCCTACGACACATATTATTATTACTACGAAGGCACGCAGGAAAAGTCCAAATGGAATGAGACGGGGCTGACGCGCGACGGTGCTCACCGCTTCGTCTATGAGGACGAGGCGCTGCGCAGCCACCAATACACCTACGAGACCGAAAACGACCGTTCGGTGTTCAACAAAGCTGCTGCGCTGACCCTGACGCTCTCGTCCACGCTTGCCACGACGACCTATCTCGTGGGCAATCCCTTCATGAGCCACATATCCGTGAAGGACTTCATTGAAGCCAATCCCAGCGTGGCCAGCGTGCAGGTTCACAACGGCGCATCCACCACAGCGCTGGTCAGCGTGGACGGCGAACTGCTTGCTACTGCCGACGGTGCCGACTTCATTGCGCCGATGCAGGCGTTCTTCGTCACGCTTAATAGTGCCACGAACTCGCTCACGCTGAACTTCAACGATGACATGTTCCGCATGACCGCCGCCGAAGACGATGCTGCCCCGACTCGCCCCCTCATGCGCATCAAAGCCCGCGCCGCTGGCACCGAAGCCGCCGCCTTGCTTGTGGGCGACGACGTCGTGCCGCAGGCCGAAACCATTGTCGACGAAGAGGCCACCCCCGCCCTTGCCGTCTTCACACTAATGGGCGACCGCGCCTGCGACATCCGAGCCCTGCGCGATGAGCGCGAAGTCGTGCTGGGCGTCATCAGCCGCAGCGATACCGTGCAACTTTCCTTCGACGCTCTCGGCGGCTTCGACCTACAGGGTTACCGCCTGCTCGATCGCAATACGGGTCTGACCTATATGCTCGACGCACTGCCAGCCTTCACGGGCCTCAAGGGTACCTGCATCGGTCGCTTCGTGTTGGTTAATACCGAGCCTACGGACATCGCCGCCGCGCCACAGGCTGACGGTCTTGAAATTACCGTGAGCGACGAACGTATCAGTGTATTCAGCCCCAGCAACGACATCACGCGTGTCAGTGCTTACACTGCCGACGGACGTCTCATCGCCCGCAGTGGCGCTGGTAGCAATGCCGACCTCCGTCTGCGCCCCGGCGTTTGCCTCGTCACTGTTGAACGTGCTGGCCAGCGCGCCAAGACCTACCGTGTGCTGGTGCGCTAAGCCTAATTCACTGTTAGTAGCCAATCCCGTGGTGCCAATATGTACCACGGGATTGTTTTGTGTGTCTACAAGGTTGGTTCGTAAAAAAGCGGGGGCTTGCTTCAAAAAGCAAGCCCCCGCCTTGATGGGGAGAGAAACCTACGGATTATTTGCAGATGTCCTCGTAGGCGGCAGCATCGAGCAGGTTGTCAAGCTCGGAGGGGTCGCTGAGGCGCACCTTGATAATCCAATTCTCGAAGGCGTCTTTGTTGATGAGCTCGGGCTCGTCCTCCAAGGCTTCGTTCACCTCGACCACTTCGCCGCTGACGGGCGAGATGAGGTCGCTGGCGGCCTTGACGCTCTCGACGGCGCCGAACTCCTCGCCAGCGGTCACTTCGTCGCCCTCCTCGGGCATATCGACGTAGACCACGTTGCCGAGCTGCGACTGGGCGTAGTCGGTGATGCCGATGTAGCCGAACTCGCCGTCTACCTTTACAAACTCGTGGCTCTCTGCGTAGTAGAGCCCTTCAATTACTTTTGCCATTGTGGGTTGGGTATTTGGGATTATGGGGGAAGTAAGTAATACTTAAAAAGCCCCGTTTGTTATTTCTTGTAACTCTTCTGATAGAAGCGCTTCTTGCAGACGACGCCCTTGCGTGCCTTGCCATGTATCATCACCTCGACGGGCGTTTCAAGTTTGGCGTATTGCGTGTCGATGAGTGCCATGCAGACGCTCTTGCCCGTGCAGATGCTCTTGTAGCCCGTGGTGACGTAGCCGATTTCCTTGCCCTCGGCGCACACGGGGTAGCCGTGGCGGGGTATGCCCTTGTCGCTGAGTTCGATGCCCACGACCTTCTGCTTGATGCCGTTTGCCTTCTGCTCGGCGCAGGCTTCCTTGCCGATGAACTCTTCCTTGTCGAGCTTTACGAACATGGAGAGTGCTGCCATGACGGGCGAGATTTCATCGCTGAGTTCGTCGCCGTAGAGGGGCAGGCCGACCTCGAAGCGCAGCGTGTCGCGGCAGCCGAGGCCGCAGGGCTGCACACCGGCTTCGATGAGTTTGTCCCAGGCGGACTGGATGTAGGCGTGCGAGCCGTAGACCTCGAAGCCGTCCTCGCCGGTGTAACCCGTGCGGCTGACGATGACGGTCTCGCCGCCAGCCTCGACGATCTTGAAGGTGTAGAAAGTGAGTTCGGCGCAGTCCAGATCGAGCACGGGCTTCATCAGCGCCTCGGCCTTGGGGCCTTGTATGGCGAGCTGGCCGTAGTAGTCGCTCTGGTTCTCGGTCACTACGTCGTAGCCCTTCGACTGCTCCACGATCCAGGCGTAGTCCTTGTCGATGTTGGCTGCGTTGATGACGAGGAAGAAGTCGTTCTCGCCCATCTTGTAGACCAGCAGGTCGTCCACGGTTCCGCCGTGGGGGTAGAGCATCATTCCGTAGAAGATTTTGCCGACTTCGGCACCGGCTACGTCGTTGGTGAAGATGTGTTGTACAAACTTCTCGGCTTCAGCACCGGTGACGCGCACTTCGCCCATGTGGGAGACGTCGAAGACGCCCACTTCGTGGCGCACGGCGTTGTGTTCGGTGGTGATGTCTTTGTAGTAGAGCGGCATGTCGAAGCCGCCGAACGGCACCATATTGGCACCCAGTGCGATGTGCCGCTCGTGCAGGCACGTCACTTTTGTTTCAGACATAGTGTATTAATATAAGGAGTAAAGTATTGCTTCCGCCTTGTGTGGGACAGTGCAAAAATAAACAACGCGCAGCGCTTGGCAAAATGCGCTCTTGAAAAGTTTGCAGAAATTAGCATTTTACGGCCAAAGCCATCACTTTGTGCCAGAGGGCCATCCGTTAAGCGCGGCGCACGAGGGCGAACAGGCCGAGGGCGGTGAGGGCGGCGTTGAGCAGCAGGAGTTCGTAGCTGAACGTGTAGCCCCATAGGCGCGGCGCGGCGTAGTCGAGGGCAGCGCAGACAATGGGTGCGAGGACGGCCACGAGGGGGACAAGGCGGTCGCGCACGCGAAGGCGTGTGGCCATGCCAAAGGCGAAGAGACCCAGCAGGGGGCCGTAGGTGTAGCCCGCCATGCGGTAGATGGTGTCGATGATGGTGCCGCTGCCCGCTGCCGTGAACACGGCGATGCAGGCTGCGAAGGCCAGGGCAGTGGTGGCGTGGACGCGGCGGCGTGTGCGCTCGGCGCGCTCGCGTCCGTAGTCCTCGCGCTCCACGCCGAGAAAGTCGACGCAGACGCTTGTTGTCAGGGCGGTCATCGCGCTGTCGGCGCTCGACAGTGCCGCCGCCGCCACGCCCACCGTGAAGGGGAAGACGACGGCCACGCCCAGCGCGCCGCTGCTGACGAGGTGGGGCAGCACGGCGTCGCCTTTGTCGGGCAGCGCGATGCCAGCCTGGGCGGCATAGGTGTAAAGCAGCACGCCCAGTATGAGGAACAACAGGTTCACCGGCACGAAGGCCGCGCCGTAGAGGCACATGTCCTTTTGCGCATCGCGCAGGCGGGGGCAGGTCAGGTTCTTCTGCATCATGTCTTGGTCGAGGCCGGTCATCACGATGGTGATGAACGCGCCGTTGATGAACTGCCGCAGGAAGAACTGCGTGCTGTGCGTGTCCCAGCAGAAGACGCGCCCCATCGGGCTGCCGGCCACGGTGGCGGCGATGCCAGCGGGCGTGAGGCACATCCTGTCGGCCACGGCCCAGATGATGGCACCGGTGGCCACGAGCAGGCACAGTGTCTGGAGGGCGTCGGTGCGCACGAGGGTGGCGATGCCGCCGCGCCGCGTGTAGAGGTAGATGGTGGCCAGCACCGCCGCCACCGTCACGGCAAACGGCACACCGAGGGGGCGCGCCGCCAGTTCCTGCAACACGACGCAGGCCAGGTATAGGCGCGCCGAGGCACCGGTCAGTTTGCTGAGCAGGAAGAAGGCCGCGCCGGTGCGGTGGGTGCGCGGCCCGAAGCGCGCGGCGAGGTAGCGGTAGATGCTGGTCAGGCGCAGGCGGTAGTACATCGGCAGCAGCACGAAGGCAATGGCGAGGTAGCCCGCGAAGAAGCCCATACACATCTGTAGGTAGGTCATCCCTGTGGCGCGCACCATGCCCGGCACGCTGACCACGCTCACGCCGCTGACGCTGGCACCTATCATTCCGAAGGCTACGAGCGGCCATGGCGACTTGCGCCCCGCGCGGAAGAATGTGTCGTTGTCGGCGGCTGCGCCCCGTCGGCGGGCGGCGAGGTAGAGCAGCAGGCAGTAGGCGGCCAGGGCGGCGAATACGAGGGCGGGTATCACGGGGCTATGGGGTGGGGGAGGGTTTCGTGAAAAACGCCGCCGGGAGGGGCAGCGCGGGTTGGGGTAACTTTTTGACGGAAAGGGTTCAGACGCGGATGCCAGTGCGCATCACGTCACGGTAGAGCGGCGAGGGTTCGTCGGCTTCGAGGAGAACGGGTTCGATGAGGACGCTCACCTTGTGGATGTCGTGGCAAAGGTCAGTGGCCAAGGGCAGGTATTCGCCTTCTATCTTTGGCACTACGACAGCCACGTCAATGTCGCTCCAGGGGTTGGCGTAACCTTTGCTATACGAACCATACATATACACCTGCACATCGTCGTTGAAGCGCGGGGAGATGACCGTCTTGTATTGGCGCACAAGGTTTATGGCCTCCTCTTGGGTCAGAACTTTTGGAGTAAACATTCGTGTAACTTTTTTGTTTGTTCGAGAATGTAAGCGCACACTTGTTTGTTCAGGGTGCTTGCTACACGCTGTTTGTATTTTGGATAGCGTGCTTCGATGTACATCGGAACCATCTCGTCGAGGAAGTTCATTAGTTCCTGTCCGAGTTCCTGCGTAAGTTCCAAGCGTTCCACAAGCATAAGGTGGCTATGTGTATAGGGCG
>JAGBKI010000017.1 GCA_017933995.1 Bacteroidaceae bacterium | reverse complement strand
GGGAACGGCGTGCGCCCCACGGGGCGGAAGCGCGGCGCGGGCTGCGCGGGTTGGGCGGACGGCGCGCTGAAACCGCGCGAAGATGAGCCGAATCGGGAGGCGAAAGGCGGGGTGAGTGAGGCCGACGGGCGCGTGTTCCACGTGTGGGACTTCTCGCGCGTGCCGTAGCTGAGGCAGTCGCCCGCAATCTCGTCGAGGAAAGGGCTGGGCAGGCACGCCTCGGTCTTACCGAAACGGAAACGCTTGTCGGCGTGGGTGAGGTAGCAACGCTTGCCGGCGCGCGTCACGGCGACGTAGAACAGGCGGCGCTCCTCCTCGCGCTCGCGCGGGTCTATATAGGAGTTGTTGGCGGGGAATAGGCCGTCCTCCAGGCCGGTGACGAACACGGTGTCGAACTCCAGTCCCTTGGCGGCGTGGATGGTCATCACGGTGACGCGCGGCGTGCCGTCGTCGCGGCGATCGGCGTCGGTGAGCAGGGCCACGCTCTCCAGGTAGTCGGTGAGCGGGGCGATGGGGGCGTCGGGGTGGGCCTTGCGGTGGTCTTCCTCGTACTGCGCGATGGCGCCGAACAGCGAGTCGACGTTCTCCTGGCGCGTCTCGCCCTCCACGCTCTTGTCGGCGGCGAGTTCCTGCGCCAGGCCGCTCTCGTTGAGCACGGCGGTGGCCAGGGCGAGCGCGCTGACGGTTTCGAGGCGTTCGCGCAGCGACACGAGCAGGGCGAGGAAGCCGTGCACCTTGCGCAGCGTGGCGGTGGACAGTCCTGCCTGTAGTTGCTCGGCGTGTTCCGCCGCCTCCCACAGGCTGCACGCCGCGCCCGCTGCGGCCTCGGCCAAGCGCGTCACGGTGGTCTGCCCGATGCCGCGCGCCGGCACGTTGATGACACGGCGGAAGGCCACGTCGTCGTTGGGGTTCACCAGCAGGCGCATGTAGGCAATCAAGTCCTTGATTTCCTTGCGCTGGTAGAACGACAGGCCGCCGTAGACGCGGTAGGGAATGCCGCGCTCGCTGAAGGCGTCCTCGAACGAGCGGCTCTGGGCGTTGGTGCGGTAGAGCACGGCCATCGTCTCCCAGCCCTCGTGCTCCGCGCCGTGCAGGCGCTGGATGATTTTGGCCACCTTGGCGCTCTCCTCCTTGTCGTTGGCGGCGTCGATGACGCGCAGGCGGTCGCCCTCGGCCTCCTCGCTGTAGACGGTCTTGGGAATCTGCCGCTTGTTGTTGGCGATGATGCTGGCGGCGGCGCGCACGATGGTTTTGGTGCTGCGGTAGTTGCGCTCCAGTTTGAAGAGGCGGCAGCCCTCGTACTGCTTGGTGAAGCCCAGGATGTTGTCGATGTTGGCGCCACGGAAACTGTAGATGCTCTGCGCGTCGTCGCCCACGACGCAGATGCGGCTCTGCGGGCTGTCGGCCAGTTGGGTGACGATGCGGTGCTGGGCGTAGTTGGTGTCCTGGTACTCGTCGACGAGGATGTAGCCGAAACGCTCGCGGTAGCGGCGGCGTATGTCGTCGCGGTCGCGGAAGAGGAGGAACGTGTTGAGCAGCAGGTCGTCGAAGTCCATGGCGTCGGCGGCGCGCAGTGTGCGCTGGTATTCGGCGTAGATGCTGCCCGTTTCGGGGATGTCGGAAACGAGGTCGCGCTTCCGCTGGTCGGCGTCGGCAAGGTAGGCGTCGGGCACGACGAGGCGGTTCTTGGCGTCGCTGATGCGCGAGGCGATGCGCCCCGGGCGGTACTTCTTGTCGTCGAGGCCGCGCCGCTTGATGATCTGCTTGATGAGCGTCTTGCTGTCGTCTGCGTCGTAGATGGTGAAACGCTGGGTGTAGCCTATTGCCTCGGCCTCGCGGCGCAGGATGCGGGCGAAGATGCTGTGGAACGTGCCGCTCCACATGCCCTCCGTGCTGCCGTCGCCAAGCAGGGCCTCGATGCGGCCGTTCATCTCGCGCGCGGCCTTGTTGGTGAAGGTCAGGGCGAGGATGGCCCACGGCTTCAGGCCGCAGTGGATGAGGTAGGCGATTTTATAGGTGAGCATCCTCGTCTTGCCCGACCCCGCGCCTGCGATGACGAGCGAGGGGCCGTCGCAATACTGCACGGCCTCCCACTGGGCGGGGCTGAGTTGTGAGGGGAAATCTATGGAGGACACTTTATGAGGTTTAATGAGGTTTAAGAGGCTTAAGAGGTTTAAGGCTGGCGCGGGGTTTTCGGAGTACTCAGAGTATTCAGAGCACTCAGAGTATTCAGAGCACTCAGAGTATTCAGAGCACTCAGCCCTCCGCTACCCGTGGCGCTTGCGCGCTTGTAGGTCGCGGGCGAGTTTCTGCTGGTAGTAGGCCACCTTGTCGGCGGCTTTGGCGCGCTCGACGGCGACGCCCTCGTCGGTGTCGACGCAGCCCGTGGCGTCGAGGCGCGCCACGCGGACGGCGGCCTCGGCCATCTCGATGCTGTCGATGAGCAGAATGGCGTCCTCGCGGGCGTTGAGGGCGGCGGGGTAGCGCTGGCGCACGGAGCGCGCCAGGCGGGCGGCGGTTTCGTAGCCTCCGGCGTGGAAAGCCAGGCGCGCCGTGTCGAGCACGGCAGCAGCGGCGGTTTCGTCTACAGCGCGCGCGGCAATCTTAGTTTCGGCTGTAAGAGGTGTGGGGGTGTATTGGGGAGCGGGGGCAGCCTCTTGCTTGCTGCCGCATGAAGCGAGGCCGAATATTGTCGCAATAACGAGCGGAAAGGCTTTCATCGCTGCAAAGGTAGTTATTTTTGCTGCCTTTATACTAAGATTTGTGTACTTTTGCCCTGTTGCAAACACGAATAACCTTATTACTATATCACACAACCATGCAAAACTCCAATCTGAAAGTCCGGCTCACGGCGATGAACTTCCTGCAGTTCGCCGCGTGGGGCGCCTACCTCACGTCGATGGGCGGCTACCTCTTCGCCTCGGGCAACGCCGATATCATCGGCTGGTTCTACAGCATCCAGGGCGTCGTGTCTATCTTCATGCCCGCGCTGATGGGCATCGTGGCCGACCGCTGGATACGCGCCGAGCGGCTGTTGGGCCTGTGCCACCTGCTGGCCGGCGCCCTGATGGTGGCGGCGGGCGTATACGGCGTGACAGCGGGCGAAGCGATGGACAAGTGGACGCTTTTCACGCTCTACTCCTTCAGCGTGGCGTTCTATATGCCCACGCTCGCGCTGTCGAACAGCGTGGCGTTCAACGCCCTGACGCGCGCCGGGCTCGACACGGTGAAAGCCTTCCCGCCCATCCGCGTGTTCGGCACCATTGGCTTCATCTGCACCATGCTCAGCGTCGACTTCGCAGGCTTCCAGCACACAGCGATGCAGTTCGTAGTCAGCGGCGCCATCAGCCTGCTGCTGGGCTTCTACGCCCCGACGCTGCCCGCCTGCCCCACCAACAAGGGTGGCGGCAAGTCGCTCGTCGAGGCCATGGGTCTCAAGGCGTTCGCGCTGTTCAAGGAGCCGCGCATGGCCCTGTTCTTCATCTTCTCCTTCCTGCTGGGTCTGCAATTGCAGATTTCCAACGGCTTCGCCAACGGCTTCATCAGTTCGTTTGCCGACATCCCCGAGTTCGCCGACACCTTCGGCGCACAGCACGCCAATGCCCTCATCTCCCTCTCGCAGATGAGCGAGACGCTGTGCATCCTGCTCATCCCCTTCTTCCTGGGTCGCTTCGGCATCAAGAAGGTGATGATGATTGCCATGGCGGGATGGGTGCTGCGCTTTGGCCTCTTCGGCACGGGCGACCCTGGCAGCGGTGTGTGGATGTTCATCCTCTCGTGCATCGTCTACGGCGTGGCGTTCGACTTCTTCAACATCAGCGGCGCGCTTTTCGTCGACAAGAACACGGACACCGACATCCGCTCGTCGGCACAGGGGCTGTTTATGCTGATGACCAACGGCCTCGGCGCGTTCTTCGGCTCGCTGGGCGCGCAGGCCGTGGTGGACAAGTATGTGAACACGCAGACCGACGCGCTGGCCAAGGTCGCCGGCTGGCAGACCACCTGGTTCATCTTCGCCGCCTACGCCCTCGTCGTGCTGGTGCTCTTCGCCCTCATTTTCCGCGAGAAGAAAGCCAAGGCTTAAATTCCATTTGTTTCCAATTCGCCGCGCATTGGCATACGCTGATGCGCGGCTCTTTTTGCGCCTTGTTGTAATGGAACAGCTCCATCCCGCATTGGACAAAGTGTAAGTGGGGATATAAGAACAGCCGCACCCCTTTGGAAAAGGGGTACGGCTGTTGCGGAAGGTGGGTAGTATACCGTATTATATATATACGGAGTAGCGACGGGTTTAGAACCAGCGGACGTAGGCGAAGTCCTGGCGGTGGGCAAGGGCCTTGTGGCGCGGGTACATGCGGTAGGCTACCTTGAACGTGCCGGCGAGGTCCATGGCGAGGGTCTTCTCGAACGTGTGGAGCGTGCCTTCGCGCTTGACGAGGTTCATGGGGAACACCTTGTAGAGGCTGTCCTGGCCGTCGATGGTGCTGACCACAACCATGTCGATGCCCACGGCGTCGTCGAGGCCGACCTCGTCGATGACGTGGCTGACGGTGAACTCGGTGCCGCTGACGATGGTGCCCTCCTGCACGTTCTCGCTGCGCGAGGTGCTGACCACACGGATGGCGTCCCACTTCTCGGCCACCTGCTCCTTCCAGGCGGCGATTTCCTTGGCGAGCTTGTTGTCGTCGGCACTGAGCAGAGCGGCGCGCTCGGCCAGGGGCGTGTAGAACTTGGTGTAGTAGTCGTCGAGCTGGCGCTTCATCGTGTAGTGGGGCGCAATCTGGGCGATGCTGTTCTTGACGACGCGCACCCAGCCCTCGCTGTAGCCCTTGGAGCCGCGGGCGTAGTAGAGGGGGATAATCTCCTGCTCAAGCATGGAGTAGATGGTGCTGGCGTCGAGCTTGTCCTGGTAGGCCTGGTTCTGGTAGGTGCGCTTGTCGGTGAGCGCCCATCCGGCGCCTTCGCGGTAGCCCTCGTACCACCAGCCGTCGAGCACGCTGAGGTTCACGACGCCGTTCATCAGGGCCTTCTCGCCGCTGGTGCCGCTGGCTTCGAGCGGGCGCGTGGGGGTGTTCATCCAGATGTCGACACCGCTGACGAGGCGGCGGGCCAGCTGCATGTCGTAGTTCTCAAGGAAGATGATCTTGCCGAGGAACTCGGGACGCTGCGAGATTTCGTAAATCTGCTTGATGAGTCCCTGGCCTGCGCCGTCGGCGGGGTGGGCCTTGCCGGCGAAGATGAACTGCACGGGGTAGTCGGGGTTGTTGACAATCTTGGCCAGGCGCTCCAGGTCGCTGAACAGCAGGTGGGCGCGCTTGTAGGTGGCGAAGCGGCGTGCGAAGCCGATGACGAGGGCGTTGGGGTTGATCTTGTCGAGCAGCGACACGACGCGCGAGGGGTCGCCCTGGTTCTTGAGCCACGACTCGCGGAAGCGGGTGCGGATGTACTTGGCGAGTTTCTCCTTGAGTTTGGTGCGGGTCTCCCACACCACCTTGTCGGGCACGCTGTAGATGGCCTCCCAGATTTTCTCGTTGCTCTGGTCGCCCATAAAGCTCTTGTCGAAGTACTTGTTGTAGACGGCCATGAATTCCTTGGAGCACCATGTGGGCAGGTGTACGCCGTTGGTGACGTAGCCTACGTGGCTCTCGCTGGGGTAGTAGCCGCTCCAGATGTGGCTGAACATGTTGCGGCTGACGTTCTGGTGGAGGTAGCTGACGCCGTTTACCTCCTGGCACGTCTTGCAGCAGAAGGTGCTCATGCAGAAGCGCTCGCCCTTGTCGTCGGGGTTGGTGCGGCCCAGTCCCATAAAGTCGTCCCAGGAGATGCCGAGGCGGTCCTGGTAGCCGCCGAGGTAGCGGGCGAAGAGACCCTCCTCGAAGTAGTCGTGGCCGGCGGGCACGGGGGTGTGGACGGTGTAGAGCGAGGAGGCGCGCACCAATTCGAGGGCTTCGTCGAAGTTGAGGCCGCTCTCCACGTAGTCGCACAGGCGCTGCACGTTGCACAGGGCGGCGTGGCCCTCGTTGCAGTGGTAGATGTCCTTCTTGACGCCGAGTTTCTTGAGCATCAGCATACCGCCTATGCCCAGCAGGTACTCCTGCTTGATGCGGTTCTCCCAGTCGCCGCCGTAGAGGGCGTGGGTGATGTTGCGGTCGGCCTCGTCGTTGTACATGTTGTCGGTGTCCATCAGGTAGAGCTTGATGCGGCCCACATTCACGCGGTAGACGGCGGCGTGTACGGTGCGTCCGGGGAAGGGCACGTCGACGATGACCTGGTTGCCGTGCTCGTCGAGTTCGCGCACGATGCTGAGGCGGTCGAAGTCCTGCGGCTCGTAGTTGGCAATCTGCTGGCCGTCCATGGAGAGGCTCTGCGTGAAGTATCCGTAGCGGTAGAGCAGGCCGATGCCGCACATGTCGACGTTGCTGTCGCTGGCCTCCTTCATATAATCACCGGCGAGGATGCCCAGGCCGCCGCTGTAGATTTTGAGGCTGTGGTGCATACCGTACTCCATGCAGAAGTAGGCCACGCTGGGGCGTGTGGCGTCGGGCTTGACGTCCATGTACTTGCGGAACTCGGCGTATACCTTGTCGATGCGTGCGATGACCTCGGCGTCGGCGGAGAGCTCCTTGAGGGCGTCGTAGTCCATGCGGTAGAGCAGTTCCACCGGGTTGCGGTTCACCTTCTTATAGAGTTCGGGGTCGAGGCTCTTGAAGAGTTCGCGGCAGGATTTGTTCCACGCGCCCCACAGGTTGTGGGCCAGTTCGTCGAGTTTCTGCAACTTGGCGGGGATGTGGCTTTTTACGTTGATCGTGTTCCAGGCGGGTGCGTTGGAATAGCTGCTTTTTACTTTCATTTATGTGGTGTTTTGGTTTTGCGTTTATTTTTAGGGCGGGCTGGGGTTAATGGGCGGGCTGGGCAGCGATGACCAAGAACCCAAAAACCCAAGAACCCAAGAACCTAAAAAAGCCTATCAGCCCTGCGCCTTCTCCAGCGCCATCTGGTACGCCTCGGCGTAGTGGCCGGCGAAGTGCTGCCAGTCGGCCTTGGCCGAGAGGGCGGCGGCGCGGCGGCGGATGGGCGTGCGCGCGGCGGCGGAAAGGGTGGCGTAATGCTGAATGGTGTCGGCGATGCGGTCGCAGACGTCCGAGAAGTTCTGGTCGTCGCGGTGGAGCACCACGACGCCGTCCTCCAGCCGTCCCTCGTGGCCCAGCGTCTGGTTCACCCACTGGCCGAAGCCGCTGAGGTCGGTCGTGACGCAGGGGATGTGGAAGGCCACGGCCTCGTGGGGCGTGTAGCCCCAAGGCTCGTAGTAGGAGGGGTAGACGCAGAGGTCGCTCGCCGTGAGCAGGTCGTAGTAGGGCAGGTTGAACAGCCCGTCGGCGCCTTCGAGGTAGCACGGCACGAGCAGCACCTTGACGGGCGCGTCCTTGTCGTTGCGCAGGCCGAGCTGCTTGATGAGGTTTAGTATGCGGTCCTCGTGCGGATTGACGAGTTCGTGCGTAAGGTTGGGTTCGGGCATACCTTGTGAAGGCGTGCCACAGGCCAAGGAGAGGTCTTCCCTCGGCCCTTTACACCAGCACGGCACTTCGATGAGGGCGAGCACCTGCGTGCCGGTCTTGCCTTCGTTGCGCAGCCGCGCGTCGAGGCGCGCCAGACTTTCCAGGTAGACGTCGAAGCCCTTGCAGCGGAAGTCGTTGCGCCCGCTGGTGCTGACGACGAGCGTGTCGTCGGGGCAGGGCGCGCCGGTCAGTGCCTCGGCCACGGCGAAGAACGCCTGCCGCGCCGTGCGCCGCGTCTTGGTGTAGGCCGCGCCGCGCGGCACGAAGTCGGCCTCGAAGCCGTTGGGCAGCACGGTGTCGGGCGTCTTGGCGAGCAGCTGCGTGCACTCGCGCGCCGTGAAGGTGCTCACCGTCGTGAAGCAGTCGGCGCGGTGCGCGCTCTGTTTCTCGATGCTGTGCTTGGCCTCCATGTTAAGCTCGCGCGCCATCTGGTCGCCGTCGTAGCCGTCGAAGTATTCGTAGAGGTTCTTGCCGTTGCCCGTGATGCTGCGGCCTATGCTGGTGGCGTGGGTGGTGAAGACGGTGGCCACCTGCGGCAGGTTGCGCTTGAGGAACAACATGCCGAGGCCGCTCATCCACTCGTGCGCCTGGTAGACGACGGCCTTGCCGCCGAGGAACTCGCGCGCCACGGTTTCGGCGAACTTGCCGGCGGCGTAGCTGAACATCGACGCCTCGTCGTAGTCGCCGTAGGCGTGGAGCGAGTCCACGCCGAAATTTTCCCACGCCAGGCCGTAGAGCTGGTCCTTTATAATATAATACGGAGTGAAGTCCACCAGCGCTGCCACCGGCTCGCCCGGCACGCGCCAGCGCCCTATGCGCACGGCTATGCCCGCCTTGGCAGCGGCTTCGCGCCACTCGGGGTGGAGCGTGTCGTCCTGCGTGAAATAGGGCGAGGGCTTGTCGCGCCACACGTCGGGCCCTATGAAGCACAGCCCGCCTTCGGGCAGGCGCGCGCCCAGCGTCTTGGCAATTGAGGAGAGCACCGTGTATATGCCGCCCACTTTGTTGCATACTTCCCAGCTGGTCTGGAACACAAAGTCGGGCTTCTGTTTGCCTGCGGTCATTGTAGAGTGGCTTCTTTTCGTTTCGGGCGCAAAATTACTAAAAACCAAGTGCAAACCGGCAGCGCATCCCCTTTTTCTTTCCGCGCCCTTGTCCCGCCGCGCCTTTTCGCGGGCGGAAATGGAAACAGCGTGTGAAAAACCTTTTGCTGCCCACGGTTGCTTTGGGGGCAAAAACGCGGCCATAAAAGCGCTTTCAGACATCCCGATTGCCGACTTGGCAGGCGCACGCCGCTCTTATATCCTCCCGCGAGGGCTGGAAATCCCGCCGATTGCCCGCAAATTCCATGGCGAAGCCCCGAAAAAAGTTTTTTCTGCGGACTAATTCTGCAAATTAAGCCTTAGTTTTTACAAACTAAGCCTAAGTTTGGCGAAATCAAGCCTTAGTTTTTACAAATTAAGCCTAAGTTTGGAGATTTAGTCCGTCAGAAAAACTTTTTGTGTGGACTTGGCCGGTTTTCTAAAGGCTTCGTCTGCGACTGCTGGCTTATCGGATGGCTGTCGGGAGGGCTTGTAAAGGGAAGTTTACCCACGTCGGCTTGCACAATCGTTCAGATTGAACTATTTTTGCCGCGCTTTCGTGCCGCACAGTGCGGAAGGAGACATTTGTAACGCCTAAACAAGTGATTATGAAGAACCGCAAAATACAGTTCAGTCTCGTATACCGGGACATGTTCCAGAGCTACGGCAAGTTCCAGCCCCGCAAGGACCAGCTGGAGCGCATAACCCCCGTGATTGTGAAGATGGGCTGCTTCGCCCGCGTCGAGACCAACGGCGGCGCTTTCGAGCAAGTGAACCTACTCTACGGAGAAAACCCAAACGCCGCCGTTCGCGCCGTCACCAAAATCTACCACGAGGCCGGCATCAAGACCCACATGCTCGACCGCGGCCTCAACGCACTGCGCATGTTCCCCTGCTCGGCCGACCTGCGCCGCCTGCAATACAAGGTGAAACATGCACAGGGCGTGGACATCCCCCGCATCTTCTGTGGGCTGAACGACGTGCGCAACATCATCCCCTCGATCCGCTGGGCGCTCGAGGCGGGTATGACGCCGCAAGGCACGCTCTGCATCACCAACTCGCCCATCCACACCGCCGAGTACTATGCCGACATCGCCGACCAGCTCATCGCCGCCGGCGCACCCGAAATCTGCCTCAAGGACATGGCCGGCATCGGACAGCCCGCCCTGCTCGGCAAACTCTGCGGCCTCATCAAAGCCAAGCACCCCGACGTCATCGTGGAATACCACGGCCACAGCGGCCCCGGCCTCCAGATGGCCAGCATCCTCGAACTCGCCAAGAACGGCGTAGACATCATCGACACCGCCATGGAACCCCTTTCGTGGGGCAAAGGCCACGCCGACATCATCTCCGTGCAGAGTATGCTCAAGGCATACGGCTTCGACGTGCCCGACATCAATATGGAAGCCTACATGGAAGCCCGCGCCCTGACGCAGGAGTTCCTCGACGACTTCCTGGGCTACTTCGTCAACCCCAACAACCACCTCGAATCCTCCCTCCTGCTGGGCTGCGGCCTGCCGGGCGGCATGATGGGTTCTATGATGGCCGACCTCAAGGGCGCGATGGGCGCCATCAACATGAACCGCGAGAAGAAAGGCCAGCCCGCCTACACCGAGGACCAGCTCCTCATTCGTCTCTTCGACGAGGTGGGCTACGTCTGGCCGCGCGTGGGCTATCCGCCCCTCGTCACCCCCTTCTCGCAGTACGTCAAGAACATCGCCCTGATGAACCTCCTCTGCGAGTCGATGGACAAGCCGCGCTTCACGATGATGGACGACAACATGTGGGGCATGATACTCGGTAAGAGCGGCAAACTGCCTGGCGAGGTGGCCCCGGAGATCGTGGCCCTGGCCAAGGAGAAAGGCTACGAGTTCTACACCGACGACCCGCAGGCTCTCTATCCCGACAACCTCGACAAGTTCCGCAAGGAAATGGAGGAGAACGGCTGGGAACTCGGTCCCGACGACGAAGAACTCTACGAGTTCGCCATGCACGAGCGGCAGTACCGCGACTACAAGAGCGGCGAGGCCAAGAAGCGCTTCCTGGCCGACCTCCAGGCCGCCCGCGACGCCGACCTGCAAGGCGCTGGCAAGATGAGCCTCGAAGAGGCCACCGCCTTCAAGCACGCCCAGGCCGACGCCATCGTCGCCCCCGAGGGCGGCACCGTGCTCTACGAGATAGGCGGCGACGCCGAGGCCGTCCGCGCCATCGAGCCGTTCATCGGCAAGGAGTACAGCGAGGCCGACCGCTTCTGCTACATCGAGAACGCCCACGGCCAAATCCTCGAAGTGCCCGCCGCCCTCGGCGGCAAACTCGTCGAAATCGCCGCTCGCCAGGGCGCCCACGTCAGCAAGGGCGACGTCCTGGCCTACATCAAGCGTGCCGAGCACTAAGAACAGCGTCGCTTCTCCCCATAACAAACAAAACGTCCGCAGCGTATCCTTCTGGCATCGCTGCGGACGTTCCCTTTTCCCGCCCACGGGACATCACGTCTTCGCAATCAGTTCTTGCCTGTGCCAGACAGGGAACATCAAAATCAAGAGGGCGCGCCTATGCAGGCGCGCCCTCTTTGATATGGGGTTCTATTGGGTTTGCTTAGTTTTTGAAGAAGTCCTTCACGGCGTCGTTGGGCACCATCTCTTCCTGGAAGACGTATGCGCCAGTCTTGGGGCTCTTCACCATCTTGATGACCTTGGAGTAGGAACGACCCTCGGTCTTGCCGGTCTGCAGCGAGGCTACGGTTTTCTTTGCCATAGTTGTGCGGGATTATTTGATTTCCTTGTGTACCGTCATACGGCGGAGGATGGGGTTGTACTTCTTGAGTTCGAGACGGTCGGGGGTGTTCTTGCGGTTCTTCGTGGTGATATAGCGCGAAGTGCCGGGCAGACCACTATTCTTCATCTCGGTGCATTCGAGGATGACCTGCACCCTGTTGCCTTTTACTTTCTTTGCCATGGCTCTGTTATATTTTAACGATACGGACGTCCTTGCAGTAGCCCTTGGCTACGGCGTTCTTGAGTGCGGCGTCGAGACCTACCTTGTTGATGTAGCGGAGGCCAGCGGCGCTGAGGCGCAGGCTGATCCAGCAGTCCTCTTCTACGTAGTAGAACTTTTTGGTGAAGAGGTTTACCTCGAACTTGCGCTTGGTGTGGCGGCGCGAGTGGGAGACATTGTAGCCGTTTTGGGCTTTCTTACCGGTGATTTGACAAATCCTGGACATTGTTGTGAATGTGTGTGCTTTGAATAATCTGCGTTTTGGCCGTCGGCGTAGGTTTGTCGGGTGTGCCTCGGAGCCGGGGGAGAAGGGGAAAAAGACTTGGGGGGTCGCTTTTCAAGGCGCAAAAGTACAGCTATTTTGCTTTCGGCAAAGGCTTTCGGGCAGATTTTTAGCGTTTTACGCCCGAAAAACGCGCGGAAAGTGCGTCTTGGGGTACGTTTCGGGGGCTATTCTTCGGTCTTTTGGGGGCACTGGCGGGCTATGTAGTCGCGCAGCATGTGCATGGCCACGGCGGTGGCGTGGGTGAGGTTCTTTTCGCGCCCGTTGTCCTCCTCGATGAGGCGTGTCTCGATGTCGTCGCCTCCGCCCACGGCAATCCAGATGGTGCCGACGGTGACGCTGCTCTTGTCGCAGTCGGCTCCGCCGGGGCCTGCGTAGCCGGTGACGGCGACGGCGTAGTCGCTCTTGAACAACTTGTTGGCGCCGGCTACCATTTCGCGCGCCACCTGCTCGCTGACGACGCTGTGCTGGGCGATGGTGTCGGGGCTGACGCCAAGCATCTCCTCCTTGATGTCGTTCTGGTAGCACACGAGGCCGCCCCGGAAGTAGTTGCTGCTGCCGGGGACGGCGGTGATGAGGCTGCTGACGCGCCCGGCGGTGCAGCTCTCGGCGGTGGAGAGCGTCTTGTGGGCGGTCCACATGCGCTCGTTGATTTCCTTGCTGATGAGTTTAAGGTCGAATTCCATAGGTATGGGGTTACAGTTTGGAGTTTCGTTTGTGGGGCACGCTTCCAGCGTGCGTTCATTCGTTTGCTGTCTGCTGCAGGTGCGCTCCATTTCATTCCGCGTACCTGCGGTTACTGAGGGGGTGACGCTTTCAGCGTCATAACAGCGTGTTAATTGGTTTGCAGCCTGCCGCAAGTTTTTTGTGTGTGTCCTATATTAACCACTAATGACACTAAAGTGCTCTAAAAGCACAAAGGGCTTTTTGGTGGTTTTTGGTATTTTTTGTGTTTTTTGTGGTAAAAAGCCTTACAGCACCGTGCGGGCAAAGGCGGGTTTGTCGAGGGGGCAGAAGTCGCGGGCGAGGGCTTTGTAGTAGCCTGCCTGGGCTATCATCGCGGCGTTGTCGGTGGTATAGGCGAAGGGGGGGATGTAGACGGTCCAGCCCTTGCGCTCCTGGCGGTCGAGGAAGGCGCGGCGCAGGGCGGTGTTGGCCGAGACGCCGCCGCTGAGGGCGACGTGGCGTATGCCGGTTTCGCGCACGGCGCGGTCGAGTTTCTGCATCAGTATCTCGACGACGGTGCGCTCGAACGAGGCGGCGAGGTCGGCGCGGCGCGTCTCGATGAAATCGGGGTCGTCCTTGATGCGGTCGCGCAGGAAGTAGAGGAAACTGGTCTTCAGTCCGCTGAAACTGTAGTCAAGCCCCTTGATGGCGGGTTTGGCGAAGGTGAAGGCGTCGGGATCGCCCTGTCGCGCGAGGCGGTCTATAATGGGTCCGCCGGGGTAGCCCAGGCCCATCGTCTTGGCGCACTTGTCGAGGGCTTCGCCTGCGGCGTCGTCGATGGTCTGGCCGAGGACGGCCATCTTGTCGGGGGCGTCGACGCGGATGATCTGGGAGTTGCCGCCACTGACCAGCAGGCAGAGGAAAGGGTAGGGGGGCGTGGGACGTGTGTCGTCGGGGGTGCGCACGAAGTGGGCCAGTACGTGGCCTTGCAGGTGGTTGACCTCGACGAGGGGTTTGCCCAGTGCGAGTGCCATGCCTTTGGCGAACGACACGCCGACGAGCAGTGACCCCATCAGGCCGGGGCCGAGGGTGACGGCGATGGCGTCGAGCTGGTCGCGCCCGACACCGGCCTCGCGCAGGGCGGCGTCGACCACGGGGACGATGTTCTGCTGGTGGGCGCGCGAGGCGAGTTCAGGCACCACGCCGCCGTATCGCTCGTGGACGGCCTGCGAGGCGGTGGTGTTGCTCAGCAGCACGCCGTCGCGCACGACGGCAGCGCCGGTGTCGTCGCAGGAGGATTCTATGGCGAGGAGGGTCATTCTCTTTTATAAAAAATAAAAAGTAAAAGTTAGGATACGTCTTGCTGGAGGGCGGCTGCGATGCAGCCGCAAACACGACGCTTTTACTTTTAATTATTCATCAATACGTCAGCACTTCCAGCCCGGTTTCGGTGACGAGGAAGGTGTGCTCCCACTGGGCGCTGGGCTGCTCGTCTTCGCTGACGACGGTCCAGCCGTCCTCTTCGTCAACAAAGACCTCCCACGTGCCCATATTGATCATCGGCTCGATGGTGAAGACCATACCGGGGACGATGAGCATACCGTCCTTGCGGGTGTTGTAGTGGTCTACCTCGGGATCCTCGTGGAAAGCGTTGCCCACGCCGTGTCCGGCGAGGTCGCGCACGACGCCGTAGCCGTGCTTGTGGGCGTGGCGTGCGATGGCCTTGCCGATGTCGCCGATGAAGCCCCAGGGCTTGGCGGCCTGCCAGCCTATCTCCAAGCACTCCTTGGCCACGCGCACGAGGCGCTCGCGCTCGGCATCCGTCTTGCCGCCCACGATGAACATGCGCGAGGCGTCGGCGTAGTAGCCGTCGAGGATGGTGGTGCAGTCTACGTTGATGATGTCGCCCTCTTCGAGTATTTCGTCCTCGGAGGGTATGCCGTGGCAGACCACTTCGTTGACGCTGGTGCAGACGCTCTTGGGGAAGCCCTCGTAGTTGAGGGGGGCGGGCACGGCGCCGTGCCCGACGGTGTAGTCGTGGACGAGGCGGTTGATGTCCTCGGTGGACATGCCGGGGCGTATCTCGGCGGCTACGAGGTCGAGCGCGCCGGTGTTGATGACGCCCGCGCGGCGTATGCCCTCAATCTGTTCGGGCGTCTTGATGAGCGAGGGGCGTGGCACGGTTTTGCCACGGTTCTGGAAGGAAAGGATGCGTTTGTCGAAGTCGGTCATCGGCTGGCCTTTCGGCACAAACCAGTTGCGTTTTATCTTTCTTGGCATAATGTCTGTTGAAAAACGCGGCAAAAGTACGAAATAAAGTTTAAGGAGATTAAAAGGTTTAAAAGGTTTAATGCTGTGGCTGGAGCTGTTCCCCGATACCAGCACAAAAGTGGCCATAAGTTCGGCGGACATTCCGTATATCACGGAGAGCGTGATGAACCTCTACTCGCTGGGCATTCACGAGGGAACATCAACTGCGTGTTCGAGGACGTGTGGCAGGAGGGCGACGATAAGTGCTTCGAGGAGTAACTGGCTGACATGGACCCTTTAAGTAGGCAGCTTTTTTGCCGAGAACACAACGCTCCCTAAAACGTATACGGAGTTATGGTTTTAAGGATTCTTTCACTCCTTTTGTCCATAACTCCGTAGGTTTTTATGGGGGGGGGACGAGCGTGCTCTCACCAGCCGTCGCCCCAGCCGCCGCGCCGCGTGAGGGCGTCGCCCGGGTCGTGCGGCTCGGTGGGGTCTACGGGGATGGTGCTGCTGTCGCCAATGTGGAAGTTGTCCGACGTGGCAAGCATCGCGCTTTGCGGCGACACCACTGCCACTTCTATGCTTGGTGTTACGTATACTTTCATTGTAGTTCTTACATTAAATAATTTATGAACATTCGTGGTCATTCGTGGCAATTCGTGTTAAAGAACAGATGCGTGAGTCTTTTCACATAAATGTTCATAAATGCCCACGTAATCGCGAAGCGCTTGCAAGGCAAGAATTATTCATGAATTTTTATTTCACAAGAACCTTCTTCCCTCCGACGATAAACACACCGCCCTTGCCAGGCTGGGCGATGCGGCGGCCTTGCAGGTCGTAAACCTGTTCCGTCTGTTGCGACTGTGTCGCAACACCGTCAATCCCCGTCGTTGCATCCTCAAATTGCAGCGCGAGTCCGCGCGTGGCGCTCATCGAATTGACGAAGCTCGTGGGGATGGGTAGCCACGCCTTGCCTGCGGCGAGCGTGCCGGTGGAGGCTGGGTAGAAAGCGATGCCCTTCGAGCCGTTGGCGAGGATGAAGTTGGTGTATGCGCCGTCGGTGGCGGGCAGGGTGATGGCTTCCGTCGTGCCGCGCAGCAGGTTGGCAGCGTAGGTCAGTCCCTCGCCCACGGGGATGGTGTACGTCCCCGGCGCGTCGGCCACGAGCAGCAGTCCCGTCTCGGCAGGCGCGTCGTCGAGCGCGGTGATTGTGACGCCCTCGCTATTGAACGCCGTCACGGTGTAGGCTTTCAGCCCGTCTACCTTGGAGAAGTCCAGCGCATACGCAGAGCAAAGCGTGCCGTACTTTGCACCGAGCGTCACCGTCACTTCCGTCACCTCCACGGGTTCCTGCTCACGCTCCACAAGGTTGAATCTTTTCCACCAGCTCGAAGCCTGATACGCCGCCAACGTCTCTGCGGGGATGTTCACCGTGCAGGTTGATGGCACAGAGCTTAGCATATAGTTTCCAAAGGTACATTCGGCAGGGTCGTTCCAGAAGAGGTCTATGCTCGTTAATCCCGTGCAGTTATAGAAAGCATAGGCACCAATCGTCGTCACGGACTTGGAAATGGTGACGCCCGTCAGCCCCGTGCAACCATTGAACGCATTGCTTTCGATGCTCGTCACGGAGTTGGGGATGGTGACGCTTGTCAGCCCCGTGCAGCCACAGAACGCAGCACGTCCTATGGTCGTCACGGAATTACCAATAGTAACACTTGTTAGTCCCGTACAACTGTAGAACGTATAGCTTCCAATGCTCGTCACGGACTTGGGAATGGTGACGCTCGTCAGCCCCGTGCAGTAATAGAACGCATTGCTTCCGATGCTCGTCACTGAGTTGGGAATGGACAATTCCGTCACTTCACTCCCTTTTAGATATAAGTGGTGTGCATAATATAGAGGATTGCTACTGCTGTCTTTAAAACTTATATTGCACCAAGCCGCCAAATCGGAAATATATACACCCGTCAGTCCCGTGCAATATTGGAACGCATTGCTTCCGATTTTCGTCACGGAGTTGGGGATGGTGACGCTCGTCAGCACCGTGCAATTATAGAACACATTGTTTCCGATGCTCGTCACGGAGTTGGGGATGGTGACGCTCGTCAGCCCCGTGCAGCCATAGAACGTATAATCCTTGATGGCGGTTATGGAGTTGGGAATGGACAATTCCGTCACTTCGCTGCCATTTAGATATAAGTGGCCTGCACAAGATAGAGGATTGCTTTCGCTGTCTTCAAAACTTATATTGCACCAAGCCGCCAAATCGGAAATATATACACCCGTCAGTCCCGTGCAGTTTTTGAACGCTTTTGTCCTAATCGAGGTCACGGAGTTGGGGATGATGACGCTTGTCAGCCCCTTGCAAGAAGAGAACGCTGATTCATCGATGCTCGTTACGGAGTTGGGGATTTCAATACCCGTCAGCCCCTTGCAAGAAGAGAACGCATAGTCTCCGATGCTCGTTACGGAGTTGGGGATAGTGACACTCGTCAGCCCCGTGCAGTTAAAGAAAGCACTACCTCCGATGCTTGTCACGGAAGCAGGGATGATGATGCTCGTCAGAGCAAAGCAGTTGTAGAACGCATATTCTCCGATGCTCGTTATGGAGTTGGAAAACTCAATGCTCGTTAACTCTGTGCAGTTGTAGAACGCTTTTTTCCCAATCATCGTCACGGAGTTGGGGATGATGACGCTCGTCAGCCCCGTGCAGTTTTCGAAAGCACTACTTTCGATTGTTGTTACTGAGTTGGGAATTTCGATGCTTGTCAACCCCTTGCAGCCATAGAACATACAGTATCCTATACTGCTGGTTACAGAGTTGGGGATATCGATGCTCGTCAATCCCGTGCAGTTGTAGAAAGCACTATGTCCTATTTTGGTTACGGAGTTGGGGATGGTAACACTTGTCAGCCCCGTGAAGCCAGAGAAGACATTGTCTCCGATGCTCGTCACGGAGTTGGGGATTTCAATGCTTGTCAAGCTCTTGCAACCAGCGAACGTTGCGTCTTCGATGCTGGTCACAGAGTTGGGGATTGTGACGCTCATTAGGCTCGTGCAGTCGTAGAACGCACGGATTCCGATGCTGGTAACGGATTCCGAAATAGTGACGCTCTTCAGTCCCGTGCAGCCCGAGAATGTTTCGTCATTGATGGCTGTTACGGAGTTGGGGATTTCAATGCTCGTCAGCCCCGTACAGTTCTGAAACGCATAGCTGTCGATGTCTGTCACGGAGTTGGGAATGACGGTGTTCTTGCAGCCCGTAATAAGCGTGTTGGTGGCAGTCTCAACAATGGCATTGCAGTTGTCCCGGCTGTCGTACACAGTATTGCCGCTTGCTACAGTAATCTTCGTCAGACTCGTGCAGCCATAGAACGCATACTCGCCAATCTTGGTCGCGGAATTGGGGATGGTGACACTTGTCAGTCCCGTACAGCCGGAGAACGCACCGCCTCCGATAGTCGTCACGGAGTTGGGGATGGTGACGCTCGACAGTCCCGTACAGCCGGAGAACGCAATATCTCCTATGCCCGTCACAGTATAAATCAGCCCATCATACACCACCATACTTGGAATGGAGATATTCCCCGAACACTTAACATCTTTGTAAGTCACTTCAGCCGTGTAGGTGTCACGGTCAAACAGGAAGCAAATCCCGCTTAGCTCCACTCCGTTCGCACTCGCCCCCGTCGAGCAGACGACGCAGAGGGCGAGGAGGATGAGTTGTTTAATCTTGTTCATGGTTTTGTTGTGTTTTGAGTGTTAGAAACTGATTTGCGTGAACTCCTCTTCCGTAACCGTTATGGTGACGGTCTTCTGCGTGACGCTGACCACTTGCAGTGCAGCGGGATTGGCGATACGCTGCATCGTGACGCAACAGTTGTCATAGTCAACCTTGCTCACTCGGTAGATGCCTGTAAAGGAGTACATCCCGTTTATCTTGACGAAAGTCAGTCGGAGGCCGTCTGGGTTGTAGTGCTTCACATCCTTCTTCGTGACGCGATTGACAAAGGCATCGCGCGTTTCTTTAGGGTCTTTGCTCTCAATGATTGTGTCGGTGGTGCTGCCCCATTTGTTGCCCCACATTCCGTTGGGGTCGATGCTGGGACACCAGAGAGAGACTTCCCTGCCCAGTTGGCGGGAAAGATGACCAACGAAGCAGGAACCTCTGCGCGGCGGCATTTGCGCACCGAACACGGCGGCAATATGCTTGATGCGTTTGAACTTCTGGTTGGTTCGGAGCGGGAACAGGGTGATGCTCCCTTGCACGGTGGTCAGGCTCGTCGTTGAGACTGCCACTTTCTTTTGTTGGATTGTAACCATAGTGTGAATATTTTGATGAAAATTTAAGACGTTGTCTTTTTCTATGTGTCAGTTAGCTGCCCGCAAACGCTTGCGACCTGTCCGCAGCACCCCGTGTTGGGGGCTGCGGACAGGTCGCAAAAAAATGCACGCCGCGCGCAGAAAGGCGGCGTTTTGTAATGTTGGGTTTACAAAATGGGGGGGGATTCGGAAATCAAGCCCGCGAGAAGGTTAAGGGCGGGCTTGGAAACGGCCCGCAAGCACCCCGCGCCGATGGCGCAGTGGCCACGTCGCAGGGACGCAGCAAGAATGCGTACGACATTCTTGCCGTACAATATAGGGGCTACTGAATGAAAGCTTGCCATTGGTTCTTTCCGTTTCCGGCTGCAAAGTTGCACATTTTCTGCAAGAAACGGAAGGCAGGCATGGACTTTTGTGTGAAGTCGGTGTTTAGTGCTTCGCTTTCATCTGTAATGTCAGCGTGCCGGCACGGAGGAGGGCGTCGTGGGTGACGCGGAATCCGGGGAGGGCTTTGCCGCTGAGGCGGGCGCGGCGGATGTAGGGGCCGACGCCCTGCTTCTCGATGACGAGGCTGGGGGTGGGGTAGTAGGCCGTGTCGAGGTGGATGGTGACGCGGTCGAAGACGGGCGTGGTGAGCGTGTAGTACGGGTCGGCGGGGCAGTCGGGATAGAAGCCCATCATCGTGTAGACGGCCCAGGCGGACATCGTGCCGGTGTCCTCGTTGCCGGGCAGACCGTTCGGGGCGTTGCGGAAGTGCTCGGCCACAAGGCGCGGGGTGAGTTGCTGCGTGCGCCACTCCTCGCCAGCGAAGCGAGAGAAGAAATAGGGGTAGGCGATGTCGGGCTCGTTGGCAGGGTCGTACAGCCCCGCGTCGAAGCAGTGCTGCAACCGCTCCACGAACTGCTTCTGTCCGCCCATAGCCTCGGCCAGGCCGTCGAGGTTGAAAGGCACGCAGAAGGTGTAGTTCCAGGCGCAGCCCTCGTGGAAGCCGGGGTTGGCCTCGAAGTTCTGTCCGGCCAGGGGGTTGAACGGGGTGAGGAACGTGCCGTCGGGCGTGCGGGGGCGTATCATACGGGTTTCGGGGTCGTAGTAGTTGCGCCAGCCCTCGGCCTGCTCGAACAGCACCTCGGCGTCGGCGTCGTGGCCCAGTTCCTCGGCCAGGCGGGCCAGAGCGTAGTCGGCCACATAGTATTCCAGCGCGGTGCTGACGGCGAAACTGGCCTCGCCCTCCACGGGCAGGTAGCCCAGGCGGCGGTACAGGTCGTTGTCGGGGCGCAGGAAGTTGCGCGCGCCGTCGGTGAAGGCCGACTTGCGGCACACCTGGTAGGCGCGCTCCACGTCGAAGTCGCGCAGGCCGCGCAGGTAGGTGTCGGCAATCATAATGGTGGCGGGGTCGCCGTCCATCGTGCCGGTTTCGCGCCCGCAGAGTTCCCACTTGGGCATCCAGCCCCACGTCTCGCTCTTGTCGATGAGGGCGCGCACCATGTCAAGCTGGCGGTCGGGGAAGAGCAGGCCGAGCAGGGGGTGCGTGTTGCGGTAGGTGTCCCAGAGGGAAAAGATGGTGTACATGTTGCGCCCCCCCGGCACGCGGCGTATCTCGGGGCTTTCCATGGCGGGATAGCGTCCGTCCACGTCCTGCATCACGCTGGGATGGATGAGCAGGTGGTAGAGGGCGGTGTAGAAGACGGTGCGCTGCTCGTCGGTGCCGCCCTCGACCTCGATGCGCCCGAGGTCGCGCTGCCAAGCGGCGCGGGCCTCGGCGTGCAGTTGGTCAAAAGACTTGCCGCCCTGCTCGGCGTCGAGGTTGGCGCGCGCCCCGTCGGTGCTGACCAGCGAGACACCCATGCTCACCTCCACCTGCTCGCCCTCGTCGAGGCCGTAGGAGAAGAAGAAACCCACGTCGTCGCCCGAGAGTTCTTTGGCGTAGCGGCGGTAGAGCTTGTAGGTGCCGGGGGTGCTGTCCCAGGCGGCCTCGGCCTCCATGGGGCGTTGCATCTTCCAGTAGCCCGCGTCGGCGGGCTTACGGCTGACGCGCAAGACGAAGTAGACAGGGTAGACGCCGTCGGGCTTGATGTAGCAGAAGTTGCCGAACAGTTTGCATCCCTCGATTTCGGTGTCGCTGACGCGGCGCACGGTGGCCCCGCTCTCGTTGGTGAGACCCTCGCCGAGGTTCAGCAGGATGTTTCCCTGCCCAGCGGGGAAGGTGAAGCGGGCGCGCGAGGTGCGCTGCGTGGCGGTGAGTTCGGCGCGGATGCCGTAGCGTGCCAGCGTCGTGGCGTAGTAGCCCGGAGTGGCGGTGTCCTGCCGCGTCTCCGTGCCGTAGCCGTGGTAGTCCACGCACAGGTCGCCCGCTGTGGCCATCAGCAGCAGGCTGCCCAGGTCGGGGCAGCCCACACCGCTCAGGTTCACGTGCGAGAAGCCCGTGAGGTAGACGTTGCCGGCGGTGTAGGGCGTGCTCCACCAGCGTTTGTCCTTGTCCCACTGGTTGAGGTCGCTGCCCATCACGTTGAAGGGCGTGGCGCTCATCAGGCCGTGTGGCACAACGGCGCCGGGGTTGCACGTGCCGAAATTGCTCGTGCCGATATAGGGGTTCACGCAGTCCACCGGCTCTTTCTGCGCCGTGGCTTGCTGCAGGGGGGCGGCCAGCGTGAGGAGGGCGGCCAGCAGGGGTAGGAGTGAGCGTTTCATAAGGCGGGCGGTGCTTTTTTTCAGGAACGGGTCAGCGCATAGAGTGCCACGGCCACGGCCACGAGCAGCGCGAAGAGCGCCACCTGCACGCCCAGCCGCCGTATGTGCCTGCGCAGGGCGGCCTTTCTGTTTCTCTCGTTGTCAGCGTTCATAGTTTTTCAGGTATTTGCGTTAAGGTACGCAAAGTTAGGCAAATAATCCATAATGAAGTGTGACGGACGTGGAAAAACGCTTGTATGCTGATAGCGCGCTTATATATATAATACGGTGTCGTTGCCACGCCCTCTCCGTCACCTTTATTTCCGTCGGCGTGCTGCGCTCACAGAAACCACCATCCTTCACGCCGCCGATACTGCTAAGCGTGTCGGTGCCTATGTCTCCTTATTTTATCAACGTCTTTTTCCCGCCTATAATATAAAGGCCGCCCTTGGCAGGATTGCCGATACGGCGGCCTTGCAGGTCGTAGACAACGCACCCCGTAGTGACCTCGGTCGTGGGGACACTCAATGCGGTGGGGGTGGTTGCCTTGAACAGTCTCACCACATTGCTCGTCTCCGAGGAGGGGGCGCGGAACGTGGCGCCGCTTGCGTAGAACCGCAGGTAATAGCCGCTGCGGTTGCGCAGGCGTGTGCTGCCAGCGGAGGTGACGCCCAGCACCTCCCATAGCACGGTGTTGCCACTTGCCGACGCGGATTCACGAAGCGCGCTGTTGCCGTCCTCGCCGCAAAGGAACGTGCCGTCCGTCGTCTGTAGATTGTAGTATGTGCCGTTTGCCACCAGTCTGACCGGCGTCACGGCCTCGTTTTCAATAGTGATATAGGCCACCTCTGCACCGCCACCATTGCCTCCCGTTTCACCCACGCTACCCGCATCGTCAGTCTGTACCGTCACTTTCACCCCCTTGCGGTAGCTCCCGCTCTGCCCGCCGAGCGCATAGTAGTTGCCGCCCGTGTAGCCCACAATGAGATAGGTCGTCCCAGCCTCAATCCCCTCCGCGTCCGCCACAAGCTCGTACCGCGTCTGCGCCGCCCCACCCGCCGCACACGCCCAAAGCACCATCAAGGACGTGAGAAAGGAAACGGAGGGAAAAGAAAATGTATGTCGCAATTGCATTGTAAAGATGGTTTAGGTTAGAGGTTTTATTGCCCAGAGGCCGCTGCGCGGAGGAGTTGGCGGGCGCGTTCGAGCATGGTGTCGCGGCCGGAGCGGTAGTCGTCGGAGGTGATGTCGCAACGGATGTCGGGGTCGATGCCGGCCTCGGTGAGGTGCATAGCGCGGTCGTACATGGGGCTGGCCGAGAAGCGGACGCTCCAGCCGTTGGGCAGTTCGCTGCTGAAGGGCAGGCCGGCGCCACCGCCCGTGCGGTCGCCGAGGATGGTGACTTGCGGCAGCCCCTTGCAGAACATCACGAACGAGTTGGCCGCGCTGTAGGTGCGGCGGTTGGTGAGGATGACGGCGGGTTTCTGCCAGCGCAGCCCGGCGAACGGCTCTATGGTGATGGGCTGCGGGGCGGAGAGGGCTTCGTGGCCGCGCCCGGTCTTGTGGCTGATGTAGGCGCCGGTGGTGGGTTCGTTGACGAAGATGCCAGCGAGGTCCTGCGCGGCGGTGAGCAGACCGCCGCTGTTGCTGCGCACGTCGACGATGAGGCCGTCGCAGGCGGCGAGGTAGCGCATCACCTCGCCGATATTGCCTGAGCCGATGGCACTCTCGAACGTGGGGCAGCGGACGTAGCCGATGTTGCCGTCCAGCACGCGGTAGCGCAGTGTGGCGGCAAGGCGGTAGTCCTCCGTGCGGCCCAGGTAGATGCGCAGCAGGGAGTCGGAGAAGTTGGTGGGGAAGTCGTCGAACCACGCTCCGTAGCGCGCCACGTTGTGTGCGGCGTAGAGGTTCACGTGGCCGTCGCGCAGTTCGGCGAGCATCTTGCCGCACACCTCGAAGAGTTGCTCGTTGGTCATCCCCTCGCTGATGGCCGGTGCGTAGCGGCTGTACACCTCGTCCCAGTCGAGGCCGTACTCGTCGGCCTTGAGGGGGAAGAAGCAGTAGTGCTCGTCGAGCGTGCGCCACAGGGCGTCGAAGTTGCCGCGCCGCGTGTTGTCGGGCACATCCTCGGTGATGCAGGCGGCGAGGGCGAGGAGAGCGAATATTATGGAGAGGAGGCGCATTGTTTAGTTTATAGTTAGGGCGGCCTGGAAGGCCGCGCAATGGACGAAAGACTGGACGAAAGCGGCGCGGACGGTGACTACACTTTTTACCTTTTACCTTTTACTTAAGAATATGAACACGTCTTGTCCATCCGATGATGAAGCGGTGGCCCCAGGTGTGGTATTTGAGGCCGTTCACGTGGCTCTGGCGCACGTCGGCCTCGTAGCCCACGACGAGCGCGGTGCGGCCTGTGGGCACTTCGAGCAGGGCCGTGAGGTGCGCCGAGGGGGCGTTGCCGAGCCAGGTGGCGCAGACGTTGTGGTCACGGTGTCCCAGTTCGAAGATTTCGTAGTACGATTGCCCGTACTGCGGTGAGAACTTCGCCCCGGCCAGTGGCACGTCGAGCGTGGCGCGCGCCGTCCAGGTGCGTTTCCAAAGGCGGAACCTATAGGCCGCTTCGCCCGACAAGCCGAGCCATGCGCCCAGCCGCCCTTGCGCGGGGTTGTTGCCGTTTCGGATGCTGTACGTCCCGCCCAGGTCCAGCCCTGCCGCGCCGCCGCCTTCGAGGGTCAGTGCCGGGGTGGGCTGCCATCGCCGACGCAACTGCACCGCCGCCGCGAAGTTGGCGTCCCAGTCCTTGCCGTTGTCGGTGGGCGAGTGTGCGTAGGCCACGTCGCCGCCATAGCGCGCGGCGAGTGTCCAAAGGCTGCCGGGGCGCAGGGCGCGTGCCGAGGTGTGGAGCGTGGAAAGTTGCCAGCCTGTGTATTCCAGCGGCGAGAGGTAGGTGTCGAGCAGGTTCACGCTGCCGACACCGAAAAGGTGGGTGTGGCGCACGGCGCGCAGGCTGTCGGTCTGCGCCATCGCCGCCGTCCCGCCCAGCAGGAGCGGGAGCAAAAGAAGACATATTCCAAGCCGTCGTGCCATAACTGCGGCGCAAGTTACGAAGAAATAGCCATATAGGCGTTGCTTCGGGGGAAATAACCGTTTCTGTACACCTGCAACAACAATCCCCCGCCCACATCACGTGAGCGGGGGACTGTTGTCTATATATAATACGGTATAGCGCGGTGAACAGCGCGACTGTGCGTTTAGTTGCGCAGCAGCTTCACGCTGGCGGCGGGCTTGCCGTCGCGGTAGACGCGGACTACGTAGATGCCAGGTTGCGGCAGGGCTATACGCATACGGTCGGTACCCTTGATAGAGGCCGACTTGGAGCATACGAGCTGGCCTGCCACGTTGTAGACGGCTGCGTTGTAGTTGCCGGGCTGCTGGAAGTCGATGTAAACGACTTCACCCACGGTGTAGGCGCGCAACTTGTCGGCGCTAACCTCGGCTATACCCGTGAGGTCGCCCACCGTGATGGTGCTGAACGTGCGGCTGTCGCTACCGAGGGGGTTGCTGAGCGTGAGCGTCACGTTGCGCACGCCTTCCTGCTGGTAGGTGACGGTGGCCGAACCGGCTTCGCCATTACCCGTGGCGTTGGTGATGGTGCCCTTCACGGCCTTCCAGCTGTATTCCGTCAAGACGGGATAGCCAGCGTCCTCGGCCTGTGGGCAGCCTGCGGTGTAGGTGGGTTCTACGAAGTGAGGCTGTGCGCGTCCTTCGCCTTCGAGCTTGATGAGTTCGTAGCTTCCGCACTTCAAATCGGGCGTGCTGCCCACGGCGGCGAACGAATAGTCGCTGGCAGCCTTTTCCTCAAGGTTCCACAGGCAGTTAAGTCCGCTGGGAAGGGCGGCGGGGTCGAGCGGCTCCATGGTTCTGGCTACCTCGGCGTCGGTGATGGCGCGCTTGTAGAGCACCACGTTGTCGATAACACCGTCAATGCCGCCACGTCCGCTGGCAGGGCCGCCGATGGAGATGTAGTGTGCGTCTTCCATCCCGAGCAGGCTGTAGTAAGTGTCGGCCATGCCCGATGTAGCCGTGCCGCCGCTGTAGGCGTTCACGGACACGTTGGGTTCAATGAACTTGCCGTTGATGTAGAGTTTGTGGCGCGCTGTGCCGTCGGTCTGTCGGTCGAAGACGATGGCCACGTGCGTCCACAGGCCGATGGGCATCGTGCCTGCGGGGTAGGAGTAGGACGACGTGGCGGGGCGCTCGGCGGTTTGCGAGTTGCGGTAGGTGAAGTTGAGCGAGCCGTCCGTGCCCATCGTGCTCCAGTTCCAGCCCCAGTCGGTGAGCGGCCAGCTTCCGGCCTTGTTGGCCACGGAGAAGAATTGCGTGGAGCCGTTGGCTTGGTTTATCTTGAGCCAGAAGGCGAGCGAGAACGACGTGTTGCCCGTGAGCCCTGCGTCCTTCACGTTGAAGCCGAAGTTCTTTTCCTTCAGATCTACGGCCTGCGACGTACCACCGTCGGAGTTGCGCCCGGTGTAGGCCATCAGCACGCCTTCGCCCGGTTCCACGGTGATGTCGGCCTCTTGGCCGTTGGCGGTGAGGCTGGTGATTTCGGGCAGGCGTCCGAACTTGGCGTCGGTCACGGTGATGTAGTCCTCGAACGTGCGTGTAGCGTCGGCGGTGGTGTCGTCGGTGTGGGTCTTGCCCGTGAGCACCAGTGTGTAGCGTCCCAGTTGGGTCAGTCCGGGAACGGTGACGCTGCTTCCCTCGCCCTCAAAGGCCACAGTGCCGCTCTCGTGCGTGAGCTTCCACTGACCGCTCTCGTGATTGGGGTCTACATAGGACATCACGAACGGCTCGTCGGGCGTGATGACGTACTTGTCGGTCTGGATGTTGTCGTTATAGGCATACGTGCCAGTCTCCATGTAGTCGCTCCAAGCCGTTTCGGACTGCGACTTGTGGTCGAGCGAGAGGGCGGCTACGCCGAAGCGCACCTTGTTGGCCGTACCTGCGCTGAAGTTGATGGGTGCGCAGAACACCATGCCCGCCCAGCTGGTGGTCAGCCCCATGAACACGGGTTCCTGGCCTTCCTGCTGCGCGTAGAGCTTGAACATCGAGGTGTTCACGTCGAGGTTGTAGCAAGGTTCGCCTGCGGCCTTGGTGTTGGGCATGTTCCAGATGAGCTTGCCGTCCACGCCTTGGTAGTGCGATGCCAGCACCTCGGCCTTGGATATCACGGGCTTGGCAGGCACGGGGCTCTCGCCGCGCACGATGGAGAACTCGCCGAGATACAGGTCAAGGTCTTTGGCCGTGCGGAACTGCAAGGCCACGAGGGCGAGGGTCTTTCCGGCCAGGTCGCCCGTCACGGTAAACTGCTTCGTCACCCAGTCCTCCTCGTCGGCCACGTCGCTGCTGGTAATCAGCGCGAAGTCGCTCAGGTTTATAGCCTTGGTCTCGTTGCCCTCGGCCGTGAGCAGCAGGTTCACCTGGCGCGCGCTGCCGCTCTTGTGCTTGTAGCGCACGGTGATGAGGTCGCCTTCCTGGAGGGCGAACTGCGTTTTGAACAGGTGGAGGTACTCGGTCGTCGTCGTACCGTAGATGCGGAGCGCGCTGCCGCCTACATAAGCTTCGTCCCATGTGAACTCGGCGTCCAGTCCGTTGGTAGCCACTCGCGTGGGCTGGTGGCCCAGGATGCTCGTGGAGAACCAGTAGCGCCACGTGGGCAGGTAGTCCTGCACACCCAGGTTATACCACTGGCTGTTGTGCTGGCGCTCGCCCTGCCAGTTGAAGTACTGGCCGTTGCCGAGGTTGAAGTAGGTGATGAAAGGTTCCTCGCTCAGGTTCCAGCACAGCGAGCTGCGCGCCGACATCAGTTTGGACATGCCGTGGAAGCTGAAGTTGTCGGCGTTGTAGTTGTCGCTGTCGATGAGGTCGGGGCTGTTCAGCGGGTTGCGCGTGCCGCCTGTAAACCAGCGCTCGGTGCGCAGCAGGTAGGTGGCCTGCTTCACAGCCGGGTCGGAACCCTTTTCGTGACGGCTCTCGAAGAACATGTTTGCACTGTGAGCGCCCCAAAGTCCGATGCTGTAGCGTGCCCGGCTCAGCATGTTCCACGACGTGGGGTTGGCGCCCTGCATGTTGAAGCCTGCATAGAGGTCAAGCGGGTCGCGGCCCAGGTTGGCGGCGATGCGCTGCGACTGCGTGATGCGCGAACTGACGTTCCAGTTGTAGTTGAGGAAGAGCGACGTGCGAATATTGTCGGCATCGCCGAAAGTCTCTTGGTTCCACGTGCCAAGCTGTCCGGCGAAGTTGATGGAACCAACGTCGTTCGTACCCGTGTACCAGATGTTCTCAAAGAGCGGATTGGTTTCGCGCATCTTGGCCACAAGCTGTTTGTGGAAGGGCATCAGTTCCTGCGAAGCGGCATAGCTGCTTTCCGACCACTCGGAGTTGTAGCCCAAACCGTCAATGCCGTAATAGGACAGGTATTGCGCGGCCTTGTCGGCACCGGCATTCACCATATTGCGGAAACTGGTGGCCCAGCCGTCGCTCAGGGCGGCGTTGGGCACGGATGCCAAGCCACTAACGGCCACACCGTTCTTGTGGGCCACGTCGAGCAGCGCGCCGGGCACACGTCCGAGCGAAGCCGTCCAGTTGCCCCAGTGTGTCACGTAGCTCCACATCGAGAAGACTTCGGAATCAAACAGACCGTCGGGCAGCGCGTTGCGGTTCCAGCCCGTCTCGTTGATGCTGTTGATGGGAAGCCAGCAGATGAGCTTCTTGTCGTAGATGCTCTGTAGCGTGTCCTTCACCTGTGTGGCCGCGTTGCGGAAACGGGCTTTGGGTTTCACGCGCGAGATGAAGAAGTTGTCGTCGGGCGTAACCTCTGCGCCGGGTGTCCAGTTCTGGAGCGCGGTGCCGAAGCCTTCGCTGCCCGGCCCCCAGGAGATGTAGTGCTCCTTGAGGTACTGCGCCTCCGCACCCGTCGCAATGGCGATGGCTGCGAAAAGGAGTAGAATTCTCTTTCCCATAGGTTGGTTGTTTTTTAGGGGATGAATAACTTGTTTTAACGCGGCGAAAATAAAAAGAAAATGCGGTTTTGGCAACTCATCCTTGCAAAAACTATCTTTTTGTTTGGCATAAAGTCACGTTTTGCCTAATTTTGTGGCCAACAATACTTGCTCTGCGCTGTTTTTGGCCAGAAAGGAAACATTTTGACACGAATTGCCTATGCCCTGCATCCGCTTTCGGCGGTCGTTGAGGGGCGTTAAGCCCCATTGAGGAACGGACAAGCGTTGCGCTTGCAGGAGGTTTCGTGCGTATCGTGGTCTCACCCGCTTTTTGCTGAAAAGCCGACAGACAAAAACGAAACTACAACAACCTAAACACATACCCTATGAAAAAAATTACACTTTTGTTTGCGTTCCTGCTGACTGCGGCCTTTGCTGTGGCGCAGACGTACACCATCAACGTGGGTGCCTCGACAGGCAAATTCTACCGCAACAACGGTGACGAAGCCACCTCAAGCCAATGGGCTTGCAAGTACGTGTCCACCATCGCGGGCTATCCCGTCGTGACCATCAGCACGACAGCTGGCCACAAATTCGCCTCAGAGCGCAACGCCATCAGCTCAACCCCAGGCGGAACCGTACACTGGACGATTTCTGTAGAGGACGGCTACACCATCACGGGCTGGAAGTTTGTGGGCTATGCCCAGACCAGCAGTGCCACCATCACGCCCGAAGGTGGCGAAGCCGTGACGTTCACCACCACGTCGGCCACAGTGGGCGCTGAAGGGCTGTCCACGCAAGAGACCAGCTTTGACATGGCCTCTTCCAGCGATATGCGCGTCATCTTCACCTCCTATCAAGTCTACGTGAAGGGCGACGGCGAAACCAAGAACGTGGTCTACAACCTTTACTACGACGGCATGAAGATGAGCACCAGCTCCGTCGAAGCGCTCGTGGGTTCCTCGGCCGAGGCCAACATCCCCACGGAGATGAATGCCGACTACGTGACGCTTGCCACCGACGTGGCCACCATCGACGAAACCACTTCCGAGGTAAACGTCACCGCCACCTGGAACGGCCCGTTCGAGATTGCGTCTGACGTGGCCGCCGCTCATTATTACTATCTCACCATCAGTGGCACGAACTACCCCATCTATGTGGCCGACGGTGCCGACAACGTGCAGGATCCCGCCACTGCGTCCGAGAGCGACGAAGCCAAGTGGGCATTTGTGGGCAACCCCTACGACGGCTTCTACATCTACAACAAAGCCGCCGGCGCTGGCGTCGTGCTGGGTTCGGCCACGGCCGACCCCAGTTCCGACGCAGGACGTAACCAGCACACGTCGATGCAGACCCCGGGCACACAGGACGAGGAAATATGGCAGGTGCAGCGCGTTTCCGACACGGGTTTCTACCTGGCCAACAGCCAGGGCTACTGCCTCAACCGCCG
This sequence comes from Bacteroidaceae bacterium, assembly GCA_017933995.1. Lineage (GTDB taxonomy): Bacteria > Bacteroidota > Bacteroidia > Bacteroidales > Bacteroidaceae > Alloprevotella. Next base: position 61,840 of record JAGBKI010000017.1, on the reverse strand, counting down.
TTCCAACTCGGCGGCCTACCTCGCCTATTGGACCGGCGGCAAGGGCGAAAACTCCGTCTTCACCGTGCGCGATGCCGAGAACTTCTACAACGAAGTGCAGGCCAACATCAAACCTTTCTATGATGCTCCGTCGAACAACCCGTTCTACCTCTCCGAGGCTGGCGCAGCCCAGATGGACGCCATCATGTCCGCTGTGGAAAGTTCCGGCTTCTGTACGCTGGCCGATTACAACACACTGCTCGACATTCTCAGCAACAACACCGTGAAGATAGAGACTGGCTACTATCGCCTGCGCTCCGTAGGCGCGCGTGCAGGCACCACCTATGTGGCTTATGGCACCACCACGCCGCCCACAGGCACCTTCACTGGTCTCATCACCGTTCCCGCCGACGAGAAAGATGCCGACGTGGGCACCATCCTCCTACTCACGAAACAGGACGACGGCACTTACACCATCTCCGTGCAAGGGCTGAACGTGCAGAACCAAACTACGAACAACCGTCCTTTCCCCGCAACGAACGAAGAGGGCGCCAAGTTCACCTTCATCGGCGTGGCTCCCGGCCAAGCCGCCATTTCGAGCGACCTCGACAGCCAGGGCTTCTTCCACGAAGCCACTTGGAAGAGCGAAAACGGTGTTCCCGCAGGCGTGATACGCTGGACGCAGGCCGCCACAGCCTCCCACTGGTACGTAGAGCCCGCAGAGACGCTCACACTCACGCTCAACGCCGCTGGCGACAACTCCTACGCCACGACCTACTTGCCCTTCGACGTGACGCTGGGTGGTGATGCCGAAGCCTATGTGGTACAAGTCAGCGGCGACGGCGACAAGGCCGAACTCGTCAGCATCGGTCAGGACGTGCCCGCAGGCACTCCCGTGCTCGTGGTCAGCGAAACGCAGGCCGCCACAGCCGAGGCCGCCATCACTGCTGGCCTTACCGCCACGACCGAGGCCAATGACCTTGTCGGTTCCTACGTTTCTGCACAGCCCGCTAACGCCCTGGTGCTCAACGCAGTGGACGGCAAACCGGGCTTCTACCCCTTGGCCAGCGGCAGCACGCTTGCAGCCAACCGCGCCTACCTTGACGGCACAGTCGCCGTGCGTTCCCTCCTCTTCCCCGGCGAGCTGACGGGCATCCGTGGCCTGACCGAAACCGGCCAAACGCCCGCAGGCACGGCTTTCGACCTACAAGGCCGACGTGTAGCCCGCCCGCACCACGGTGTATACATCGTAGGCGGCAAGAAGGTTGTCATCAAGTAAAAACGTAAAGCCAACGCAATATGAAAAAGTATATTAAACCACTTTTCGAGACCGCTTCCGCCCGTGCTGAACACCCGCTCTGCACACCGAGCGACCTCACCATAACCCGCGACTCCGACAAAGAAGTGACCAGCGGCTGGGTGCGTCGTCAGGAACTCTGGGACGAGGGGCAGGCAGATTGGTAAACGTCGCACTGCCGTAGTACTTTCCTTATTCCAGAAACATAGCAGCCTCGCCCGCTACGGCAGCAAACAGCGTTTGCGACGCAACTAAGAAAATCCCGATTGCGGCGAACACCGTGTAAAGAGGTGTTCGCCGCATTTTTTGTGGCCAGAAATCCGCAGGGAAGCCCCCGCAAAATCCCCCGCCGTGGGCTAATTCTGCAAATTAGTCATGAGGCTTTTTCCAAAGATGGCCTGAAAGGCCAACAAGCAATAAGCCCAGGGCAACGCCCTGGGAGAGCGGTACACACAAAATACGCCCTGTAAGGGCAAAAGCGCTCAAATCATAATGCTTTTGCCCTTACAGGGCGAGGGGATAGCGCCGTCCATTACCCAGGGCTTTGCCCCGGGCTGGCCGCTTGTGGCCTTTCAGGCCGTTTGCCGCATATATAAAATATAACATCGCCAAGAGCTTTTATGACCGAAAGGGGCTAATTCTGCAAATTAAGCCTAAGTTTGGCGAAATTAAGCCTTGATTTGTACAAACTAAGCCTTAGTTTATACAAATTAAGCCTTAGTTTGGAGAATTAACCCACGGTAAGTACGATTTGCGTGGGCACGCTTGGTTTTGCTTGCGACTTTTGCCGGTTTTCCCAGCGCTTCCGTACTTTTTTGTGTGGGATGAAATAACAGGGAGTGCTTCCTGGGCGAGGTTTGCAGCGTCACGATGTGGGTGCTTTGCCTTGCGGCCTTTCGCACCGCCCATACGGCTTGTCACAAAAAAGAGCACCCGGCGGGATTCACATCCGGCCGGGCGTTTTTCAATGGTATTAGTGTAAGATGAAAAGACAAAGCGGGGCAAAAAAATGGGAAACGATGACCCCGCAAAGAGTTGAAACAGACACGTCCTCGGGGCGCTCCCCGCAGGACTGATTTACGGATGCAAAAGTAAGCCAAGGTTTTTATTCCGCAAAGCATTCTGCAATGTTTATTTTGCAAAATAAAAGTTTTTTTCGTGGTTTGGATTTTCCTTCTTCCTCTTGGCGGGAAAAGGGAATTAGGAGTTAGGGATTAGGATTTGCCATCCGGCATGACTCTTTGTCCGCCTTCCGCGCATCCTAATCCCTGACTCCTAATTTCTAAATCCTCAGAAAGTGATACCTATGCCCAGTGCGATGGAGTGGCGGGTGCTGCTCACTTCGCTGTAAGAGGCATAGCCAGAGGCTGTGTCAATGGTGTAATACGGCAGGCCGGTGAATTGTTTCAAATTATAGGCCAACTGGAAGTTCAGGCCGAACCTTCGGGTGAACAGGTGCGTATAGCCGACGCCCAGACTGCCCGTAAAGCCTTGCGTGTAGTCCCCTGCCTTGATGGCGTAGCCCGCATCGGCGAAGGCATAGGCGTTCGGGACACTGCTGAGGAACTTGTAGCGCACCGTAGCGAAGACGGGGAGCGTGTTATAGTCGGGCTCGGTGTAACGGTCAAGCCCAGCGCCGATTCCGGCAGACCAAAGGGGCGTGATGTCGTAGCGAGCGGCGAGGTGGAGGGCGTGTCCGCCCATCTTGTACTTGTCACGGCCGAGCGTGTGGCCGTCGTAACTCTCCGAGAGACCAAAACTGTAACGGTAGTCAAGGTCCAGGTGGAACTTGCTCTGTGCGTGCGCTGCCGTAGCGCCGCAGAAGAGCAGAAGGATTGCCGTGAGGCGTGTCATGCGGGCTTTTCGTTTTCTTTCTCTCGCTGTCTGTGCCATAATGGTTGTGGTTGGGGGTTGTGAAATGGCGGGGCATGGGCATACGCCCCTTTGTAAAAAAAATCTCTATAGTCGCTCTTGCGCTTTTGTGGACAAGGCAGTGCGGTGCACCTTGTCCTTTATAATCAAAACGGGGATGGGGATGTGATTATTGTGTAAGTGTCCAGAAAATCTATTCTGAAGCCTTTGGTGATCCCTCTCGGGTATAAAAATGTTGCGCCGCTGATTCTGTATGACGGTAAGCTCTTGTGCAAGGATGGCGCGGGTGTGCTGCGGTATGGAGGCGAAAAGAACCCGCCCGCTCCTGTGGTGGGAGCGGGCGGGCCGGTGGGGGTGGAACCCAGATAAAGGGGGCTGCCGGATTTACTTAATCACGACCTTTTGCGAGCGGATTACGCCGTCGGCCTGCATCTTGACGATGTAGACGCCGGGGGCGAGGCCGCGCGTGGCGAGCGAAGTGGGGTTGCCTGCGGCATATTTCACAAGGCGTCCGTCGGCAGTGTAGAGCCATACCTGCTCAACGCTTGTGAGCGTGATGGCAGTGCCGTTGAACGTGGCGGACGAGGCTGCGCCGCTCTCTACGGTGCGAATGGCTGTGAGTTCGCCCAATCCTTCGGGTTCGTCGGCCACGCCCTGGTCGCGGGTCACGACTGCCACGCGCTGCGGGTTGTCGCCCGTAATCTCTATGCCGAGGTCGAGCGTGTAGCCCTTGGCGGTGAGTCCGATGGGGCCGGGGTGGGGTTCCCAAGCGTCGGTGAAGACGATGCGGATGCGGCCTTTTCCGCAAACGGCGTCGTCGGGCACCTTGAAGCTGAAGGGCACGAGCGGGCTGCTGCTGTAGCCGTTGCCGTGGAGGGGCGAGGTGCTCCTTTCGGGCGTGTTTTCGATGCTGTTGTTGGTGTTGGCGGTGCCTTGTTCTACAAGCAACTCGTCGGTGCCGCCCTCGAAGTAGCCGTTCATGTTCCAGTCGGCGTAGGCTTTCATGACACACCACTGCAAACCGTCGCTGTTGGTGTTCATCACGTAGTTGAACTGGATGACGTCGCCCTGCTTTACCTTGAGCACTGCTGTCTGGTGGGCATCGATGTAGTTGTCGTTGTCCTGAGGTTCGGGGTAGTCCATGTCGCGCGTGCCGACGTAGTTCAGATCCTGGGTTGTGGCGCCGGTGGTGGTTACGCTGGTGAGGTAGCGGTACTGCACGGCGGTTTGGAAGCCTGCGGCGGCGACGTTGATGACGCTTTCGCCGGGATAGAGCAGGTCGCCCTCGGCGGTGCCAGCGGGCACATTGGTGCTGCGCACGACGTGTCGCCAAACGGGTTCGCCGTAGGTCTTGAGGTCGGTGGACACGGCGCGTACGCCGAACCACGGGTCTTCGTCCTCGGCCAGCACCTTGTTGCCAACGAAGGCCGACCAGCCTTGTACGTGGCTCACCACGCTGATGCGCCCGCTCTCACCGTTCTTGTAGAGCACCTCGAAGTGGTGGATGTTGGCGTCGTCGTTGTAGAGCAGACCGCTGGCGGGCACGGTGGCATCGAGTTCCCAGTTGAGCTTCACGCTGAACATGTTGGTGGTTTCGCGCTTGACCTCTGCGGTGAGGTTGTCCTTGATGGGCGTGGGCTGTGTGGTGGCTTCGTCGTTGATTTGCAGTTCGCCGACGAGAATCTTGTACGCGCCGCCGTCGCCCTTGACGCGCAGGCCGATGAAGTCAATTTGGTCGCTGCTGGAGAGGCCGCTCAGCTCGATGGTCTTTTCCTGCCATGCTGTGCCTTCGACCTTGCCCACGGGATATTCTTTCCAAGCACCGCCTGTCTTGACGATGACGTAGAGGCCGGTTTCGTTTTCGCCCTCCTGTCCGGTCTTGACGGCTATTTTGGCAAAGGGCTGCCCGCTGGTGCCCGTGAGGCGGGTGCGGAAGAGCACGATGTCGGTGCCACTGGCGGAAGGCGTGCCTGCGAGTTTGAGGCAGGAGCCGCCGTTCCAGGCGTCTTCGATGGAGTACTCGGGCTGAATGGCGGTGCTGACGGTGGTGGTGCCAGCGTTGTAGACGAGCCAGCGGTAGGTCGGCACGACGTCCTGCGTGGAGAGGTTGTACCAGTTGCCGTGGGTCTGCTTGCCGTGGTAGTTGTAGATGTCGCCCGTGCCGATGTTGAAGTAGGTGTGGAAGGGTAGGCTGCCTTGTATGGCCGTGCGTTCGGGGAAGTATGTGGCCAGACCGCCGAACTTGGAGAGCGGCGGGGTGGTGCCGTTGTTCGTCCAGCCGTATTCGTTGCCGCTGTTGCTCATCGTGGGGAGGTTGGCCGGGTTGCGGTTGCCGCCGCTGAAGGCGCGCTCGAGCATGGCCTGGTAATTGGCCTGGAAGTTCTGCGCATCGTTGCCCACGTTGTAGCTCCAGAAACGGCTGCTGGCGTGTTCGCCCCAGAGGCAGGCGCCGATGTCGTTGCCACTGAGATTGGTCCAAGAGCGGTTCATCGTCACGATCCACACACCGGCATAAAGGCCGTCGCTGGTGCCCATCGCATTGTTGGCAGCGGTGATGGAAGAGCGCATCTGGTAGGTGCCGGTGAAGTCGCCGTTGCTGTAGTTGAGCATGAGGTCGGTTGTCTTGCCCGTCTCGCTGTTGCCGAACATGGCGTTGGCGTAGCTTGCCACGAGCGAGTTGCGCTGGGTGTAGAGGCCGATGTGGAAGCTGTCGAAACCTTGTGCGGCGGCCTCTTTGTAGAGTGCCTTGTGGAAAGCCACTACGTCTTCTTCGTCGTAGCCGCTGGCCTCCCAGTTGTAGTTGATGCCGTCGCTGCCAAAGTAGCGCAGGCAGTTGATGAGGGGCTTCACATAGCGGAACGAGCCGTCGGTCTCCTTGGTGGTGATGATTTTCTGCCAACCTGTGGGCTGCGAGCCTGCCGTCCAGCTTTCAAAGAACTTGATGCCCGACATCATGTCGGTGCCGTTTTGATGGGCGGCGTCTATCCACGCGCCGGGCGCTTGGAAGATGCCGTGATTCCACGAGCCGAACAGGTGTGTGTAGTTCCAAAGCGAATAGGTGTCGTCGCCAGGGTTGGTGCCGGGGTAGCCGCCAATGATTTTCGCGGAACCCATCGGGATGTTCATCCACACGCGGCGCGTGTTCTTGACGTTGCTGCGGAGCTGGCCTGCCTGGTCGTCGAGCAGGGCTGCGCGGCGCACGTGGCTACGCACGAACTCTACGTCGGTCATGTTGAAACCTGCGGCTTCGAACTCGGCGGTGGTGGGGTAGTTACGGCCTTGTTGCAAGGCGTCGTAGAAGAGGTTGAGCATCGCTTCGTCGCTAAAGGGCGAAAAGTCGAAGATCTCGGTCGAGGCGCTTGCGTCGTAGCTTTGCGCTGCGACTCGCTGCACGGGGGCGGCTGCGAAGAGCGCCAGCAGTGCGCTGGAAAGCAAAAGTTTTTTCATTGTTGTGGTAAAGATTAATGTATAGGGACTATAGTCGCCCGGTTCCGTGTGGCTATAGTCCCTGTACTTGTGATGATGATTTTAGAAGTTGCCGCCGAGGATGTCCCACCACAGGCGGAAGGCTTGTACGTCGGGGCCGCCCAAAGCAGGGATGCCCGTGTTGAGGATGTCGCTGTTGGTGGAGGGGTCATCGCGTCCCGGGAACGTCATGCGGCGTATCATGTCGCCGTCTTCGAGGCTCTCGTCGCCCTCCCACGGGTTGAGCACGGGGAAGAGGCGCGGATAGCCCGTGCGGCGCAGCTCTGCCCACGCTTCGTAACTGTTAGGGTAGAGCGCGATGTACTTCTGCGTGATGATTTTTTCGAGTTTCACTTCGGGCGTGTCGCCTTCGTTCCACTTCACACCAATCTTGGTCACGCTGGGCATGTCGGGCGTATCGCCGAAGGGGTCAACGTATGTGTAGGGCAGTGCCTCTTCCAAGTCGGTGTAGCGCGGGTGTACCGTGCCGTCGCTCTCGGTGAAGCCATCGTGCCACTTGAGGTACTGGTCGTCGGTCTCGTCACCCCAGGATTCGGCCACAAGTGCGGGGTCGGCCAGCGAGGCATGTTCGATGGCGCGGTAGTAGAAGAACTCTGCCGAGCCGCCCATGTTCCAGCCGCGCACGGCACCCTCGGCGCGCAGGAAGTCTACCTCGGCCCATTTCATCAGGTAGAGCGGTGCCATGTCGATGTAGATGGAACGCACTTGGCTCACGCCGACATATTGGTTTCCAGCATACTGCTGGTCCTCGCCGAAGTGGCCGCCTGCACGCAGGCCGACAATGCGGGTGCCTGCGGGCGTGACTTCACCCGTGGCGTTGTTCTTGAGGTCTTCCCCGTTCTTGGCAAAGAGGTAGTGTGTGTAGGGATGGTCGAGGCTCATCAGCAAACTCTCGAAAGATGCCCCGAGACGGCTGTCGTTCCACGTCTTGGTGATTTCCGATATGGGGTTGTTGAAGCCTTCGTTCATCGGGGTGAGACCTATTTGGTGGTCGTAGCTCTCAATCACGCCCGCAGCCACGGCTTCTTCGGCCCACTGTTTAGCCAATTGGGGCACCACTTTGCTGGCACGCATTGCCAAGCGCAACTTGAGGGAATTGGCGAAACGTATCCACGTGTTCATCCCCTGGTTGCCGTTGTAGGCGTCGAGCGTGAGTTTTTCGTAGCGGTTGAGCAGGCGCTGCACCGTGTTCTTGTACCAGTCGGGGCGTTCGGTCTCGTAGTGGTTGAGGCAAGCCACGATGGTGTCGATGTTGGCAATGATGGTCATGTAGACACTCTCCACATCGTTGTAGGTGAAGGGGGCTTCGGTGCGGTTGTTTTTGTACTCCTGATAGGGGAACGGGCCATAGGTGTCGGCCATGATGGATGCGCCGTAGTCGTAGATGAGCAGGTTAATGGCTTTCAGCTCGGGGATGGAGTCTATGAGCGGATGGTTGAGCACGGGAGTCACGCTGTTCTTCATACCTGAGAAGCCGCCCTGAGGACCTGGGTTAAAACTCAAGTTGATGTAGTACGTCGAGTTGAAATTGTGGTCGTTGGAATAGGCGAAATAGTAGTGGGGCACCACGGCATACTGTGCGTAACCGTCCGTACAGATATACTGATACTGGTAGGCGTGCGAACCAGGTGTCTGCCCCTCTTTGCCGCCCAGCAGGCAGTACTGCCCAGTGATGGTGGCGCGCAGAAGCGTGGTCAGCTCGTCGTTGTTGGCCGCTGCCGTGAGCCCTTCCTGCGTGATTTCCTTGTGATAGTTGATGGAGTCGGGGGTGCCAGAGAGAATTTGCACGTCCTCGGACACCACAAACTGTTCGTACTTGAGGTTGGCGGTTTCGGAGTCGTAGTCAAGGCAAGATTGTGCGCCCAGGCCGCCAAGCACGAGAGCCGTCGTGAGGATTAAATTATAAGTTTTCATTGTGTTAGCCGGAATGGGGATTAGAAGTTAAGCTTCGCCGAGAAACCGAAGGAACGGGCTGAAGGCATACTGAAGTACTCGAAGCCGCCGAGGCCGTTCGTGGTGGAGAGTGAGATGTCGGGGTCTACAGGAGCATCCTTGTAAAGGAAGAACAGGTTGCGCCCTACGAAGGAGAGTGTCAGATTCTTATTTTCTCCGATGAGGTTGCGGAATGTGTAGCTCAGCGACAGTTCGCGCAGGCGGAAATTGGTGGCCTTATATATATACGGAGTGGGGCTTGCGCTTCCGCCGATGGTGGTGTAGTAGTCTTCGATGGCCACGATGTAGTCGCCTTCTACGCCATTGGTGCCAGGCTTGCCGTGGATGTACATGCCCAGACGCCCGTCGGCGGCGTAGATGCCATGTTGTTCGGCATAGAGACGGGCTTTGGCTGTGCGCTGCGACAGACCCAAGTTGTCCAGGTAGCCTTCGGTCTGCGAGATGACCTTGCCGCCGATGCGCCCGTTGATGAGGAAGAAGAGCTGGAAGTTCTTCCAGTTGATCGTGTTGCTCCAGCCAAGCTGCCACTTGGAGTTCATGTTGCCAACGTACTTGCTGTTGGCGTTGAGGTTGTCATACTGCGGAGCGAGCGTGGTGCGATTGAGGATGAGCACACCATTTTCGTCGCGCTTGAAGTCGGTTACGTAAAGGTCGCCCACGGAGCCACCTTCTTTGTAGATGACCGTAGCACCGCCGAGTGCCTGACAGTAGGGGTTCTCAGAGCCGTCTTGCTTGTACGCACTGCGCAGGATCTTGTTGTCGTCAAAGGACACGTTGAACTGCGGTTTCCAGCGCCATTCGCCGAAGTGGAAGGTATAGCCCAATGTGGCCTCGAAGCCAGTGTTGCGCACCTTGGCAGAATTAACGGGTGTAGTCTTGCCAGCTACGCCGACGGTCATATAAAGGTGGTCGGCGATGGCATTGTAGAACGTGAAGTCGAAGTTCATGCGGTTGTCCAGCAACATCATCTCTATACCCGTCTCGAACGAACTTGTCTTTTCGGGCACAGGGTTTTCAAAGCGGTTGTATCCGCTCAGGTTCACGGCATCGGTGCGCGAGCTGGCCGAAGCCATGTTGTAAAGCGTGTTGGGAATGGAGTTACCCACTTGCGAGTAGCTGGCGCGATACTTCAGGTAGTTTATCCACTCGGGCATCTTCAGCAGTTCGCTCACGATGGCGTTGGCACCGACACCCCAGTATCCGTAGGATATGGACGTTCCGCGTGTCACGTGGAACTGCTTGAACGCCTTGTACCAGTCCTGACGGTAGGAGGCATCTACGTAAATCTTGTCGCGCCATCCCACCTGTGCGGTGAAGAGTGCAGCCTGATCCCAGTCGGACGAGCTGCTGTTGCCCAGCGCACCTGCATCGCCAGAGTCGGTCTGGAAACGATTCACCTGCGTCGAAGCAATCTGGTGCATCCCGTCAATCCATGTGGCTGACACGCCAAGGTCGTTGCCTTTGCTCTTGGTCGTATGTCCCACGTAACCAGCTGTGGCACTGAGGCTCCAATCTTCGTTGAGCTGCTTGTTGTAGGAGAGCAGATAGTCGGTGTAAAGTTCTGTGCGACGGCTGGCACCCCAGTAGTACATACCGTAGTCGTTCATCAGGTAACCGCTTTGCAGGAATGTGGTTGCGTAGCGCTTGGTGTCGCTGTTGAAGCGGCTGTAGTCCATACCCAAGCGTGCCTGGAAGGCCAGCCCGTCAATGATGTCTACCTTGCCCGTGAACGATCCGTAGACACGCTCCGTCTTCTGCTTGCTGTTGTTCATGTTGGTGAGCCAGTAGGGGTTGTTATAGGGTGCAGCCATATAGGCCCATTCCTGGCGCGGACCGCTGAGCAGGGCATAGTATTTTGCCAGTTCCCAATAATCTTTCCCACCAACGTTCGTCTTCTGGTAGAGGCTCTGTGCGGTGGAGTTATACCACTGTCCGTAGGTAGTGTAGTGGTTTTTGTAGTAGCCCATGTCTACGTTGTTGGGCGTGGTGTAGAGGTGGTAGATGGGGTTGAGCAATCCGCCGCCGCCGGGACGGTTGCGCGTCACGGTCTGTACATAGTTCAGCGAGGCGTCAATGCTCACGCGTTTCCACAACTTGTAGCTTTGGCGGAAGGCCAGCGTGTTGCGGTTGTATGAGTTGTTCTCAATCATGCCATTAGTGTGGCTGTTGGCATACGAGAAGTAAGTCTTTATCTTTTCCGTGCCACCGCTCAGCGATATGGAGTTGTTGAACGTGGTTCCTGTTCGGAAGAAGTCGTCCACGTCGTTGTGCCCCTTGTTGCGCAGGTGTATGTCGTAGGTGGCGCTGGGCAGACCTGTGGCTACGTCGGGACTGTTGGGGTTTACAGCCGTTTGGAACGGCGAACCGCTGGCAAACGGCGTGGTGATGACCAATTGGTCAGCGGGCCGGTCGGTTATCTTTGCGCCCCATCCGTTTGCAGCCAGACCGCCGCCTGCTGTGAGGTCGGCGCCGTAGATGGTTTGGATTTTCGGGGTGAGCAGCGGTGTTTCGAAGGTTACGTTGGTGGTGAAGTTCACGTCGATTTTGCCCTCGCGCCCTTTCTTGGTGGTAATCATTACGACGCCGTTTGCGGCCTGCGAACCATAGAGTGCTGCGGCATTGGCGCCTTTCAGCACATTCATTGATTCGATATCGTCGGGGTTGATCATGGACAGCGGGTCGGCACCTTCACTGCGTCCTTCGGCCGTGATAGAGCCACCATCGCCCATGCCGAGTTTGCCACCATAAGTGACATTGTTGTTCATCGGCACACCATCCACGACGATGAGCGGCGTGCTGTTGCCAAGGATGGACTTCTGTCCGCGCATGATGATTTTTGACGTACCACCCGCGCCACCGGCAGCAGTGGTAATGGTGATGCCGCTCACCTTGCCTTCGAGCGTGTTGGCCACGTTGGCATCGGGCACGATGGTCAGTTCGTTGGCTTTGATCTGTTGTGTAGAATAGGTGAGTGAGCGCTCTTTGCGCACAATGCCCATAGCCGTCACCACAGCCGCGTTGAGGGTGTTGTCTGCGGGTTTCATGTCAAGGGCGAGTGCGGTACCGTTCCAACGCACGGTTTGTGGCTCATAACCAAGGTAGGTCACGCGGATTTGCGCGCCTTGAGCCACGTTTTTCAGACTGAAACGCCCATTCGTGTCGGTCATTACGCCGTTACGCGTGCCTGTCTGCACGACGTATGCCCCCACGATGGGGTCGCCGTTTTCGTCGGACACAACACCCGTGGCTGTCGTGGAAGACTGCGTTCCAGGTGTCTGCGCGTAGGCAGTCACAGGGAATGTCGCCAGCACGCCAGTGCTCAGCAGTGCACACAGTACGGCGGCGAGGAGTCTGCTTCTGTTCATAGGGAGGAATAGATGTAAGGTTGTTAATGTTCGTAAATGGTAGTTTGTGGCGTAAAAACGTCACGAAAAAGGCGCATATTGTGGCGAAATGTCCGCTCAAAAGCCCTTTAAGATGAAATAATGCCAATCAAACGGTCTTTTTTGCGAAGCAAAGATAGCAAATCGTTGGTATAAAAAAGATAAAAAAACTCCTTTTTTACTTTTTGAGCCTATTTTATGTCTTTTCCACTGGTTTTGGAAGTGTTTTTATAACGCTTGATAAAAGAATAGGGGTGGCCTCGTAATAACCAATAGAGTTTCGCGGCCAATGTCCGATTAGGCGAAAAAAGACGAACGCTCCCGCAAGTGGCTTCTTGAGCAAGCACTTGCGGGAGCGAGGTGTGGGCGTGGATAGGACGGTGCATCCGTCTTGGCCGATGTGCGGGGTCAGAGAGGATATTCTTCAAAGGCGTAGAGCACGGTGCTAAGGTAGCGTTCGCCTGTGTCGGGCAGCAGGGCAACGATTGTCTTGCCTTTGTTTTCGGGCGCGGCAGCTATTTTCAGAGCCGCAGCGAGGGCTGCACCGCTGCTGATGCCTACCAAAAGACCTTCCGTGCGAGCCAAACGGCGCGAGGCGGCTATGGCTTCGTTGTCTTCAACGGTCAGCACGGCATCGATGGAACTAGCGTGGAAATTGCCTGGCACGAAGCCTGGGCCTATGCCCTGTATTTTGTGTGGTCCGCCTTGTCCGCCGCTCAGCACGGGCGATGTAGCAGGTTCCACGGCATAAGCCTTCAGTGAGGGCTTCTTCTGCTTCAGCGCTTCGGCCACACCGCTGATGGTGCCGCCCGTTCCCACGCCGCCCACAAAGATGTCGACAGCACCGTCTGTGTCTTCCCAAATCTCTGTAGCCGTAGTGGCACGGTGTACGGCGGGGTTGGCTTCATTGTCGAATTGTCCCAAGATAACGCTGCCTGGTGTTTCGGCTTGCAGTTCCTTGGCCTTGGCAATGGCACCTTTCATCCCGCCTGTGCCAGGAGTGAGCACCAACTTGGCACCGAGGGCTTTGAGTAGGTTTTGGCGCTCTATGCTCATCGTCTCGGGCATTGTGAGAATGGTTTTGTAGCCCTTGACTGTGGCCACCCAGGCGATGCCGATGCCTGTGTTTCCGCTGGTGGGTTCGATGATAGTCCCGCCAGGTTGTAGCATGCCTTTTCGCTCGGCATCCTCTATCATGGCCAGGGCTATGCGGTCTTTCACGCTACCGCCTGGGTTGTGGCGTTCAAGTTTCACGATGAGGCGAGCGGCCAGTTCGTCTTCCTTCTCGATTCGGGCGAGTTCGAGCAGCGGCGTATGCCCGATAAGCTCCGTGAGGTTCTTGTAGATCTTTGCCATTGTCTGTTTCGTTAATTAGGTGAGCATTTTCCGCAAAAGTAGGAATGCCAAGAAGTTTGGGCAAGCGGAAACAGAAATAAAGAAAAAGTTTCTGCAAAAGCCCCCTTTGTGGAATAAACGAACCGTAAAAGGCCGTATCTGTCCGCCAAGAAAGAACGGCTTATGTTATAGGGGACTCCCCATTTCGCTTTCATTCTGGGTGGCAGTCGCGGCTTGGGCGTGTACCAGCGGGCGCGCCTCTTCGAGCAGGCGGAAAAGGTCGGCTACGGTCTCCGCGCGTAGAATGGCGATGCGGTGCTGGCGGAAGTCGGGGATGCCTTTGAACAGCGGCGTGGCGGCGAGGTGGCGGCGGATGTGCAGGATGCCGCGCTTCTCGCCGGTGCGCGCCACGCTCTCCAGCACCTGCTGTTTGAGGATGTCGAGCTGGCGGTCGGGGTCGCCGATGGGGGCGGCGGCGGAAGCGGGTACGGGAGGCTGGCCCAGGGCTTCGCGCATCTCGGCGAACACCCACGGACGTCCGAACGTGGCGCGCCCCACCATCACGGCGTCGACGCCGTAGCGTTCGAAGGCTTCGCGCGCGGCGGCGGGCGTCGTGATGTCGCCGTTGCCGATGATGGGGATGCGCATCGCGGGGTCGGCTTTCACCTGTCCGATGAGCGACCAGTCGGCGCGTCCCGTGTACATCTGCGACCGCGTGCGCCCGTGGATGGTCAGCGCCTGGATGCCCGTCTCCTGCAAGTCGCGCGCCAGCCGGGGGATGATGAGGTGTTCGCAGTCCCATCCCAGGCGCGTCTTGGCCGTCACAGGGATGTCCACGGCCTCCACCACGCTGCGCGCTATCTGCAACAGCAGGGGCACGTTCTGCAACAGCCCGGCTCCCGCGCCCTTTGCGGCGACGCGCTTCACGGGGCAGCCGAAGTTGATGTCGAGCACGTCGGGCCGCGCCTGTTCCACGACAATCTGTGCCGCGTCGGCCATCGCCACGGGGTCCTTTCCGTAAATCTGTATGGCCACGGGGCGTTCCTCCTCGACCACGTGCAGTTTGGCCAGTGAGGGTTTCACCATACGCACCAGGGCGTCGGCGGCCACGAACTCGCTGTAGACCATCGCCGCACCCATACGGCGGCACAGCAGGCGGAAGCCCACGTCGGTCACGTCCTCCATAGGGGCCAGCAGCAAGGGACGCGGCCCCAGGTCAATCGTTCCTATCTTCATCGGTTGCGGGGGTGGATTTTCTGCGCGACAGTCAGCGTGCCGAGCAGCACGCCCAGCGCGGCGAGCAGTGCGCCGCCGAGGAGTAGCAGCGGGAGGGGTAGGGAGGTGAGCCACGTCTCGGCGTCGGGGTGGAACTGCGACAGCACGGCCACGGTGTTGTTGGCCACATGGGCCACCGACGTGACGGCCACGCTGCGCGTGCGTAGGTAGAGCCAGCCGAGCAGCAGGCCGCTGAAAAAGGCTGGCACGGCCTGCATCCAGTTGGCGTGGACGGCGGAGAAGGCCAGTGCCGACACTGCCACGGCCAGGGCGGGAGGGATGCGCCCGCTCTCCGTCAGGCCGCCCACGACGCCCGCGCGGAACACGAACTCCTCGGCCACTGGCCCTACCAGGCAGATGGACAGCAGCCCGAGGGGCGAGGCGGCGATGAGCGTGAACATCCGCTCGGTTGCGTCGTCGTCGAGCCCCAGCGGCTCAAGCAGCATAGACTCCGCCACGGCCAGCAGGAGCAGTGCGCCGGTGGCCACTGCCGTGTTGCGCCAAAAACTCGGGGCGGGCAGACCCCGGCGTGGGCGGCCCACATAGCCCAGGGCGACGAACACGGCGATGAGCGCGGCGTTGGTGGCCAGCAGCGCGATGGACGCAGGCACGGCGAGCGCGTCAGCCGTGAGGCCCGGTCCCGCGCCGGTGGCCAGCAGGTAGCCTATGGCGCCGACCGATGCCGCCGCCTGAGCCAGCAGGAAGAGGCCGAATGAGATGAGTGGCTTTTTCATTGCATAAGGATGCTTTTGCACAGCTCCACGTCGGCTTCTATCCGCCTTTGCAGTTGTTCGCGCGAGTGGAAGCGTTGCTCGTCGCGCTGTTTGTGGACAAAGTCGAGGGTGAGCCGCTGTCCGTAGAGGTCGCCGCTGAAGCCGATGAGATGGGCCTCGACGGTGCGCCGTCCGTGGGCTTCGACGGTGGGGCGCGTGCCGATGTTCACCACAGCGGCCACGGGCTGTGGCAGGGAGTCGCCCTTGGCCCAGGCGGCATACACGCCGTTGCCGGGCAAGAGTTTGTCGGCGGGTGCGGCGACGTTGGCCGTGGGGAACCCCATCGTGCGCCCTATCTGCCGCCCCGCCACCACATCGCCCGCCACGCTGTAGTGGTGGCCCAGCATCGCGCTGGCCTCGTCGAGCAGTCCGGCTGTCACGCAGCGGCGTATGGCCGAACTGCTGACGTCCTCGCCAGCCTCCAGGGGCAGGGCGCGCCCCACGCTGATGCCGAGGCGGTGGCCTGCGGCCTGTGTGTCGGCGAAGGTCGTGGTGCGGTCGCTGCCGAAGCGGTGGTTGAAACCCATCAGCAGGCCGCGCACGCCCAGCGGCAGCAGCACGTGCTCCATAAACTCCGCCGCCGTGAGCCGCGCCATCTCCGGGGTGAAGTCCAGCACCTCGACGCGCTCGGCTCCGGCCTCACGGAGCAACGCTACGCGCTCGTCGGTCGTGGTGAGCAGGGTGGGGCGGAAGGCGGGGTCAAGCACGGTGCGCGGGTGGTCGCGGAACGTCACGGCCATGGTCACCGCGCCGCTCGCGGCAGCCGCTTGCTGCAACTGCCAGAGGAGGTAGCGGTGGCCTTGGTGTACACCGTCGAAAAAGCCGATGGCGGCGAAAACGTTCATACTCCCTTGATGATATACAACTTGTCGCTTGGCCGCACCTTGACGTCCACGCCGATGGCCACGGTGTCGCCCTGGCGCGCCACGTCGACGGGGCCGTCGTCGCCGTGGATGGCTTCTGCGCGGAAGCGGTGCGCGCCCGTGGTGGGGCCGATGAGCAGCAGTTCGTCGCCGGGGCGCACCTCGGCGGCCTCAATCTTGAACTCGCCCACACCGAGGCGCGAGAAGTATTTCAGCCCGCGCCCGGCGTAGACCTTGCGCTCGGTGGCCTGCGAGCCGTAGACCTCGCTCCACTCGCCGAGCCGCCGGCCCAGGTAGTAGCCGTCCCAGAAGCCCCGGTTGAAGACGGTGGCGAGCCGTGTGTCCCAGTCCTGCACTTTTTCAGGGGTGAACGTCCCGTCGCAGACGGCGCGCACGGCCTCCTTATAGCAGGCCGTGACGGTGCTGACGTATTCCGCCGCGCGCGCACGTCCCTCAATCTTGAACACGCTGACCCCGGCGGCCATCATACGGTCGATGAAGCCAATCGTCTTGAGGTCCTTGGGACTCATGATGTACTTGTTGTCGACGGCCAGTTCGACGTCGGTCTCGCGGTCGCGCACGGTGTAGCCGCGTCGGCACACCTGTAGGCACTCGCCCCGGTTGGCCGAGCGGCCCAGGTTGTCGAGCGAGAGGTAGCACTTGCCGCTGACGGCCATGCACAGCGCGCCGTGGCAGAACATCTCGATGCGCACGCGCCGCCCCGAGGGGCCGCAGATGTCCTCGGCCTCGATGAAGTCGCGGATGGCCGCCACCTGATCCAGCGACAGTTCGCGCGCCAGCACCACGACGTCGGCAAACTGCGCGTAGAAGCGCAGCGCCTCGCGGTTCGAGATGTTGAGTTGTGTGGAAAGGTGCACCTCCAGCCCTATCTCGCGGCAGTAGGTGAGCACGGCCACGTCGGAGGCTATCACCGCGCTGACACCCGCCTCGTGCGCGGCCTGGCAGATGGTGCGCATCTGGGCGAGTTCGGCGTCGTAGATGATGGTGTTCACCGTCAGGTAGGTCCTCACGCCCGCTCCGCCTGCGCGCCGCACGATTTCGGCCAGGTCGGCCAGCGAGAAGTGGTTGGCCGAGTGGGCGCGCATGTTGAGTTGCTCCACGCCGAAGTACACTGCGTCGGCGCCCGCGTCGATAGCCGCTTGCAGGGACGCGAACGAACCCACCGGCGCCATGATTTCAAAATCAGAGGGATTCATTGCGTTTTCTGTTGTAAACAGAAATTGCGGAGAGCAAACCCATGCAGGCTTGCTCCCCGCAGTAATGGAACAGGGATGAGTTTAGTCCTTGATGAGGTCGCGCCCAGTCATTTCGGCGGGTTGGGGCAGGCCGAGGATGTGGAGCAGGCTCGGTGCCACGTCGGCCAGGATGCCGTCCTCGACGCGCGCCTGTTTGTTGTCGGTGACGTAGATGAACGGCACGGGGTTGAGCGAGTGGGCGGTGTTGGGTGTGCCGTCGGCGTTGAGGGCGTGGTCGGCGTTGCCGTGGTCGGCGATGATGATGGCCTCGTAGCCTGTCTGGCGCACGGCGGTGATGACGTCGCGCACGCAGCTGTCGATGGCCTCGACGGCTTTCTCGATGGCGCCGTAAACGCCCGTGTGGCCCACCATGTCGCCGTTGGCGAAGTTCACCACGATGAAGTCGTACTTGTCCTCGCGGATGGCGGCGACGAGTTTGTCCTTGACCTCGTAGGCCGACATCTCGGGCTTGAGGTCGTAGGTGGCCACTTTGGGCGAGGGCACGAGGATGCGGTCCTCGCCCTCAAAGGGCGCTTCGCGTCCGCCGTTGAAGAAGAACGTGACGTGCGCGTATTTTTCGGTCTCGGCGGTGTGCAACTGCGTGAGACCCTGTTTCGAGAGGAACTCGCCCAGCGTGTTGTCCACGTTCTCCTTGGGGAAGAGGATGTGCACGCCGGTGAACGAAGCGTCGTAGGGCGTCATGCAGAAGTATTGCAGGCCGGGTATGGTGTGCATACCCTCCTCGGGCTTATCCTCCTGCGTGAGCACCACGGTGAGTTCCTTGGCGCGGTCGTTGCGGTAGTTGAAGAAGATGACGGCGTCGCCCTCCTTGATGCGTCCGTCGACGTTGGCGTTCACGAGGGGTTCCATAAACTCGTCGGTGTCCTTGTTTTCCTCGGTGTCGCGGTCGTAGCACCCCTGCACGGCCTGCACCATGTCGGTCTCCTGCCGTCCCTTGCCCTCGACGAGCTGGTCGTAGGCCACCTTGACGCGGTTCCAGCGCTTGTCGCGGTCCATGGCGTAGAAACGTCCGATGATGCTGGCCACGTGTGCGCCGTACTGGTCGCATTGGGCGGTGAGGCGCTCGATGAAGCCCTTGCCGCTCTTGGGGTCGGTGTCGCGCCCGTCCATGAAGCAGTGCACGTAGGTGCGCTGGGCGATGCCGTACTCGGCGGCGATTTCAATGAGTTTGAAGAGGTGGTCGAGCGAGGAGTGCACGCCGCCGTCGCTCGTCAGACCCATCAGGTGCAGGCTCTTGCCGTTGTCACGGGCGTAACTGTAGGCGCGCTGGATTTCGGGGTTCTGCAGGATTGAGCCGTCCTGGCAGGCGCGGTTGATTTTCACGAGGTCCTGGTAGACCACGCGTCCGGCGCCGATGTTGAGGTGTCCCACCTCGGAGTTGCCCATCTGTCCGTCGGGCAGACCCACGTTCTCGCCGCTGGCCAGCAGCTGTGAGTGGGGGCACTCGGCGTTGAGGCTGTCAAGGAACGGGGTGGGCGTGTTGAAAATCACGTCGTCTTTCTGCTTGTCGCCGATGCCCCATCCGTCGAGAATCATCAGCAACGCTTTCTTTCGGATTGCCATATCTTTGGTCTTAAGTTTTTTTTGTTGCGCGGCAAAAGTACGTGAAAAAGCGCAAATGCGCCCACGGGCGATGCGCAAAGTGTTTTTTGACGGGCAGAAAGACTTACCTTTGCGCTGTGAAATATCTTTTTACCGTCCTTTTTTGCTGTCTACTCGTTCTATCGGCCACTGCGCAGGAGCGCAGGTTCAGACTGGTGGAGTGGAATGTGGAAAATCTTTTTGACACATTGCACGATGAAGGTTTTGATGACCGCGACTTCCTACCCGATGGCGCATACGGGTGGAATGCACAGCGCTATCGGACTAAGTTGTCCCTCGTAGCGCGAACGCTGGCGGCACTTGGCGGCAGCGTGCCCGTCGATGTGATGGCACTTTGCGAGGTTGAGAACGACTCGGTGTTAGCCTGCTTGACCCGACAGACGTTACTGGCGCGGTTGGGGTACGAGTATGTGATGACACACAGCTCTGATAGGCGCGGTATAGACGTAGCACTACTTTACCAACCGATGTCGTTTCGTCCTATTGCCACGCGGGAATATGCAGTGCCCAATGATGTGCGTGGCGGTCGCCCGCTACGCCACATCCTCTACGTCAAGGGGGAAACCTCCTCGGGCGATACCTTATATATAATGGTGTGCCACCTGCCGAGCCGTCGTGGCGGACGGCGTGCATCGGAACCCGCTCGTCTTAGAGCTTCGGCGGTGATGGCTGCGGTGGCCGATAGTCTGTTGCAGGCCGACAGCACGGCAAAAATAATCATAACGGGCGATTTCAACGATGAGCCGCACAATGCAGCCATTCGTTTCGTTCTTTCCGCATCGCCCCCGCCCGATGCTGTGAAGGAAATAAAACAGTGCGGACTCTATGTGCTCACTGCGCGGCTTGCAGCAGAACCCGGTATATCGGGAACATATAAGTTCCGTGGCCGTTGGAACCGACTGGACAACATCGTCGTGAGCGGCGGACTACTTTCGTATAGCTCTTTTCATACGTCGGAAAGCGATTGCGCCATTGCCGCACTGCCCCATCTCCTCGAACCAGATGGGCGGCGTGGCGAAGTTCGGGTGCGCCGCACTTTTTTGGGCACGCATTTTCATGGTGGTGCTAGCGACCATTTGCCGCTGACACTCGACTTCTACTATTAAATGAGATAGTGGAAAAGGAGAAAGGTTGTGCTGAGGACTAAACCGAAGTTCCAGTCTCGCTGGCGTGCAGGCGCACAAGTTCTATCTTGCGCGGCGTGGCGCGTATGATTTTGAAGAGGTAGTCGCCCACGCGCACGGCCTCGCCGTTCTTGGGGAAGCGGCGCAACGTGTGGAGCAGCAGGCCCGCCACGGTGGTGTAGTCGTCGCTCTCGGGCAGGCGCAGGGCGAACATCTCGTTTACGCGCTCCACTTCGAGGCGCGCCGAGAGCAGGTAGTCGCCGTCGGGGGCGCGGCGCGCGGTAAGCGTGGTGAAGTCGTGCTCGTCCTCGATGTCGCCGAGAATTTCCTCCACCAGGTCTTCGATGCTGACAATGCCGCTCGTGCCGCCGAACTCGTCGACGACGACGGCCAGCGAGCGCTTGGCCTGAAGCAGCGTGGGCAGCAGTTCGGACGCGGGCATCGACTCGGGCACGGCGGGCAGCGTCAGGATGCCTTTCGTCCAGTCCTCGCCGCGACGGAACAGGCTGGATGAGTGGACGTAGCCCGCTATGTGGTCGAGGTCGTCGTGGCAGACAATGACTTTCGACTTGCCGCTGCTGACGAAGGTGTGGCGCAGTTCGTCGAGCGTGGCCGTGCGCTCCACGAAGACAATTTCCGTGCGCGGCACGAGGCACTCCTTGACACTCACGTCGCTGAACTCCAAGGCGTTGTGGAGCAGCCGCACCTCGCTGTCACGGCTGCGGGCTGTGCCGCTCTGCTCCAGCCCGATGCGCAGCAGTGCTTCGAGGTCGTAGCCCCGCGCGGCCTTGACGGGCGGCACGGTGGCGATGCCGAAGAAGCGCAGGCAGGCGGCGGTGAAGGCGCTGAGCAGGGCCACGGGCAAACCGCAAAGGCCGAACAGCACCACGGCAGGCCAGGCCAGGAGGCGTTTGGTGAGGCTGTGGCGGTCGGTGCCGAAAAGGCGGTAGGGCAAGGCGCCGAGCAGGAAGACGAAGAGCAGCGTGGCGGCCACAAGTATCGCGGCCAGCGCGCCGCCCGGCACGCGCTCCACCCACACCAATGCGCGGTGGGCGCCCGCCACGCCGGCTGCCAGCAGCCCCCCGGCGGTCACGGCGCGCAGCGTCTGCAGCAGAAGGCGGTTGTGGCGGCTCATCAGTGTGAAGGCGCGCCGCACGTGGCGGTACTCGTCCTGCCCCGCCTGCCACAGCAGCACGTCTGGACGCATAAACGCCACGTAGCAGCTTTCGGCCAAAAAGGCGAGCAGCAGGGGGAGGAGGATGGAGAGGAGGGGCATTTTTAACAGGTAGAAAAAGGCTGGCTTAGGCCACGGGGCGTGGATTGCGCGCATCGTGGCCAATCTGCCCCACACAATAGGAATAGGCTTCGCGCCTGAACTGCTCGCGTTCAAGACTGCCAGGAGTGCCATAGAGCGCGTCCATCACCAGGTCAAAACTATGTAAGTCCTTGTTTGTTTGCATAGTATTCGTTTTTTATGCGAATAGCCCTGGCTGTAGGCGGAGGGCTTCCTTATTTCGCCGTATCCCCCGGCTCGCGTTCCAGGTCGCGGGGGTCGTGGGGCGGCTGTTTGCGCTCGTCGGGCATGGGCATGAAGCCTCGGCTCTGGCGCACGAGGTAATGGTTCAGCTGCTCGTCGGCCTCGAAACTGTCGCCCTCGATTTCCTGGTCGGGTTCGACGATGCGCATGTGCTTACTGCCGTAGAGCAGGTGGTCGGACATGTTCCAGAAAAGTTCCTCGGTGGTGAAGACGGTGCCTTTCTCGCGGTTCACGATGCGCACGCGACCCCGCAGTTCCCACAGTTTCTGGTCGTAGCAGTAGGCGGTGTCGGCCTGTATGGTGAGGTTGGGCTTGAACTTGGCGTCATAGCGCTCCATAAAGATGCCCTTGACGAACTCCTGGCGCGGAGGCTTGGTGCGGTCCAGCATCCGCCACTCCTCGGCCACGATACGGTAGCGTATGACACCGCTGTCGCTGATGAGTTTCGAAACGCCGGTCGTGACCATCACGGGCAGGGAGTCGCGTGTGGCGATGGCCTCGCCGGTGGGCGGGGTGTCGTCGCTGCACGCCCCGAAGAGCGAGGCGAGCAGCAGCGAGAGGACAAGCAGGAACGGGACGGCACGCATAGGGAGTTAGCGCACGCGCCACTTCTGGAACC
The DNA here is from genome assembly GCA_017933995.1 of Bacteroidaceae bacterium. Taxonomy (GTDB): domain Bacteria; phylum Bacteroidota; class Bacteroidia; order Bacteroidales; family Bacteroidaceae; genus Alloprevotella. Next base: position 39,465 of record JAGBKI010000017.1, on the reverse strand, counting down.
ACATCTCGTTGAACGTCAGGCCGACGGAGACCCACAGGTAGTTCTCGGACACCAGCCAGGAGTGTTTGGGCTGCACGCGGCGGTAGCCTGCGGAGAGGTGCAGCACGGGGTAGTTGCCCGTGTAGGTGTACAACGTGGTGATGGGCAGGGCGACGCCGAGGCTTGCGCCGTATTCCGAGGGGCCGTCCTCGCCGTTCACGCGGCTGTAGGGTGTGGCGTAGGTGAGGCCGAGGCTGTAGCGAATGTGGTCGCGCCAGTTGTTGCCGCGCGGGTTGGGCATGAACTCAGCGCCGAGCGAGAAGAGGTGGCGGTCTTTCAGTTCGCCCGCACGGCTGACGTAGGTGGTGCCGTCGAGTACGGGCGACTTGACGCTGCCCCACTTCTGGAACGTGTAGTCAAGCCCCACGCGCAGTTTCCCGGCGTAGTTCCAGCCCAGTCCGACGCCGAACGTGTGGGGCAGGGCGAACGCCTTGTTCACGCGCTGCGTGTCGGCGGAGACAACGGTCGTGCTGCTGATTTGCTGGTCGTAGTAACTGGCGCGCGAGTCGATGTCGTGGCCCAGGCCGTAGACCAGTCCGATGGAGGCGGCGTGGAGGGGGGAGAGGCGCTTGTGGTATTGCAGGCCGAATTCCACCTTGTAGGTGCTGATGTCGGCCTCATACTTGCGGTTGCGGGTGTAGATGGTGGCGTCGCTGAAAGAAGCCTTCACGCTGTGGTTCAGTTCGCCCCACAGGTAGCCCGCATTGAAGCCCACGGAGAGGCCCTTGAAGGGGCTGAAGCCCAGTCCAAGGTAGGCTTCGCGCAGTCCGCCGTCGCCGTTGTAGGTCTCGGTCTGCGTCACGTCGATGCCCGCGCGCTCGAAGGTGCTGGTGCCGGAGAGGTTGTAGCCCACAGTGCTGTAGGGGCGGAAACCCAGCGACAGGCCGAAGCCCGGCAGCATACGGAACCCGGCGGCGGCATAGTCCACACGGGCGTTGCGCGCGTTGGTGCGGTTGCGCGAAGTGCCGATGTTGGCATTCTGCAGCGTGAAGCCCACGTCGAAGAGGAAGGCCGCGCTGTCGATGGCGGCATAGGTGGCGGGGTTCTTGAAGTTGAGTTGCTCGCCGTCGCTCAAGGCGTAGCCCGTCCCGGCCATGCCTTTGTTGAAACTCTGCGCCCCGTCGGCGGGCAAGCCAAAGCCGTAGCGCGAATAGGGCGAGTTGCTACCGTTGGTCTGTGCGGCGGCGGGCAGCGCGGCGAAAGCGAGGCAAAGGAAGAACGCGCCCTTTTGCACTGCCGCAGCGGCGGCACGGGCGCGCGTGGAAAGGGTGTTCATAACTGTTGGTGGTGGTTCAGGATGTGGTTCAGACCGTATTCCACAAGGTGTGGCACGGCTTCAGGCTTGACGCTATCGGGAATGTGGGGCAGCAGCAGGCCACTCTTGCCGCCTGTCAGCAGGGTGAGCAGGCTGGGACGGCTGCGGCGTATTTCGTCGGCGTAGCCCGCAATTTCGAAGCCTATGCCGCGCAGCACGCCGCTGCGCAGGGCGGTCTCGGTGTCGTAGCCCAGTGGCGGGCACTCACCCTCCTGGCCGACAAGGGGCAGGCGCGCCGTGGCCTCGTGCATCGCCGCGAGGCGCATGGAAGGGCCGGGCGAGATATTACCGCCCTCGTAGACGCCGTCGGCGGTGAGCAGGTCGAACGTGATGCAGGTGCCAGCGTCAATGACCAGCACGTCGCGCCCCGGGAACAGGCACAAGGCGCCGGCCACGGCGGCCACACGGTCGCTGCCCAGCATCAGGGGCGTGCGGTAGGCTATGCGGAAAGGGACAGGTGTCGTGCCGCCCACGTGGAGCACGGGACACGCCAGCCGCGAAAGAAGCATATCGACGTCGGACGCCTCGGTGGCCACGCTGGAATAGGCGCAGGCCGACGGGCGGTAGTGCCTCACGAAGTCGGCGAGCGCGGCGGTGTCCGGGCGGCGGCAGTGCACGCTGTCGGTGAGCGTGACGCCCTCGAAAACGGCGGCCTTGGCGAATGTGTTGCCTATGTCGATGACAAGGTTCATGGGTAACTCTACGGGGCAAAAGTACAACAAAAAACAGCCGCAGCCCATTTACCGTGCGTTTTTGTCTGTGTTTTAGTTACTTTAACACGCTTGTCGGTCTTGTGATTGTGGCAAAATACATTGTTCTGCGCTTCGTGGCATTGTGTATGGCTGCGATACGAACAAGGCATAGGCTGCATACGTGCTGTCTATGCCTTGTTGTGCGTGCCGCACTCCGTATTTATATATAAAGGGACAATCTTTCCAACAAATCGCCCAATAACGTGGCCTGGGTGCTGCCGGTGATGCGGACGCGGGCGTAGCTGCCGGGGCGCAGGCCGTCGCGGCGCGGAAAGACCACCATCTTGTTGCGCTCCGTGCGCCCGCAGAGCTGCTCGCGGCTGCGGCGGCTGGGGCCTTCCACCAGCACCTCCACCTCCGTGCCTACTTCGGCGCGGTTGCTGGCTGCGCTGAGTTCGTTCTGCACGGCGATGAGTTCGCCGAGGCGGCGCACCTTGACATCCTCCGGCACGTCGTCGGCGAGGTGGCGCGCGGCGTAGGTGCCGGGGCGCTCGCTGTACTTGAACATGAAGGCGGCGTCGAAGGCGCACTCGCGCATCAGCGAGAGCGATAGCGCGTGGTCCTCCTCGGTCTCACCGCAGTAGCCCGCGAAGATGTCGGTCGAAAGGGCGCAGCCGGGGACGATGCGTCGGATGGCGGCCACACGGTCGAGGTACCAGGCTCGCGTGTACTTGCGGTTCATCGCGGCCAGCACGCGGTCGCTGCCGCTCTGCACGGCGAGATGGATGTGGCGGCACACGTTCGGCTCCTCGGCGATGACGCGCAGCGTGGCGTCGGACATGTCCTTGGGGTGGCTCGACGTGAAGCGTATGCGCACCTCGCGCCCGGCCTCGCGCGCCACGCGGCGTAGCAGTTCGGGGAAGCCCACCTCCTGTCCGTCATCGCCCGTATAGCGGTAGGAATTGACGTTCTGTCCCAGCAGGGTGATTTCCTTGTAGCCTCGGTCGCGCAGGTCGCGCACCTCGGCCAGCACGCTGCCTACGTCGCGGCTGCGCTCACGCCCTCGGGTGTAGGGCACGATGCAGTAGTGGCAGAAGTTGTTGCACCCGCGCATGATGCTCACATAGCCGCTGACACCGCCCCCGCAGTAGCGCACGGGGATGACGTCGCGGTAGGTCTCCGTGCCGCTGAGTTCGATGTTGATGGCCTTGTGGCCCGCTTCTACCTGGGCCACGAGGTCGGGCAGCGTGAGGTAGGCGTCCGGCCCGGCCACGAGGTCGGCGTGGTGGTCGTTGAGCAGGCCCTCCTTGACACGCTCGGCCATACAGCCCAGCACACCGAGGATGACCCTTCGCCCGCGCTTGGCAGCCTCGCCGTGGAGGGCTTCAAGGCGGTGGACGACGCGCTGCTCGGCCTTGTCGCGCACGGAGCAGGTGTTGAGGAAGATGGCGTCGGCCTCCGTCTCGTCCTGGCAAAGTTCGTAGCCCGCCATCCGCATCACGGATGCCACCACCTCGCTGTCGGCCACATTCATCTGGCAGCCGTAGGTCTCTATAAACAAGCGTTTCATAGTGCAAAAGTAATGTTTAGCAGGCGCAGCAGAGAAAATCTGCGCAGCTTTTTTGTCCCGTTGTTAAGCCGCCTTCCTTACTTGACTGGGCGGACGAAGAAAAACCAAGCGAAAGAATTAAACCTTATTCGGCTTTATGCGTCTACTTTTTAGAAACGCGAAAAAAGCACACTATTTCTAACCAATACCAATTCAATTATGAAAAGAATTCTGATTCTGCTGGCTGTAGTCCTTGCGGGCTTCACGGCACAAGCCCAGGAAGAGGGCGGACAGCGCGGTGGGCGCGGCGGCGACCCCCGTCAAGGTGTTCAGCGTATGGCTGAGCGTATGGCAAAAGAACTTAAACTTGACAAAAATGTCAAAGAGTGGTTCGTTCCTCTTTATGTAGAGTACCGCGATACGCTTATGGCCGTGCAACGCCAAAAGCGTGTGGAGGAGAAGGAACTTAACAACATGGACGACGAAGCTGTGAATGCCTTGATTGAGCAGAGCTTGCAGAACGAGGCCAATGCGCTCAGTCTGAAGCGCGAATACCTTGCCAAGTTCCGCGAGAAGCTCACCGCTAAGCAACTCTATCGTGTCTTGGCTGGACAGCGTCCACGCGGCGGCGACCAGCAACGCCAGCGCGGCAACGGTGAAGAATTTCAAGGCGGCCCTGGTGGCCCCGGCGGTTTTCCTGGTGGTGGCCCTGGTTTCTAAGGAACACGTTTTTTACGGCTTCGCAACCATTTAGGTTCGCTATAGAAATCCCCGTCTCGCAAGAGGCGGGGATTTTTGCGTTTATGCACCGTGCGGTCAGCGACTCGCTTTCGGTCGCAGGTGTACCAAGGGGATAAGCTGTTCTTCCAAAGAAATCCCGCCGTGCTGGAAAGTGCCGCGATAGTACTGTACGTAGTGGTTGTAGTTGTTGGGGTAGGCAAAAAAGCGGCGCCCCGTGGTGTAGATGTAGGCAGTAGAAAGGTTGGGTGCGGGCAGGCCGAAACGTGCGGGCTGTTTCATCTCGAACACCTCCTTGGGGTTATAGCTTAGGTTGCGTCCGAGTTTGTAGCGCAGGTTTGTATTTACCTGCCGGTCGCCGATAACCTTGACGGGCGTGTCTACATAAATGCTGCCGTGGTCGGTGGTGATGAGTATGTCCACATCGAGTTCGGCCAGTGCGCGGAACAGGTCTTTCACTGCCGTGTGACGAAACCACGAGAGCGTGATGCTTCGGTAGGCTGCCTCGTCGGGTGCAAGTTCGCGCACCATGCGCGATTCCGTGCGGGCATGGGAGAGGATGTCAATGAAATTGACTACAAGTACATTGAGTGGGGTCTCGGCCAGTTGCGTCATCTGCCCGAGCAGACGGTCGGCAGCCATGGAGTCATTGAGTTTGTGATAGGTGAAACGCTCTTTACGCCTGAACCGTTCCAATTGCAGGCGAATCAGCTCCTCTTCGTGCTGATTCTTGCCCTCGTCGGATGTATCTTCCACCCATAGGTGCGGGTACATGTGCTTGATGTCGGCGGGCATCAGCCCAGCGAAGATGGCGTTGCGCGCGTACTGTGTGGCTGTGGGCAAAATGCCCAAGAACAAGTCCTCGTCAATGTCAAACCCGTCGGCCAGCTCTCGGCTTAAAGTGCGCCACTGGTCGTAGCGGAAGTTGTCGAGCACGAGCAGGAACACTTTGCGCCCGTCGCGCAGCAGTGGGAACACGCATTTTTTGAACACGTCAGGACTCATCAGCGGTCTGTCTTCGGGCGATTCCACCCAGTGCTCGTAGTGCTTGGCAATGAAGCGGGCGAACTCCCGGTTGGCCTCCTCTTTCTGCGCCGCGAGCATTTCCATCATTGGCACGTCCGTTTCGCTCAGCTGCAACTCCCAGTACACAAGGCGTTTGTATAGTTCCTTCCACTTTTCAAAGTCGGCGTTGTCGGATATCTGCAATTGCAACTCTCCGAAAGCTCGGCTGTAGGCCGACTGCGTGGCCTCGCTGACGATTTCGCGCTGGTGGATGTTTTTTTTCAGCGTGAGCAGTATCTGGTTGGGGTTAACGGGCTTGATGAGGTAGTCGGCTATCTGCGCTCCGATGGCTTGGTCCATCAGGTCTTCCTCTTCGTTCTTTGTCACCATGACGACTGGTACGTCTGGCTGCACCTCCTTTATCCCCTGTAGCGTCTCCAATCCCGAAAGGCCGGGCATGTTTTCATCCAGCAGAATAAGATCGAAAGGTTCTGCGGCGCACCGGCGTAGCGCATCGGAACCGTTGTTGCAAGTGTAGACCTCGTAACCTTTCTTTTCGAGAAACATCACGTGGGCGCGGAGCATGTCAATCTCATCGTCAATCCAAAGCAATCGGGCTGCCATAAATTCTGTGTGGTTTTTTAGTTGGTTCTTATTGAGGGGCGGGTGTTTTCGGGGTGTCAAAGGTACCCTTTTCCCCAGCGCCAGAAGAAGTGCCAGAGGCGCCAGAGGGGGTGCCAGAGGACTTCGGAGGGGTAGTGGGCGAGGAAGTGGAGGTTGCGACGCTGTTTGCGCAGGAAACGGCGCAGGTGGCCGTCGCCCTCGCGCTCGTGGGCGAAGCGCGTGTCGTATTTTCCGAAATTGCCGGCCAGCATCACTTCGTCGATGAGGAAACGGCCTTCCTTCGCGTCGGGCGCGAAGAGCAGGTACTGCGTTTCGAGGCCGAAGAGTTCCTGCATGGCGTAGGCCAGTGCGCCGCTGAAGCGCGCCATACCGAGGCTGCGCAATGTCCGCGCGGCTTCTTCCTTTTCGGCGGGCGTGGCGGGGTCGTGCAGCAGCACGTAGTAGTAGTCGAGCAACTGGCGCAGCCCGACACCCTCGTCGAGCAGGTGGCGGTAGATGTGGACGGGGATGAACACGCGGTTGAAGGCCGGCGTGCTGACGCCGACGGTGCCTGCGCCCTCGGGCAGGGCGGCGCGGTGCTGCGCCTCGGTGGGCCACATCGTGGCGAACCAGCGTTGCAGCCGCCGGTTGGTCACGGGGCTGTACATCCACGACGGCGTGAAGTGCGCCTCCACGGTGACGTCGGCCTTGCGCAGCACGGGGAAGTCCATGTGGTGGTAGACCACGCGCTCGCGCGGGAAGTAGCGGCGTATGTAGGCGACGAGCCGCCGTCGGCCACCCTCCATCCACAGGTCGATGTCGCCCGGTGTGCGTGTGAGCGGGTCGGGATAGAGCAGGCTGACGCCCTGTCCCTTGAGCACCACGCTGCGTATGCCGTCGCGTTCGAGGCGCGCGGTGAGTTTGGCGGCTGAGGCGTTGAGGCGGCGGCTGAGCTGCTTGCCGCGCTCGGCGGCGGCGAGCCACTGGAACATCGTCTCGGTCTCGGGCTGCTCGTCTTTCGGCAGACGTTTGATGCCTTCCATCAGCACGCCGGTGAGCGTCTGTTCCTTGGCCGTCTGCAGCAGTGCGTGCCACGCCGCGACGTCCATCGCCGCCCCGAGGCTTTCGGCGCGGCCCAGCGATACGCGGATGAGGGAGAAAAGGGGGTGCATGGGGTGGGGCGGTTGGGGACGGGCGTTCGGGTTCATCGTTACTGCTTTGCGCCCGCGCCGAACTCGTAGGCGAGGGTGCGTTTCAGGGCGTCGGCGATGGGGTAGGGGGGCTGGAAGCCGGTGGTCAGGGCACGGGCGGCGGAGAACTGGGTGGTGGCGCAAAACTTGCGGACGCGCTGCGCGCTGACGTTGAGGCGGCGGCGCGTGACGAGGGCGAGGAGGTCGAAGGCGTAGCCCCCGGCAAGACCCATCCAGCGCGGGAAGTGCGTGGCGGGGATGTGGCGCCCGGTGGCGTCGCTGACCAGGGCGACGAGGCCGTTCATGTCGAAGTCGGGCTTGTCGACGTAATTATATATACGGTATCCGCGCTCGCCGCGCGAGAGCAGGTGGACGACGAAGGCGGCGACGTTGCCGACGTAGGCCATGCTCTTTTTGTTCCGTCCCGCGCCGACCATCAGGAAACGCCCTCCCTGAATCTGCCGCAGCAGGTTGTAGACGTTGCCCCGGTTGCCTTCGCCGAAGATGACGGTGGGGCGGACGACGCTCACGTCGACGTCGGCGTGGCGTCCGTGCCATCGCGTGAGCACCTGCTCGGCCTTCCACTTCGAGCGTCCGTACTCGTTGGCCGGGTCGGGCGTAGCGGTCTCGTCGGGTTCGGGTTTGTCGAGGCCGTATACGGCCACGGAGGAGAAGAAAACCAGACGCCGCACGCCGTGCTCGGACATGGCGCGCAGGACGTGGCGCATACCGCCGACGTTGGTGGTGTTGTAGCGCGACAGGGGGCGGACGTCGTCGCGGTGCTCGGCGGCGAGCAGGACGACGGTGTCGGCTCCGCGCAGCGCCTGGAGCATGTCGTGCAGGCGGCGCACGTCGCCGTATTCGGTCAGTTCGGGATAGGCTTCGGAGGGGGCAATGTCAATGTTGCGCACATCGTAGTCGGGGTTCCTGCGCAGGAGTCCGATGAGGCGTGTGCCCACAAAGCCGCTTCCGCCGATGAGTACGATGCGGTGCATAGGGGGTGTCGGTGCTGGCTATCGCTTGATGGCCACGCTTTCAATGATTTCGAGCATTCGCTGTGCCAGCACCTTGCGATCGAAGTCGGCCACGAGACGGGCGCACCCGGCCTTGCAGGCTTCGTAGGACGCCGTGTCGTCGAGCAGGGCGTGTAGCTGGCGGATGAAGTCGGTTTCGTCTTCGGGCGCAAAGCACTTGCCCGCGCCGTAGTTCTCTAAAAGTTCTTTCGCTTCGCCTTCGACACCCATCAGAATGGGGATGCCCATTCCCGCGTTCTCGAACATTTTGCTCGGGATGACGCTAAGGAACGTGTCAGAGCGCTTCAGGTTGATCAGCGCCACGTCGAGCAGACCGATGTAGCGGCCCACCTCGCGCTTGGGCACGGAGGGCAGCATCGTGACATTGGTCAAGGCGAGTTCGTCCTTGAGTTTCAGCAGGCTTTCCTTCTTTGCGCCGTCGCCCATCAGCAGGAAGTGGTATTCCGGCTGCGCTTCGAGCGTCTTGGCGCAGTGCAGGATGAAGTCCAGTTTGTGGGCCATGCCGTGCGTACCGATGTAGCCGATAACCTTTTTGCCCTTTAAGCCGAGGCTGTGCTGGAGTTCGGTGTCGCGCGGGGCGGGGTGGAACAGTTCGCGGTTGCAACCGTTTTTCACCACCTCGATTTTGTGGGCGAAGATGCCACGATCGACGAGGCGGCGGCGGAACGAGTCGGTCACGACGACTATCTTGCGCGCGCTTTTGTAGCAGCGGAACTCCTCCCACTCGAAGTAGCGAATGGCCCAGGGGAACTTCATCGCTCCCACGGCCTTGATGCTTTCGGGCCAGAGGTCGCGCACTTCCATTATCCAGGGTATGCGGCGGAACCACGACAAGGCGCGTCCGCTCAAAGCCGTGAAAAACTGGGGCGAAGTGGCCACGATGACATCTGTCTTGACAAACAGCCCGGTCAGGAACGACGTCACGCTGAACGAAATGAAGTCCACGAGGCGCTTGGCCACACCACGGTTGGCCGCGATGTAGGTCCACACGCGAATGACGCGGATACCGTCCATCGTCTCCTGCTGTCGCAATTTATTCTTGTAGCCTTCGAAAACTTTTCCGCGAGGAAAGTTGGGCGCACCAGTGATGACGGTCACTTCGTGTCCACGCTTCACCCATTCGCGGGCGTGTTCGTAGGTACGGGTGGCCGGGGCGTTCACTTCGGGCGGGAAGTTGTCGGTCAGAAACAGAATGCGCATCGTTCAGGGAGTGATGGGGGATAAGCGAATTACCCCCCCCCTATTTAACTATTTGGTTATCAGTTAGTTTGGAAAACGCAAAGATAAGCGATTGCGACAAAAAGGCAAAATTTTACGACGGCTTTAATACCGATTGTATGCTTTTTAGGCATTCTTGCCAACATACACGCGGTGCGAGCCAGCACCTTCGGCGGTGATGAAGGCGTCCTGGGCTTGACTGAGTTCGCGCAATTCTTTCGTGGCAGCGGAGCGGCTGAGACGTGTGAGGGCGGCGTAAGTGGGGCAGTTGATGAAGCCGTTCTTGGCCAGGTGTTTGCGCAGGGCGTCGAGGCGTTTCTCGGGTTCGAGGGGCTTGCGGGCGGGCTTGCCGTCGTCGCGCACACGCTCCAGGCGGGCTGCGGTTGCGGTGGCCTGCACCAGGGCGTTGCTGGGCTTGACGTAGAGGCCGCTGACGTGGACGCTGGGGGCGGTGAGTTTGGCCTTGCTGCCGGCGGTCTCGCCCTTGCCGCCCCCGGCCACGGCGAGGCGGGCGCGGAACGTGCCGAGGCCGTCGATGCGCACGGACTTGCCCTGCGCGGCGGCCAGGGCAATCTCGTCGGAGAGCGCGCTGACCACGCCCTTGATGTCGGCGGCGGTGAAGGCGGTGGCGTCGCTGATGCGCTGCGCCAGCTCGTCGAGGGTGGCGGTGCCGCTGAGCACCACCTGCGGGTACAGGCGCTCGTCGCCCGTGCCTTTGCGCACGTTGTTGGTGCGCATGGTGAATTTTGCCATGGGTTTGGAGTTTTTTCAGCGGGCTGGAAAATCGGCCCTTGTGGCCGCAAAAGTAACGGAAAAGCCACGAATCTCCAAACTTAGGCTTAATTTTCACAAATTAAGCCTTAATTTCGCCAAATTAAGCCTCAATTTTTACAATTTAAGCCTAAGTTTGGAGATTGGTGTGGGCTCAGAAAGTTTTTGCGTGGGCTTGGGAAGTTTTTGCGCGGCTTGGGCGGCGATTGTCGCGCGGGGCGGCGGTTTGGCCGAAACGCGGGAAATGACTACCTTTGCGCCGTGGAACTTTTCTTCGGACTATTGCAGACCGCGCTTTCAGGGCGCGACTGCCTGCCGCGCACGCCGTCGGAGGCCGAGTGGCAAGCGCTTTTCGAGCAGTGCGACCGCCAGACGCTGCTGGGCGTGGCGTTCCCCGCCTTGGGCGTCGTGCAGGGCGAGCGGCGCGCGCCGAAACGCCTCTTCATGCAGTGGTACGCCGCGAGCGAGGATATCCGCGCGCGCAACCTGCTGCTCAACAAACGCTGCGCCCTGGCCGCGCGCAAGTTCGCCGCCGACGGGATGCGCACCGTCATACTGAAAGGCCAGGGGCTGGCCCTGCTCTATCCCGACCCCGCGCTGCGCACGCCGGGCGACATCGACATCTGGGTGGAGGGCCGCCGCGACGACACCGTGCGCTACCTGCGCAGCCTCTGTCCGGGCGAGGAGGTGGTCTACCACAACATGCATTTCCCCGTGTTCAGCGACGTGGAGGTGGAGGCCCACTTCATCCCCTCGTTCTTCAACAGCCCCGTGTCCGACCGCCGCTTCCAGCGGTGGTGCCGCGCGCGCCAGGAGAGGCTCTTCGCCAACCGCGTGCAGCTCGACGGGGCGAAGGGCGAGGTCAGTGTGCCGGACGCCGCCTTCAACCGCGTCTTCGTCCTGCAGCACATCTTCCGCCACCTCTTCGACGACGGCATCGGCCTGCGGCAGGTGCTGGACTACTACTACGTGCTCCTTCAAGGTTTCACCGAGGCGGAGCGCGAGGAGACGATGGCCACGGTGCGTAGGCTGGGAATGTTGCGCTTCGCGCGCGCGTTGATGTATGTGGAGCGGCGCGTGTTCGCCCTTTCGGACGAAAAGTTGCTGTGCGCGCCCGACCCCGTGGAGGGCGAGTACCTGCTGGGCGAGATTATGCGCGCGGGCAACTTCGGGCGCTACGACCCCCGCATCGTCCACCCCGAGAACGAGCCTAAGTGGCACAGTTTCGTGCGCATCACGCGGCAGGTGTGGCACCTCGTGGGCCACTACCCCTCCGAGGTCATCTGGAGCCCCGTCTTCCGCGCCTGGCACTGGGTGTGGCGAAAGGCAAAGGGGTATCGGTGAAAATATTAAACGAGTTGATGAAGCCTGAATCGGTGTGGGCTGAGCATCTGGGCCGAAGGTGCGCCGCTATGACGCTGAAAGCGTCTCCCCCTCTGTAACCGCGGGTTCGCGGAATGAAATGGAGCGAACCTGCGGCAGGCGGCACACCACCGAATGCACGCTGGAAACGTGCCCCACTGGCGCGAAAAGTTACTTTAGCCCGTCGTGGGGAACGCTTTCAGCGTCCGTCAAACCACCCGCAGCTGCCGCAGGTTCGCTCCATTTCATTCCGCGAACCTGCGGTTACAGAGGGGGAGACGCTTTCAGCGTCTTATATGCCGCAAAGGTAGAATTAAGAAACGATAAAACCCCATCGCGTCGGCACAAGTCCCAATCCCCAATTCCTCATTCCTAATTAAAAAACACTCACAATGCAATACGGCAGACTATTCCGTACGGTGGCGCACTTGAGGCCCGTGCAGGTGTGGCGGCAGGTGGCGATGCGGCTGCACAAGACGCCTTTCCGCCCCGAGGCTTGCCCCGACGGCGCGGGCGGGCGGCGCGGCCTGGTGCTACCGGCGGCGTTCATCGAGAAGCCCGTGAGTATGGACGGCGACACGTTCACGTTCCTCAACCTCGCGCAGCGCTTCGACGACTGGAACGACACGCGCCTGGGTATGCTCTGGGCCTACAACCTCAACTACATGGACTACCTGCTGCAGCCCGGCGTGTCGGCCTTCGACGGACGGATGTGGATAGACCGCTTCCTGCGCGATTTGCCCGCACGCACCGTGGGTCTCGACCCGTATCCCACGGCCCTGCGCCTCATCAACTGGGCGAAGTTCCACAGCCTGCACTATAGCGGGAAGGACGCGCCCCCCGCGTGGCGCGACGCCTTCTATGCGCAGTACCGCCACCTGCGCCGCCGCCTGGAGCGCCACCTGCTGGGCAACCACTTGCTTGAGGACGCCTTCGGCCTTTACGTCGCCGCTCTCCACCTCGGCCAGCCCGACCGCGAGCGGCTTGAGGCCGCGCGCCTGTTGCTCGGCCAACTGAAGGAGCAGACCCTGGCCGACGGCGCGCACTACGAGCAAAGCCCCATGTACCACTGCATCCTGCTCGACCGCCTGCTCGACTGCCTCAACTTCGCCCTGGCCGCCTCCGCCCCCGAGGCCGAGGAGTTATGCGGTTACGCCGTGCGTATGCTGGGCCACCTCGACAGCATCGCCTGGAGCGACGGCACGCTGCCCCTCTTCGGCGACGCCGCCGTGGGCATCGCCCCCACGCCCGACGAGATACGCGCCTACGCCCAGCGCCTGGGGCTGTCGTGGCAGGCCGTGCCGATGGCGGACAGCGGCTATCGCAAGTTGGCCGACGGCGCGCTGGAACTCGTGGCCGACGTGGGCAATGTGGCGGCACGCTACCAGCCCGGCCACACGCACAGCGACCCCCTGACGTTCGAACTGCGCGTGGGCGGGCAGCCCCTCGTGGTCGACACGGGCATCAGCACCTACGAGAAAAACGCCCGCCGCCAGTACGAACGCTCCTACGCCGCCCACAACACGGCGCAGGCCGGCGCCGCCGACGAGCCGTTCGAGGTGTGGGGCGGCTTCCGCGTGGGGCGGACAGCCCGCGTGCGCATCCTTGCGGACCGACCCGCGCACGTCGAGGCGCAGCGGCGCGGCAAAGTTAAGGCAACCCGCGCATTCGACCTCGCCGACGGCACGTTGAAAATCACCGACACGCTCTCCGCCCCCACGGCCACGGCGCGCTTCCATCTCGCGCCCGGCGTCGAGGCCACGGTGGCCGACGACGGCAGCGTGCGCACCCCCCTCGCCACTTTCCGTTTCGAGGGCGAAGATGTCGAGGTCGGCCTCACGCCCTGCGAGGTCAGCACCGAATACAACAACCTGCGCCCCGCGCTCTGCGTCGAGGTGCGTTTCAGCCGTCGGCTCACAACAACCGTTTCTTCAAACAGCAATGGAAAAGAAAGCACTTTACGAAAAGATAGTTGTGCTGATAACGGCATACGCTAAGAATGCAGGTACGTTCGAGGCTGTGCTGGAACATACCGCCACGTTGCTCCACCGGGAACTTGGCCATTTATGGACGGGTTTCTACCTGTGGTGCGGCGACGCGCTATATCTCGGCCCTTACTGCGGCGACGCTGCCTGTGAACGCATACGTGCTGGGCGCGGCGTCTGCGGACAGGCATATGAGGCGCGCCAAACTATTGTTGTGCCCGATGTTTCCAAGTTTGTGGGCCACATTGCTTGCAGCACGGATTCGCGTTCTGAAATTGTCGTACCCATTTTTGCCTCCGACGGCAGCGTATACGGTGTAATCGACATTGACAGCCGCCATCTCGCGGCCTTCGATGACGAAGATCGCGAAGGGCTGGAGAAAGTCGCGGCTGCATTGACACAGATGCTGGAAATATACAACTTTTAGAAGCCGGGTAGCTAAGTAGTTCAGCCGATAAAGCGTTACGGACTACAGTATATACAGAATAGCTTTTACCGCTGCGGCAATAGGCTTAACTATTCGGGCGCAAAACAACTTTCATAACTTTATCCCCGCCATACGATGAAAACCCTCCGCTGCCCCAAGTGCGACACACGCATCCCGTTCGACCCCTCGCGCTACGAACCCGGCTCAAGCCTGGTGTTCGAGTGCCCCGAGTGCCGCAAGCAGTTCAAGATACGCCTCCCCGCCCGCCGCGACGCGCCCGAGGAGGAAGAGCAACGCCCCGTCGCCACCCTGCTGGTGGTCGAGAACGCCTTCCACGAGAAACAGGTCATCCCCCTCCACCCCGGACAGAACGTGCTGGGGCGCGAGGTGCGCGGCACGTCCATCAACCGCCCCATCAAGACCGTAGACCCCAGCATGGACACGCTCCACTGCCGCATCCTCGTGGACACCGACCGCCAGGGCAACCCCCGCTTCACCCTCAGCGACGGCCCCAGCGGCACCGGCACCTTTGTCGGCACCGAGATACTGGGCGACCGCGAACGCCGCCGCATCTCCGACGGCACCGTCATCACCCTCGGCGCCACCACACTCATCCTGCGCGTGGGAGAGGGGGAGTGAAAACGCTTTCAGTAGTTAAGTAGTGAAGTAGATGAGTAGTTAAGCCGTTACTTAGACGCGCCCGGCCTTCCGCCACTCCTTTTGCCACACTGTCGGCTTAACTACATAACTACTTAACTACTCACTACAAAACATAAACCAGCCGTCCTCCTGACATGTCACGCCTTTCCCTCCCCCTCCTATACCTTATTATATATATAGCCTCCCTCCCCGCCACCGCCCAGACCGACACGCTGCGCGGCCACTGGCTCTGCCAGGCCGAGGGCGTACACCTCTACCTCGACCTGGGGGCCGAGAGTCTCACCGTGCCCGGCTACGAAATCCTCGGCCCCGTCAGCGGATATATGCGCGGCGGCATGGCCAACACCTGGTTCCTCACCTCGTTCAAGCCCAAGGGCGACGGCGCGTGGACGCTGCGTTTCTCGAACGACGTAGGCGCCGACACGCAGGTGGCCGTCGTGCAGCGGCAATCCGACGGCACGCTCGCTTTCCGCGCCGTGGGCGGGGTCGTGCTGCGCCGCGTGGTCAAGCGGAAATACGCCACCCTGCCCGCAAACCTCACGTTCGCGCCGATGTAGCTTCAAAACCAACATCCTAACAGGGACCGCGCACGGGCGTCTGTTTCAGCCAGTTAGCCGCAAAACCGACCGCTCAGTCCGAAACCCCGGCGGGCGCGACACGATGAAAAAGACCGCAAAAAATTCGTTTCAACCAAAACTTGCAGTAATTTTGCTTTTGCAAAGACGAGAACAATGGGCATCACAGCGGATATCAAACTTTTCAGCGAAGCCACAGCCAGGCGCATCGAGGAGATAGCGCGCACCAACCGCGAGGCTGCGGCCATGAACCGTGAGGCGGCAGCCCTCAACGAAGAGGCCGCGCGCCAGAACGACGCCCTGGCGGCCTATGTCCGCGGCTGCATGGCCGCGCGCGAAGGCGACTATGCCGGAGCCATGAACCATTTCGACCGCGCCATGAAACTCGACCCCACCTCGCCCGCCGCCCAGATGCGCGCCCAAATCGCCGAAATCTTCGCCTACCGAAACACCGACCTCATCAACCCGTAGCAACCAATCCCCCATGAGCAAGATAAAAGGAGCGGTCGTCGTCGACACCGAACGCTGCAAGGGCTGCAACCTCTGCGTCGTGGCCTGCCCTACCAATACGCTGAGCCTCAGCCATGGCCAGGTCAACCACAAAGGCTACGCCTACTGCGTCGACACCGGCGATGGCTGCATAGGCTGCGCCTCCTGCGGCCTCGTATGCCCCGACGGATGCATCACCGTCTACAGGGCAAAGGTAGAAGATTAACCTGAAAATAGGAACGAGGAATGAGGAATTATGAATTACCCTGCGGCGTATCTTTCGACGCCTTCCGCGCAGCCTAATTCCTAATACCTAATTCCTAATTACAGTATCAAACCGCAAACAACTTCCCCAAGAAATATGCCCCAACAACCCGAGATACTCTTAATGAAAGGCAACGAAGCCGTGGCGCACGCCGCCATACGCTGCGGCTGCGACGGCTATTTCGGCTACCCCATCACGCCCCAGAGCGAGGTGCTCGAAACCCTCGCCGCCGAAAAGCCCTGGGAAACCACGGGTATGGTCGTCGTACAGGCCGAAAGCGAAGTGGCCAGCATCAACATGCTCTACGGCGGCGGTGGCACCGGCAAGCGCGTCATGACCAGCAGCAGCAGCCCCGGCGTCGCGCTGATGCAGGAAGGCATCGCCTATATGGCCGGCGCCGAGGTGCCGGGCCTCATCGTAAACGTGCAGCGCGGCGGACCCGGCCTCGGCACCATCCAGCCCTCGCAGAGCGACTACAACCAAAGCACGCGCGGAGGCGGAAACGGCGACTACAACGTCATCGTGCTGGCACCCGCCAGCGTGCAGGAGATGGCCGACTTCGTTGAACTGGGCTTCACGCTCGCCTTCAAGTACCGCACACCCGTCATCATGCTCTCCGACGGCATCATCGGCCAGATGATGGAAAAGGTAGTGCTGCCCCCCTTCAAGCCCCGTCGCACCGACGACGAGATCCTGCGCGAATGCCCCTGGGCAAGCAACGGCATGGGTCTCCGTCAGCGCGGGCCGCAGGTCATCTCCTCCCTCGAACTCGACCCCGCTGTGATGGAGCAGAAAAACCTCAACCTCCAGCGGAAGTACGCCCAAATCCAGGCCGAGGAGGTGCGAAGCGAAGCCACCCTCTGCGACGACGCCGAGTGGCTCATCGTGGCCTTCGGCTCCGCCGCACGCATATCCCACAAAGTCGTCGAACTGGCACGCGAGCGTGGCGAGCGCGTCGGCCTGCTGCGCCCCATCACCCTCTGGCCCTTCCCGGAAAAGGAAATCGCCGCGCTGGTGGAACAGGGCGTCAAAGGCATACTCGTCGTCGAAATCAACGCCGGCCAGATGGTCTACGACGTGCGCATGGCCGCCCTCGGGCGCGTACCCGTCACGCAGTACGGACGCCTCGGAGGCATCGTACCCGACCCCGACGAGATTCTCCGCGAACTCGACAAACTCAAATCCCTTGCCGAATAACCCTGACGCCATGCGAACCGAAGCCACCGCCCCCGACGACTACATCAGCCGCGAACGCCGCCGCCTCGACAAGCGACGCGTCGCCGACAAGACGCTCTTCGTGCGCAACATCCTCAACAGCGTCTTCATTGTCATGGCCCTGCTCGCCATGGTCGGCGTGCTGGTCTTCAAGGCAGGCACCACCGGCCTCTACGCCTCCTACGGCCTCGGCCTCGCCGCCATACTCGTCAAAATGGCAGAGGTGCTGATGCGTATGCCCTCCATGCTCCGCAAGACGCAATACGAACAACGAAAACAGGAGGCGGGGACGTAGGTTTTTAGGTTTGTAGGTTCTTGGGTTCTTAGGTTTTTGGGTTCTTAGGTTTTCAGGTTCTTAGGTTTCCGCCGCAGTCCCCATAACCCCCAATAACCCCGGCAACCCCAGTCATACCATAAACCCCAGCCACCCCACCAACCCCATACCTCCCCTCCCCACATAACCCCAAACCAAACTCACCGTGACACCCTCCGACATCATACGCCCCGAAAACCTCGTCTACGCCAAACCGCGCCTGATGAACGACGTGCCGATGCACTACTGCCCCGGCTGCTCGCACGGCGTGGTGCACAAACTCATCGCCGCCGTCATCGACGAGATGGGCATGGCCGAGCGCACCATAGGCATCAGTCCCGTAGGCTGCGCCGTCTTCGCCTTCAAGTACATCGACATCGACTGGCAGGAAGCCGCCCACGGACGCGCGCCCGCCCTCGCCACAGCCTGCAAGCGCCTCTGGCCCGACCGCCTCGTCTTCACCTACCAGGGTGACGGCGACATAGCCTGCATCGGCACCGGCGAAGCCCTCCACACCCTCAACCGGGGCGACAACGTGACGCTCATCTTCGTCAACAACGCCATCTACGGCATGACCGGCGGACAGATGGCCCCCACCACACTGCTCGGGCAGAAGACCGTCACCTGCCCCTACGGGCGCGACCCCAAACTGCACGGCTACCCCCTGCGGCTGGCCGACCTTGCCGCCCGACTCGACGGCACGGCCTACGTCACCCGCCAGAGCGTCGACACACCCGCCGCCATACGCAAGGCCAAGAAAGCCGTCCGCAAAGCCTTCGAGTACTCTATGGAGGGGCGCGGCTCAAACCTCATCGAGTTTGTCAGCACCTGCAGCAGCGGCTGGAAACTCTCGCCCGAGAAAGCCAACGCCTGGATGCGCCAGTACATGTTCGAGCACTATCCCACCGGCGACCTCAAAGACGTGCCGGCAAGCAAAAATAATAATTAAAAATTAAAAATGTGGCCACGGCTCAGCGCAGTTCCATAAGTCTCAGAGCCAATCTCCACTTTTAATTTTTACCTTTTAATTTTTAATTAGAATAATGAAGCACGAGATAATCATAGCAGGTTTCGGCGGGCAGGGTGTGCTCTCCATGGGCAAAATCCTCGCCTACGCCGGACTGATGGAAGGCAAGGAAGTGACGTGGATGCCCGCCTACGGCCCCGAGCAGCGCGGCGGCACTGCCAATGTCACCGTCATTCTGAGCGACAGCCCCATCTCCTCGCCCGTCCTCAGCGCCTACGACACCGCCATCTGCCTCAACCAGCCCTCGCTCGACAAGTTCCAGCCACGCGTCAAGCCCGGAGGCGACCTCCTCTACGACAGTTTCGGCATACTCAACCCGCCCACGCGCGCCGACATCACGTCCTACCACATCCCCGCAATGGAAACAGCAGCCGAGCGGCAGATGATGAAATGCTTCAACATGTTCGTCCTCGGCGGTCTCCTCAAACTCCACCCCATCGTCAGTGTCGAGACCGTCCTCAAAGCCCTCAAGAAAACCCTGCCCGAGCGCCACTGGAACCTCCTCCCCACTAACGAGCAGGCCATTCGCATCGGAATGGAGATTGTGACTTAGCGATTGGACTTTTGGGAATCTAAGAAGTCTGATACAGGCAGGAACATGGTGCGGGTGTATTGCTTTTTACTTTTTCCTTTTTCAAACTGCTATTGGGATATTCAGGCTTTTAAACAGGCCGTTTTTTACCTTTTTTGAAAAAAATATGTCCGAAGTTTTGGTGCGTTGTAATGCTTTGATGTATTTTTGCACTCGCAAACGCCACGTTGCTGCGCGTTTTGAGTCGAAATAATGGCGCTTTCGTCTAGCGGCTAGGACACATGCCTCTCACGCATGGAACACGGGTTCGATTCCCGTAGGCGCTACAAAGTCAAAGAGCGAGAATCGGAAGTACATTGATACTTCCGATTCTTTTTGCATCCATATTAGCCTGCTGCCAGAGGGGGTGTGTGGACGTTGGGGATGATGGCTCAGTAGAAATAAATGTACGCAACAACTTAAAAACAACAAAGCCGCCAACAAACAAGCGCCCCCTCCTGTTTTGCTATATAGAGTTAGCAAAAGAAAGGGTAAAAGTGCGGGGAAGTTGTGCAAGCGGGGGCAGGAACGCTCCTGTACAGAGTGCGCAGCAGGCACGGCGGTGGCGATAGGGGCGAGGTCAGGCGGTGTGGAGGAAAGTGTGGAGGAAAGTGTGGAGGAAAGGGTGAAGGAATGGGCGGGAAAGATGCTGGCAGACGAGAAGCGCGGGAAGCGCCCACACGGAGCACGCGGAACGCACGGCAATGCCGCACGCGAGCCATAGTACCATCGTACGGCCACTACGGTACCACTGTACGACCTTTACAGTACTACCGTACACTCCGTATTATATATACGCGCGCGCGAAGGGGTATATGGAGTGCGAAGAAGAAAGAAGAAAGGAAAAAGAAAAGGAAGAAGAAAGAACAGAAAAAGGCGCTGCGGTACAGCGGCAGACACAACGGGAGGGGAAGGGCGGGCGCGGACGGAAGAAAACAAGGTGGGGCGGGTGTACAAGGTAGCGGCGGGCGCACGCGACAGGGAGGGAAAGGCAGGAGGGGCGGTCGTGCGGACGTGCAGGAGTGCCCGGGAATCGTCCCACACGGAGGCAAGGCGAAAGAGCGGCAGCAAAAAAAGCCCTCCCCCTTGCGCTCGTTTGCGCTTCAAGGGGAGGGCTAAAGAACGGCGGCGACCTACTTTCCCGCCTTGTGCGGGCAGAGTATCGTCGGTGCGGGTTTATAAACGCGGCTTACTGCTGGGCAGCACCTTGGGACTGCTGCTGGGCTTCCTGCTGCATCTTGGCGACAAAAGCCTTGCCAGCGGCGATATCCTCAGGTGTAATCTTGAGCACGTCCATAATTTTGCTGGTCACGTCGGCACTCTGCGCCTCGTTGATAATCATATTGTTCTGCTGCGCCGCGCTCTTGTCGATGACGTAGACGTAGTTGCCAGAGCGAGCCACAGTGTTCACAGCATCAAGAATCTTCTTTTGGATGGGTTCCATCTTCTGCTGTTGCTGCTGTTGATAGGAGTTGGTGTTGTCCTGTGCGGCCTGCTCGTAGCGCTCCTGAAGCTGGCGAATCTCAGCTTCCTTGCGCTCGCGGATGTTGACGGGCGTCTGCTCGTTCACTTCTTTCTGGTACTTCTCGATTTTGGTGTTAATTTCGTCCTGCATGGACTGTAGGTCTGCACGATACTGGTCGCCGATGGCGGTGAGTTCGGTTACGGCGTTGCGCCAGTCGGGCAGGGCCTGCATCACGTCGGAGAGGCTGAAGTGGGCGAACTGCTGGGCGTTCATGGCCAGCGGTGCGAGTAGCAGCGCCAGCGCGATAAGGGTCTTTTTCATAATGAGTTTATCAGTTTGTTAGTTTATTAGTTGATCAGTTGGGTGGTTTTTAGGTTTTTGGGTTATCGCGATAACGCAAAAACCTAAGAATCTAAAAACGATTGACATTATATGCTCATCGCCAGGCGGAAGCCACGGAAGTTGCCGGACTGGTCGGGCTTGGCGAAGGTGCGGAAGGTGGTGGTGCAGAACTTGGCGGCGAAGTTGGCCGCTCCGCCGCGCAGCACGCGCTCCGTGCCGGTGACGGGGCCGGTGGGGTTGGTCTGCGCGCTGGCGCTGTAACTGCCCATCCAGTCCTGGCACCATTCCTCGACGTTACCGGTCATGTCGAAGAGACCCAGTTCGTTGGCCTTCAACCTGCCCACGGTGTGCGTGTCCTCGGTGTTGTCCTCATACCAGGCCACGTCGCCGATGGTGCTGGAACCGCTGTAGAGATACCCCTTGCTCTTCGTGCCTCCACGGGCGGCGAACTCCCATTCTGCCTCGGTGGGCAGGCGGAACGTGAGACCCGTCTTTTCGTTCAGTTTCTTGATGAACTCCTGGCAGTCGTTCCACGATACGGACTCGACAGGCAGACGGCGCTGGCCCTCGGTCAGGTAGCTGGGGTTGCCGCCCATAATGAGTTCCCACTCGTCCTGACGGACTTCGAACATCCCGATATAATAGTCGGAGAGCGTCACGTCGTGCTCAGGTGACTCGTAGTAGGAGCCGTCGGCGTTGCCCATACGGAACGTGCCGCCTTCCACCTTGACCATACGGATTACTTCACGGATGCTTCCGCTCCAGATGTCAACGTACAGCTCATCGGGGGCGTCGGACTTGTTTTCCGTGGGGTCTTTCTTGTCCTCGTCGTCGTCGCTGCTGCCGCACGAGGCGAACGTTAGGGGCAGCAGCGCGCCCAGGAGAAGGGCGGAGGCTATGTAGCGGAACTTCTTCATCGTGGGGGCGGGCTTATCGGATGGTGTAGCCTAACTTCTGCAACACCTCGTTGCTGATGTCGATGGCGGGCGAGGCGAAGATGATGCCGTTGTCGGCGGAGCGGTCGAGCACGAGCTGGAAGTTCTTGGCCTGCGCAATGGCCTTGACGGCGTTGTAGATTTCGGTCTGGATGGGTTCGAGCAGGGCGACGCGCTTCTTGTAGAGCTCGCCCTCAGGGCCGAAGTACTTCTTGCGCAGTTCGGCGGCCTCTTTTTCCTTGTCGATGATGGCCTGCTCGCGGGCGGTCTTTTGTTCGGCGGAGAGGAAGGCGGCCTCGTCCTGGTAGTTCTTGTAGAGGGTGCGTGCCTCGTTCTCGATGGCTTCGACCTCGGCCTGCCAGCGCTTGGACGTCTGGTTGAGCTGTTCGTTGGCCTGTTCGTAGGCGGGTATGTTGCCGAGGATGTACTCCATGTCCACCAGGGCGAACTTCTGCGCGCTTGCGGTGACGGCCATGAGGCCGAGCAGGAGGGTGAAAAGGGTCTTTTTCATGGTTGAGTTAATCAGTTTATCAGTTGATGAGTTAATCAGTTGGCTGGAGGTGATGGGGTTTATGGGGGTGCTGGGCTTTATGGGGTTTATGGGGTAGACCGGGTTCGTGCCGGAAGGATTAAACCTTTTAAGCCTTATTAAACCTCTTAAACCTTTTAAGCCTGGTTAAACCTCTTAAACCTTGTATGGGGTTAGAACTCTCGTCCGATGATGAAGTGGAACTGGCTGCCGCCAGCCTTTTGGCCGTTGATGTACTTCTGGAAGCCGTATGCCCAGTCGATGCCCATCAGGCCGACCATCGGCAGCAGGATGCGGACGCCGATGCCCGCGCTGCGCCTCATGTCGAACGGGTTGAAGTGCTTGATGTCGCTCCAGGCGTTGCCGCCCTCCAGGAACACGAGACCGTAGATGCTGGTGCTGGTCTCAAGCATAAACGGATAGCGCAGTTCAAGCGTCATGCGGCTGTAGGCGTAGGCGTTCGAGGTGGAGTTGCCGGCCAGCGAGCCGTTGTCGTAACCGCGCAGACCGATGGTCTCGGTGGCGTAGCCGGTGCTGTAGCCCGACATGCCGTCGCCGCCCATATAGTACGTCTCGAAAGGCGACTTGTTGTACTTGTTGTAGGCGCCGAGCAGGCCGAACTCGAAGCGCGTCATCAGCACGGGGCACTTCACCTTGCTGGTCAGCGCGGTGTAACTGCGGAAGTTGAACTTCCACTTGTGGTACTCAATCCAGCGGTACTTCTCCTGCGCCTCGCGCTGGTAACTGGCGCTCTGGTAGTTGGTGGCCAGATTCTTGTAGTCCTTCTTGTCCCAGAGCGAGTAGGGCGGGGTGAGCGAGACGCTGACGCCGAACTCCGAGCCGCTGCGGGGGAAGAAGGGGTGGTCGGCACTGCTGCGCGAGAGGGCCAGCGTGAGGTTGATGTTGTTGCAGTCGCCGTCGCTGATGAGGAAGTACTGCCACGACTTGAGCGAATAGCGCGTGTAGGCCAGTTCGGCGGAGAACATGAACTGGTCGTCGGGCCAGCGCAGGCGTTTGCCGAAGCCGACGGAGATGCCGTACATTTTCACGTACTTGTCGGGGTCGTAGTAGTTGGTGTAGTTGTAGACACTGCTCGACGAGCCGTATCCGTATATCATGTTGTAGTAGTTGTTGTAGAAGTTGTTGTTGTAGTAGCCGGAGGCCACGTCGGTCTGCTTGGAGTAGTAGAGCGACACGCTGAACTGGTTGGGCCGCTTGCGCCCGAACCAGGGGTCGACGAACTGCAGGCTGTAGCTTTGGTAGTAGGTGCCGTTGGTCTGTCCGCTGATGGAGAGGGTCTGCCCGTCGCCCTGCGGCAGGAAACCGCCGCGCTTCTTGCCCTTGGAGAAGAGGCGGCCCATGGAGAAGTTGGTGAGTTTCAGGCCGAGGCGCCCGATGATGCCCGTCTGGCCCCATCCGGCCGACAGCTCAATCTGGTCGCCGCCCTTGGTGACGAGGGGGTAGGTTATGTCGACAGTGCCCGTCTCGGCGTCGGGGCGTATGTTCTGCATCAGTTCGCGTTGCAGTGCCTCGGGGTCGAACTGGTTCATGTTGGCCAGTTCGCGCACGGTGCGCTTGATGGCGTCCATCGAGAAGAGGTCGCCAGGCTTGGTGTGGAGCTCGCGGCGGATGACGTCCTCGTACACACGGTCGTTGCCAGCGATGCGCACGCGGTTGAACGTGGCCTGTGTGCCTTCGCGGATACGCATCTCAAGGTCTACGCTGTCGCCGTCAACCTTCACCTCGATGGGGTCGAGCTGGTAGAAGACGTAGCCGTTGTTGTAGTACTTGTTGCCCACAGCGTCGTCATCTTGGTTGAGGCGCTCGTCGAGCAACTGGCGGTTGTAGACGTCGCCGCGCTCCATACCGAGCGTCTTCTGCAGCGAGGCGGTGCTGTAGACGGTGTTGCCCAGCCAGGTGATGTTGCGCACATAGTAGCGTTCGCCGCGATGCACGTCGAGGTAGATGTCCACGTGGTTCTCGTCGACGGCCACCACGCTGTCGGCCACGATGCGTCCGTCGCGGTAGCCCCACGCGCCCAGGCGGTCGACGAGCAGAACTTTGTCGTTCTCGTACTCCTCGGGCAGGAACTTCTTCGACTTGAAGAAGTTGCCGAGCGAGTTGCGGTGGGTCTTCTTCATGGCGCGGCGCAACTTGCGCGCCTCTTTCTCGGTGACGCCGGTGACGTAGATTTCGCGCACCTTGACCTTGTTCTTCTTGTCGATGTGGATGGTGACGATGACCTTGTTGTCGGCACTCACGTCGGGCTGCGAGGTGATGTCGATGCGGGCGTTCTTGAAGCCTTTGTCGGCGTAGTAGCGGCGGATGATGTCGGTGGTGCGGTCCTGCATGTCCTGCGTGAAGTTGGTGCCGTCGTGCATACCGATGCGCTGCTTGATGTCGTCGCGCTCGCTCTTCTTGACGCCGGTGATGCGTATCTCGCTGATGCGGGGCTGTGCCTTGAGGCTGACGTGGACGTAGGCCGTGCTGCCCACGATGCTGTCTACGCTGAGCGCCACGTCGGCGAAGATGCCCTGTTTCCAGTACTTCCTCACGGCGGCGGCCATCTCGGGGCCGGGGATTTCGTACATCTGCCCCACGACGAGGCCGGAGAGGCCGGCCACCCAGTCGGTGTCGTAGGAACCCACGGGGTCGACGTTCAGCCCGCCGAGGATGTAGCGCGGGTGGTCGCCGTCGTAGGACACGGCGGTCTGGCTGCGCCCCGGCTGCACCTGCGCCAGGGCGGGTTGCAGGCCGAGGAGGAGGACGGGCAGGAGGAGTATGTACTTCGAGAGTGAGCGTTTCATATTCGGGGTTGGGAAGATAAAGTCTATAGTGCTATGCCCAGCGCGCCGTCGGCGACCTGTTCGCTGGTCTTGCCGAAGCGCCGCTCGCGCTGCTGGTAGTCAAGGATGGCGCGGCAGAAGTCCTCGCGCCCGAAGTCGGGCCAGTAGGTGTCGCAGAAGTAGAGTTCGCTGTAGGCGCACTGCCACAGCAGGTAGTTGCTCAGGCGCAGTTCGCCGCCGGTGCGGATGAGCAGTTCGGGGTGGGGCAGTCCGGCGGTGGCCAGGCGGCACTCGATGTCGTCCTCGGTGAGGGCGTCGGGGTCGAGGCGTCCGGCTGCGGCGTCGCGGGCTATGGCGCGCGCGGCCTCGGTCAGTTCCCACTTGGAGGAGTAGCTTAGGGCTATGATTTCGGTCAGGCCCGTGTTGCCCGCCGTGCGCTCCACGAGGCGAAGCACGGCCTCGCGCACGCCGTCGGGCAGGCGGCTGGTGTCGCCGATGATGAGCAGCCGCACGTTGTTCTTCATAAACAGACTCTCCTCCATCGACGAGAGGATGAGCGACATCAGCGCGGCCACCTCGGCGTCGGGGCGGTTCCAGTTCTCGGTGCTGAAGGCGTAGAGCGTGAGGTATTTCACGCCGAGCGTGATGGCGGCCTCGGTGATGGTGTGGACGGTCTCCACGCCCTGCTGGTGGCCCTGCGAGCGGTCAAGCCCGCGTGCCTTGGCCCAGCGTCCGTTGCCGTCCATAATGATGGCCACATGGCTGGGGATGCGTGCGGGGTCGAGCCGGGAGGATATGCTGGTGTCGTTGTGCATTTCTTTTTATCGGTAGTCGCGGTTACAGGTGACGCACTTCGGCGAGAAACTGTAGGTCAGCGTGAGCATCGCCGTGTGGTAGTGGTCTTTGTTCTTGAAGCCCTCGGAGCGGATGCCCTGCGGCGCTTCGAGGCCGTCGAGCTTGTCGCCGGTGGTGAAGTGCATCTGCCAGTCGAAGCCCAGGTTCACGCGCTCGGAGAGTTTGTATTTTAGCCCCAGCCCCAACGGTATTTCGGGGGCGAAGGACTTGCCGACGGTGCTGTAGACGCCGCCCAGCCCAATCTGCATGTAGGGCACGAGGCGTTTGTAGCCCTGGTAGCCCGCCGTGTAGCCGTAGGGCAGGAAGTGGAGTTCGTATAGCACGCCGAGGGCGACGAGGCCGCCGCTGAACTCATAGCGCAGGCGGTCGGTGGAGACGCCCGTCGTGGTGGCGGGCTGGAAGTCGTCCATCTTGTACGTGTCGCCCTTGGTCGTGGTGTAGCCCAGTTGCAGTTTGAAGGCCGAGCGCGGGTTCACCACACGACGCAGCACGGCTGTCGCGCTCACGCCGGGCTGGCCCAGGAAACCGTAGTTCGTGTCGTTCAGCCCGAAGCCCGCGCCCAGTCCGCCGCCTATCTCCATGCGATACTCTATGTCGTCCTGCGCCCTTGCGGCGAGTGCCAGGGCGAGGAGCATAGCGAGGAACGGGAGGCGGGGGGACATTGTTTTTATGAGGTTTAAGAGGTTTAATGAGGTTTAAGAGGTTTAGTCCGTCCGGCGCGGGGGCAGGGGGTTATGGGGAGGCTGGGAGGTATGGGGAGTACTGGGCTTTATGGGATAGGCTGGGCATTTTGCCGGATGGATTAAACCTCTTAATCCTCCTTAAATCTCTTAAACTTTATCTTGTAATAACTCGTCTGCACCTCTTTCCACGCCAGGCGTGCCAGGCATCCGCGCCACACCTCGCCGCTGCCGCCAGCGCAGAGGTAGAGGTAGCCCGCATCGTCGGTGGCTGCGCTGAGCGAGGTGGCTGCGGCCAGGGCGGGGGCGTCAATTTCGGTGGTGAGCCAGGTGCGGCCTCGGTCGCGGCTGATGTAGAGAGCGGGCAGCGTGCCGTCGGCGGCGAGGCCGCAGAGCAGCGGCGCGTCGTCGTAGACCACGAGCGACACGTTGCCGAGCGCGGTGGGATAGGCCGCCACGTCGGCGGACACGATGAGGTTGTTCCAGGGGAAGGTGTACCTGCCTTCGGGTGCCAGCGTGCGCCGCCACAGCGAGGCGTCGCCCGTCGAGGCCACTCCGCAGAGCAGCACGTCCTCATAGCCCGCATTGGTGCGCGAGGGGAGGGCGGCGCAGGCAATTTCGGTGGCGGGCAGGGGCGCAGCGTCCGTGTCGAGTTCGTCGGGTGTCCACGCCGTGCCGTCGGCGCTGTAGTAGATGGCGTCTGCCGTCAGGCCGAACAGCATGTCTGTGCCGCCCGCCAGTGCGTCGAACTGCTGCGTGCTGCTGGTAATTGTCCACGTCAGGCCGTCTGTCGACGAGGCCACGTTGCCGTTAGCATCGAGCGCGAAATAGTTGCCGCCTACCAGTTGCACGGAGCGCGGCTGCACGGGGGTGTCGGCCACGTCGCGCGCCCAGGTGGCGCCGTCGTCGGTGGAGGTGAGTTTCACGGTCTGCGAGCCGCTGCGCCCGAAAAGCACCAGCGCGTCGCCGTCGGAGAGCAACCGCTGGTCGGCCAGTGCTGCCACCTCGTCCGATGTGGCCACGCGCGTCCAGTCCATCTCGTCGCCCGACTGGCCATGCACCTTCAGTTCCAGCGTGTAGCTGCGTGTGGTGCCGTCGTATCCGTAGACGGTGATGAGGCGGGGCAGGGAGCAGTCCGTGCTGTCGGACGCGTTGAAAACGGTGTCGCTGGCCGTCGTCAGCGAACGGATGGCGATGGCGCGGCCTTTGTAGGTGAACGTCGAGAACGTGACGCGCGAGATGTCGCAGCCCTTGGGCAGCGAGTCCTGCAAGTAGATGCGACCGTTCAGGTGGTCGATGGAAAGGGGGTAGTTGCCTCCCGTGAGCACAGCGGTGTAGGTGCTGTCGCTGCCGTCGGAGGCGGTGGTGTGGAGGGTGCAGTTGATGCCGCCCAGCACGGCGGCGTTTACAAAGCAACTCGTAGTGGTTGCAACTGTGCTGTCGTTGTCGTCGCTGCTGCACGACATCGCGCCTGCCAAGGCGGCGCTGCCCAGCAGCAGGGTCAGCAAACGGTATATTCTACGCATAGACAAAGTTTCGGAACTTGGCTCCCGTGCGCGCCGCGCCCACCATTAGGGGACGCCACTACACACTTTGGCATAATAAAAGCAAGCGCAAAAGTACCACAAAAAACCATTTCCGCGCCATACGCACCTCTTTTTTCAGTTTTTTTAGGGATAGCGCGCGCCCGCACTGCCAAGCGCACCTGGTCGAAGGCTCCTTCCAGACGCGCGCCATCGTCGCAAAATCCGCCCCATATGGGTTTAAAACCTCCTGTCGTGGGTTAAATCTCCAAACTTAGGCTTAAACTGTGCAAATTAAGCCTTAATTTGTACAAACTAAGCCTAAGTTTTTACAATTTAAGCCTAAGTTTGGAGATTTAACCCGTGTTAGGAAGTTTTTAAGCCCGTTCGGGGAAGTTTCGGAGGGGCGGAATGAAGCCCCGTGGCCTCGTGGTTTGGTCGTCTGTGCTACCTCCGCAGCACCGCAACAGATGTGGTTTCGTCGTGAAAGGGGACACAAAAACGGGTGCGCATATTCTTTTTTATTACTTTTGCCACGCTAACCGTAAACCTAACCGATACGATGAACGACACAAACCGTTCGCTGCCTCCTATTCCCGATACAGACAGCGACATTGCCCATAGTTCCGAACAGACACCTGTCGTGCCGCCGCCCGTGCCTAAAAAAGCGGATTCTGCCCACAAGGACGAAAGCCCGCTGCGCCGCCTGCTGCGCTACGTCGTGGCCATCGGCCTCATCGTGGCGGCCACCGTCGCGGCACTGATACTCTACAACTTTGTCCACGACGTGCTGATGGACGAGCAGAACAGCGTCGAGACGCAGGACATCACCCTTGACGAGTACGTCATCAACGACCCGCCCGAGGACACGCGCCGCTCGCACGTCCGCATGAAGCCCGGCGCCCACCCCGAGGCGGGCTACCGCGCCGACGAGTCCGTACTCATACGCGAGCGCGCCGAGGACGAGAAGTTCCGCGAGCAGAGCGGTCTGGACAAGCGCGACGAGCAGGCCCGCCCGCGCAAGGAAGAACCCAAGCGCAAACAGCCCAAGGCCGACGAGGGCAAGCCCGCCGAACCCTCCGCCGACCACGCCGCTGCCCCCTCCGAGCACGCCGCGCCCGCCCAGCTCGCCCAGCCCAGGACGGACACACCCGTTTCCATCGAATAGCCAAGCCACACATTCCCCCCTATGAAACGCATCCTTACAGCCTGCCTCCTGCTTGCGGCCACCGCCGCCCACGGGCAGACCCTCACGCAGTATGTGGACCCGCTCATCGGCAGCGGAGGCCACGGCCACGTATTCGTCGGCGCCGACGTGCCGTTCGGCATGGTGCAGCTCGGCCCCACCAGCCTCCCGCAGCAGTGGGACTGGTGCTCCGGCTACCACGATAGCGACAGCACCGTCATCGGTTTCTCGCACACCCACCTCAGCGGCACCGGCATCGGCGACCTGTTCGACGTCACCGTGATGCCCGTCGTCGGCAGCGTCACCTACGCGCGCGGCGAGGCCGGACGGCCCGAATCGGGGCTGTGGAGCTATGCCGAAAGGAGCCGGCAGGAGGTACGCCCGGGCTACTACAAGACGTTCCTCACGCGATACGGCATCACCGCCGAACTCACGGCCAGCGAGCGCGTGGGCCTGCACCGCTACACTTTCCCCGAAAGCGACTCGGCGGCCATCGTCATCGACCTGGAGAACGGCGGCTGTTGGGACAAGACCACGCAGAGTTATATGGAGGTGGCCGGTGGCCAGATTGTGATGGGCTACCGCTACTCGACGGGCTGGGCCAAGAACCAGAAAATCTACTTCGCCCTGGCGTGCAGCAAGCCCATGACCTCGTGCCGCCACATAGGCGACCGCTACCTGCGCATCAACTTCCCCACTTCCGAGGGCGAGCAGGTCTATGTCGCCGTGGCGCTCTCGCCCACCTCGATGAGCGCCGCCGTGCGCAACCTCGAAATCAGCGACGTGGGCTTCGGTCCCGACGGGTTCGACAAGACCGTGGCGCAGGCACAGGAGAAGTGGGAGCGCGCACTCTCCAAAATCAAAATCGAGACACAGGACGAGCGCGTCAGGCGCATTTTCTACACCGCGCTCTACCACACGATGATAGCCCCCGTGGACTTCAGCGACGCCGCCGGCACCTACCTCGGCCCCGACGGCAACCTGCGCTACAGCGACACGGGCAACTACACCATCCTCTCCCTCTGGGACACCTACCGCGCCGCACATCCCCTGATGACACTCATACAGCACGACCGCTACACCGGCATCGTGCAGTCCATGCTCAACATCTACCACGACCAGGGCAAACTGCCCGTGTGGCACCTGATGAACAACGAGACCGACTGCATGGTGGGCAACCCCGGCGTCTGCGTCGTGGCCGACGCCGTGCTGAAAGGCGTACCGGGCATCGACCCCGAGGAGGCATACGAGGCCATGCGCCAGAGCGTCATGCTCGACGAGCGCGGCCTCAAGGAATACCGCGAGCGCGGATACATCGCCATCGAGGACGGCACAGAGAACGTCTCGCGCACGCTGGAGTACGCCCTGGCCGACTGGGCCGTGGCGCAAGTCGCCAAACGCCTCGGAAAAACCGACGACTACGAGTACTTCAGCCGCCGTGCGCAGTCCTACCGCAACGTCTTCGACCCCGAAAGCCACTTTATGCGCGGACGCCACGCCGACGGCTCGTGGCGCACGCCCTTCAACCCCTTCTTCTCCGCCCACGAGCAGGACGACAACACCGAGGGCAACGCCTGGCAGTACACCTGGCTCGTGCCGCACGACGTGGAGGGACTCGCCGCCCTCTTCGGCGGAAGCAAACAGATGCTGGCCAAGCTCGACAGCCTCTTCGTCGTCACCGGCGACCTCGGGGCCGACGCCTCGCCCGACATCAGCGGCCTCATCGGGCAGTACGCCCACGGCAACGAACCCAGCCACCACACCCTCTACCTCTACACCATGCTCGGCGAGCCGTGGAAGACGGCCGACCTCGTGCGCCGCACGCTCACCGAACTCTACACCGACCTGCCCGACGGCCTCAGCGGCAACGAGGACGTCGGACAGATGTCAGCGTGGTACGTCATGTCGGCCCTGGGCCTCTACCAGGTGGAACCCGCTGGCGGGCGCTACGTCTTCGGCGCGCCCCTTGTCGACCGAGCGGAACTCAGCGTGCGCGGCGGCACCTT
Organism: Bacteroidaceae bacterium; assembly: GCA_017933995.1. Classification (GTDB taxonomy): domain Bacteria; phylum Bacteroidota; class Bacteroidia; order Bacteroidales; family Bacteroidaceae; genus Alloprevotella. The sequence goes on along the minus strand of JAGBKI010000017.1, from coordinate 8,115 downwards.
CACCATCGAGGCCCGCAACCTCAGCGACACCAACCGCTACGTCCAGCGCGTCCTGCTCAACGGGCGTCCCCTGCGGCAGTACTGGATAGACCACGCCGACATCGAGCGCGGAGGTACCCTGACCTTCGAGATGGGGAGCAAGAAAAAGAAGTGGTACTGATACAATAGACAATAAACATTAAAAAATAAACAACATACAATTAACGTTAGGCTGGAAACAAGAAGCGTATATGAATTGTTGCTTCTTTCGGATGACTAACGTTTATTGTTTAATGTTTATTGTTTAATGTTTATTGTCTATTGTTTATTGTTTAATGTATGCAAAACCAGTTTTCCCGCACACAACTGCTGTTTGGCCAGCCCGCCATTGAAAGGCTGGCGCAGTCGCGCGTGGCCGTCTTCGGCGTGGGCGGCGTGGGCGGCTACGTCGTCGAAGTGCTGGCGCGCAGCGGCGTGGGAGCCATCGACGTCTTCGACGACGACCGCGTCTGCCTCACCAACGTCAACCGCCAGGTCTTCGCCCTCCTCAGCACCGTTGGAAAACATAAGGTCGACGTGGCCGAACAGCGCATACTCGACATCAACCGCCACTGCAAGGTCACCAAGCACCGGATGTTCTACCTCGTCGGCAACGCCGACCAGGTGGACCTCTCCGTCTACGACTACGTTGTCGACTGCATCGACACCGTCACCGCCAAGATAGAACTCATCCGCCGCTGCACCTGCCTCGGCGTGCCCCTGCTGGTGTGTATGGGCGCCGCCAACAAACTCGACCCCACCGCTTTCCGCGTCGGCGACCTCAGCAAGACCAACGTCGACCCCCTGGCCAAGGCCATCCGCAAACGCCTCCGCAAGGAAGGCATCCGTCACGCCAAGTGCGTCTGGAGCGAGGAGGAGCCGCGCACCCCGATTGAGGACGACACCATCAGCTGCCGCTTCCACTGCATCTGCCCTGCCAAGGACATGCGCCGTTGCACCGAGCGCCGCACCATCCCCGCCAGCAACGCCTTCGTCCCCGCCGCCGAAGGCATCATCGCCGGCGGCGAAGTCGTCAAAGACCTCATCACCGACCTCCTCTGACAACCTTTAACTTTAGTTCCCTCTCCTACCTCGTTCCTTTATACCACTCGCCCCACGCCGGAACATCCAGCGCGGGGCGAAATTGTATGTTATGCATGTGTGGTTTTACATCCAGAAACTTTCCCCGAAGTACTTTGCGGTATGGCCGTTCTCGTCGCGACTCTCGGCGGGCTGTTGCGAAGAAACGTTAAGGGGTGGCTATGTTCCGCTTTATTTCATTTGGTGTCCGCTAAACACGCGGGTGGCGGCGACCTCATTCAGCACGCGCATCACTTCTGCCGCCTGCGTCTCCGCATTGAACCGTCGAGCATAGGCGGTGCCTTTTTCCAATAAGCCTTTGCGCAACGTTTCGTCGCAGAGAAGACGGGTCAAGGCGGTGGCAGCGCCCGCTACATCGTCCGGGTGAACATACAGCGCCCCGCCGCCACCAGCTTCTTCCAGGCAAGAACCAGTGGCGGCCAGCACGGGCACGCCGCAGCGCATCGCCTCAAGCACAGGGATGCCAAACCCTTCGTAACGCGAGGGGTAGGCAAAGGCAGAAGCCATGCGGTACACGGTTGGCAGGTATGCAAACGGCAAATCTTCAAGCACTTTCAGACGTTCCGCCACACCAAGTGCGGCGGCTTCCTTTTCGATGCGGGCGGTATAGGGTGTGCGTTTTCCCACAAGCACCAAGCTCACGTCAGCTGCCAGTTTGGGCAAAGCCTTTACCAATAGCCCTGCGTTTTTGCGCTCCTCGATACTACCGACACAGAGCACGTAGCGCGCAGGCAGCAGGAAGCGTTCGCGTACGTCGCGTTCAAACTCAGGGTCGCGCTCGGCAGTAAACGCCGGGTCGCACCCTTGGTAGATTACATTAATCTTAGCCGGATCTGTGCCGAAGAAATGAACGATGTCGCGCTTCGTACATTCGCTTATCGCAATGATGCGCGTAGCGTCGCGGCACGCTCGCCGCATCTTATAGGCGTAAATGTGGCGGTCTATCGGGGAATAGTATTGCGGGAAGCGCAGAAATATGAGGTCGTGCACGGTTACGACAGACGGGATGCCCGTTTCCTTTATCGTTAAGGGCAGTTCGCCCGAAAGGCCGTGAAAAACGTCCACTCCGTCGCGCACAAGGTCTTTTGCAATCCCCTTTATTCTCCACAAGGCAGGCCATCCCCCCTCTGGAAATACAGCCGAGAGCTGCGGGAAACGCTCAAGGAGTGCCTGCATACGCGCCTCGTCGGTGGGACGTGGAGCGTAAGCGACATAATCGTGGTTAGGGAAATGCTGGCAAAGGCTTTCTATCAAATAGCGGCTATAGTTGCCCAGCCCGGTGCGGTTCTGAAAAGCCCGCTTAGCGTCAAAACCTACTTTCATACGGGCAAAAGTAGTGCTTTTCTGTTGAAATCCCGTATCTTCGCGCTTGCAAACACTTTCCTTATGAAAAAAATCCTCAACGTCCACGGCTTCGCCTCCTCGGGCCAGTCCGGCACAGCGGCGTGGCTGCGCAAAACGTTCCCCGGGGCCGAGATCCTTTCGCCCGACATCCCCGTCGACCCCCACGAGGGGCTGGCCTTGCTCACCGAACTGGTGGCCGCCGAAGCGCCCGACCTCATCGTGGGCACCAGTATGGGCGGCATGTACGCCGAGATGCTCCACGGCACGCGCCGCATCCTCGTCAACCCGGCCTTCGAGATTGCCGACACGTTGCGCTCGCGCATCGGCACGGGACGCCACGTCTTCTATAACGCGCGGCAGGACGGCGCCACGGACTTTATGGTCACCAAGGGCCTCATCGAAGCCTACCGCGAGGTGGCCTCCCGATGCTTCGAGCATGCCGCCGACGAGGGCGAGGACAAACTCGTGTGGGGGCTTTTCGGCACGCACGACGAACTGGTGCACACGTTCCCGATATTCCGCCAGCACTACACCCGCGCCGTGCACTTTGAAGGCGGCCACCACCTCGACGACCACGCCCGCATACACGCCCTGCTGCCCGTCGTGCGGTGGGCGGACGACGAGATAGAGGGACGCCAGCGTCCCGTGCTGTTCGTGGCCCTGGAGGACACGCTGATGAAGCCCGACGGCACCGTGCTGGGCAGCGCGCCCAACGCCTTCGCGCGCCTGGCAGCCACCTACGACGCCTACGTCGTGGCGCGCGCCGACTGGTACGACGACGCCCACGCCGCCCGCTGCCGACAGTGGGTGGAGCAGCACCTCGGTGTGCCCGCCTACAACCGCCTCGTCGTCACGCCGCGCCCCGAACAACTGCTTGGCGACTACTTCGTCTCCGCCGCCCCCGTTGACGGCTTCATCGGCATCCACATCCCCTACGCCACGCCCGAGTTCCGCGAGTGGCAGCACGTCCTCACCTACTTCGAGCGGCTGGGCGGGCAGTGAGTTCGTTGTGTTTGGTGCTGCATCGCAGCACCCCCACGCCTATATAACAATACGCCTCTTTTATGAAACCCCTCCTCTCCCTCCTCCTCTCCCTAACCCCCTCCCTTATGTTTGCCGAACTGAATCCCGCCGCGCTCACCGCCTTGCTCGACCGCGTGGGCGGCGAGGGCACAGCGGCGCGCTTCGTCACCGAGGTCAGCCCCGCCCTGGCCGACAGCGGGCGCGAGACCTTCGTCATAGGCCAGCGCGATGGCAAACCCTACGTCGGCGGCTCCACCCTCAGCGCGGCCACACGCGGCATCGGCCACTACCTCAGCCACCAGGCGCACCAGCAGGTGTCGTGGAACAGCCTGCGCCTGCACCTCGCCGACGCCCCGCTGCCGCTGCCCTGCTGCGACGTGGCCTACCACACCGCCGCCCCCCTGCGCTACTACCTCAACTATTGCACCTTCTCCTATACCACGGCCTTCTGGACGTGGGAGCGCTGGCAGCAGGAAATCGACTGGATGGCGCTCCACGGTGTAAACATGCCGCTGCAACTTGTCGGCACCGAGACGGTGTGGCGCAACGTGCTGCTGCGCCTGGGCTATACGCCCGACGAGGCCGCGCGGTTCATCGCCGGGCCGGCCTTCCTGGCGTGGTTCCTGATGGGCAACCTCGAAGGCTGGGGCGGCCCCAACCCCGAGGGATGGTACGCCGAGCGCGAGCGCGTGGCCAGGCAGATTCTACAGCGCGAGCGCGAACTGGGCATGACGCCCGTGCTGCCCGGCTACGCAGGAATGGTGCCCTCCGACTTCCTGCGCCGCCAGGGGCGCGACCGCGACGCGGGCGGCTGGTGCGGCTTCACGCGACCGGGCTTCCTGCTCCCCACCGACAGCCTATTCCCCCGCGTGGCGCAGATATACTACGAGGAACTGGAACGCCTGATGGGCCGCTCCGAGTTCTACAGCATGGACCTTTTCCACGAGGGCGGCAACACGCAGGGCGTAGACCTCCGCGCCGCCTTCCTCGGCACGTTCGACGCCATGCGCCGTGCCGCGCCCGACAGCCGGTGGGTGTTGCAGGCGTGGGGCGAAAACCCGCGCCGCGAGTGCCTGGAGGCCGTGCCAAAGGGCGGCCTGCTTGTGCTCGACCTCTTTGCCGACGGCGAGCCGCGCTACCCCGACGGCGCGTTCCTTGGCCACGACTTCATCTATTGCATCATCCACAACTTCGGCGGGCGCACCGGCCTCCACGGACGCCTGCAGACGACGCTCGACGGCTACTACGACGCGCAGACGCGCCCCAACTGCGTGGGCATTGGCGCCGCGCCCGAGGGCAGCGAGACCAATCCCGTCTGCTACGAACTGCTCTATGAAAGTGCGTGGGAGCGCGTGGCCGACCTTGACCAGTGGCTCTCCGACTACGCTACGGCGCGCTATGGCGACCACACCGCGCTGGCCGACAGCGCGTGGCGCCTGCTGGCCCGCTCCGTCTACGCCTGCCCTGACAACCGCCAGGGCACAAGCGAACCCGTTGTCTGCGCACGCCCCGCCTTGCAGGTGAAGAGCGTCTCCACCTGGAGCCGCGCCGACATCTATTGGAATACGGGCTTCGTGCGCCGCGCTGCCGCCTACCTGCTGGGCGAGCGCAAGGCGCTGGGACGCAACCCCGGCTACCAGTACGACGTCGTCGACCTGGTGCGCCAGTGCCTCACTGACGAGGCCCACGCGCGCCTCGGACGTCTCAACGAGGCCGCAGCGCAAGGCACCGGTACGAACGCTTTCCGCGTCGCCGCCAAGGACTATATGGAGGTCATTGCCGACCTCGACCGCCTGCTCTCCACCCACCCCGCCTTTATGCTCGGCACGTGGCTCGACCAGGCGCGGCGTGCTGCCGACGACATCCCCGGTGCCACCGACGCCGACCGCCGCCTCTTCGACCGCAACGCCCGCCTGCTCGTCACAACGTGGGGACACGAGCGCGCCGCCAACCAGGGCGGCCTGCGCGACTACTCCAACCGCGAGTGGGGCGGCCTGCTTGAAACCTTCTACGCCCCGCGCTGGGCGCGCTTCTTCCAGTCGCTTGCCGACGGCACAACAGCCCCCGGCGCGCACGAATGGTACGAGCAGGAGGCCGCGTGGGTGGACGACGCCACCGCCCATCCCCCCGTCCGTCCGCAGGGCAACCCCGTGCAGACCGCCGCAAGGCTCTTCAGCAAATACTTCGGAGCCATCTAATCCCTGCGTTTAACTTGACCGCCAACGACCTATGACCGAACTACAGAAAATGCGCTCAGAGCGGCTTTACCGCTTTGACGATAAAGAAGTGGAGCAGAGTTTCGTACACGCCAAGCGGCTCTGCGCACGCTTGCAGACAATGACGCTCTACGACGCCGACTACCGAGCCATCATTGAGGATTTGATACCCAGCATTCCGACTACGTCGAGCATCAGCCCGCCGTTTATGTGCGACCACGGCCACGGCATTCGCCTCGGCGAGCATGTTTTTGTCAATGCGGGCTGTACAATGCTCGACAGCGGGTTTATCAGCATCGGCAATAATGTGAAGATTGGGCCCAATTGTCGTCTGCTCACGCCCACACATCCGATGGACTACGTGGAAAGGCGTGAGCCGAAGGAGACTGCGCTACCCGTCACTATCGGAGACGATTGTTGGTTGGGGGCAGGCGTGATAGTGTGCCCCGGTGTGACCATCGGTCCGCGCTGTATCATCGCAGCTGGAGCCGTCGTTACGCGCGACATTCCCGCCGATACTCTCGCCGCCGGCATCCCAGCTACGGTGAAACGGAATTTACAGTAAAATAAAACGCGCTTGCAAAAGTTTGCAAGCGCGTTTTATTTGTGGGAATCATTTCCTATTGCCGACTGACAATAATCTTTTCGCCGTCGGCGTCGGCCACGAAGGCGGTGGCGTCGGTGGCGTCGTCCATCAGGAGTTCGGTGAGCGGATCCTCGACGTGCTCCTGCACGGCGCGCTTCAACGAGCGTGCGCCGTAGGCGGCGTCGAAGCCCTTCTTGACGAGCAACTTGCGCGCGGCCTCGGTGAAACTGATGGTGTGGCCGATGGCCTCCACGCGCTTGCGCAGGCCGTCGAGTTCGAGGTCGGCAATCTTGAGCGCGCTCTCGTCGTCGAGCGGCTGGAACATGATGATGTCGTCCAGGCGGTTGAGGAACTCGGGGGCGAACTGCCGCTGCAACGCTTTGCGCACAATGCCCTCGGCCTGCTTGCCGCTGGCGTTGGCGGGCGTGCCAAAGCCGATGCCGCCGCCGAACTCGCGCAACTGGCGCGTGCCGCTGTTGCTGGTCATCACGATGACCGTGTTGCGGAAGTCCACGGTGGTGCCGTTGCCGTCGGTCATGCGGCCCTCGTCCATCACTTGGAGCAGCGTGTTGAACACGTCGGGGTGCGCCTTCTCAATCTCGTCGAGCAGGATGATGCTGTAGGGCTTGCGACGTACCTTTTCGGTGAGTTGGCCGCCCTCTTCGTAGCCGACGTAGCCCGGAGGGGCGCCGACGAGGCGCGAGGTGCTGAACTTCTCGCCGTATTCGCTCATGTCGATGCGTATGAGGGCGTCCTGGCTGCCGAACATGAACTCGGCCAGTGTCTTGACCAGGTAGGTCTTGCCCACGCCGGTGGGGCCGACGAACATAAACGTGCCGATGGGGCGGTTGGGGTCTTTGAGGCCGATGCGGTTGCGCGTGATGCTGCGCACGAGGCGGTCGATGGCCTCGTCCTGCGCGATGATGCGCTCGGCCAGGGCGGCGCGCATACCTTTGAGGCGTATGTTCTCGGCCTGCGCCATCTGGCTGACCGGCACGCCGCTCATCATCGAGACGACGGCGGCGATGTCGGCCTTGTCGACGGTGTGGTGCTCGCCCTGCAGCGTGGCCTGCCACTCGCGGCGGCGCACGTCGAGTTCCTGCTGGCGCCGCTGCGCCTCGTCGCGCAGGTTGGCGGCCAGCTCGTATTGCTGGCGGCGCGCGGCCTCGTTCTTCTGCTCCTTGAGGGCGGCAATCTCGTGCTCGGCGTCGGTGATGTCCTGCGGCACGACGACACTGGTCAGGTTCTTCTGGCTACCCGCCTCGTCGAGGGCGTCGATGGCCTTGTCGGGCAGGGCGCGGTCGGTGATGTAGCGTGCCGTCAGGCGCACGCAGGCTTCCAGGGCGTCGTCGGTGTAGGTGGCGTGGTGGTGCTGCTCGTAGCGCTCCTTGATGTTGCGCAGTATTTGCAGCGTCTCGTCCTCGGTGGTGGGGGCGAGCATCACCTTCTGGAAACGCCGCTCCAGCGCGCCGTCTTTCTCGATGCTCTTGCGGTATTCGTTCACCGTCGTGGCGCCGATGCACTGGAACTGGCCGCGCGCCAGGGCGGGTTTGAGCATATTGGCGGCGTCGAGCGTGCCGGCGGCGCTGCCCGCGCCGATGATGGTGTGGATCTCGTCGATGAACAGGATGATTTCGGGGTGGCTCTCCATCTCTTCGATGAGCCTCCGCACGCGCTCCTCGAACTGGCCGCGATACTGCGTGCCGGCCACCATATTGGCCATATTGAGCGTCACGATGCGCTTGCGTTGCAGGCCGGGGGGTACCTCGCCCTTGGCTATCTGCTGCGCCAGTCCCTCGACGACGGCGCTCTTGCCCACGCCGGGCT
>JAGBKI010000016.1 GCA_017933995.1 Bacteroidaceae bacterium | reverse complement strand
GCCGTCGGCTGCCGACACGCTGGGCGTGGTGGTGACGTGCCGGGGCGCGCTGTGTTTTTTCGAGAGCCTGGCCGCCGACAGCGCGGAGCGCACGCTCGCCCTGCCCGCCACGGCTCTGGGCGAGGGCGTCAATGTTGTGGAACTCATCGACACCACGGGGCGCACGCTGGCCACGCGCCTCGTCTGGGCCGACGCCGACAGGCCGCCCGTGCGCCTCGCCGTGCAGCAGAACGCGCAGGAGTACGGCCCCTTCGACCCCGTTTGTCTCAACATCGCCCTCACCGCCCCGACCGACACTGCGCGCCGCGACACCGCCCGCGCCACGCTGTCTGTCGCCGTGCGCGAGGCCGCCAGCCTCATCGCCGAGGGCTACGACGACAACATGGCCGCCGACATGCTGCTCTCGTCCGAACTGCGCGGCTACGTCCACCGCCCGTCGGCCTATTTCGCAATGGCCGACAGCCTGCGCCTGCCCGCGCTCGACCTCCTGCTGATGGTGCAGGGCTGGCGCGCCAACAGTTTCGCCGAACTCTGCCGCCGCGACAGTTTCGACCATCCGCACCCCATCGAGGAGGCGTTCATCGTGAGCGGCACCGTGATGCAGGCCGCTGGCAAGGACGGCACCGAGTGGAACCCCGCCGCCCATGCCGACCTGCGCCTGACGATGTTCGACCCGCAGGGCTACCACGGCAAGGCCGAGGGTAAGGCCGACGCGCAGGGTCGTTTCGTCTTCGCCAGCAACGTCGACTTCCACGACGCCTGCATCTCCATCTTCCGCATCTCGCCCCGGCGGGGCCGCGAGCGCGACTGCCGCATACGCCTCAACCGCTGGTTCGGCGGTGGCGCGCGGGCGTTCGACTGGCGCGAACTGGACATCCTGCCGCCGCGCCACGACAGCCGCCTGGCCTCCGAACTTTACGCCGACGAACTTTTCGAGTGGCCCGACACACTGCCGCGCCTGCCCATTCCCAGCCGTCTGCAGACCGCTGTGGTCACCGCCCGGAACCCCGTGAGGGGGCTGGCGCGCTACAGCATTTGGAACTACCGTGGCGGCGAGGCGTTCGGATTGCGCCACGGCAGCGTCTACGTCAATTTCGACCGCGAACTGGAACTGCTCAAGGACGAGACGCTGCACTCGGGCAGTGCCTATTGGGCGGCGATGATGATAAGCCGCAAGTATCTCTCGGACTATAGCACGACGACGCTTGCGGGCACCGCCGAGGCCGACACGATGGCCTGGTCGCTCACCACGACAGAGCCGCAGCGCACCGTCCCCGCCAAGCGCCGCCACAGCGAATACTTCGGCGAAGAGCCTATACCCGAAATGCCAGGCAAATTTATCAAGGTGGCACCGCGCACCAACTTCTATGTGAACAACATCGGCGACCCGGAGCAGCGTATCGTGGCCGGGCTGGGCATATACGGGATACCCGCCGAGTGGGTGCGCCACCTAATTATAATGAAAAAGCACAAGGGCGAGAAGAAACCCACCAGCGGCGAATATGGCATGTACACCTACCTGCGCGAGGACTACGTCAGTTGGGACACGAAGGAGCACCTTTTTCAGAGCGAGCGCAAGGTGAGCCGTCGCGGCGAGAAGCGCGTCGTCTACGGCTTCGCCTCGCCCACGCGTTTCTACAGTCCCGACTACAGCCACACCGACATCCCCACCGACGAGGACCACCGCCGCACGCTCTACTGGAACCCCGCGTTGCGCGTCACGTCGGCCTCGCCCGCCACTTGTATCTTCTTCGGCAACGCCCACGACGCGCAGCGGCTGCGTATCTCCGTGCGCGGCCTCACCGACGACGGGCGCGCTGTGTCGCTGGAACGCTGAAACGCCGCCCTTTTACCGCACAAAAATCCCCCTTTCTCCCCAGTACCAGAAATTTCCGAGGCTTGGAATTGCATTCCCAAGCCTTGAAATTACGTTCCCAAGCCTTGGAATTACGTTCCCAAGCCTTGGAATTGTCCGTGCATGCACTGGCACGACTGAAAAAGTCCGTAGAAGGCTTAATTCTTTCCGCTTCCCACGACCCATACGCTCGCTTCGTAGAGCACCAGCACGGGGAGCGAAGTGACAAGAAGCGTGAACGGGTCGCCGGTGGGCGTGATGATGGCGGCGGCGACGAGTACGATGACGACGGCGTGGCGACGGTAGCGGCGCATCGTGGCGGCGGTGAGCAGTCCCAGCCTTCCCAACAGGGCGCAGACCACGGGAAGTTCGAACATCAGCCCCATGAGCAGACACAACGTCGTGAGCGTGTCGAGGTAAGAGTCGAGCGTGATGTAGTTGGGGATTTCGGTGCTCACTTGGTACGTGCCGAGAAAGCGGAACGTCAATGGAAAAATAAGGAAATAGGCCACCGACGCGCCCAAGAGGAACATGGCATACCCGCCACCGCAGGCCCAGAGTGCCGCGCGCCGTTCGTGTCGGTACAGGCCGGGCGAGGCGAAGCGGAACAGCGCGTAAAGGATGTAGGGCGAGGCGCAGAGCAACCCGGCGTAGCCCGCCACTTGCACGTGGAGCATAAACTGGCGGGCGAGCCCAGTGTTGATAAGATCCACGTGGAAGCCGCTCGCAGGAAAACCCATCGTTTCAAAAAGGCGGTAGACGGCAAAGGAATCGTGGCTTGGGGCAAGCACTGCGGCGAACAGCGCGTCGCCCGCAACGAAAGCCGCTACGGCACATACCGTGACAATCAGCACGCAGCGCCACAGCACCCCGCGCAACACGTCGAGGTGTTCCCAAAAGGACATTGCGGCTTCGGCTGCCATCGGCCTACTTGCGCTCGGAGTCGAAGACCTTGTTGTCGAGGTCGTTGTCGGAGCCGGGCTTGTCATCCGTGGCGGACTGGATTTCGTTCATCCCCTCCTTGAAGGAGCGGACGCCGCGCCCGAGGCCGCGCATCAGTTCGGGAATCTTCTTGCCGCCGAAGAGCAGCAGCACGATGAGGGCTATCAGCAGGATTTCGCCCGCGCCGAGCGAGCCGAGAAACAGTGGGGTCATAGGTGTTCGGGGGTTAAGATTGTTAGGGACTGGGGGAGCGTTTTTTATTGCAGCGTGAAGCGGATGGGTACGGTGAGCTTTTGGCGCACGGCTTCGCCCTTTGTGTTCTTGGCGGGCGCGAAACGGGGGAGGCTTTTCAGCACACGGATAGCCTCGGCGTCGCATTCCTTCGACAGGCTTCTCACCACGCTGACGTCGCCCACGCTGCCGTCCTTCTCCACGACGAATCGCAGGATGGCGGTGCCCTGGAGCCTTTGTTCCAAAGCTGTCTGCGGGTATTTGAGGTTCTTAGCCAGATAGTTGCCGAGAGCCGCTTCGCCACCAGGGAATTGTGCTGGAACGGCCACGTCGGTAGCAGCGGCTTCGTTCGAGCGGCTGTCCGTGGGGTCGCTGCTGGGAGTGGGCGCGCTTGTGGCCTGTTCCGTCGGGATGGCGAGGCTGCCCGCCACGACTTCCGCCTTGCGGTCAAGCCATGCGGGGCGTTCGGTCGTCACTTCGTAGGAATGGTTTTCGATGTAGTCCATTATGCCGCCGAACTTGTCCAAGGAATAGTGGTCGTAGAGCCACACGTCGGTGGGCAGTTTGAGTTTGTCGGCGTTAAAAGTCTTGACAGAGCCGTCCATATACTGCACACGGAGGCTTGTGATCTTGGCGTATTCCACCACGTCGGTGAACCAAGCGTATTCAAAACGGTAGGTGGCGCTTTCGTCCGGCTCAATGGGGCCGACACATTGCTTGCTGATGACACCGCCTACGGGATCGTCCACGGCGTTGTAGCCACGGAAAGCGATGTTCACGTATTTGACGCGCTTTTTGGCGAGATTGGTGAACTCGAATTTGAAACTGGTGCCGTCGGTGTACTCGCTCTCGTCATAGCAAGTCCAGTCTACCGCCGCCCCTTGCTGCTTCGCACGTTCGTAGAAGTCTGTGGCTTGTTTCAAAAGGGCAAGCAATTCCTGGTGAGATTGGTAGGCGGAAACAATCGGCACGAAGTTCTTATAGCGCGTGCTGGATTGCTTGAAATATGTGGTGGGGGTATTTAGCATTGTGACGTCTCGCCGTTTGACGTAGACCGTCTTGCCGAGATAGGCGCATACCCAGCAGTCGCCCTCGTGGCCGATGGCGTAGAGCGAACAGTCCAGGTCGTAGAGCGTTTCGCTGGGATAGAGGCTGTTTGGGGAGGCGTAGCCTGTGATGCTGCCGTTGATGGTTATCGGAAACAGCAAAGGCCATCCCAGCGTGTCCACCTCGTACTTATAGCGAAGGGAATCCCTCGTGACGGCCTGCGCAGAGTCTTCGAGCCACTGTGAGTAGGCGGCTTCATATTGCGCGACGCGGAGGGTGGAGTCTTGCCGCCGTTTCGCTTCTGCACGCCGTGCTTCTTCGTGTTGCAGCGAGTCGCGTAAGAAAGCCTCGCGCCGCGCGATGGAGTCGCGTACAAAGGCTTCACGCCGCGCTATGGAGTCCTGCACATAATAGAAGCGGTCGATGCGCGCCTTGACCTCGCTCTCCTTGGCACGGAACGCGTTGGGCTTTTTCTGGAGATAGGGGACGTTGTTGCTTTTAAGGAACTTCGCACTGGCTTTTGACACCTCGATGTAGCCACAGTGGCGGTCGTTGAAGACGTAGGCTATCAGGTTGCTCTTGTCAAAAGAATACACGACAACCACTTCGTTTTGCTCCAGATAGCCTGTACCTTGCGCGTAGGGGTATTCGTTGTGGAGCGGTGTGCGTTGCTCGATGCGCATTTCCACTTCCTGCGCCAACAGCCCGAATGGGAGGAACAGCAACAAGCACAGTGTGACGATAAAAGAATGTTTCATAGTGCTGTTAGCAAGTGTCTTATTATGGTTACATTGCGCCCCACTTCCGCAATACAAGCCATCCGCCGCCTATTTGGAGGAGAATGCCGGGCAGGCCGAGGCGCACGTCCTGCAGAGCGGCGGCGAGCGAGCCGGTGTAGGCCCATTCGAGCAGCGAACCGGCCAGTTGGTAGGCGGCCACGACGACCACGAGGCCCAGCCACAGCGGTCGCCTGCTCCGCGCGGCGACGAGGGCGGCGAAGGCCGCGAGCAGCAGCGACTTGGTGAGGATGGCGGGCAGCATGGCGGCGGGCGGCATGGCGGTCAGCAGGTGGTTGGCCAATGGCGTTAGCAAGGCCGTAAGCAGGCCGGTGCGCCAGCCGAAGCGGTAGGCGGCGATGAGCGTGAAGAAGTAGATGGGCAGCAGCGACAGTCCGCCGTGGGGGATGAGGTGGCAGAGGGCGGGCAGCGCGATGCCGGCCAGGGTGAAGGCAAGGGCGTAAATATAGGTGCGCGCGTCGTGCCAGGCGAGGGTGGGGGAGAGGCTTTGCATTCTTTAGGGTTTTTAGGTTTTTAGGTTTTGGGATTTTGGTTTTTGGAGTTTTTGGGTTTTTAGGTCGTCGCGAAAACGCAAGAACCTAAAAATGCAAAAACCTAAGAACTCAAAAACGCGCTGATTTCCTCCAGGCACTCCGCCGGTGTGTGGAGGTCTTTGCAGCGTGCTTCGAGGGGGCAGGGGCCGTCGCCGCGCCGGTTGAGGATGACTGGCTCGCGGCGGACGTAATGCACGGGCAGGGCGGCGTCGGAAAACAAGCGCAGGGCGGGTTCGCTGGCGAGGAAGGTCTGCACGCTGCGCACCCCACCGAGTATCATCAGTGCTGCCGCCGCCGCGCCCACGGCCTTGTCGGCCACGTCGGCACCAAGGAGCCGCTCGGGCTGCGTGGTCAGGAGGCGGTAGAGGTCGCTGACGCCGCGCCCGTGGTAGGCCGCCACCTGTCTGTCCTTGGCGACGAGGAGCGAGGCGCCCCCCTTCCCAAGTTCTTCAAGAAGCGCGTCGGTCATCTCACGGGTATGTCGGGGTTGAACGAGCGGCGCGCCTCCTGGTGCTTCACCAGGTCGTCGAGGTCGGTGTGCTGCTTGAGGGCTTCCACGAACTGTGCGATTTTGCCCAGCTCCTTGGGGATGCGGATGCGCTGCGGGCAGTGGGGCTCGCACACGCCGCAGGCTATGCAGCGGTCGGCCTGGCGCAGGCGCGGCACACTGCGGTCGTAGCCCACGAGGTAGGCGTGGCGCGCGCGGAAGTAGTCGGGGTTCTGGCGCGAGCGTTGCAGGTTGCCCTCCTTGATGCACTTGTTGTAGTGGACGAAGATGGCGGGGATGTCGATGCCGTAGGGGCAGGGCATACAGTACTTGCAGTCGTTGCAGGGGATGGTCTGCAGGGCCACGAGTTGTTCGGCGATGCTTTCCAGAAAAGCGTTCTCGGCGGCGCTGATGGGGCGCAGGGGGGCGTAGGTGGCGATGTTCTCCTTGAGGTGGTCCATATAGGTCATGCCGCTCAGCACGGTGAGTACGCCCCCGGGCGTACCGGCGTATCGGAAGGCCCACGAGGCCACGCTGCTGTCGGGGTCGCGCTGCTGCATCTGCGCGGCGATGGCGTCGGGCACGTTGGCCAGGCGTCCGCCCAGCAGCGGCTCCATAATCACGGCGGGGATCTGCCGCTTCACCAGTTCCTCGTAGAGGTAGTCGGCGTTGGTGTTTCGCTCGTTGATTTCCTTGGCGTGCTTCCAGTCGAGGTAGTTGAGTTCTATCTGCACGAAGTCCCAGTGGTAGCGGCCCTCGTCGTGCCACTTCAGGAGGGTGTCGAAGACGCGGATGTCGCCGTGGTAGGAGAAACCGAGGTTGCGCAGGCGGCCTTTCCGCTTCTGCTCCACGAGCCAGTCGAGCATACCGTTGTCGAGGAAGCGGCCCTTGAAGGCTTCCATGCCGTCCTCGCCGCCCATCCCGATGCCGTGCAGCAGGAGGTAGTCCACGTAGTCCACCTGCAGTTCGCGCAGGGAGTTTTCGAAGATTTCCTGCGACTCCTTGCGCCCCCACGTCTCCTCGCTGAAGTTTGAGAGTTTGGTGGCGATGAAGTACTTGCTGCGCGGGTGGCGGTGGAGGGCTATGCCGGTGGCGTGTTCGGAGCGCCCCTGGCAGTAGGCGGGCGACGTGTCGAAGTAGTTCACGCCGTGCTCGATGGCATAGTCCACCTGGCGGTTCACCATCTCCTGGTCGATGTCGGCCTCGGGGTTCTCGCGCCCGCTGCCTCCGCCCTCCACGGGCAGGCGCATCATGCCGTAGCCCAGCAGGCTCACGCGGTCGCCCGTGGCGGGGTTGGTGCGGTAGGTCATCTTGTCTTTCGGCGGGTCGGCCACGGCGGCGGTGCGGCTGTCGGTGCCGCACGAGGCCAATGCCGTCGTGGCGGCGGTGGCGGCACCAAGGGTCTTGAGGAATGAGCGGCGGTCCATATACTTAATTAACTGAAAGCCTTTTACTTTTTAACTGTTCACTTATACCTCCCTATGCTGCTCCAGCCCCTCGACGTAGATGCCGGTGAAGGGGCGGGCGGGGCAGAGGTGCTCGCAGGCGCCGCAGCCGATGCAGCGGGCGGCGTTCACGGTGGGGATGAGGCGGTCGGGGTTCTCCTTGTCGGCCACCATGGCGATGGCTCCGTTGGGGCACACCTCGGCGCAGTGGCCGCAGCGCACGGAGGGGCCGTCCGCTCCACCGGCGGTGACAATGCAGTTCTGGCGCACCCACACGGCGCGGCCTATCTGTATCGACACCTTCTCGCCGTGGCCCACGGGCTGTATGGCCCCTGCCGGACACACTTTCGAGCAGCGGTTGCACTCCGGGCGGCACCAGCCGCGCTCGTAGCCCATCTCGGGCTGCATCAGCGTCATCAGTCCGCCCGAGGGGCGCAGCACGTTGTTGGGGCACTCCGACACGCACAGCTGGCAGCCCGTGCAGCGGCGCGCCATGTTCTGCGCCGAGAGCGAGCCGGGAGGCGTCAGCGGCTGGCGGCGGCGCGGCACTTTGGCGTCCTCAATAGCCGCCAGTCCGCCGTCCACCTTCATGCCCGTCTGCGCCATAGCCGCCGTAGCGGTCACCGTGGCCGTGGCGGCGAGGAAGGCGCGGCGACCTTTCGAGGGGGAGTTAAGGGGAGTTATAGGGGAGTTAGGGGGAGTTATGGTGCCGTTACCGTTCGCCGCAGTTTCGTTCGCTACGACATTCGACCCTTTAATTCCCTCTAACTCCTCTTTACCTCCCCTTTGCTCCCCTTTAAGTGCCATCCCGTACTTCAGCGCGCCGTGGCTGCACCGTTGCAAACAGTTGCCGCAGGCCACGCAGCGCGAGTAGTCCACCTTGTGGTGCTTCGAGTCGATGCACGACGCCTTGCAGTGGCGCGCGCAGATGCCGCACGAGATGCACTTGCCCTCCACGATGCGCACCTTCAGCAGGCTGAAGCGCGACAGGAAGCCCAGCATCGTGCCGACGGGGCACACGGCATTGCAGTACGTGCGCCCGCCGCGCCAGGCCAGCGTGCCGACCAGCACCAGTGTCAGGGCGGCGACGATGAACGTGGGCAGGCTGCGCACCCACACCTCCGTGCCGTAGACAGCGTAACTGCCCGTGCGCTCGGCCACATAGCCCGCCAGTGCGCCGCCCCACTCGTAAAGCGGCTGTAGCAGGTTCTGCGCGATGCGCCCGAAAGCGCCGTAGGGTTCCAGCAACGCCGCCACCGACCCCACGCCCAGCACGAGCGCCACGATGAAGACGCCCAGCACGGCGAGGCGCAGCCGACTGTGGGCCGTCGAGAACTTGTAGGGCAGTTTCTTCTTGCGGTGGCCCAGGCGGGCGAAGACATCCTGCAGGATGCCCAGCGGGCAAATCACGGAGCAGTAGATGCGCCCGAAAATGAGCGTCACCGCTACCAGCGCGGCCACCACGACGAAGTTAAGCGCCAGCACGGCAGGCACGGCCTGCACCTTGGCCAGCCACGCGAACCAGTGGTGGAACGTGCCGGTATAGTCCAGGAACAGCAGCGTCAGTGCCGCGATCGACAGCACGGCCAGCACCGTGCGAATGCGGCGGAGGGGGTGGGGAGACATAAGTGTGAGGTTAGTTCAAAAGTGTGAAAAGGATGTGTAGGCGGGTCGATGTTTCCCGCCATTCAGCAAAGCGGCCTGGGGCGTCGGGATGTTGTAAAGTAGGTCTGGCGCACCCCGCCTTTCAGCACATACGGCGGTACTGTCCGGGCGACATTCCAGTGTTTTGCTTGAAGTATTTTCCGAAGAACGATTGCGAGGGGAAGTTCAGCCGATAGGCTATTTCCTGTATGCTGAGCGAGGTGGAGCGTAGCAGGGTGCGTGCTTCTATAATGGTGTAGTCCTCAATCCACTCCAAGGCAGTGCGGTCGGTCAGCGACTTGACGATGCTCGAAAGGTACTTCGGTGTGTAGCACATTTGCTCGGCATAAAACTTCACACTGCGTTCGCGCGTGCAGTTGTCGGCCACCAGCCGCAGGAACTCTGTGAAAACGGCTTGCTTGTGCAACGTGGCTTCTTCCGCCTTGGCTTCGGGCATACGCTGGAGTATGCCCACGACATCGTAGAATACGGTTGTGATGAGGCTGCGCAGGATGTTCTTTTGATAGGGGTGCGCGCTGAGATGTGTGCGCGCTTGCAGCAGGCTGAAATACTCCTGTATGCGCAGGCACTCCTCTTGGCTCAGGGAAAGTGCGGGGCTTTGCACCAATCGGAGCGACATAGGCATTGCCATCTCTTGGTGGGGGATGCAGTCGCGTATGAACGATGGCGAAACGACGATGAACAGTGCCGAAAAGTCTGCCGACACGGAGAGGTTCTCTATGATGTGCTGCGAGATGAACGTCACCAACTCGTTCGCGCCGAAACGGAAGTCCCGCATGTTGACGCGGATGTTGGCCGTGCCTTGCAGCACGAGGCAGAAAACTGTCGGCGCCAGCCGCACGGGGTCTTTGGCGAACTGTGTGCGCGGCAAGTCTTTGAAGATGGCAAAGTCGTTGCCGATGAAGTCTATATAGCCTGC
This sequence comes from Bacteroidaceae bacterium, assembly GCA_017933995.1. GTDB lineage: Bacteria > Bacteroidota > Bacteroidia > Bacteroidales > Bacteroidaceae > Alloprevotella. The sequence goes on along the minus strand of JAGBKI010000016.1, from coordinate 51,175 downwards.
CCGCTGTATAAGGTCGAAATCCAGTTTAGGGATTTCCTTCTTCTGTGTGTCGGTCATGGTTGCCTTGAACGCTTGAAACGGTTCCCATTCCAAACGATAGTAGTTTGACACACAAAAGTAGTGCAAAGTAGCCGTATTGGCCAAAAAACGCACGCTTTTTTCGCGGCGTACGGGCTGCGCATGGGTCTTTCGCGGCAATTTGTGCCAAAGCAAGAAAACGCCGTCACGGCCAAGGCGGCACGCGGCAGCGTTTTCTCGTTTTGGGCTTTGTGGCGATAGCCCAACGCTTATTGTTAAATGTTTATGGTCTAATGTCTATGGTTTATCTTTATTGTGTTTCCCAGTCAAAGTCGAGACGGCGTGCGAAGAGGTCGTCCTCGGTGTTGCGGGGCGTACCGTTGTCTTCGCTTCCTTTGCCGTTGGCAGGCAGGGATGTGGCTTCGCACAGCGGCGATGCACCGAAAGCGATCACGCGCAGACGGGGCGGGGAGTAGGTATGTCGGTTGGGGGAATGCATAGGTTGGGGAGGGCTGGTTATTTAAGCGTTTATAGCGTTCCTGTCGTTTTTACTTGATGTACACCTTGCGGCTCTCGCCGGTGAGCGGCGAGCGAACGATGAAGGTGCCACCGTGGGGCGCGCGGACGCGGCGGCCTTGCAGGTCGTAGAATTCGGGTGCGGCGTCCCATGTACCGTCTGTGCTGACCACGGCGCGCACGGCGGTGGTGTTGTCGTTTTCGTCGGCTTCGACCACCATGAGGAACAGTTGCGGCGAGACGGAGACGGGTGTGGCACCACCGTCCACGCTTCCGCCCTCGCGGTCAATGTAGGCGCGGTTGGCTGGTACGTTGCAGTGCTGGTCGGTGACAAAGGGGTAGAAACCGGCGAGGTTCTTGTTTTTACCGTCGCCCGAAGAGCCTCGCCCGAAGAGGCGGAATACGTCGTGCTCGCTCTCCGTGAAATCGCTGCTAACCTTGGGTACTGTGAAATTATAGTGCGTGCCGACAAAGAGGTTGGCGCCTACGCTGACATCGGAGGGCGCATCGCCCACAATTTCCACCTGCTGCGTGCCGCTCACACTGCCGTCCTCGCAAATCAGGATGACGGGGTTGTTGGCTGGCAGTACGCGATCCTCCAGCGTACAGGCGGCTATGGACAGTTTGTCCTCGTCCTCGTCAATGGCTGTAGCGCGGTAGGCCGTGACGCCTTCGGGCAGGCGGATGTCGAAGGGCAGGTACACGCTGGCGTAGCTCGGCCCTGTGCCGCCGATGCGGCCCAGCGCAAGGTTGTGGGTCGTGACGGGTTCGATAATGCAGGGCGTGGGTGCCAGGTACGACGCTTCGAGCAGCACGCTGCGGCTTTCCGAAGCCTCGTTGGCGCGCTTGTAGCTGAGGTAGAGGTCGGAACTGTTGGCCGTCTTGTTGGCACAGATGGCCGCGCCGCCCAGACCGTAGGGATAGATGGTGACGGTGCGCTCGGCGTAGTCGTCTACAGTGCTGGCCGCCACGGCGATGGCCGTGTTCACGTTGTAGCCCTCGGCGCTTAGCGTGCCGGTAAACTCTTTTTCGCCCGTGCCGTGCAGGTTGAAGATGCCCGTGGCGTCGGTTGTCGACGTGGCCGACGTGACCCAAGCGCGGATGCGCTCGCGGGTGATGACATCCCTGTGTTCCACTTCCTTGCCCGCCAAGTTGGCGCGCACGGCGAGGTAGGTGTTCTGCACCTTGCCCTTGCTGTCGGTATAGGGAAAACGTATGCGGGCGTAGCCGCTAAACGCCGTGATGTAGTTTTCGGGATTTACGAGAATGTCTTCGGCGTTTCCCTCCAGCTCGCTGGTGGCTTTTTTGAGGCCGAAGAGTGTGCCTACGGGCACGGCGGAGGCATCGGGGTTGAGTGTGATGCCGTTTATCTTGGTGGGAGTTCCCTCAATGTACTCATACGCGTGCATACGGCTGGCGGCTTCGAGCGCAGCGTTGTTGCTGTAGTAGCGCATAATGCCCTCGTCGCCACGGTCGCAGAGGTTCATCGAGGTGTGTTTCAGGTTGGGGGCAATACTGCGCAGGCCAAAGTCAGCACCCGTCACCGAGAGCAGTTCCCATTTGTTCGACCATACTTCATCGGCATCTTGTTTGACGACCATTGCTCCTGTGTAGCCCGTGTAGTTGTTGGTGCTGTTGCCGTAATCGCCTTGCAAGTTGGCCAGCTGGTATTCGTCGCCGAACCAGCGGTTGATAAGATGGATGCTGGTATCTTCGGCGCGCACGAATTTCCACAGGTGCATAGGCGAAATACGCGCGTTGGCAATGTCGGCTTCTAAGGAGTAGGGCGTATGCCCATGCGCTGAGAGCAATTTGCCGTTGAGCGTGAGGTAGTACCAATGTACCTTGTCGCCATGCGATATCTGGAATGGTGCTTCTTCATCCCACGATACGAGTACAAAAACAGTCTTTTGCTTTTTGCCTTTCACGGGGTCGGGCGTGTCCCATGCCGCCGGCACCTTATTCTCTGCAACGAGGTTGCTTTCTGTGAACAGTGCCTGTACTTGTGCTGCGGTGAGTTCTTTGGGCTGTCCTGTCACGGGGTCGATTTCGGGAAGGCCCTCCATATAATAATAGGAGTAGTGGCGGAACGGATGTAGGTATTTCTTGGGCAGGTCTATGCGGTCGCCTACGTAAAGGTCGCTTTTGACAAATTCTTCCAAGTCGCCGCCGTCGCTGTCGTGGAAGTCTTGGTGGGCATAGGTGCTTTCCCCGTCCTTGTAGTACTTGATGTAGGTCACAGCGATATTCTCTGCACGCTCGCCCAGCGTGAGCATAAAGGCGTTATGCGTGGGATTGGAAGTCTTGGTAATGTAGACAGCGCCAGTCGTGGCGTCTGTGTTGTAGTATTGAATATCGGTTGTCTTGGTTGCGCCTGTAACACCCGCGCTACCAGCTCTGATGTAGTAGAAGTTCTGATACGTGCCGTCTTCGTTGCGATGGTGGTCTTTCAGTGCGAAGAAGTCAGAAGAAATGACGGATGTGTTATTGGCTCCTTCGTAACACAGAAGGATGTCCCAGTATTGAAAGTTGTGAGCTGCGTTACTATAGCGATAGCCTTTTTTGTCACCGTCAACGATGTAAAAGATCGTGTTGTATGGATCGCCGATAAAGGCCACAGAGGCGGCGAGTTCCACTTTCGTAGCACTGGCGTTGGATTTGCTCAACCAGCGATTCTCGTTGGAGCGAAGCGTATACACATACTTCAGTTCTTCCAGGCTTTCATTGTAGTGGAAGGGCAGGTTAGCGTCGTCGACCGTGTAGTAAACCTTGACGAAGAAGTCACCGCCATCAACCAATCCTATGCTGGTTTGGTCGTAGCCATATATACAGCCCATACGCCGAAGGACACCGGGCAGTTGAGGGGCTTCGCCTACATATTGTGTGATGGTCTCGTGAAAATAGCGGTCAGATGTGGAGCCCGTCCGGCCTGTTCCGGTGTTGTGCGCCAATTCGTACTCGTCATCTTCATAAGGCGTATAGCCATCGGGATTGACAGCACCGTCACGTTTGTGAAGCAAGCGGTCTTCAGTCACCTTGCCATCGCTGTCATACACACGGGTGTATATCGCATAGTGAACGCTTTGCTTCACTTTTTTCACCTTCACCGTCATTTTGCAGTCCACATAGACTGCGCCCGAGGCGTCGCGGCTGAACGTGGTGGCGGCACTGCGCTCAAAGGTGAGCGCCACGGTGGTGTAGGCAGAGAATTGCGTGAAGGCCGCTTCGCTGGCCGTGGAGTTTTGCGTGGCCGTGACTTGGTTTTTCAACACCGTCTCGCCGTCTGCGTCCAAATGCGTACCCGCGCTGACGGTGAACCAGTTGCTGGTGCTGGTTTCCGTGGCTACGGCATCGAAGCTGTTGCGCACTTCAAGCTGTACGCTCTCGATGATGAAGCCGCCGTAGATGCGCAGCGTGCTACCCACGATGCTCTGCAAGTCGGTCATCGTGCAACGCAGGGGATAGGCGTTGTCGCCGCTGTAGGTCCACACGTTGTTGGGGCTGACCAAGGCTATCGAGGCGTTGCTGCTGGTGGCGGCGTGGGCTTTATCGTTCGACATCCAGCCGAACATGCCTTTCGCGCCTTCCCAGTCGCTGTTGTTGGAGGCGTCCATATACGTGCCCGTGCCGTTGGCGCCGACAACAAACTCCACAAGGTCGCCCACTTGCTGGGCATGTGCAGAAAAAGAGGTGGCGCTGAGCAATACGGCCACGAAAAAGGAAAAGAGAGCTGAGGGCTTCTTCATATCCAAGTGTGTATGTTTTCAAGTGGAACTGCGGCCACAACAAAGCGTGCTGAAAGCCCGCCGGTTTTTGGCCTTTTTACCGTTTCTTTGGCAAAAATAGCGTCATAAAAATTACCCCCCCCCTACAAAATGCTACAAAAAGGCGACAAAAGCGTGCAAAAAGTCATAAAAAGCCATGCTTTTGCAAACCCCGCATTGCGTCTTGTGGAAAAAGATGTTTCTTTTTCCGCTGTGCGGCGATAGGGAAACGGCCAGCAAACGGCCTCGCCGCGCTGTGGTTGTGCGCTTTTTCGTTTCCGCATCTCCGTGGTTGCAGGCTGGAAAATGCTTCGTGCGGTCTGTATATTCGGTTTTCGCAAGGGTTTTCGTGGCACAGTGGCGCGAAATTGTTTTGTCCGCCCGGCTGGAAACGGTACTTTTGCGGCGCAAAAACCGAAGAACCATGCTGAAATATCCCGTCATCATCTTCGATCTCGACGGCACGCTGCTCGACACGCTCCATGACCTCCACGCCGCCGTCAATCACGCTCTGGCCGCTCACAACCTGCCGCTGCGCACGTTGCAAGAGGTGCGCGCCGCGCTCGGAAACGGTGTGGGTGCGCTGTTGCAGCAGAGTGTGCCGCCTGAGGCCGATGCCGCCACGCTCGAAGCCGTCACCGCCACGTTCCGTCCCTACTACCTGGCTCACAGCCTCGATGCCACCCGTCCCTACGAGGGCATAGCCGAAGCCCTGGCCGCCCTGAAACGTGCCGGCCACAGGATGGGCATCGTCTCCAACAAGCCCGACGACGCTGTGCAGGAGTTGCACCGCCGTTTCTTTGCCCCCGCCGGGGTGGACATCGCCGTGGGCGAGCGGCGCGGCGTGCCACGCAAGCCCGACCCCGCCGCCGTCTTTTCGGCCATGGCGCGCCTCGGCGCCGAACCGGGGCAGGCGGTCTATGTGGGCGACTCGGAAGTGGACCTCGAAACCGCCCGCCGCGCCGGGCTGCCCTGCATAGCCTGCGCCTGGGGATTTCGCGACGAGCCGCAACTCGTCGAGGCTGGCGCGGGCACCATCATACACCGTCCCGCAGAGCTGCCAGAGTTGCTGAACCTATAAGGGAAAATCCGCGTGCTACCGCTCTCCGTGCGACGAAATACGTTAAAACTTGTTCAAAAGCCATGGGCGAGCCGATTTTCTTCTTACTTTTGCCCCGCTAATACCAAAGAATAAGCGGTTTGCAAGCCTCCCGAAACGCCTTTCGGGGCCGTGCGCAACACGGAAGCGGCTGGTCGCAACACAAACGAACTATTAACCCCAAACACATTCCTGTTATGAAATTTTTGAAACTCAAAGCAGGCTTCCTTAGCTCGCTCCTCCTGCTGAGCGGATGCAACATGTCCAACACCGCCAAGGGCGGCGTGATTGGCGGTGGCGGCGGCGCAGCCGTCGGCGCCCTCATCGGCGCGCTCGCAGGCAAGGGCAAGGGAGCCGCCATCGGTGGCGCCATTGGCGCAGCCGTTGGCACGGGTGCCGGTGTGCTCATCGGCAACCGTATGGACAAGGCCGCCAAGGCCGCAGCCGCCATTGCAGAGGCTGAAACCCAGGTGCTCGAAGACGAAAACACTGGCCTGAAGTACGTCAAGGTGACGTTCGACAGCGGCATCCTCTTCGCCACCGGCAAGAGCGAACTCAACGCATCGGCAAAGGCCGCGCTGACCAAGTTTGCCCAGAACGTGATGGCCCAGAACCCCGATATGGACGTCGCCATCATTGGTTACACCGACAATGTGGGCTTCGGCAAGCAGTACACCGCCGAGCAGAACGCCCAGAAGAACGTTGAGCTGTCGCAGAAGCGCGCTCAGGCTGTGAACAGCTACCTCAAGGCGCAGCTTGCCGCCATTGGTGCTTCGAGTGCCCAGATCAAGACGGTCGAGGGCCTTGGCGAGGCCAACCCTGTGGCTGACAACAGCACCGCTGCCGGACGTGAGCAGAACCGCCGTGTAGAGGTGTTCCTCGTAGCCAGCGATTCGCTCATCAAGCAAGCCACCGAGCAGGCTTCCTAAGCGTTTATAGATTCTTACAACAGCCTTGCGCCGCCGGGATTTCCCCCGGCGGCGCTTTTTTTTGTGCGCTGGAAAGTAGTCGCGCAGCCCACCCCGTTCATCAAAATCTTGGCAAGTTTACGTCGTATAATTGCAGTAAAATGGCCTGAAAGGCCAACAAGCAATCAGCCCAGGGCAGCGCCCCGGGGAATGAACGGTGTCAGTCCTCGCCCTGTAAGGGCAAAAGCATTTTTATATAAAGGCTTTTGCCCTTTCAGGGTGGGTATAGTGTGTGCCGCTCTCCCAGGGCGTTGCCCTGGGCTGATTGCTTGTTGGCCCTTCAGGCCGTTCTTTGTTGAGAGCCTAATACCCGATTTGGTTTTAATAGCCTTAAAATCCTGCTCCCAACGGCCTGATTCTCCCCTTTCGCGGACTAATTTCTGCGCAAGTCCGCGCAAATCTGCAAATTATTTGTGTCCGCTAAGAACTTTTGAGTCGATGAACATGCGTTTTGATGCCTTTGCATCACCCCCTCTGTAACCGCTGGTGCGCGTAGTGGAACGGAGCGCACCAGCGGCAGGCGGCACACCACCGAATGCACGCTGAAAGCGTGCCCTACAAGCGCTAACAGTGTCTTTTTCCCGTCGTGGGGGACGCTTCCAGCGTCCATCATTTGTCCCGCCCGCATCGCAGGTTCGCTCCGTTCCACTGCGCGAACCCGCGATTACAGAGGGGGAGACGCTTCCAGCGTCTTGCACCCGTTTAAATAGCCCTAAAATCCTGCTCCCAACGGCCTGATTCTCCCCTTTCGCGGACTAAATCCTGCGCAAGTCCGCGCAAATCTGCAAATTAAGCCTTAATTTGTACAAACTAAGGCTCGATTTGTACAAACTAAGCCTATGTTTCGCCAAATTAAGGCTTAATTTGCAGAATTAGTCCGCGACAGAAATGTTTTCTTTGGGCTTAAACAAAAAAGCCGGGGCTGGAAGCATCACTTCCAGCCCCGGCAGAAACGCGGGGGAGCGTTTGTGTCAGTTCCCGCCGAAGATTTCGGCAAGTTTGGTGGCCAGTGCCTCGCCCGTAAGCCCCGTTTCGAGAATGGTGCCGTCTGGGCTGATGAGCATCGTGAAGGGAATGGCGCGCACGCCATAGAACTCCACGGGGAGCGACTTCCAGCCTTGTAGGTCGGAAAGGTGCGTCCAGTTCATCTGGCGGCGTTTGATGACGTTGCGCCACGCTTCGCCGTCCTGGTCGAACGAGATGCCTACGATGTCGAAGCCTTTTGCGTGGTACTGGTCGTAGAGCGCTTTCACGTTGGGCAACTCCCGCATACACGGGCCGCACCATGTGGCCCAGAAGTCGAGCAACACGTATGTGCCGCGCCCTACAAATTCGCTCAGCTTGCGCATAGCGCCTGTCGTATCGGCCATTTCGAAGTCGGCGAACTTGGCACCGGTCTGCGTGCGGCGCCAAGCGTCGAACATGGTGCGGACACGCTTCAGACAGGGCTCGCCCATGTAGAGCGCGTCGGGCTTGTCGAGCGACAGGATGTAGTCGTGGCTGAGTTCGTTGATGTTATCAATGAGGATGTAGGCCGGGAATCGCATGTTCTTATACGTTTCCAGGTCGCTCTTGGCGCGGGCTTGGACGACGTTGGAAAGGGAATCGGCCAGGCTGTAGAAAGCCTCGATTTCCTCATCAGCCACCTGCTCGCCCCGCTGCCGACGCTCCACGATGCTCTGATAGAGCGGCGTGAGCGGGGCGTAGGTCTGCTTGTCGAACTCCTGGTAGGCGGAGAGTAGGGTGTTCTCCTCGGAACCGCTGGCGTGGCCTTCGGCGAGGTCTACTTCCACTTGGCCGTCGAGCACAACGGCGAAACGCGTGGCGCCTTCCCCGCGCGTATAGACGTAGGCCAAGCGCTTTCCTTGGGCATCGCCCTTGAACGTGAAGGAACGGGCTTCGCCGATTTCCACGCTGTCAATGGGGTCTTCGCTGATGGGCGCGAGATAAACTTTGGCGGCTCCGTCCGGGGCTGTGCCGACGACGGTGAATTGCTGCGCCGAGGCCGTTGCGGCGGTGGCGAGCAGCGCGAGTGCAAGGGTTGTCTGTTTCATTTTTAAGGTCTGTTTTGGTTTTTTCAGGCGCAAAGTTAGTGCAAGGCGCGTGGCGAAGCAAGCAAAACGCCGCCCAATCAAAACTCCGTTTCGCTTGCTTCGCCGCCCACCTTGCCGTATCTTTGCTTCGCGAAGATAGGCTGCGGCTCGGCCTAAAGGGGGAAAAAGCGTTGTTCTTTTCCCTTTTGACACTCGCCTTGCCGTATTTTTGCTTCGCGAAGATAAGCTGCGGCTCGGCCTAAAGGGGAAAAAAGCGTTGCTCTTTTCCCTTTTGACACTCGCCTTGCCGTATTTTTGCTTCGCGAAGATAAGCTGCGGCTCGGCCTAAAGGGGAAAAAAGCGTTGCTCTTTTCCCTTTAGGCACTCGCCTTGCCGTATCTTTGCACCCCGAAAGCAAATACACACTCTTTTTCTATGTTTAAGATATTCACGGGTTTCCACTTGCTGGACGCCTACCACCGTGAGCGGCACGCGCGCCGCACGCACCCCAACAAACTGTTGAAGAAGCTGGCCTTTTCGGCTGTCATTCTGCTCGTCACGCTGTGGCTGTGGAACGCGCCTTCGGCGATGTTCGGCATCGCCGGGCTGACCATTGTGCAGCAGCGTGTCATCGCCATCTTTGCCTTTGCTACGCTGATGTGGGTTTTTGAAGTGGTTCCCTCGTGGGCCACGTCCGTGGCCATCATCGGCTTGTTGCTGCTCTTCACGAGCGACAGCGGACTGCTGCCGTTCCAGACGGTGGCCACCGACGCGCAGTTGGGCAGCGACCTCCTTTCGGGCGGCGCGGCGGCTGCCGGTGCAGCGGCTGCGGCTGCTGCGGGCGGGCCGCTGGGACAGGGCATCACCGTAGCCACGATGGCCGACCAGCCCGTGGGCACGCTGCTCTCTTATAAAGACATTATGGCTACATTCGCCGACCCCGTGATTATGCTGTTCATCGGCGGCTTTATCTTGGCCATCGCGGCCACGAAGACCGGCCTCGATGCACAGTTAGCGCGCATCCTGCTCAAGCCATTTGGGCGCAAGAGCGACAACGTGTTGCTCGGCTTCATCCTTATCACGGGCATATTCTCGATGTTCGTCTCCAACACGGCCACGGCGGCTATGATGCTGACGTTTCTCACGCCCGTGTTCAAACAACTGCCGCCCGAAGGCAAGGGGCGCATCGCGCTGACGCTCTCCATTCCCTTGGCCGCGAACCTGGGTGGTATGGGCACGCCCATCGGTACGCCGCCCAACGCCATCGCGCTGAAGTACCTAAACGATCCTGCGGGGCTGAACCTTAATCTGGGATTCGGCGAGTGGATGTCGTTCATGCTTCCGTTCGTTATCGTGATGCTCCTCGTGTCGTGGCTCGTGCTGAAAATCGTCTTCCCCTTCACACAGAAGACCATCGACATCAAGATTGAGGGCGAAATGAAGCGGGGTTTCAAAACGAACGTCGTCATTGTGACGTTTATTATCACCGTGCTGCTTTGGATTTTCGACAAGGCCACGGGCATGAACTCCTACACCGTGGCGCTCATCCCGTTCGTAGTGTTTGCCCTGACGGGTGTCATCACGAAGGACGACCTTGACGAGATAAACTGGAGCGTCATCTGGATGGTGGCGGGCGGCTTCGCGCTGGGCTACGCGCTCAACAAGTCCGGCCTGGCCGACAACGCCGTGAAGAGCATCCCATTCGGGTCGTTCTCGCCTATCGTCATCCTGCTCATCAGTGGCTTGGTGTGCTACGGCCTGTCGAACTTCATCAGCAATTCGGCCACTGCGGCGCTGCTGATGCCCATTCTGGCCACCGTGTGCATCGGTATGGGCGACAAACTGGCGCCCATCGGCGGCACGCCCACCGTGCTCATCGGCATTGCCATCGCCGCCAGCTCGGCCATGGTGCTCCCCATCAGTACGCCGCCCAACGCTCTGGCCTACTCCACCAACCTCGTGCAACAGAAGGATATGGCCAAAATCGGCCTCCTTGTGGGCATCGTCAGCCTTGTGATCGGCTACGGAATGCTCTTCGTGCTGGGCGAGGCGGGAATGTTGTGATTCCGCTGGAAAGAGGTTTCCGTTCCTATATATATTAATACGTATGAACATCCAGAATGAACTCACCCAGGTCGCGCTCCGTGCCGTGAAGGAACTCTACGGCGTCGAGGCCGCGCCCGAGCAGATACAGTTGCAGAAAACCAAGCGCGAGTTTGAGGGCCACCTGACGCTCGTGGCCTTTCCCCTGTTGCGCCTTTCGCGCAAACGTCCAGAGGACACCGCCCAAGACATCGGCCAGTTCCTGCAAGCCAACACCGACATCGTGGCGGCGTTCAACGTCGTGAAAGGTTTCCTCAACCTTGTCATCGCCCCGCAGGCGTGGATAGCCCTGCTGGAGGACGTGGCCGCGCAGGATAGGTACGGCTTCCGCCCCGTCACCGATGCCTCGCCGCTCGTAATGGTAGAGTACTCATCGCCCAACACCAACAAGCCCCTTCATCTCGGCCATGTACGCAACAACTTGCTGGGATGGGCCATAGCCCAGATTGCAGAGGCAGGCGGCAACCGCGTCGTCAAGACCAACATTGTCAATGACCGTGGTATCCACATTTGCAAGTCTATGCTCGCCTGGCTCAAGTTCGGTGGCGAAACGCCCGAGAGCAGCGGTAAGAAGGGCGACCACCTCATCGGCGACTACTACGTGGCCTTTGACAAGCACTACCGCGCCGAAGTGGCGCGCCTCGCAGCGCAGTACGAAGCCGACGGCATGGCCTCCGAAGCGGCCAAAGCCAAAGCCGAGCAGGACTCGCCGCTGATGCAGGAGGCGCGCGAGATGCTACGCAAGTGGGAGCAGGGCGACCCCGAGGTACGCGCCCTCTGGGAGAAGATGAACAGTTGGGTCTACGCGGGCTTCGACGAGACTTACAAGGCGCTCGGTGTGGGCTTCGACAAAATATACTACGAAAGCCAGACCTACCTCGTGGGCAAGGCACTCGTGGAGGAGGGGCTCTCCAAGGGTCTTTTCTTCCGCAAGGACGACGGCTCCGTGTGGGCTGACCTGACGCAGGACGGGCTGGACGAAAAACTCCTGCTGCGTGCCGACGGCACGAGCGTCTATATGACGCAAGACATCGGCACGGCCAAACTGCGCTACGACGACTACCCGATTGACAAGATGGTCTATGTTGTCGGCAACGAGCAGAACTACCATTTCCAGGTGTTGAGTCTGCTGCTCGACAAGTTGGGCTTCAAGTGGGGCAAGAGCCTCGTGCACTTCAGCTACGGCATGGTGGAACTGCCCAACGGCAAGATGAAGAGCCGCGAGGGCACCGTGGTCGACGCCGACGACCTCATCGCCGGTATGGTGGCCGAGGCGCGCCGCACCGCCGACGAGGCCGGCAAGTTCGATGACATGGACGAGCAGGAGAAGGCCGAGGTGGCACGCATTGTCGGCCTCGGCGCGCTGAAGTACTTCCTCCTCAAGGTCGACGCCCGCAAGAACATGCTGTTCAATCCCGAAGAAAGCATCGATTTCAACGGCAACACCGGCCCCTTCATCCAGTATACCTACGCGCGCATCCGCTCCATCCTGCGCAAGGCCGCAGAGGCCGGCGTCGAGGTGCCGCAGCGGCTCGACCCTGCTACGCCGCTGAGTGAGAAGGAGGCCGACATCATTCAGCACATCGCCGACTTCGCTGCCGTCGTGTCCGATGCCGCCAAGGACTACAGCCCCAGCGGCATCGCCAACTACTGCTACGACCTGGTCAAGGAGTACAACCAGTTCTACCACGACTATTCCATCCTGCGCGAGGCCGACGAGCGTTCGCGCGCCCTGCGCCTCGTGCTGTCGCAGCAGGTGGCCAAAGTCGTCCGCCTCGGCATGGGGCTGCTCGGTATCGAGATGCCGGAGAGGATGTAGACGCTATGGCGAAACCGCAGACAAAGTTCTACGTCGTCTGGCGCGGGCGCGAGCCGGGTGTATACGCCACTTGGGAGCAGTGCCAGGCGCAGGTGAAAGGTTTTTCGGGCGCGGCCTACAAGTCGTTCCCCACTTTCGCTGAGGCGCAGGCCGCTTTCGCTGGCGAGGCACCCGTCTACAAACGCGCGGCGGTAGCCCCCCGGAAACAACCCAAGGCGACAGGCTTGGAAAATCCGCCCGATTACCGCCACGACACGGTGCTGCCCCTGCCGCCGGAGGTGACAGCCGACGCTTGGGCAGTAGATGCTGCGTGTTCGGGCAATCCTGGGCAGATGGAATACCGAGGCGTCGACCTCGCCACGGGAGCGGAGGTGTTCCACTTCGGCCCCGTGCTGGGCACGAACAACATCGGCGAGTTCCTGGCTATCGTCCATGCCCTTGCTGCTTTTCACAAACAAGGCATTTCCAAAACCATCTACAGCGACAGCCGCATCGCCATGGGCTGGGTGAAAAAGGGCAAGTGCAAGACCACCCTGGATCGCACCGCTCGCACCGCCCGTCTTTATGAAATTATAGCCCGTGCCGAAACGTGGCTCGCCACACACCGCTTTGGCACGCCCATTGTAAAGTGGCAGACATCCCGCTGGGGCGAAATCCCCGCCGACTTCGGCAGGAAGGGATAGTAAAAAGCCGCCTTCGCCTCCGTGTCGTGTTTGTAGCTGCATCGCAGCAACCTTTCCCGAAGTCTTTACCCTTCATTTTTGATATATGAAAGAGTTTTTCCGCATAATGGCCCACTACGTGGCGCCGTACAAAGGCTACCTCGCAGGTTCGTTAGCGTTCAATCTGCTCTCGGCTGTGCTCAACGTGTTCTCGTTTCTGTCGCTCATCCCGATGCTTCAGCTCCTTTTTGGCATCGACAAGAACGATTACACATTCATACCTTGGGACGCCGATATGAGCCTCAAGGACATCCTGCTCAACAACCTGTATTACTACACCACGCAGATGATGGCCGCTTACGGGCCTTCGCAGACGCTGCTCTTCATCGGGCTCTTCCTCATAGGCACCACGCTTCTCAAGACAGGCAGCTATTTTGCCTCGGCGGGCATCATGGTTCCGATGCGTGCGGGCATCGTGCGCGACATCCGCAACACGGTCTACACCAAGATTGTTTCGCTGCCGCTTTCTTTCTTCAGCGACGAGCGCAAAGGCGACATCATCGCGCGCATGAGCGGTGACGTCGGAGAGATAGAGAACTCCATCACGGGTTCACTGGAGATGCTCATCAAGAATCCCATACTGATAACGTGCTACATCGCCGTGCTCATTTACACAAGCTGGCAACTCACGATTTTCGCCATTCTGGTGATGCCGCTGCTCATCTGGGCGATGAGTGCCATCGGCAGAAAGCTAAAAAGCAGGTCACTGGCCGCACAGGACAAGTGGAGCGAAACGATGTCGCAGCTTGAAGAAACGCTTGGCGGGATGAGAATCGTCAAGGCATTCACGGCAGAAAAGAAGATGGTGGGTAGATTCGAGACGGTGACCGAGGAATTTCGCAGGCTCAGCGTCCGCGTGTCGCTCAGACAGGCTTCGGCACACCCTGTGAGCGAGTTCCTCGGAACGGTGCTCATTGTGCTCGTGATGTGGTACGGCGGAACGCTGATTTTCAGCGAGACGAACATCATTGACGCCCCGACGTTCATTTTTTATATGGTCATCCTTTACAGCATCATCCAACCGCTCAAGGATTTCTCCAAGGCAACTTATAACATACCCAAGGGAATGGCCAGCGTAGAGCGTGTGAACAAAATTCTGGGCGCTCCCAATCCGATTAAAGAGCCTGTAGAGCCGGTTCATGTGGACGGGCTGCAAAGCGAAGTGGTTTTCGACGACGTGCACTTTGCCTATGGCAAAGGCCAAGAGGTTTTGCACGGCGTCAGCTTCACTGTAAAAAAAGGTCAGACCGTGGCAATCGTCGGCCAAAGCGGCGGCGGCAAGAGCACACTCGTCGACCTCCTGCCGCGTTACCACGATGTCACCGCCGGAAGCATCTCCGTCGACGGCAAGGACATTCGCACGCTGGCCATCAGCGACCTGCGCGCGCTCATCGGCAACGTAAACCAAGAGGCCATCCTCTTCAACGACTCCTTCTACAACAACATCACCTTCGGCGTCGAGAACGCCACGATGGAAGAGGTTATTGAGGCGGCCAAGGTGGCCAACGCGCACGACTTCATCATGGAGAGCGAGCAGGGTTACGACACTCCTGTGGGCGACCGTGGCTGCCGGCTTTCCGGCGGCCAGCGCCAGCGCATCAGTATCGCACGCGCCATTCTCAAGAATCCCGACATTCTTATCCTCGACGAGGCCACCAGAGCGCTCGACACCGAGAGCGAGCGCCTGGTGCAGGAGGCGCTCAACCGCCTGATGACCACACGCACCACCATTGCCATTGCCCACCGGCTTTCGACCATCAAGAACGCCGACGAAATCCTTGTGCTTCACGAGGGACGCATTGTGGAACGCGGCACACACGACGCCCTGCTTGCCGCCGACGGCTATTACAAGAAACTCAACGACATGCAGCAGCTCTAAGCCCCCATCCAGGCTTTCCCCCTTGCTTCCATACAGGAGCGCACACGGAGTTTTTCCTATCCGTGTGCGCTCTCTTTTTGCGCCCGAAAGCCGCAAAAGTTTCCTCGTGGCTTCTAAATCTGCAAATTAAGGCTTAATTTGTAAAAACTAAGGTTAAGTTTGTACAAACTAAGGCTTAATTTGGCGAAACTTAGGCTTAATTTGCAGAATTAAAAGCCACTGAAAAGTTTTTGCGAGGGTTTCGGGAAAGATTTCAAGGCTTGGGGGTGGTTTTTCTGTGGGTTTAGAAAAGCTTTTTTTATAGGCTTAGCGGGAACTTTTATAGGCTTAGCGGGAGTTTGTGGCTTGTTTCGCTCTGTTTTGTGCTGTTTTACGGCGCACGGGGTGCTGTGGTGGAGCGTTTCTGAGGCTTTTAGGAAAAATTTGCCCCACTGATATTTTTGCTTGTTAAGTATCTGTTTTTTAGAGGAATGGAAATATAAATTATTTTTTTTGGTAAAAAAGGAATCTAATTTGTGGGGAAATGTGGGGGAAACTGTGTACTTTTGGCGCACAAAGCGCATAGGAATGATGTTTAGCGGCACAGTGACAGCCAAAATGGATGCAAAGGGACGGGTGTTTTTCCCCGCCGCTTTCCGCCGCCTGCTTGGAGCGGGCGAGCAGCAGTTTGTGCTGCGCCGCGACGTGCACCAGCCGTGCATTTCGGTCTATCCGCTTGCCGCATGGGAGGCCGAGGTGTCCGCTCTGCGTGCCCGCCTGAACCGTTGGGACGCCCGTGGCGCGGCTGTTTTTCGCCGTTTCGTGGGCGACTCTGAGAAAGTGCAGCTCGACGCTTCTGGGCGTTTGCTGCTGTCCCGCCGGTGGGTCGAGGCTGCCGCTTTGGGTCACGAGGTGGCCTTTGTCGGCGTGGACGACCGCATAGAAATCTGGGCGGCAGGCTCCGAGGCCCTCTACAGTGGCGATATGGGAGCCGACGTGCAGGCGCTGCTTGGTGGCGGAATCGTATAGCGATTGTTCGACGGCGAAGCCAGTAAGCGCAGTGTTCCCCTAAAGACGTGAGGAGAGATGACGTACCATGTGCCCGTGTTGCTTGAAGCGAGCGTTGAAGCGCTTGGCGTGAAGCCTGGCGGCGTTTATTTCGACTTGACGTTTGGCGGGGGCGGCCACAGCCGCGAGATACTGCGTCGTCTGGGGCCTTCGGGTCGCCTCGTGGCGTTCGACCGCGATGCTGACGCTGCTTCCAACGTTCCTGCCGACGATGCGCGTTTCACGTTCGTGGCGAGCGACTACCGCTATGTGGCCCAGTGGGCGCGCTTTCTCGGTGTGGAAAAAGCCGATGGCATTTTGGCCGATCTGGGTGTGTCGAGTCACCATCTGGACGACGCTTCGCGCGGTTTTTCGTTCCGTTTCGACGCCCCGCTCGACATGCGTATGAACCAGCGCGGCGGGCAGACGGCAGCCGATGTGCTGAACGGTTACGACGCTGGGCAACTTGCCACGGTTTTTCGCCTTTATGGCGAGTTGCAGGGCGCGCACCGCCTGGCCGATGCCGTTGTGCAGGCGCGGGCGAAAGCACCGTTGCTCACCGTGGGTCAGCTCACGGAGGCCGTGGAACCCTTGCTGCCCCGCCTGCGGGTGAAGAAAGAGATGGCCAAGGTGTTTCAGGCGCTGCGCATCGAGGTGAACGCCGAGATGGAGTCGCTGCGCCGTATGCTCGAAGCCGCCGCGCACGTGCTGAAACCGGGCGGACGACTGGTTGTGCTGACCTACCATTCGCTGGAAGACAGGATGGTGAAGAACGTAATGCGCAGCGGGAATGTGGCGGGCAGCGTGGAGCAGGACTTCTTTGGCCGGGTGCGCGCGCCGTTCCGCACAGCGGGTGGCAAGCCCATTGTTCCCGACGTGGCCGAACAGGAGACCAATCCGCGTAGCCGCAGTGCGAAACTGCGGGTGGCCGAACGAGTGGCCGACGAGGCGAATTAGATAGTTTCAAGACACGGGCCGGGAGAAAACGGGAGGCTGTGCGGCGCGAAAGCCGATGCGTTCCCAAAAATCCCTCTTGCCTGTTACGATATAAGGAAAAGGACATAAGGACATGGCGGACAACAAAGAAAAGGAAAAGGAAAGAACGTCCCGTCGCGCCGTCTCTGGAGAGCGCCGGGCAGAACGCGCCCTACGCGAAATCATCGACATTGACAACGAGCAGCGCACGCGCATCACGTGGCGCAGCGTGCTTGGCGGTGATATGCTGTCGGGCGCGTTCTTCCGCCGCTACGTGTTCTTCATTCTGCTGGTGGTTGTGCTACTGGTGGTGTACGTCAGCAATCGCTACGCGTGCCAGCAGGAGTATCTCGAACAGACCCGCCTGCTCGACACGTTGCAGGACCGCCGCTGGCAACTCCTCACCATTTCGAGCGAAATCAAGGAGAAAACACGCCGCAGTTTTGTCGAGGAAAACCTGCACGACACCACGCTGGGCACTTCCACGCAGCCGCTCTACCAATTAGAGGTAGGGGAGTGAGCGTAGTACCACCGTGCTGTAGCGCCATCGCCCTGTAGGCTTGGGCGCAGCGCTTTCACAGTGCATTTTCAGCAAATAGCAGTTGCCTCCGTCCGACAAACGTCGCAAGCATCTCCGTCAGCCCTCAAAGAAAAACCATTACCCACCTCCCTTTCAGCTATGAACTTCCCGTCGAAGAGCGTGATGCCGCGCTACATATTTTTTGCCGTCATCTTTTTGCTGGTCGGCATTGCCGTGGTGGCCAAGGTGGGCTACCTCATGACGGCACGGCGCGGCTTCTGGATGGAAGTGGACAAACGCTTTGTGCGCACGGGCGACACCCTGTGGTCCACGCGAGGAAACATTCTCAGTGCGAACGGGGAAATTCTTGCGGCCAGTATACCCGAATACGAACTCTACATGGACTTCATGTCCTACGAGAAGAAAGACAGCGCGCGGCGTGAGAACGAACAGTATCTGCGCGACAGCACGTTGCTGGCCTCGCTCGACACAATCGCCGAGGGGATGGCGCGGATTATCCCCGGCACCACGGCGGCCCAGTTCCGCGACCGCATCCTGCAAGGGCGCGCCCGGGCCAGCCATCACTGGAAACTCTACAACCGGCGTGTGACCCACGTGCAGTACACGGCCCTGAAACAACTTCCCGTATTCTGCAAGGGTGTTGGCGAAGGCGGCTTCACGGCGGAGCGTTTCTTCAAGCGCAAAAACCCTTATGGGCGTCTGGGCATCCACACCATAGGCGAGATGTTCGGGGCTATGGACAAGCCGCGATCGGGACTGGAACTAAGTTTTGACAGCCTGCTTCGCGGCACGCCTGGACTGAAACACCGCCAGCGCACATTCAACACCTATGCCGACTACATAGACCGCCCGGCCATCGACGGTTGCGATGTACACACCACAATGGACGTCAATATGCAGGACATTGTGGAGGAAGCGTTGCGCGACAAACTTGCCACGATGGATCAAGCCACCGCAGGAATGTGTATCCTTATGGACGTGCCCACGGGCGACGTCAAGGCGATGGTATCCCTCACCAGGGGACAGGACGGCCACTTCTATTATTGGGATCACCGCGCCCTGTCGCAGCTGATGGAGCCTGGTTCGGTCTTCAAGCCCATGTCATGGCTCGTTGCCCTTGACGATGGCGAACTGAGGCTCACTGATATGGTCGATGCCCACGGCGGGCAATACCGTGTCAACAAAGATGCCGTCATAAGAGACGCCAGTTGGCGCAAGGGCGGCCCCGGAAAAATCCCGGCCATAGAGGCTATCGAACGCTCGTCGAACGTAGCCGTCGGCACGACCATCGACCGCATTTATCACAACCGTCCGTGGGACTTTGTGGCGGGATTGGATCGCATCGGTGTGCGTGAAGACCTTCACTTGCAGTTGCCCGGTTACGCCAAGCCGCGAATCCGTATGCCCAAAAAGGACTTGAGCAACTGGTCGTCCACGGCACTGGCTTGGATGAGCTTCGGCTACGAAACGCAAATCCCCCCGATAACAACCGTGACGTTCTACAACGGCATTGCCAACGGCGGACGCATGGTGAAGCCCCGTTTCGTCACCCACGTCACGCGCGGCGACGAGACGGTTGAGGAGTATCCCGTCGAGGCCGTGCGCGAGCGCATGGCCAAGCCCGAAGCAGTGGCCGACATACAGAAGTGCCTCTCGGCTGTCGTGAAGGGAAAACACGCCACGGCCAAGCAGGTGCGCAGCAAACTCTTTGAAATATCGGGCAAGACGGGAACGGCGCAGATTTACGAGAAAGGACACTTCGTCAATGCCTACCTGGTGTCGTTCGTGGGCTATTTCCCCAGCGACGCACCGCAGTATTCGATGATTGTGTGTGTACAATCGGGTGGCAGTGTCTATGGCGGCAGCACCTGCGGCCCCGTGTTCAAGCGCATCGCCGAGACCGTGATGTCACAACGCCGCACCGATGATCTCACCAGCGCCACCGACAGTGTCTATCCCCACACGCCGACCGTCAGCGCGGGCAACCTCACCGCCGCCTCGCGCGTCATCAACTCGCTGGGCATCGGACTGCCCGCCCCAGCGCCGCCCGCCGACACCGACATGCCGCTGTGGGGCGACATCACCGGCAGCGGCCAGACAGCGACCTACCGCGCCGACACCCTGCAGGCAGCCGGGCTGATGCCCGACGTGACGGGCTACGGCCTGCGCGACGCCGTGTTCCGCCTCGAAAGCCTCGGCCTGCGCGTCAAGGCCAAGGGCGTGGGCTATGTGGGGCGGCAGAGCGTGGCAGCCGGGAAACACATTTCGCGCGGCGATACCGTATATATATACCTGGGCAACCACGAGGAGCGGCGGGCTATGGCCGACAGCGTGCGCGCCGAGGAGGCCGCAGCCGCCCACCGCGCCGACAGCCTGCGCGCCGCCGAGCGTGCCGACAGCCTCAAGGCCGCCGAGCGTGCCGAACGAGCCAAGCGCGACTCCGCCCGACGCACCGAGGCCGCACCCGCGCGCAGTGACAAGCCCGCCACGCCACGTCAGACGCCGCCCAAGGCCACACCGCCCAAACCCGCCGCCACGAAACCTGCATCGAAACCCGCACAGAAGCCCAAGCAGACCGCGAAGCCCGCTGCAAAATCTGCGGCGAAACCCAAGCCAGCCGCGAAGCCCGCCGCCACAAAACCGAAACAAAAGGCCGCGCCCAAGAAAGACAAGACACCGGCAAAGCCCAAAAAGAAATAACGTAACACCCCATCCCTATGAAACTTCAGGAACTGCTCAACCGCGTCGCGCCACTCGAAACGCGCGGCACGCTCGACACCGACATAACAGCCGTCAGCACCGACTCGCGCCAAGTGGCGCCCGGCACGCTCTTCATCGCCGTGAAAGGCACGCAGGCCGACGGCCACGCCTTCATCCCCAAAGCGCTGGAACAGGGCGCGGCTGCCGTGCTGGTGAGCGACCCCATCCCCGCCGACGCGCCCGAGGGCGTCACCTTCGTCCGCGTGGCCGACACCGAGGCCGCCGTGGGCCCCGTGGCCACCGTCTTCTACGGCGACCCGTCGAGCAAACTGCGCCTGGTCGGCGTCACCGGCACCAATGGCAAGACCACCATTGCCACCGTGCTCTACCAGTTGCTGCGCGCCCTGGGCCACAAGAGCGGCCTGCTCAGCACCGTCTGCAACTACATCGACGACCGCGAAGTGCCCGCCACGCACACCACGCCCGACCCCGTATCGCTCAACGCCCTGCTGGCCGAGATGGTGGAGGCCGGTTGCGAGTACGCCTTTATGGAGTGCTCCTCGCACGCCGTGCAGCAGCGGCGCATAGGCGGCCTGACGTTTGCGGGCGGCATCTTCACCAACCTGACGCGCGACCACCTGGACTACCACAAGACGTTCGAGAACTACCGCGACGCCAAGAAACTCTTTTTCGACGGCCTGCCGCGCGAGGCATTCGCCATCACCAACGCCGACGACAAGAACGGCGGCGTGATGGTGCAGAACTGCGCCGCTCGCGTCAGCACCTACTCCGTGCGCACCGCCGCCGACTACAAGGGGCACATCCTTGAGGAGAGCCTCGAAGGTATGTTGCTCAACATGGACGGACAGGAGGTGAGCGTGCGCTTCGTGGGCCGCTTCAACGTGCAGAACCTGCTGGCCGTCTACGGCGCGGCGCGCCAACTTGGCGTGAGTCGCGAGGACGCCCTGCGCGCCCTCTCCACGCTCCACCCCGTGAACGGACGCTTCGAGGCCATACGCTCGCCCAAGGGCTTCAGCGCCATCGTGGACTACGCCCACACGCCCGACGCCCTCATCAACGTCCTGGAGGCCATCAACGAAATCAAGCGCGAGGGGCGCGTCATCACCGTCTGCGGTGCGGGCGGTAACCGCGACAAGGGCAAACGCCCGCTTATGGCACGCGCCGCCGCCGACCACAGCGACCGCGTCATCCTGACCAGCGACAACCCGCGCTTCGAGGAACCCGCCGCCATCGTGGCCGATATGGCCGCCGGGCTGGACGAGGCGCAGAAACAGAAGACCGTCTGCATCGTCGACCGACGCGAGGCCATACGCACCGCTGCCCTACTGGCGCAGCCCGGCGACATCATCCTCGTGGCCGGAAAGGGACACGAACCCTACCAGGAGGTCAAGGGCGTGAAGCACCACTTCGACGACCACGAGGAAATACGCGCAGCGTTTGGACTCGAATGAAGTTTAAGTGGTTCTTTCAAGGTTTAATAAGGTTGAAAAGGTTTAAGAGGTTTAATGCTGCGCCACGAACTCACAGTTCTTTGCCGGACGGATTAAACCTCTTAAACCTCATTAAACCTCTTAAACTTTGTAACCAACCTCATTAAACCTTTTATTATATGCTCTACTACCTTTTCCGCTTCCTTGAACAATTCGGCATACCCGGCTCGGGTATGTGGCACTACATATCGTTCCGCGCCCTGCTGGCTCTCATTCTCGCGCTGGTCATCTCGGCGTGGTTTGGTGAGCACTTCATCAAGTTTATGAAGCGCAAGCGCATCAGCGAGACGCAGCGCGACGTGAAAATCGACCCCTTCGGCGTGCTGAAGCAGAACGTGCCCTCGATGGGCGGCATCATCATCATCGTCTCCGTCCTCGTGCCCACACTGTTGCTGGGACGCCTGCGCAACACGTACCTCATCCTGATGGTCGTCACCACCGTGTGGCTCGGCCTGGTGGGCTTCGCCGACGACTACATCAAGATATTCCGCAAGAACAAGGAGGGTCTGGCCGGACGCTACAAACTCGTGGCGCAGATGCTGCTGGGTCTCGTCGTGGGGCTGACGCTCTACCTCAGCCCCGACGCTACCATCCACGAGAACGTGACGCGCGAGCGCGGCGAGAACCGCGTGGAGATTGTCCACAAGAGCAGCCCCGTCAAAAGCACCAAGACCACCATTCCCTTCGTCAAGAACAACAACTTCGACTACTCCTCCATGACCGCCTTCCTCGGCGAATACCAGGGCGCGGGCGGATGGGTCGTGTTCGTGCTGATGACCGTCTTCGTGATTATGGCCGTGAGCAACGGCGCCAACCTCAACGACGGTATGGACGGCATGGCGGCGGGCAACTCGGCCATTATCCTGCTGGCGCTCGGCGTGCTGGCCTACGTCAGCAGCCACATCGAGTTCGCCAGTTACTTCAACATTATGTACATCCCCGGCTCGCAGGAACTCGTCGTCTTCACCGCCGCCATGGTGGGCGCGCTGATAGGTTTCCTGTGGTACAACGCCTTCCCCGCGCAAATCTTTATGGGCGACACCGGCTCACTGTGCATCGGCGGCATCATCGCCGTACTGGCCGTCATCGTCCACAAGGAACTGCTGCTGCCCATCCTCTGCTTCATCTTCCTGCTGGAGAGCCTCAGCGTGATGATGCAGGTGGGCTACTACAAACTGGGCAAGCGCAAGGGCGTGAAACAGCGCATCTTCAAGCGCACACCCATCCACGACAACTTCCGCGTGCTGCCCGAACACCTCGACCCGGACTGCAAGTACGTCTTCAAGTGGCCGCGCGGTGCCTGGCACGAGAGCAAAATCACCGTGCGCTTCTGGATTACCAGCATCCTGCTGGCCGCAGCGGCAATCATTACACTCAAGATACGATAGAATAAGGTTTAATACAAGGTTTAAGAGGTTTAATGAGGTTTAAGAGGTTTAATGCTACGCGACGATGGTAGCCTGTAAAAGGAAAGATTAAGCCTCTCAGCCCTTGTGCAACGCCGGACGGATTAAACCTTTTAAACCCTTTAAACCTTATTAAACCTTATAGGAAACCTCTTAAACTTTCATGAAATAGAACCTATGCGCCTCACCATCCTCGGAGCCGGCGAAACCGGCGCGGGTACAGCCGTGCTGGCCCGCAAGAAAGGATACGACGTGTTCGTGTCCGACGCCGGCCCCATTGCCGACAAATACAAGCAGGTGCTCGACGGACACGCCCTCGCCTGGGAAGAGAACGGCCACACGCCCGACCTCGTGCTGCGCGCCGACATAGTCGTGAAAAGCCCAGGCATACCGCCCACCGCCCCCATCGTGGTGGCAGCCGTGGAGCGGGGCATCAAGATTCTGAGCGAAATCGAGTTTGCCGCCCGCTACACCAACGCCCGTATGATATGCATCACGGGCAGCAACGGCAAGACCACCACCACGCGCCTCATCCACCACATCCTGACCCGCGCGGGCTACAACGCCGGGCTGGCGGGCAACATCGGGCGCAGCATGGCCCTGCAAGTGGCCGAGGAGCGCTACGACTTGTACGTCCTGGAACTCTCGTCGTTCCAACTGGAGAACATGTACGACTTCCGTGCCAACATCGCCCTGGTACTCAACATCACGCCCGACCACCTCGACCGCTACGGAGGCCGCATCGAGGGCTACGCCGAGGCCAAGATGCGCATTACGCGCAACCAGGAGCCTGAGGATAGTTTCATCTACTGGCGCGACGACGACCACGTGCCGTCGCTCTTGAAGCGCACCCCCACCCCCGCCCGCGAGTACGTCTTCGCCGACACGCGCGGCGGACGCGCCGTGGCCTACGTCAAGGACGGCGTGATGACCGTCGAGCAGCCCTGCGTGTTCTTTATGCCCGTGGCCGACCTGTCACTGCGCGGACGCCACAACGTGCGCAACTGCATGGCCGCCGCAATGGCCGCGCTGGCCGCCGGTGTGCCGGAAGATGCCCTGCGCAGCGCGCTGGCCGACTTCCCCGCCGTGCCCCACCGCCTCGAACCGGCGGGTCAGGCCGACGGTGTCACCTACATCAACGACTCCAAGGCCACCAACGTCGACGCCTGCTTCTACGCCCTCGACGCGATGACCACGCCCGTCGTCCTCATCCTCGGCGGACTGGACAAGGGCAACGACTACGCGCAGATAATGCCGCTGGTCAAGGAGAAATGCCGCGCGCTGGTCTACCTCGGTGCCGACAACGCCAAACTCCACGCCACGTTCGACGCCCTTGGCCTGCCCGTGCGCGACACGCACTCTATGGACGACTGTATGGTCGCCTGCCGCGAGCTGGCGCGCCCTGGCGACACCGTATTGCTCAGCCCCTGCTGCGCCAGCTTCGACCTCTTCAACGGCATGGCACAGCGCGGCAATATGTTCAAGGAGGCGGTCAAAGCTTTTTCAAAATAGCGATGTCCATATAAAAATTAAGCTAAAAGCGTTTCAGCAAAATAAAAGTCCGAATTATGATAAAAGCACGCGGCATATTCAAAGGCGATACAGTTATTTGGGGAGTATATTGCCTACTTGTCGCCATTTCGCTTGTTGAGGAATTTAGCGCGGCGAGCACGCTGGCATACAAGAGCGGGGACTATTGGAGTCTGTTTTCTAACCACGCCGAGATGCTCTTCTTTGGTTTTGTCTTTTTGTGGGTCACACACAACATCCCTTGCCGATGGTTCAAGGTTGTCCCCATCTTTGGACTGACAATCATCAGCATCGCCCTTGTTTGCACACTTTTGTTCGGCCACTCGTCCAACGAAGGTGCGCGCTGGCTTCGTGTGTTTGGTTTCCAGCTCCAGCCTTCAGAATTCGCAAAACCTATAATTGTTACGACTGTGGCGCTGTTCTTGTCTTTCAACCAGAAAGAGGAGAGCGCAGATCCACGGGTCTTCAACAAAATACTCATCATCACAGCCATTGTTTGCGGCCTCATCCTGACGCAGAACTTCTCCACTGCTGCGCTCATCTTCGCTGTAGTCTATATGATGATGCTTATCGGGCGTGTGCCGCTGCGCCAAATGTTGAAACTCACAGGCGTGTTGGCAGGAGTAGGGCTGCTGTTCTTCCTGATGCTGCTCTCACTTCCCAAGAACAGTTTTTTGTTCGACATGCCCGGCTTCGGGCGTGCCCTGACATGGAAAAATCGCATATCCTCGTTCAAGGCCGATAGCAAAGAAACTGACACGACTTATGAACGCGCCTTGGCCGCCGCCGAAGCGGGAGAACTGAATCGCGACAGCCTTGAGGCGGCGAGGTATCCCATTATGGACAAAGAACACGCGCAGGTGGGGCACGCTAACATTGCCATCGCCTCTGCCCATATCATCGGAAAGGGACCAGGAAACAGCGTGCAGCGCGACTTCCTCAGCCAAGCTTTCTCGGATTTCATCTTCGCCATTATCATAGAAGAACTGGGAATAATGGGAGCCGTCTTCGTCATATTGCTCTATATCATACTACTTGTACGCGCCGCCCGAATAGCTAACAGATGCGAACGCAACTTCCCGGCGTTTCTCATACTCGGGCTGGCAATCCTCATTGTGTTCCAGGCATTGCTCAACATGGCTGTTGCAGTGGGGCTGATGCCAGTGACGGGACAGACGCTCCCTTTGATAAGCCGAGGCGGAAGCTCCATCATTTCTGTGAGCATAAGTATTGGCATGATGTTGAGCGTCAGCCGCTATGCGCGCAAGCGTGGCGACAAGCAAACCGTTCCTGACGAAGATCCAGAGGTGACAGCCGAGTTTGATAGCGACGAGGGAATCAACTGACACAAAACTCCTACCCAGATACGACACCAGTGCAATGAAACGCATTTTATCCACCTTTGTTCTCTCCATGCTGCTGTCCGCAGCGGTGGCACAGAACAGCCATGTACGTTTCACGACCGACAAGGGTGTTTTTACGGTTGTTCTCTTCGACGACACGCCGCAGCACCGTGATAACTTCTTGCACCTCGTCCGCGAGGGCTATTACGACGGTACGCTTTTTCACCGCGTCATCAAGAACTTTATGGTGCAGGCTGGTGACAGCTCCACGCGACATGCCCGTCCTTATATATTATACGGAGAGAACGACGTGCCTTACACTTTGCCCGCTGAGATTCGTTTCCCCACGCACTACCACCATCGGGGCGCCTTGGCTGCTGCCCGCGAGGCTGATGACGTGAACCCGGAACGTCGAAGCAGCGGTGCGCAGTTCTATATTGTCACAGGGTCAAAATGGGCGAGTAGCAGGTTTGCCGATATCCGCTCTTATGTAAGCCGTATGACAGACGGAAAGGTGGTGTTCCCCTATGCTGTGGCTGAAGATTACGCTAAGCGTGGTGGTGTTCCCCATCTTGATGGACAGTACACCATCTTTGGTGAAATTACAGATGGGATGGATGTTGTTGAAGCCATAAGTGTCGTTCCAACAGACCGCAACGACCGACCTGAAACCGACTTGCGCATAATTCGTGCAGAAATAGTAGAGGAATAGCACTTCCCCTAAATCTCAAATGGCAGTTTTCTTGTCTCGGAAGAAACGCTGGGAACCCCTTTTATGTTAAGAAACTATATATTTGTCTATAAATAAAAAGATTAGGTGCGGACTCAAGGCGAAACCGCGCCTTTTTCGTATTTTTGCGGCCAATTAGAAACGACTGTTTTTTATGGCCTCCAATTTCACTCAAGACAAAATCGTCATGGACGGTCTCACGTTCGACGATGTGCTGCTCATCCCCGCCTACAGCGAAGTGCTTCCCCGCGAAGTCAGTCTCAACGCCCGTTTCTCCCGCCACATCCCCCTGCAAATCCCGTTCGTCACCGCTGCCATGGACACAGTGACCGAAGCCAAGATGGCCATCGCCATAGCCCGCGAGGGCGGCATCGGTGTCATCCACAAGAACATGAGCATCGACGAGCAGGCACGCCAGGTGGCCATTGTCAAGCGCGCCGAGAACGGTATGATTTACGACCCCGTGACCATCGCGCGCGGCCGCACTGTGGGCGACGCGCTCGACCTGATGGCTGAGTACCACATCGGCGGCATCCCCGTTGTAGACGAGGAGAAGCGCCTTGTAGGCATCGTCACCAACCGTGACCTGCGTTTCGAGCGCGACCAGTCGAAGCCCATCGACACCGTGATGACCAGCGAGAACCTTGTTGTCACACAGCAGCAGGTCGACCTGGCCGAGGCCGCCCGCATTTTGCAGGAGAACAAGATTGAGAAACTCCCCGTTGTCGACGCTCAGGGCCACCTCGTGGGGCTCATCACCTATAAGGACATCACCAAGGCCAAAGACAAACCCATGGCCTGCAAGGACGACAAGGGCCGCCTGCGCGTGGCCGCCGGTGTGGGTGTCACCCCCGACACGCTCGACCGTATGCAGGCCCTTGTCAGCGCCGGAGTGGACGCCATCGTCATCGACACCGCCCACGGCCACAGCCGGGGTGTGGTCGAGAAACTGCGCGAGGCCAAAGCCGCATTCCCGCAGGTGGATGTCGTGGTGGGCAACGTGGCCACGGGCGAAGCCGCCGCTTTGCTTGCCGCCAACGGCGCCGACGGCGTGAAGGTGGGCATCGGCCCGGGCAGCATCTGCACCACGCGCGTCGTGGCCGGTGTGGGCGTGCCCCAACTCAGCGCCGTCTACGACGTCTACAGCGCGCTGCAAGGCACCGGCGTACCTCTTATCGCCGACGGCGGCCTGCGCTACAGCGGCGACGTCGTCAAGGCACTCGCAGCCGGTGGCAGTTGCGTGATGATTGGCAGCCTCGTGGCCGGTACCGAGGAATCCCCCGGCGAAACCATCATCTTCAACGGCCGTAAGTTCAAGACCTACCGTGGCATGGGCTCGCTCGAAGCCATGGAGAACGGCTCCAGCGACCGCTACTTCCAGGGCGGCGTGAAAGAGACCAAGAAACTCGTGCCGGAGGGCATCGC
Organism: Bacteroidaceae bacterium; assembly: GCA_017933995.1. Classification (GTDB taxonomy): domain Bacteria; phylum Bacteroidota; class Bacteroidia; order Bacteroidales; family Bacteroidaceae; genus Alloprevotella. Next base: position 23,067 of record JAGBKI010000016.1, on the reverse strand, counting down.
CGGGCGCGTGCCTTACAAAGGCAGCGTGCAGGAAGTCCTCTACCAACTGTGCGGCGGCCTCCGTTCGGGCATGGGTTACTGCGGCGCGGCGTCCATCGACGATCTGCACGCGGCCAAGTTCGTCCGCATCACGGGTGCCGGTGTCCACGAGAGCCACCCCCACGACATCACCATCACCAGCGAAGCCCCCAACTACAGCCGCCCCAACGATTGAGGCCATTGACCATTGACCATTGACCATTGGCCATTGGCTTGCGCGAGACTAATGGCTTTCAGTAACTCATCTTTTACTTTTTACCTTTTATCTTTTAATTGTAAACTGATGAAGAAGATACTTTCCTCCCTCCTCCTTTTCGCCGCCGCCCTCGGCGTCACGGCGCAGACCGACCCCGTGCTGATGACCGTGGGCCATTTCAAGGTGACGCGCGGCGAGTTCGAGTATGCCTACAACAAGAACAGCGGCGAGCAGGGTGCCGTCGAGGAGAAGACGCCCGAGGAGTACGCCGAGATGTACCTCAACTACAAACTCAAGGTGCTTGCCGCCGAGGACGCCGGGCTTGATACGTTGGGTGCCCTCCAGGCCGAGTACCGCACCTACCGCGACGCCCAACTCACGCCCTACCTCGTCTACCAGCAGTTCATCGACAGCGTGGCGCGCAGCCTCTACGATGACGTCGCCGGGCGTTTGCAGGGCAAGGACATCCTGACGCTTTCCCACATCCTGCTGCTCGTCCCCGCCGATGCCACCGAGGGCCAGCGCGCTGTCATTAAGCAGCGCGCCGACAGCGTCTACAACGCCCTGCGCGCCGGTGCCGACTTCGCCCAACTGGCCATGCAGGTGAGCCAGGACCCCGGCTCCGCCCGCTACGGCGGTATGCTCCGCCCCGTCGGCCCGGGTGAACTGGTCAAGGAGTTTGAGGACGCCGCCTATAAACTCAACAAGGGCGACATCTCCCAGCCCGTGCTCACGGCCTACGGCTACCACATCATCCAGATGCGCGACCGCCAGCCCCTGCAGCCCTTTGAGGAACTCTATCCCACCATCGTCAACAACCTCAAGCGCCAGGGCATTGAGGAGGCCAGCGCCGAGCACCGCATCGAGCGCCTCGTGGCACAGAGCGGAGGCCGCCTCACCCGCGAGGCCATCCTCGACAGCGTGCTCAACGCCCACCTCGGCGACACCACGTCGCTGCGCTACCTCGTGCAGGAATACCGCGAGGGCCTGCTCTTCTTCGAGGCGTCGCAGAACCAGGTGTGGAAGCCCGCCGTCGCCGACGAGGCCGGGCTGCGCCGCCACTTCGAGGCCAATCGCGCGCAGTACGCCTGGGACGCCCCCCGCTTCCGTGGCTACATCGTGCAGGCCAAGTCGAAGAAAATCTTCAAGCGCGCCCTCTCCTTTGTCAAGAAGAACGCCGGGGCCGACAACCTCTCCCAACTCGTCGACGCCGAGTTCAACCGCGACGGCCAGCAGGTGCGCGTCAGCAAGTTCCTCGTGGCGCGCCAGGGCGAGAACGCCACGATCGACCGCCTCGTCTTTGGCGGCAGCGGCCAGCCCCTCGCCGCCTTCCCCTACGAGAAAGTGGTGGGCAAGACCTACAAGCAGCCCACGGGCTACGAGGACGTGCTGCAGCAGGTGGTCGGCGACTACCAGCGCGTGCTCGAAGACCAGTGGGTAGAGCAGCTGCGCCAGCGCTATCCCCATCACATCAACCCCGACGTGCTCCGCACGGTGAACAACCACGACTGACCCTCATCCTCACGTTATGCGTAAGAAACTCTTTGCCCTTGCCCTCTGCGCCGCCTCCACGCTCTGCGCCAGCGGCCAGCAGGTGATTGACAAGGTGGTGTGGGTTGTAGGCAACGAGCCCATCCTGCTCAGCGACGTCGAGGAGACGCGCGTCAGCTACGAGATGCAGGGCATCCCCGTCACCAACCCCTATTGCGAGATACCCGAGCAGATCGCCGTGCAGAAACTCTACCTCCACCAGGCCGAACTTGACAGCGTGGAGGTGAGCGAGGCCACCATCAAGAGCCGCGTCGAGACGATGCTCGACCGCTACATCGAGGCTTACGGCTCGCGCGAGAACGTCGAGTTGCAGGCCCACAAGACCTTCGCCCAACTGCGCGAGGACCTCATCCAGCGTCAGCGCGAGCAGAGCATGGTGCAGAGCGTACAGCAGAGCCTTGTGAAGAACATCCGCGTCACGCCCGCCGAGGTTCGCGCCCGCTTCGAGAGCCTGCCCGCCGACAGCCTGCCCCTCATCCCCGACCAGTACGAGTTGCAGGTCATCACCCTTGAGCCGCAGGCCTCGCCCGAGGAGGTGGCCTACATCACCGACCAACTGCGCGATATGGCGCGCCGCGTCAATACCGGCCAGGCCGACTTCCGCGTGTTGGCGCGATCCTATAGTCAGGACGGCAGCGCCAGCGGCGGCGGCGAACTCGGCTTCCACGGCAAGAGCGAGTGGGTGCCCGAGTTCTCGAACGTCGCCTTCTCGCTCACCGAGCCGGGCAAGGTGTCAAAGGTCGTCAAGACGCAGTTCGGCTACCACATCATCCAGCTCGTCGAGAAGCGTGGCGACAAGGTCAACGTGCGCCACATCCTGATGAAGCCCCACATCGACGACAGCGAGTACCAGCGCTACCTCGTGCGCCTCGACTCCATCGGCGACAGCATCCGCAGCGGCCACATCGACTTCAGCCGCGCCGTGCTGCTGTTCAGCGACGACAAGGACACGCGCCTCTCCGACGGTCTGATGGCCAACACCGACGGCTACGACATGTCCTCGCGCTTCGCCCTGGCCGACATGTCGCGCGAACTGGCCCGCGCCGTCGACACGCTACAGGTGGGCGAAGTGTCGCGCTCGTTCATCTTCACCAACCAGAAGCACCAGACCGTCTGCGCCATCGTGCGCCTCAAGAACCGCATCCCCGCCCACCGCGCCACCCTCGCCAGCGACTACGAAGCCCTCCAGGAGATGCTCCTCAACGAACGCCGCGAGGCGCGCCTGGAGGAGTGGGTACGCGAGAAGATACGCACCACCTACGTGCGCATCGACCCCGACTGGCAGGGCTGCACCTTCCACTACGACGGCTGGGGCACCGCCCAGCAATAACTGCACGATCCCTTCCGCCCGCTATGACCCTACGCCTGCGGCGCATATTCCTTTTCGCATCCCTCCTGCTCGCAGGAGGGCTTGCTGCATTTGCGCAGCGGGGCGGCACCGCCGACGAGCGTGTGGAACTGGTCCACGCCGACCGCAACATGTACGACCGCGCCGTCGACCCCGACGCCCGCCGCCTGGCCGGCAAGGTGCACTTCAAGCAGGGCGCGATGCAACTTTTCAGCGACAGCGCCGTTTTCTACCAGAGCACCAACTCCTTCAAAGCCTTCGGCCACGTCCGTCTCCTCCAGGGCGACACCCTATCGCTCACCGGCGAACGCCTGTTCTACGACGGACAGTCGCAGATAGGCCGCATGACCGGGCGCGACGTCACCCTCAAGCACCGCGCCCGCACGCTCATCACCGACAGCCTCGTTTATTATCGCGCCGAGGGCTGCGGACGCTACTTCGACGGCGGCAAACTCATCGACGGCGGCAGCACGCTCACCAGCGACAACGGCGAGTACTTCACCGGCTCGCGCGAGTCCTACTTCTCCAACAACGTCCACCTGCGGGGTGAGCGGTTCAACCTCACCACCAACGACCTCCACTACAACCTCCACACGCACTGGGCGCACCTGCTGGGTCCCAGCAACATCATCAGCCGCGACAACAACATCTACACCGAGGACGCCTACTACAACACCGACACGCGCGAGGCCCGCATGACGCGCAACAGCAAACTCATCAAGCCCCAGGGGCGCGAACTCACCGGCGACTCCCTCCACTACGACAAGCGCACCGGCCTGGCCCACGTCTACGGCCACGTCACCTACACCGACCGCCCGCAGCAGCGCACCCTCGTCAGCGACAACGCCGTCTACAACGAGAACACCGGCCTGCTCAACGCCGACGGCAACGTGCGCTACACCGACCGCCTCAACCAGCGCACCCTTACCTGTGACCGGGGCGAGTACTACGAGCGCGAGAAACTCGTCAAGGGCTACGGCCACGTCGTCTTCACCGAGATACCCACCCAGCGCACCCTCACCTGCGAGCGCGGTGACTACAACGAAGTGACCGGCGAGGCCCACGCCTACGACAATATGCACTTCCAAGACCACCTCGCGCAGCAGGACCTCACCGCCCATCGCGGCGAATACAACGACAAGACCGGCTGGCTGCGTGCCGTCGGCGAGGTCGATATGCAGGACTTCAAGCGACGGGCGCGCCTGCGCGGCGACAGCGTGGCCTACAACCAACTCACCGGCGAGGGGATGGCCACCGGCCACGCCCTCGTCGAGGACTTCTCGCAGCCGCAGGTGCTCTCCGCCCACGCCGACACGCTGCGCATCCACACCTACAACCTCGACACCGACACCGCCTACCGCGTGGTGCGCGGCATCCGCCACGTCCGCGCCTACCGCGACGACGTGCAGGCCGTCTGCGACACCCTCGTCTTCGACCAGCGCGCCAGCACCATACGCCTCCTGCGCGACCCCATTGTGTGGAGCGACCAGCGGCAGGTGCTCGGCGAGGAAATCGTCGTCTACGTGAACGACAGCACCGTCGACAGCATCTACGTCAACCGCCAGGCCCTCGTCGCCGAGCAGGTGGACAGCACCCACTTCAACCAACTCTCCGCCCACCAGTTGCGCGCCTATTTCGACGAGGGCGAAATTGTGCGCAACGAGGCCCAGGGCAACGTCCGCGCCGTGATGTTCCCGCTTGAGAAGGACAGCCTGCTGCTCTACCACAACTACACCGAGACCACCGCCATGCGTATGGACATCCGTGAGCGCAAACTGCGCCGCATCTGGACGCCCGCCGCCGAAAGTTATTTCTACGCCGTGGGTCTCGCGCCGCGCTCGCAGACCTATCTCGACAACTTCGCCTGGTTCGACTACATACGCCCGCTCTCCGCCGACGACCTGATGGAGTGGCGGCCCAAGAAGAGCGGCACCGAACTGCGCACCACCGTGCGCCGCGCCGCACCCCTCCAAACCCTTCCGCCCAGCGACTGATTCTGCCCGCGCGGACGCGTGTTGCTTCTGCGCGATGGCTTGCCGGATGCCCTCTCTGTTTGTTTTGGCATCCTTTTTGCCCGATAGGGGACGTTATCAAACCTAAACTCCGATTTTTTATGGACGAGATGAAAAAAACTCCCCACGTCCGCCGCCGTCCGCGTTTCCGCGCCGAGAACGAGCGCAAGCGCTGTGTGGCGTGCGGAGTCTGTGTCAAAGCCTGCCCGCGTGGAGCGGTCAGTGTGTGGCGTGGCTGTTACGCCGTGGTCAACGATGAGAAGTGTATCGGTTGCGGCCTTTGCGTAAAGGCGTGCCCCGCAGGTGTAATGCATAAAGTCGAAAACGAATGAAACAGCAGCGCAAAAAGTGGAGCGACTACCTGTGGATCGTCTCCGCAACCTACTTCACCCTCGGTTTTTTCAACATTGTGTTCGCCTGGCTCGGCGTCATCTGTTTTCTCATCCCCTTGCTGATGGCCATTTTCGGCGGCACGAAGGGATATTGCAACAACTATTGCGGTCGCGGCCAGCTTTTCCTGCTCATCGGCAACACGCTGAAACTTTCGCGCCGCCGCCTGGCTCCGCGCTGGCTCTCCTCACGCTGGTTCCGCAACGGTTTCCTCGTGTTTTTCCTGTTCTTCTTCGTGCAGATGGTCTATATCACCGTGCTTGTGGCGCAGGGCGCTTCGAGCCTCTCCGAGACCATTCATCTGCTCTGGACGTTCCACGTGCCTTGGCATTGGGCCTATCCCGTTGCAGTGGAGCCGTGGCGGGCGCAGTTCGCCTTCGGTCTGTACGGCATCATGCTCACATCGCTCATCGTGGGTGTGCTGCTCACCGTTTTCTTTCGCCCGAGGACATGGTGCGTGTTCTGTCCGATGGGCAACATGACACAGATGATTTGTAAAGCCAAAAACAAGCAGTATGATGGAAAGTAGAAAAACCGAAGCCGCCGAAAAGAAGCGCAGCGGGCAGTACAACTGTGCGCAGGCCGTGTTGTGCACCTACCGCGACAAGGCCGGCATCGACGACGCCACGGCCCAAGCGCTCGGCGGGGCGTTCGCCGTGGGCATGGGCACGATGGAAGGCTCCTGCGGGGCGCTGGTCGGTGCGGGCATCGTGTTGGGACTGGCCAGCGGCGACAGAAATGTGGCCCGGCAGCGTATGCGTAAGGTGATGACGCAGTTCCACCAGCGCAACGGCGCCACGCAGTGCAAGTTGCTCAAAGGCGTGGGCACCGGCAAGGTGCTGCGCGAATGCCCCGACTGTGTGGCCGACGCCGCCGAGTTCCTCGAACAGCAACTATAAAGCCCGTCGTCTGTCCTGTAATTCGCAAACATCTTCCTTTTGCCCCGTGGCATACGGCCTGTCGGCTTGTGCGCCACGGGGAAATTGTATATATTTGCCGCCGTATGCGCAGCGGAACGCTCTGTCGGCCTCTCGCCGCGCGTGTTTCCCAACCTTGTAAAAACTGATAAACAATCCGCTTTATGGCACTACAGACCATCACCATACGCGTCAGCAACACCGGGCGCACCCACAGCGTTCCCGCAGGCTATAACCTCGAGCAAGTCTACGACATGCTCCAGCTCGACATGCCCCACGGCGCCACCAGCGCAAAGGTGAACAACAAAGTCGAGGGTCTGCACTACACCCTCTTCTCGGGCAAGGACGTGGAGTTTCTCGACACGTCGTCGGCCTCTGGTCTGCGCACTTACACCCGTTCGCTCTTCTTTGTGCTCTACAAAGCCGCCGCCACGTTGTTTCCCGGCTCGCGCCTGCGCATAGAAATTTCCTTGGCAGGCGGTTTCTACTGCCGCCTGTTGCGCGAGGGAACCGACACACTCACCGCCGACGAGGTTGCCGCGCTGAAACAGGCCATGCAGGAAATCATTGCCGCCGACCTGCCTTTCCGCCGTGTCACCGCCCCGACCACCGAGGCCGCAGCCCTGTTCCGCCAGCACGGGCAGGAGGACAAGGCGCAGCTGCTCGAGAGCTGCGGAAAGCTCTATACGCACTACTACACCCTCGACGGCCTGCCCGACTATTTCTACGGCTCGCTCTTAGTGCGCACCAGCCAGATTTATCTTTTTGACGTGATGCCCTGGGGCGGCGGCCTCATACTGCGCTTGCCCGACGCGGGTGCGCCCGATGAACTACGCCCGTGGCGCAAGCAGGACAAGATGTTCGACGTCTTTCGCGAAAACCACCGTTGGCAGGACATTCTTGGCGTGAGCACCATTGGGCAGCTTGCCGAAGCCTGCCGACAAGGCTACGGCGGCACGCTGATCAACGTGAGCGAAGCCCTACAAGAGAAAAAGATTGCTGCCTTGGCCGACCGCATTGCCGCGCGTCCCGAACTGCGCGTCATCCTCATCGCTGGTCCCTCGTCGAGCGGCAAGACAACCTTTGCCAAACGCCTCAGCGTGCAACTCGCCGTCTGCGGCCTGCGTCCCGTGCCCGTGTCGTTGGACGACTACTTCGTGGACCGCGAAAAAACACCCCTCGATGCCGACGGCCAGTACGACTTTGAGCACATTCACGCTCTCAACATCCCGCTCTTCAACCAGCAGATGCGCGCCCTCTTGGCGGGCGAGGAGGTTGAACTGCCCCGCTACAACTTCCTCACAGGCAAGAGCGAGCAGAGCGGCAACCGGCTGCGTTTGCGCCAGGGCGACCTCCTTGTGCTGGAAGGCATACACGCCCTCAATCCCGAACTGACTGCCGAACTGCCCGCCGAGTGCAAGTTCCGCATTTACGCCAGTGCCCTTACGTCCGTCCTACTTGACTTTCACAACTACATTCCCACCACCGACAACCGCTTGCTTCGCCGCATCGTGCGCGACAACAAGTACCGAGGCTACAGCGCCCTCGACACCATCCGCCGCTGGCCCAGTGTGCGTCGCGGAGAGGACCGCTGGATTTTCCCCTTCCAGGAAGAGGCCGACGAAATGGTCAATACGGCCCTGCTCTTCGAGCTTGCAGCCCTGCGCGGCGAAGCCCTGCCGCTCTTGGAGGCCGTTCCCGAAAGCGAACCCGAATACAGCGAAGCCTATCGCCTGCGCAAATTCCTCTCCTATCTCCCCCCGCTCGACACCAAAGCCCTGCCGCCCACCTCGCTGTTGCGCGAGTTCCTCGGCGGAAGCACTTTCAAGTACTGATAGGCTGGGCGTATCGTTTCCCCACCGCGCATATACGCAGTTTTTCCCCGCTCTTAGAATTTTCTAAGAGCGGGGAAAATCGGTTCAAAATCCATGCAAAGAAGTTTTTGCGTGGGTTAATTCTGCAAATTAAGCCTAAGTTTCGCCAAATCAAGGCTTAATTTGTACAAACTAAGCCTCAGTTTCTACAAACTTAGGCTTAATTTGCAGAAAAGAAAGCCACGAGACGTTTTTTGTGTGGGAAGGCTGGGCTTTTGTAGGCACCAGATGTTAAACCCAAATCGGTCATTAGACCGACGAGTATGTTTTTATGTTTGTCTTTTTGCAGGATAATGGCTTTTATTTTGGTGTCTTTTGGCTTATGCCCGCTCGGCATAGCCCGCTATGCCGTCGCGAACATCAGCCCAAAGCCCCTCAAAATAAAAAAACATTCTCCTACAAACTCTAATGACCTATTTGGGTTAAAGCCTCGACTTGCGCAACACGAGACGTGCCTCTGGCCCCATGTTGAAAAGGAGGTCGGCGATGCTAAGGTTGGGTACGAAGCGTCCCGGGGCGCGCAACTGCCAATAGGGCGCGGGATGGAACGCAGGGTCGGCAGGTGCGGACTTGGGGCGAATGGAAAGGCGCAAGTCGGTGTCCGTCGCCGTGGGGTGTATGTAGGTGTCGCTGACGTTGGCGACGGGCTTGATGCCGAGCAGGCGGCACACTGCCTCGTGGAGCGCGGCGTTCCAGTCGCAGAGGAAACGGAAGGGGCGTTCGTAGAGCGGCTGTAGGTCGTCGGCGTAGTAGTCGAAAAAAGGTGTGCCCTCGTAAGCGGTGCGCAGAGCGTGCCAGTGGCGTCGCTGCCAAGCGGGTTCGTGGGCGGAGATACGGATGTCGCGCATCGGGGTGTGGCTTGCGCCCGCGCCGTGCTCCACAGGCACGACGAGCGTCTCCACGCCCTGCGCGCCCAGTATGCGGCAGCGGTTGCGGTAGGTCTGTTTCACGAAGTGCTCGCCCCGGTCTTCCACTACGGGAAGCCCCGTGAGCAGTTTCGTGTACCACTGCACGGGGGCGAGGTAGGAGGAGGAGAGGAGCAACACTCGTTTTTAGTTAAAAATGAGAAAGTGAATAGTGAAAAGTGGAGTTACTGTTTGCGGGGGGGCTGGCTTCGGCGGCCTACAAGGCCGCCCAATGGACGAAAGGCTACGCGGAAAAAATGTTAGGCAAGAGACCGCTGCAAGCAGTAACTCAACTTTTAACTATTCACTTTTAATTTTTCACTACTTAATGTTAGCCACCCACGTAAAAAGCCTTGACCAGCGCACCTTGCCGTCGAACCAGCCGTAGTCGGGATCAAGCGAGAGCCAGATGAAAAGGGGCTTGCCCACGATGTGGTCTTCAGGCACAAAGCCCCAGAAGCGGGAGTCTGCGCTGTTGTCGCGGTTGTCGCCCTGCATCCAATAGTAGTCCTGCTTGAAGGTGTACTGCGTGGCCTGCTGGCCGTTTATAAATACTTTTCCGTCGCGCACTTCAAGACTGTTGCCCTCGTAGATGCGGATGGGGCGTTCGTAAAGGGGCAGGTTGTCGAGCGTGAGGCGCAGCGTGGCACCTTTCTTGGGAATCCAGATGGGGCCGTAGTCCTCGGCGGTCCAGCCGGTGCGCTTGTTCTGCGGATAGAGCCAGTCGGAGGCCGCCGGGGCGAGTTCCACGGAACTGGCGATGTCCTTGCGGCTGCTCAGCACCTCGTAGGTGTGGCGTGTCAAGGGGGTGTAGGTTATGGGCTGGCCGGGGCTGATGGCCTGCAAGTCCTCATTGGTGATGCCCAATTCGCGCTTCATTTCGTCGCTGAGGCCGCCGCTCCAGTTGATGATGTAGCCACGCTGCACCTGCTCGCCGTCAGGGTTGTGTCGCCCGTTGAGGTAGACCTTTCCGGCCTTGATGCGCAGTGTGTCGCCGGGCATCCCGACGAGGCGTTTCACGTAGTTCTCGCGGCGGTCGGTGGGGCGCGCCACGATGTCGCCGAACTGCTCGGGATTCTGCGCGATGTAGTTGCGGCCGGCGGCGTAGATGCGGCTGTAGATGCGCTGCGCCTCGTCGTAGGGTGTGCTGGCGGTGACGGTCTGGCCCAGTTGGGTGATGTCGTCACCGAACTGGTAGCACAGGCGGTAGAAGTCCTTGTCCTGCGCCTTGAGGGCCACGGTGTCGCCGCTGGGGTAGTTGAAGACGACGATGTCGTTCAGTTCGGGGTGGCCGAAGCCCTTGGCGCGGCGGTATTCCCAGTGGGGCCAGTCGAGGTAGGACTTCGTGCCGGTGACGGGCATCGTGTGCTGCGTCAGGGGCATATAGAGCGGCGTCTGCGGGATGCGCGGGCCGTAACTCATCTTGGACACGAGCAGGTAGTCGCCCGTGAGCAGCGTCTCTTCGAGCGACGAGCTGGGAATGACGAAGTTCTGGAAGAAGAACTGGTTGAGGAAATAGACGGCCACGAGGGCGAAGACGATGGCGTCGATCCAGCCGAGGACGGTGCGCGCGGTGGCGTTCTTCGTGTTTTTCCACCAGCCCCAGGGTATGCGCTTCGTGATGTATAGGTCGAAGATGAAGGGCACGACGAGCAGTCCCCACCACGACTCGACCCAAAGGAGGAAGAGGAGGTAGAGCGTGCAGGCTATGGCGAACTTCGCCCAGCTCTTGGCGGTGGGGCGGGGGCGGGAAGTGTTGGTTGCGGGCATGGGGGGAGGAGTTTCTATATTCAGAAGTCAAACAAATCGTCGATGGTGAGCCAGCCCTGGTGCTGCGCCACATATTCGGCGGCGAGGACGGCACCGAGGGCGAAGCCTCGGCGTGAGTGCGCGCTGTGGGTGATGCTGATGCAGTCCTCGGGGCTGTCGTAGGTGATGGTGTGGATGCCCGGCACCTCGCCGCTCCGCACGGCGTCGACGCGCACCTTGTCCGCCGGGCAGGCCGTGCCGCCCTCCAGCCCGCCGTCGGCGCGGCGGTAGAGGCCGGACTGCCAGCCCTCCTTGCGGTCGAGCGCGCCCACAATCTGCTCGGCCAGTGTAATGGCCGTGCCGCTCGGGGCGTCGAGTTTGTGGACGTGGTGGGTCTCCTGGAGCGTCACGTCGTATTGCGGGAAGTTGTTCATCATCAGCGCGAGCTTGCGGTTCAGCGCGCGGAAGATGGCCACGCCCACGCTGAAGTTCGACGACCAAAGCAGCGTCTGCCCATCGTTCCAGCACCGCTGGCGCATCTCCTCGCCGTGCTGCGCAATCCAGCCGGTCGAGCCGCTGACCACCTTGACGCCCTGGCGGAAGGCGGCGCAGACGTTGTCGTAGGCCGCCTGGGGCACGGTGAACTCGATGGCGACGTCGGCGGAGCGGAAAGCGTCGGTGTCGAAGTCGGCGCGGTTGTCCACGTCGATGATGCTGACAATCTCGTGTCCGCGTTGGCGGGCTATCTCTTCAATCATACGGCCCATCTTGCCATGGCCGATCAGTGCTATGTTCATTCGGGAAGTGTTTCTTTTGCGGCTGCAAAAGTACGTCAAGCGGCTGAATTACCGTTGGTTTACGCCTTAAATAGTATTAAACCCAAATCGGTTATTAGACCGTTAATACGTTAATTCACCCATTTCTGAGTCTATTTATGCGATAGCGGCATTTCTTTCGGAATCTTGCAAAACTCTTTATCTCGACGTAGCTCGCTACGCCTTCGATAAAGACTTTTACAATCTTCTCGAAACAAATACCACTCTCACATAAATTCTAATGACCAATTTGGGTTAAACGCAAACGTGGCCGCACCGATATTCAACGGTGCAGCCACGTTTAATGTTTGTTGTTGGACGTTTATTGTCTTTTGTTATTCGGGCAGCATCAGCACGGTGGCACAGTTGTTCTGCTTGAGCAGCTGGTTCTTCACGAACGCCTGGATGTCGGCGCTGGTGATGCTGCGCTGGATGGCTTCGTAGTCCTTCTGCTTGTCCTTGCCCCAGATGGTGTAGGCGCGGATGAGGCCCTCCCAGTAGTTGTTCTCACGCTGGTTGTCGGCGAAGGTCTTGACGTTGTAGCTGATGGCCTTCTCAAGCTCGTCGGCAGTGACGCCGCCCTGGGCTATCTCGTCGATGCCCTGGCGCATGAGGATGAGCGCGCTGTCGGCCTTTTCGGGCTTGACGGGGCAGTAGATTTGCAGGGTGTACTCGTCGCGGATGCCGTAACTGAGGTCGCCGCTGGCGCCTACGCTGTAGGCCATGGAGCCTTCCTCGCGGATGCTCTTGAGGTAGCGCTGCGAAAGGATTTGGCCGAGTACGTCAACGACGGCTTCGTCGCGCACCGTCCAAGGTTGGTCGCCGTGCCACAGCTGGATGATGTAGGACTTGGGCGTCTCCATCTGGCGCGTGAAGCGGTTCATACGCACGCCGTCCACGACGCTCACCTTGGTCTTGGGCTTGGCTTCGCGCTTCACCTTGGGCAGGGAGGCGAGGTAGGTCTCGGTGAAGAGGCGCAGGGAGTCTACGTCGAAGTTGCCAGTGAAGTAGAAGTCGAAGTCACCAGGGCTGTTGAAACGCTCTGCGTAGATGGCGCGCATGGTTTCGAAGTTGGCTTGATCGAGGTCGGCCTTTACGATACGGCGCTCGTAGGGATGGCTGTTGTAGAAGGTGGCGTAGAGGCTGTCCATCAGCGTGGTCTCGGGCACGCGGTCGGCTGCCTCAAGCTGTGTGCGGCGGCTCTGGATAGCGCGGTTGTAGCTGTCCACGTCGCTGCCAGGAGCGGTGAACTTCAGGTAGATAATCTCGAAGAGCGTGCGCAGGTCTTTGGGCGTGGACGAGCCGTCGAGGGCTTCCGTGGTCTGGCCGATGGTGGAGGAGACGTTGACCTGCTTGCCGCTCATCGCTTTCTGGAACTCGGTGGCACTGAACGCGCCCAGTCCGGCACCGTCCACGATGTCGGTTGCAAGACGTGCGTTGATGACATCGCCTGCCTTGACGGCCTTTAGGCCACCGAAGCTGCGTGCGCCGAACACCACCTGGCTCTCGTTGAAGTCGGTCTTTTTGAAATAGACACGTGCGCCGTTGGCCAGTGTCCATTCCGTATAGCCGAAGGCCGAAGGCGTTTCCTTCTTAATCTTGCCAGGCTTGGGCTGCACAGGTACAAGCGGCTCGTTGCGCACATTGTCGGCATAGGGCTGCACGTCAGCGGCGATGCCGCGCTCAACGGCGGCGCGGAGGTCGGCTACAGCGGGTACAGTGACGTCATCGCGCTCGGGATAGAAGCCTGCGAAGACAAAGTTGGTGTCGACGCTACCCACGCGCTCCAGCAACAGGGCGTTCACCACCTCGGCACCGAGCTGGCTGGAGAAGAGTTGGTACATTTGGTAGTCCTGCTCAATGCTGGAGATGGGGCTGCCGTCAAGGTAAGCACGGACATAGCGGTTTACGAAGTAGGAGTTCTGCTGCTTGTCGCGGTTGTCGTAGCGGCGTTCGAGCTGGCTCATGTATTCCTGCGCTGCGCGGTCAACCTCGCTGGGTGTGAGGCCGTATTGGCGCAGGCGCTGCACCTCGGTCATGACAGCCTCGGTGGCGGCCACGTCCTGTCCGGGCTTGGGCACGATGACCACGGTGAAAGCACCCTTGGTCTTGCTGATGAAGTAGTTGCCGTCGTAGCAGCCTGCCTGTAGGAAGGGGCAGTCGGGCTTCTGTGACAGTTCCTCGAAGCGGGCATCGACAGCCAGCATAATGACGTTGTCGAGGTAGTCCTGCACAAGGAAGACGGGCGTGTTGCGGTATTCGCGCGGCATGACGTCGTGCTTGAACATGACCTCAAGGAGCACCTGCTGCTGCTCCTTGTCCTTGTCGACGATGTAGATAGGCTCGGCGTTGTCGGGCACGGGGTAGTCGACGTAGGGTTCGGGATTCTCAGGGTTGGCTATGCCGCTGAACAGAGCGATGACCTTTTGCTCGACCTCGTTGACGTCGATGTCGCCGACGACGATGATGCCTTGTAGTTCGGGGCGGAACCAGCGGTGGTAGTAGGCGCGCAGGGTGTCGTAGGGGCATTCGTCAACGACGCTCATCAGACCGATGGGCAGGCGGCGTCCGTAGCGCGAGCCGGGGTACATGGTCTCCAGGTTGCGCTCGTACATGCGCATCATGGCACTGCTGCGCAGACGCCACTCCTCGTGGATGGCGCCGCGCTCCTTGTCGATTTCCTCGTCGAGCAGCAGCACGTCGTGCGACCAGTCGTGGAGGATGAGCAAGCAGGAGTCGACGTGGCCGGGTGTGACGGGCACGTTGTTGATGTTATAGACAATTTCGTCGGTGCTGGTGTAAGCGTTCAGCTCACCGCCGAAGTTGATGCCGATGCTCTGTAGGTACTCCACGATGCTGTTGCCGGGATAGTTGGTGGTGCCGTTGAAGCACATGTGCTCCAGGAAGTGTGCCAGGCCGCGCTGGCTCTCCTCCTCCTGCACGGAGCCCACGCGCTGCGCGATGTAGAAGTTCGCGCGATCTTTGGGCAGCTCATTGTGGCGGATGTAGTAGGTCAGGCCGTTTGGCAATTTGCCGGTTCGCACGGCCGGGTCGGCCGGCATCTCGCCCATCTGCGCCTTCAGCGTAAGAAGGGGCAGAAGGAGAATCAGTAAAATGAGTCTTTTCATTTTTATGAAGTAAAGGATTAAAAGATTTCGTCGATTCCCGCTCCGTGACTGGTAGCGGGGGGAATGGCGCGGCTACAGGGAATATTGGTTGTGCCACTTGTCTTGAGACCTTTTCGCGAAGCAAAAGTACATACTTTAAGGCTTGCCAGCACTTAAAATGGGGGAAAAACAGCTTTTTGCGACAATTTATGACAAAAAAGTTTGGTGGCGTAATGGCCAAACCGCTATATTTGCGGTCAGAAACCAGAAACATTTACCATTTTTATTCAACAATCAACATTATGAACAAGACTGAACTCGTTGCTCAGGTTGCCGCAAAAGCTGGTCTGAGCAAGGCTGCTGCTAAGGCTGCCATTGATGCTGCCCTGGAGGCCGTGACCGAAACCCTCGTTAAGGGCGACAAGGTTGCTCTCATTGGTTTTGGCACGCTCGCTGTTGCCGACCGTCCCGCTCGTGAGGGCGTGAACCCCGCTACCGGTGCAAAGATTACCATCGCTGCACGCAAGGTGGTTAAGTTCAAGGCCGGTGCTGAGTTGGCAGCTGCTGTAAACTAAGCACACAGAACTTCCTTAGGTCTGAAGGCCGTGCCGACGCGAATAACGCGTGGGGCACGGCCTTTCTCTGTGTACCGATATCAATATTTCCGTTCCTGCAAACCAAGAAAATGGGGGCGGGTTTTGCTCTTTTGCCCGATACACGCTACTTTTGCACCGCGAAGAGATTAGGAGTTTGGGATTAGGGGTGAGGAATTAGGAATTGCCGTCTGGCACAACACTCCGCCCACCCTTCGCGCTGGCCTAATTCCTAATTCCGCCGTGGCGCAGCCTAATTCCTTATTTCTCATCCCTATCCTTTGTCGAAAGACCGTTTTATGAAGTCTCTCTGTTACCATACAGCCTACTACTTCCTTGTGCTTCTTTCCCGTTTGCCGTTGCGAGTGCTTTATTTGCTTGCCGACATGCTGCGACCTTTTGTGTGGAGCTATAGGCGCAAAGTGGTGACGGAGAACCTGCGTAACGCTTTTCCAAGCATGAACGAAAAGCGTGTGGCGATGCATGCACGGAGTTTTTACCACTTTTTCTGTGACCTTGTGGTGGAGCAGATAAAATTTCTGACCATATCCGAGGACGAAATACGCCGCAGAATGCGCTTTGAGGGTATTGACGAAATGGAACGCGACTTAGAACAAGAGCCTTTTGTTTTTGTCTACTTGGGTCATTATGGCAATTGGGAGTGGATTTCCACGCTCGGACTCTGGCTTTCCGAAGGTTTGCACGCCGCCCAGCTCTACAAACCGCTCCACGACAAGGCACTCGACGGCCTTTTCCTCAAAATGCGTACACGTTTCGGCTCCGAGTGCATCGACAAGAATATCGCGCTGCGCCGCATCGTGCAGTTGAAGCAAGAGGGTCGGCGCAGCGTTATCGGTTTCATCAGCGACCAGTCGCCGCGTGTGGACAGCATTCACGACTGGGTGACATTCCTCTCACAGGACACGCCCGTGTTTACGGGTACGGAGCGCATAGCCAAAAAGGTGGGCGCAGCCGTATATTTTGCCGACGTGACACGCCCCGCCCGAGGGCAGTATTTGTGCCGCTTCCGCCGTATGGAGGCTCACGCCACCAATGCGAAAGGCGAGTATGAGCTGACCGAGCGTTACATGCAGCTGCTTGAAGAGATGATACGCCGCAACCCGCGCCTCTGGCTCTGGTCGCACCGACGTTGGAAGCATCGGCGCTGAATGCTCGCCACTGGCCTGTCTCTACTTAAGCAATCAAGTTCCTACCACCCGTCGTGGGAGAGGCAAAGAGCTCCTAACACCTCCTAACACCTCTGGTGGGCATACCTATACAAAACCTCCTAACAATGAAATTCCGCCATTCCCTTGCCTTTACGGCGAGAGGGGATGGCGGGATTGGTTTTGGGGATTTGGAAGCGGCACGCCCCCAAACTCTAATCGCAAAGTGCTTTGCCCAGCAAAGTAACCGCGAAGCGCTTGTAGGGCAAGTAACCGCGAAGCGCTTGTAGGGCAAGTAACTGCGAAGCGCTTGTAGGGCAAGTAACCGCGAAGCGCTTGCAGAGCAAGTAACCGCGAAGCGCTTGCAGAGCAAGTAACCGCGAAGCGCTTGCAGAGCAAGAACGTTTAACTTTAAATTAGAACTCAGAACCGCGTCTGCGACTTGTTCGGACGCGTGCGGATAATCATAGACGGCGTTTCGCTGACGATTTCTTTGAGTTCGATAAAACCACCGTTGTCCTCATAAAAAACGCCTTTCAAGATGAATTGGTTGTGGATATCAACGTGTACGTTCTTGTTCTCAATGAGATTGCGGAACTGGCGACCTACGCTGCTGTTCGTTTGGAAAATAATGGATATAGTCTGTGTTTTGCCGTCAGCCCTTTGTTTGGCGAAAATATAATCATAATCATCATTCCAACTATATATGTCTGTTAATACAGGAGCACAAGATATGGTGAATGTTTTCCCCTCGTTGTTTCTTGTGCTATTTAGCTGGTTCACTGTGGTCTGGCCATAGAGCGTTGTGGCTTCCCAGTCAAGTTTGAAGCCTTCGGGTGTACGAATTACATAGTGAGGAATTGTGTAGTCCTTTGTCAGGCCAATGTTCAGCACGTACAAGGAAGTAGCGATGAATACTGCACCTTCAGAGGCGGCATGCGATTTGGTCTCCATTCCTGCGTACCAGTCAAACTCGTCCAGCGTAGTGACACCGTTCTTATAGTAGTCGCGCATCTTGGGCAGCACGCGACCTGGATCCATCACGTACTTGGCGCGCTCCTCCACCGTCGAGGCGCGGTAGAACTGCAAGAGGAAGTCGGCGATGCTGTCGGAGAGGAACTTGGGTTCGCTGGATGCGGCGGCTTGTGCATTTGCTACCTGTGACTGTAGCGCCGCCACTTGCCCCTGCATTTCCGTGAGCCTTTGGTTCAGGCTCGCGTTTTGACTTTCAAGGCGGCCTATCTGCTGCTGCAAGGTGGCGACCTGCCCCGTCAGTTGCCCAATCTGCGCGTCCTTCTCGCCGATGCGGGCGGTCAGCGTGGCGTTCTCGGTTTGCAAGGTTGTGACGGTCGATTCCAGTTCGGTGACTTTCGCCTGAAGTTCTTTCTTGCTCTGTGCTGCGGCACATAGGCAGAATGCGCAAAGCAGGGAGAATAGTGTGGTCTTTTTCATGGTGTGTCGGGTTTTAAGAGTTAATCAGTTGATAAGTTGTTTGGTTTTAGGGTTCATACGTTCTTAGGTTTTAGGTTATCGCGCAACGCAAAAACCTACAAATGCAAAAACCAAACAACTTATCAACTGATTAACTAATCAACTTATTGCTACTTCGTGCTCAGATAGTCGGCGTATTCGGTGCCGGTGGGCTGGTAGTCGGCGAGGACGTTCTCCACGCTGGGGTTATACGTCAGCGTGGCGCGCAGGTCGTTGCCCTGCATCGGTGCGGCTTCCACCCACGAATAGGTAGTCGTACCCTTGGCAGGGATGGGCTGCCCCGTCAGCGTGCGGGTGGAAGTGAGGTCTTCGCCAATCTCCACGCCCATGTGATAGATGGAATAGATGGCGGCACGCACCGTGTAGTCGTTGCCGCCGACTTCCTTGTCGCTTTGGTTGGACACGACCACCGTAAACTTATACCGTCCCATTTCGGAGGTGTTGGAGACGTCGGTGCGGGTCACTTTCACCTTGCTCTTCATCTCCGTCAGGAATTTGGCGGCGACCTGCTGGGTGAGCGTTTCTACAAAAAGCGTGTCGGAGAGGCGCTCGGCATTGGCAAGGTCGTCAAGCGCTTCGTCGTACCAGCCCGTTCCCTTGGCGAACTTCAGGCGTTCGGGCGTGTAGGCGAAGATGCCCTTTGAGGAAACGACGCGGATGCTGTCCTGCGCGTCTTTGACGGCGGTCATCGTCACGTCGGGCGCGAAGCGGAAGCGGATGGTGTCGCCCGCTTCGTTGAACTCCACGGTGAGGCTGTCGGCCTCAAATGCCAGTGCGAGGGAGTCGGCACCCGCTGCGGCGGGATACATCCGCGCGATGGCGGCGGTGTCACCACGCGCCACGGCGGTGGCAAAGTTTTCGGCAAACTGCTTTGCCTGCTTTTCGCTGCTGTCGCACGAGGTCAACGCCACCGCTGCGAAGCCGCAAAGGAGGAAAAAGAACTTTTTCATAAATGTGTGTAGGGAAAATGATAATACGTTTGTTCTTGTGATTGCTGGATGCAAAGGTAGTGATTTCTCAATAGAAATGTATATGTTATAGACTGTCCGTATGGTCGCCTGACTATCACACATCCTTGATTTCCGCAAGTTTCCACACGACGAGGAGGTGGAGGCAGAGGAGCAGGAGGAGGGTGACGGCGTAGTAGGGTTCCGCCACGCCGAGCAGGGCGAAGCCGAGGTTCACGGCTAACAGCACGATGAGGGCGGCGAAACTCCACGCCTTCATATTGACGCTCTGCCTGCCGTTTTCAAGGCGCAGGGCAAGGAGCGGAAGTAGCGTGCTTAGGACAGCCACGCCCGTGCCGATGCCGACGACTAAACAGCCTTCGTCGTCCCCGGCGATGTGCCAAGCCAGGTAGCCCAGCGCACACGACACGATGAGCGACAAGAGGGCGGGAAATGCTTTGAGTTTCATGGGGGGGCTCGTGTTTCTAGAGTTTCTAGGATTTCTAGTATCTCTAGTATCTCTAGTATTACTAGTTGTTCTCTTTATTAGGCACCGGCGGCGGAGTGAGTGCCACAAGCCTTAGCACGGCGGGGGTGCGCTCCACGGGCTGCCAGGCGGCGAGGCCGGGGTGCCAGCAGAGGGTGTCCTTGGTGACCTGCCCGTTCTTGATGAGCGCGCAGAGGTCGGTCTCGCCGAGCGGCCCCACCTGCCGCCCTTCAACCGCCACATAGTAGGTGGCGGGAAGGGGCGGCGGTGCGAGCGTGGGCGCGGCGGCGGGGTTAGCGGGCGGCATGGCCTGGATGCTTCCGGGAATGTACATCCCCTGCATCGCCCGGTTCATCACGCCCACCATTTGCTGCGCCACGGCCATGCCGAGGCCGAACTCCACGAGGCGGTCGACGGAAAAGAAACTTTGGTCGGTATTCATGGCCACAGAATCCTTGGGATTATAGGTCTTAATAAGAACCCCAATCCCATTCAACCAGGTCGGAGCGGACAAAGCCGACCTTGCCGTCCGCCTGTATCTTATACCAATTACCGCTCTTTCCAAGACAGCGGTATCCTTCGTCAATATCTCCGATGGCCTCCTCCGCATTGACGATTTTTGCAACGACGGGAGAGTTGGTGTTAGGCTGCTGCCGGACATTCACCGCGCCCTTTCCGTATTTTACATGGACATAGCCCTGTCCGTTTGCGGCGGAATAAGTCACGACCTTGTGTCCGCGCTTGGGCACCCAATAGATGTCGGACCATTCAACTTTGTATTGGCTGCGGTTCTCACCGAGATATTTGCCTTTGATCTGGCCGGAAGTGGTCACGACAAGTTTGGCTGACTGGGCGAAGCCGGATGAAATGCCTAAAAAGAGGCTGAAGAGAGAAATAAGAAAAATCTGTTTCATTGTTTGATTTGTTTATTGGTGTTATTGGATGGATAGCTCTTGCGGAACAGGTTGCTTCCTAATGGTATTCCTGCGTGAAGTAGAACATCGTGACGGCGTAGCGCCCGCTCTTGCCCTTGCTTTCCACGATGGCAAATTCGTAGCCGGGAATCTTGTACACCGTGTTGCCCCGCACCGTGCCGGACTTCTTGAATCCCAAGTCGAAGCACTGCTGGCGGAACAGGTTGGCGTTTGTCGTGGAGAACAGCGAAACGGCAATTTCCGACGGCTGGTCTGTGTTGTTAGAGCAAATGACGACACTGCTGACGCCCTGTCCCAAGCGGAGGACGTCGCCGTTGTTGTCCGTGACGCAGTTGCGGCGGTAGATGGTGACGAATGAGTCGCCCGATAAGGTGACGTAGTTCACCAGCGTGTACCCGTTTCGTGCCATCACGTCGCCGAAACCGTAGCCGCCTTCCAGCACGAGGTTCACAACCTCCTTCGCCGTAACGGCGTCCCACCTTTTCTGTGCCACGGCGGTCAGGCTGAGCGTGAGCAACAGGGATAATAGAAAGGTCTTTTTCATATTAGGTTTGTAGGTTTTTACGTTTTTAGGTTTTACGTTTTTAGGTTTTTAGGTTCTCACGGCAACGCAAAAACCTAAAAACCTAAGAACCTTAAAAATTATGGCTGTCCGAATTGCTCCAGAGCCTTGTTGAAGTTCTGCTGGATGCGGAGCAGGCGGCGTCTCTGCGCGTCGCTCATCTGACCCTTGACCTTGTCGGCCTTTTGGGAGAGTTCGTAAAGTTCCTGGTAGTAACGCCCGGCCTCAACGAGGGCGGTGGGGTCGTCGCGGTCCATCTTCTTCATAAAGGCGACGTACTTGTTCAGGCAACGCTCGTAGCTGTCGAGATAACTGTCGATGCTGCCGTCGCCCATGGTGGTGGAGTTGTCCGCGCCGTCGCCGTCGTAGACCTCTCCTTCGTCGCCGCCATAAACCACGTCGGGTTCGGGGCCGACAAACCAGGAGTGGCTGACGGGGGCGTTGCGCAAACGTTCCACAACTTGTGCGAAGTCTGCGGGTTTCGTGCGGCTGAAACCGAGCGGCGTGTTGGCTGCCGCGTCTACAGAGATGCTGTCGATGGTGAATGAGAACATCATTTCCGTGCCGTCATTACGGTCAAACTTGCCCTGGAAACCTTTGTCGGCACTGAAGCACCCAAGGAAATGCGAAGAGTGAAGCCCGTTGCTCTCCACCCACTCAAAGAGTTCCATCGTGCCGTCTTCGCTGAGCGTGCCTTTAAGTTGCAGGTCGGCGCTGGCTTTGCGGTTGCCTCTTACGTAATAGTCGTATCCGGTGATGGTGTCGCCGGCGCATTGAAGCACCATCACCACAGGGTACTTGTCCACCGTGCCGCTAAGCGTGATGGTTTCGTGTGCATAGACGGCGGGTGCTTCCGCCGCGACGGGTTCGGCTTTCTGTTCCTCCTTTTTGCAGGAGGCGGCAAGCAGCGCCGCGCCTGCCATGGCCACGAGGGCCAGTGTTCGTATGTGTTTCATGGTTATTCTTATTTATTGCGTTGTTCCTTGTTTATTAGCGTTTCACGGCGCGGGCGGGGGTGGGGGTGTGCCTGCGCCGGGCGCGGGCGGTGCGAAGATGGCGGCCAGTTCGGGCACGGCGGCGGCCTGCGCCCAGTTTGCCATACCTTGCCGCCAGACGTAGCTCTGCGGCGTGACCACGCCCTGCTGCACGAAGGCGGCGAGCTGCTGCACCGTGTAGGGGCCGGCCTGCTGCCCGTTGTTCGACACAAAGAAGGAGACGCTCGGCATGGGCGGCGGGGTGTTCATCGCGCCCTGCGCCTGCTGGCCCATCTGCTGCATCATGCCTGCCATCTGCTGTCCCATTGCGCCGCCCATCATCATGCCCGTCATCATGCCGGCGGGGTTCATCGCGCCGCCGCCCCCGCCGGTGCCCATCGCGCCCATCTGCCCGAGGCTCTGCGCGCCGGTGCGCAACACCTCGGTCTGCTGGTTGAGGGCGTGCGCGCCGATGAAGTTCGTCTCGGTCTACAGCCGCTGGGCACGCTGCGCCTCCTCGCGCTGTATGCGCATCGTCTCGGCGAGGTTCTCGGCGTTGATGGCCTGCATGTCCTGCAGGTTCTTGATGTTCACGTCGGTCTGCGCGTTGAGTGTGCGTGCGGTGTTGCCTGCGGTGAGCTGGCGCAGTTCGGCGTAGTAGGGGCTTTCCTTGTCAATCTCTAATGCCTCGATGTCCAAGGCTTTCAGCAGCACGCCGAAGTCGCCCTCCATGCGCGGCTTGACATAGCCCTGTATGCGGTCGTTGATGTCGAGTATGCGGCGCTCCATCTGCACGACGGGAATGCCCGCCTCGTCGGGTATGTTCGTCACGACGCCCTTGACGTATTTCGCCACGGCGTCCTTCACTTGTCGGCGGAACTGCTCGTGGTTGAAGTCGATGAGGCGGTGGAGTTTGATGAAGCTGCGGTAGTCGCCGACGGAGAACGTGATGGTGCCTCGCACGGCCATCGGCACGCCGTGGTCGGGCAGGCGCGGGTCGAACACGTCG
>JAGBKI010000015.1 GCA_017933995.1 Bacteroidaceae bacterium | reverse complement strand
TTTGAGGTAGTCGTGGAGTTGGTCTTTTTTGAAGATGTCGGCGTCCTCGGCGTAGAGGCAGAAGACGAGGCGGGTGCAGAGGATGTTGAGGGCGCGGGCGTTCGCGTGGGCTGCGTCGGTGCGGGCGAGGCCGCCCGCGCTCCCAACTCCCTGCGTCCCGGATGCGGACGGGGATGCGCCGAGTTGGTACTGCTCCAAAAGTGCGTCGTGGATTTGGCCGATGATTTCCCCGGCGCGCATACTGACCTCCAGTTCGCGTGAGAGGTGGTCGGCCTCCTCCTTGACTAAAAAGGCGAGGCGGTAGTGTTCCTTGGCGAGGTCTTTCAAAAGGACGCTCTCGGGTTCGGCCTGTGGCGTCTCCATATTATATATAAGAAACTCGCGGAAGTTGCAGACGACAATGTAGCGGGGACGCTCGGAGTTTGGCAGCCAGTCGGCGTAGCGCTTGGCTTGGAGGAAGGGCGTGAGCAGTGTGCCGTCGCTCTGCGGGGCGGGCTTGCGCAAGTCCTTGTCCGCGCCTTTCTGCTCGATGAGCACGCGTGTGCGGGGTATGCGGGCGTCAATGAAGCCTACGCCGGGGACGTGCTGCTCGAAGGTGAACCATTGTTCGGCCTTTTCGACGTTGAAAAGGGTGGCGAGGAGGTCAATCCAGAACTGCTGGGTTTCGCCTTTTTCGTAGCCTTTGTCTTGCCAGCGGGCGATGAAGGAGGAAACGGGGTTGGTCATACGCAATCGTACTACGCTGTTTTGCCATCGAACAGTCCACGAACCTGTTTGTCGAAATCGGAGTCAATCTGTTGGGTGGGATTGAAGATATTGTATTCTTCTGCTGCCTTTTGCTCGGCCTCCTCCCTGCTTATTCTGCCTTTGTCCGGGAGAAGCGCATAACGACGGAAAGTCAAGAACTCATTGACGGAAGCCGCGAACTGCTCCATACTGAAAGCGTTTCCACGCTCTATTAGGTCTTCGATGTAGTCAAAGTAGCCCGTAACGGCGCGCTCCAGCCGACGGATTTCCACTTCGGGCAGGTAATTCTTGGCTATCTTCGCATCGCTCAGCAGTACCCTACCGTCCGGCGCATTTTTCCACGTCTGCAAACCCATGTGGTCTTTGGTGTGGTCGGCACGAGTATAGATTATCTCGGGCGCGGTTTGGCCCGTTATGGCATAGTGGAAACGGTTCTGCACCATCTGATAGAACTCGCGCGTGGTGGGTGATTTGCGGTCGTAGTCGAAAGAGCACTCTGCATAGATGTCCGTAATCTGCTGCCAGATGCGCCGCTCACTGGCACGGATGCTACGCACCTTTTCCAGCAGTTCGCGGAAATAGTCCTTGCCGAACACTGCCGTTCCTTGCTTCAGCCGTTCTTCGTCGAGCGCGAACCCTTTGCGGATATACTCATTCAGAACTTTTGTGGCCCATTGGCGAAACTTTGTGGCACGGGCTGAAGAGACGCGGTAGCCCACGGCAATGATGGCGTCAAGGGAATAGAAGGCTGTCTCATTCTTTTGTGTCTTACCTTCTATAGCTCCATGTTGAGTGGTTATTTCCATTTTGGAAACAGCCACATCCCTATCGAGTTCCCTCTCCTCAAAGATATGGTTCAAATGCTTGCTAATGGCTGGTACGCCTACACCAAACAACTGAGCCATCGCTTTCTGAGTAGCCCACATTGTCTCGTCCTTAATGACGACCTGCACCTTGCCTTCTTCATCGGGCAACTGGTATAGAATGAATTGTAGTTCGTTGCTCATAGATATTCGTTTTGGTGACTATGGGCGTTCACTCGCCCCAAGTGGAACGGTCGAGGTTGCGGTAGCCGACGGCTTCGCCGATGTGGCTGGCGGTGATGGTGAGTGCGCCTTCGAGGTCGGCGACGGTGCGGGCCACCTTGAGGACGCGCTCGTAGGCGCGGGCGCTGAGGCCGAGGGCTTTCATCGCGCGGTTGAGGCGTTCGCTGCCCTCGGCGTCGGGACGGGCGTATTTCTCGATGAGGCGGGCGGACATCTGCGCATTGCAGTGCACGCCGCGCTCGCTGCGGAAACGCTCGGTCTGGATGTCGCGGGCGCGGATGACACGCTGGCGGATGTCGGCACTGGTCTCGCCCTTGGGGGCGGCGGCGAGGTCCTGGAGCGGCACGGGCGTGACCTCCACCTGGATGTCGATGCGGTCGAGCAATGGGCCGCTGATTTTGCCCATATAGCGGTGTATCTGGCCGGGCAGGCAGGTGCAGGCTTTGGTGGGGTGGTTGTAGTAGCCGCAGGGGCAGGGGTTCATCGAGGCCACGAGCATAAAGGAGCAAGGCAGCGTGGCGGTGTACTTGGTGCGCGAGATGGTGATTTGTCGGTCTTCGAGGGGCTGGCGCATCGTTTCGAGGGCTGTGCGGCTGAATTCGGGCAGTTCGTCAAGGAAGAGTATGCCGTTGTGGGCGAGGCTGATTTCGCCGGGCTGCAAGGACGCTCCGCCGCCGATGAGGGCCACGTCGCTGATGGTGTGGTGGGGCGCGCGGAAGGGCCGCTGCGCGATGAGGCTGGTGTCGCTGCCCAGTTTGCCGGCCACGGAGTGTATCTGCGTGGTTTCGAGGCTCTCGGCGAGGGTGAGTTGGGGCAGGATGCCTGGCAGACGCTTGGCCATCATACTCTTGCCGCAGCCGGGCGAGCCGATGAGCAGCAGGTTGTGTCCGCCCGCCGCCGCCACTTCGAGGGCGCGCTTGACGTTTTCCTGGCCTTTGACGTCGGCCATGTCGAGCGGGTAGTTGCTCTGCGCGGCGTAGAACTCCTCGCGTGTGTTCACGACGACCTGCTGGAGGGCGGCGTGGCCGTTGAGGTGGTCGATGACGTCCTTGAGCCTTGTGGCACCATAGACGCGGAGGGTGTCGACTACGGCGGCTTCGCGTGCGTTGTCGGCGGGGAGGATGAGGTTCTTATAGCCCAGGCGTCGCGCCAGGATGGAGATGGAAAGCGCGCCCTTGACGGGCCGCAGGCTGCCGTCAAGACCAAGTTCGCCGAGCAGCATTGTGCCTTCGAGGGCGTGGACGTCGACCATCCTGTCGGCAGCGAGCAGACCGATGGCCAGCGGCAGGTCGTAGGCCGTACCCTCCTTGCGCACGTCGGCGGGTGCGAAGTTGGCCACGGTGTGGTTCTGCGGCAGTTTGAAGCGTGAGTTGGCTATGGCGGAGGCCACACGGGTGCTGCTCTCACGCACGGCGTTGTCGGGCAGGCCGACCATAAAGACCATCGGTTCGCGCTCGCCGCGAGGCCGCTTGGACATGTCGATTTCGAGCGTGACGTCCTGGGCGTTGAGTGCGTTGAGGGCGGCGGTGTGGACTTTGACGAGCATCAGTATAAAGGATTAATAAGGCTTAAAAAGTTTAAGAGGTTTAAGCCGTCCGGGGGAGGGGCTGGATGGGGCTGGGAGTTATGGGGAGAACTGGGGATTATGGGCTTTATGGGCTTGCTGGGCTTCGTGCCGGACGGATTAAACCTCTTAAACCCTCTTAAACCTCCTTAAACCTCTTACTTGAGTTTCCTCACCTCGTCGGCAAGTTTGGCGGGTTCGATGTCGCGGGCGATGATGCGGCCGTCGGAGGCGACGAGGAGATTGCCAGGCACCTGTGTGACACCGAGCGTGGCGACGAGGGGCGAGGCGAAGGCTTTGCCGTCGCAGACGACGGGCAGTCCGAGCGTGTCGCGCTCCATGCGGTCACGCAGGCGTTGCTGGTCGGTGTCGAGGCTGACGAGCAGGAACTTGGTGCCAGCGGGCGCGGCACGGCGCACATCGGGCAGGACGCGCTGCAGTTCGTTGTGGCGCTGCGTCCAGGTGGCGGTGAAGACGATGAGGGCGGGATGGCCGCTGTAGTCGGACGCGCTGACACTGGCACCGTCGAGGGTGGTGGCGGTGAAGTCGGGCAGCGCAGCACCTTTTGCGGCGGCGAGTTTGGGGCGCAGCCCCTGTTCCACGAAGCGCAGGGCGCGGCACTGCGGCTGGGCGCGGAGCAGGATGTCGAGCAACGCCTTGGCCTCGGCGGGGGGCTGCTGCGGGCGGGCGAAGACGTCGCGCAGCACGGCCACGGCGGCGAGGCTTTCGGGATGGGAGCGGATGAAGTCAGCGGCAGCGCGGCGCACGTCGGCCTCGGAGCGTCCCGCCGTCTGCTGGCGGAAGTCGGTGAGCAGGGCGTTGTCGTCGGTGCCCGTAACGCTCATGGCCGAAAGTTTCTGTGCGTCGGCGTCGATGGTGACGGTGGCGCCCGGAGCGGCGATGAGGGAATACTCCGTGAAGTTCTGGAACAGGAGGGTGAAGAGGGTGGGTTCGTTGCAGTCGATGTCGGCCTTGAACTTGCCCCGTTCGATGCGCAGGGTGTCGATGCCCTCGCGCGAGCCGTCGGGACAGAGCAGGTAGACCTCGGCGCGCTGCACGTGGGCGAACTTGCCCTCCACGCGCGCCTTGCCCTTGCCGGGGCCGCACGAGGCGGCAAGCACGAGCAGGGCGGCGAGGGCGGCGCTATACCATATTATATATAAAGGGCGGCGCACTGTTAAGGTAGGTTCTATAAATTAGTTGTTTCGTCTTTTTTAAGGAAAGTTCTTGCTTGGATGTTTTGCCAATCTTTTTGGCAAAACATCACAAGCTAATTTATAGAACCTACCTTTATTTAACCAGGCTTTGGAACGAAGCGTCGTTGAAGAGGTTGAGGAACTCCAGGTCGGTGGCGGCGCGGGTGCGCAGCGTGGGGTCGGCGGCGATGGCTTCGCGCAGGGCGGTGACGGCGGCGCTGTGCTGGTTGGTGCGTGCGGCGACGATGGCGCGCAGGTAACTGGTGGTGGCATCGGGCTTGGCCACACCGGCGAGCGAGGCGGCGGCACCCGTGTAGTCGTGCGAAAGTATCTGCGCCAGCGCGGCGGAGTTGCTCTTGGTCTGACCGAGACTCTGCGCGGCCTGGCGGAACTTGCCCTGCGTGATTTGCAGGTTGCCCAGCGTCTCGCTGTATCCCTTTGAGGCGGTGGCTTTGGCGAGGTACGCCTCGGCCTCGTCGGCCTGGCCCTGTGCAAGGGCGGTGAGCGCGCTGTTGAGGTTCACGGCGGCGTCGTCGGCCTTGAGTGCGCGGGCGCGGCTGAGGTAGGTCTGGGCGGCGGAGTAGTCGCCGCGCTGGTAGGCCAGGGCGGCCAGGTTGTTGAAGGCGCGGTAGTCAGAGGGGTACTGCGTGGCGGCGGCCTGGTAGATGCGCTGCTGCAGCGTGGCGTCGTCGGTGAGCGTGGCGCCGTAAATCAGTTCCTCGACGGAAAGTTGCTTGGGGTCGGCGGCGAACTGCGCAGTGATTTCGTCGTCGCTGCGTCCGATGATGTTGTAGTTGATGATCATTCGTGCGCGTCGCAGGGCGGGCAGGATGGTGTCGGCCAGTTCGCCGTAGGCGGCACTGATGTTGCGCACCTGGCGCTCGCGCTCCTCGGGGTCTTCGTACATAGAGAGGACGCGCAGGATGACGTCCTTATCCTCAAGGTTCGAGGCAGCAACGAGGCGTTGGAAACCCTCCCAGTCCTCGGCGGTGTAGTTGGTGCTGATGGTGGCGTTGAGGCCGAGGCTGTCGAGCTGGCTGCGCAGGAACTGCTCGGACGTGCCCTGCCGGCGCTCGGCCAGCTGGCGGTTGAAGTCGAGTTTGCCGTCAGGCGAGGCGTAGGCGCTGATGGTGATACCGTCGATGGCGTAGCCCGTCTCCTCGGCCTTGATGCGGCTGAGGGTCTGCAGGAACTGCTGCACGCTGGTGCCCTGCACCTCGCTCTGTCGCACGTCGGCCTTGGCCAGGAGGTAAAGGATCTGCGCC
This sequence comes from Bacteroidaceae bacterium, assembly GCA_017933995.1. GTDB lineage: Bacteria > Bacteroidota > Bacteroidia > Bacteroidales > Bacteroidaceae > Alloprevotella. The sequence continues at coordinate 11,186 of JAGBKI010000015.1, read as the reverse complement.
TCCTGCTGCTGGGCGATGGCGTACTGGTAGTTGTCGGTGGAGAGGACGGGGCGCGCGCCGGCCACGGTGCGGCTGGCGAGCGTGGAGGTGGCCAGCACGCCGGGAGCGACGTAGATTTCGGGCAGGACGGTGGTCTTCTTGCCGCGCTGCTGCACGACGCTCATATAAAGGCGGCTCTGCATCATGGCGGGTACGAAGTCGTAGACGGTGCGCTGGGTGTAGCTGCCGCCCAGGCGGTAGCTGATTTCCTGCGCGTTGCCGCGTATTTTCTCGCCTTGGAAGGCCATGGCCTCGCCGCGCGCCTCGCCGCCTTCGTAGCGCAGGACGGGCGTGATGGTGAGCGTGCTCTTGCGGTCCATGAACTTTTCGGGAATGCGCCCGTTGATGACCACCGGCACGAGGCCGGCGCTCTCTTCGAGCAGCTGGGGCGTGACGGTGAAGTTGTCGGCGGTGAGCTGCGCCTTCTTGGTGCAGGCGGTGAGCAGCAGCCCGGCCGCCAGCGAGAGGGTGAGGATGTGGGGTTTCATATTCATTGTTTCTTTTGTTTGTTCGTTTGTTTTGCCTTTCCCGGCAACTTAATCAGCGCATAGAGGCCGAGGGCGACGAAGGGGATGCTGAGCAACTGGCCCTGGTTGAGGCCGATGGCACTGACCATACCACGCTCCCACGCCTCCTGCACCTCCTTGAGGAACTCGATGAAGAAGCGGAAAGTGAAGATGTAGGTCAGGCAGAGGCCGAAATAGAAGCCTGTGCCGACGCTGCGGCGTGCCTTGAGGTAGAAGTAGAGGCCGACGAAGAACAGCAGGAAATAGGCCAACGCCTCGTAGAGTTGGGCGGGATAGCGCGCGAAGTCGTCGCCATTCTGCACGAAGACGAAGCCCAGCGCGCTCTCGGTGGCCTTGCCCACAATTTCGCTGTTCATCAGGTTGCCCAGACGTATGGCGCAGGCGGTGAGCGGCGTGGCCAGGGCGATGATGTCGAGCACGGTCCAGATGGGCACCTTGTGGCGGCGCACATAGAGCCACAGGGCGAGGATGAGGCCGAGCGTGCCGCCGTGGCTGGCCAGCCCGGCGTAGCCCGTGACGTGCCACGCGCCGTCGGCCGTCTGGCGTATGGGGAGGAACATCTCGACGGGGTGGGACAGGAAGTAGCCCGGCTCGTAGAACAGGCAGTGGCCGAGGCGCGCGCCCGCCAGGATGCCGACGAAGCAGTAGAGGAAGAGCGGCTCGAACTTGTCCTGCCCTATCTTTTCGCGGCGGTAGAGCCACAGCACGACGAAGTAGGCCGCCGCCAGGCCGATGCACCACAGCAGGCCGTACCAGCGCACCTCGTAGCCGCCGAGCGAGAAAAACACCTTGTCGGGGTTCCAGATGATGAAGTTAAGCATTTCTTGGGGGAATGGGTTTTTAGGTTCTTACGTTTTTGGGTTTTTAGGATTTTGGGGGGTTGGGTTTGCGCGATAACGCAAAAACCTAAGAACCTATAAACCTAAGAACCCAAAAACCTAAAAACGCTTCGTTACACATTAAACCTGAAGTGCATGATGTCGCCGTCCTGCACCTCGTATTCCTTGCCTTCGACGTGGAGCAGGCCCGCGTCGCGCACGGCGGCCTCGCTGCCCAGGCGCAGGTAGTCGTCGTACTTGATGACCTCGGCGCGGATGAAGCCACGCTCGAAGTCGGTGTGGATGACGCCCGCGCACTGCGGTGCCTTCCAGCCCTTACGGTACGTCCAGGCCTTCACCTCCATCTCGCCCGCTGTGATGAACGTCTGCAGGCCCAGCATGTGGTAGGCCGTCTTCACCAGGCGGTTGCAGCCGCTCTCGGTCAGCCCGGCGTCTTCGAGGAACATCTGCCGCTCCTCGTAACTCTCCAGTTCGGCGATGTCGGCCTCGGTGCGGGCGGCTATGACTAAAATTTCGGCCCCTTCGTCCTTCACAGCCTCGCGCACGGCCTCGACGTAGGCGTTGCCCGTGGCCGCGCTGGCCTCGTCGACGTTGCAGACATAAAGCACGGGTTTCGACGTGAGCAGGAAAAGGTCGCGCGCGGCCTGCTGCTCCTCCTTGGTCTCGAACTGCACGGTGCGCGCCGACTTGCCTACCTCCAGCGCGGCCTTGTAGGCTTGCAGCACGCCCAGTTCCACCTTGGCGTCCTTGTTGCCTCCGATAGTGGCGAGTTTCTCCGTCTTGGCCAGGCGGCTCTCCACGGTCTCAAGGTCTTTGAGCTGCAACTCCGTGTCGATGATTTCCTTGTCGCGAACGGGGTTCACCGAGCCGTCGACGTGCACCACGTTGCCGTTGTCGAAGCAGCGCAGCACGTGGATGATAGCGTCTGTCTGGCGTATGTTGCCCAGGAACTGGTTGCCCAGCCCCTCGCCTTTCGACGCGCCCTTGACGAGGCCGGCTATGTCTACAATCTCGACCGTGGCGGGCACGATGCGCCCCGGATGGACGATTTCGGCCAGTCGCGCCAGCCGCTCGTCGGGTACGGTGATGACGCCCACGTTGGGTTCGATGGTGCAGAAAGGGAAGTTGGCCGCCTGCGCCTTGGCGCTCGACAGGCAGTTGAAAAGCGTGGACTTGCCCACGTTGGGCAGCCCCACTATGCCGCATTGTAATGCCATGCTATCGTGTTTTTATTATTAAACGTATCATAGAGACGCTTGGCAGCCATGTAGAACAGCACGGCCGTCAGCCAGCCGCCAATGACGTCCACAAAATAGTGTGCGCCAATATATACGGTGGCACCGCAGAGCTGAATGTAGAACGGGAGCATCGCCCAAAACACGCCGCGCTTGAGACGCCAGAAAAGGATCATAATGACAGTGCCCATACCCACATGGCTGGATGGGAACGCGGCCACAGGGCGTTCACCACTTTCCTGCATAAGCTCTACAAGGTATTGGAAGAATCCGGCTATGCCGTTACCAATATGGGGTGCGTCGGGATGTATGTCAAAATAGTAGCCGAGGGCGGGGAACTGGGCATCAGCGACCACAGCGGGGTCTATCGCTGCAAAATAGAATTGTGGCCCGGCTACGGGAAGGAATATAAATACAATATAATAGGCGAAGAAGCCTACCGTAACGATGAAAATCGTGCGCAGCAATTCTTTCCCGTTCCATAAGAGTGGAACGACCGCCGCCCCGACAATCATCAAGTAATACGAGAAGTAGCCTGCGTTGAACAGTTCGCTCCACACTATGCCAGAAAACCACTTACTCATTTCCAACGAAGGTTCGCAGCCAAACAAACGGTAGTCGGCGGCAGCGAAGACGTGATCAAAGTTGGGCAAATGGCGGCTGAACTCAAAGATGTCGGGATACCACACACCGAGCATTGCCAAAGGGTATGCTTGGCGCAATAGCATCGTTACGCGTGAGGGATATAATATATATAGGTATGTAAGTGCTACAACGCCCGTCGAAATAGCCACGCGTGTCCCCAGCAGTTTCCAAGGAGCATCGCTCTGATTCCAAAACACGACAAGAAGCAGCGACGTGAACAGCGCATAGATAAGCGTGGCGTAGTCCACAGGAAGAAGGTTGTGCCTTATCTTGGTTAGTATGGTGTGTTCCGTCATAGCCATCCCTCCTCTTTACACCAATTCACAGTCTCTTTCACTCCTTGTTCCAGATCGTATTGCGGCAGAAAGCCGAGTAGTTCGTTGGTGGCGGATATGTCGCACTTCCAGTTACGCTGTCGCATGATGCGGAATTTGTCCATGTTCAACGTGGCCGCCTTGCCGCGTATGGAAGCCCACGTGCCACTTATGGCGCAGGCACTTCGTAACACCCATAACGGGGTCTTGATGTGGACAACCCTACGCACACCCATTTCGGCTTGTAGCAGGTCGCTAAAGCATCGGCTGTTGTACGTGTTGCCGTCGGTAAGAAAGTATGCGCGCTTTGATGGGCCGTGTTCCAGAGCGAGCAAAGCGGCGTGCGCCAAATCCTTAACATAGATAAAGGTCAGTTCTTGCGGACGATAGCCCACGGAGAAATCGATATGCCGTTTTATGCTTTGCGCCATCATGTAATAGTCCCGTTCCCTCGGACCGTAGACACCCGTAGGTCTTAGTACGACATAATCAAGTCCCTTTGTCGTAGAAAGGGCACGTTCAGCCTCCAGTTTGCTACGCCCGTAGTCGGTGTTGGGGCAGGGGCAGTCAGTTTGTTTGAAAGGTATATACGGGTAGGGATGCTCACGAAGGTCGCCCATCACGCTAAGCGAACTGAAATAGACAAAGCGGCCTTCCAGTTTCCCTGTTTCAATAAGCGCTTCGGCCAAATGTCGTGTCCCGCTTGTATTGATGTTGAAGAAATCCTCGCGCCGCCGCACTTTTGTGACGCCGGCACAGTGAAGCACTCCGTTGAACGTAGTTCCTGTTGCGACCAGCGCTTTCTTGATGGCCTTTTTGTCCGACAAGTCTGTTTCTATAAAATGGAGACGCTTGTCTGCAAGCCATTTGCGGCTACTTGTTTTGCGCACTTGCGCCCAGACCTTGAACCCGTCTGCTAATGCGGCCTCTACCAAGTGGCTGCCTATAAACCCGCTGGCACCTGTGATGAGGATGTGCTTGGCTTGTGCATTCATACTGCAAAAGTACGGCTTTCCGTTTGTTTGCACCTTTTGTTTATGTAATTTTGCGGCAAAATTAAAACACTCCCTTCCCCGATGGACTACAATTTCACAGACATTGAGGCCCGCTGGCGCAAGCGGTGGGCCGACGAGAAAGTATACGCAGTCAAAGAGGACGCCACGCGCCCCAAGTACTACGTCCTCTCGATGTTCCCCTACCCCAGCGGCGCCGGTCTGCACGTCGGACACCCGCTCGGATACATCGCCGCCGACATCTACGCCCGCTACAAGCGCAACCGGGGCTACAACGTGCTGCAGCCCATGGGATACGACGCCTACGGACTGCCCGCCGAGCAATACGCCATACAGACCGGCCAGCACCCCGCCGTCACCACCGAACAGAACATCGCGCGCTACCGCGAGCAGCTCGACCTCATCGGCTTCAGTTTCGACTGGAGCCGCGAGGTGCGCACCTGCGCCCCGCGCTACTACAAGTGGACGCAGTGGGCGTTCCAGCGGATGTTCAACTCCTTCTACTGCTACAACTGCGGCAAGGCGCAGCCCATCGACAAACTCGCCGCGCGCATCGCGCAGAAAGGCACGGCGGGGCTGAACGTGGCGCAGACGCAGCCGCTCGACGTCACCCCCCAGCAGTGGGCCGACATGACCGAGCGCGAGCGGCAGGAGGTGCTGATGAACTACCGCCTGGCCTACCTCGGCGAGACAATGGTGAACTGGTGCGCCGGGCTGGGCACCGTGTTGGCCAACGACGAGGTGGTCGACGGCGTGAGCGTGCGCGGCGGTTTCCCCGTGGAGCAGAAGAAGATGAAGCAGTGGTGCCTGCGCATCTCGGCCTACGCGCAACGCCTGCTCGACGGCCTCGACACCATCGACTGGAGCGACAGCATCAAGGAGACGCAGCGCAACTGGATAGGCCGCAGCGAGGGCGCGGAGGTGACTTTCAAGGTGGCCGGGCGCGACGAGTCGTTCGTCATCTTCACCACGCGCGCCGACACCATCTTCGGCGTGACGTTTATGGTGCTGGCGCCCGAGAGCGAACTGGTGCAGACGCTCACCACGCCCGAGCAGAAAGCCGCCGTCGACGCCTACCTTGAAGAGGTGAAACACCGCACCGAACTCGACCGCATGGCGGGCAAGAAGGTGACGGGCGTCTTCACCGGCAGTTACGCCGTGAACCCCTTCACGGGCGACGAAATCCCCGTGTGGGTCAGCGACTATGTGCTGGCGGGATACGGCACGGGCGCCATTATGGCCGTGCCGGCGCACGACAGCCGCGACTACGCTTTCGCCAGGAAATTCGGCCTGCCTGTCGTGCCGCTCATCGAGGGTGCCGACGTCACGGAAGAGAGTTTCGAAGCCAAGGAGGGCATCGTCACCAACTCGCCCGCCGAGGGCAAGCAGTCGCTCGACGGCTTCAGCCTCAACGGCCTCAGCGTCAAGGAGGCCATCGCCGCCACCAAGCGTTTCGTCGAGGAGAAGGGGCTGGGCCGCGTCAAGGTGAACTTCCGCCTGCGCGACGCCATCTTCTCGCGCCAGCGCTACTGGGGCGAACCTTTCCCCGTATACTATAAAGACGGTATGCCCTATATGATACCCGAGGCGTGCCTGCCGCTCACGCTGCCCGAGGTGGACAAGTTCCTGCCCACCGAGACGGGCGAGCCGCCACTGGGCAACGCCGCGAAATGGGCGTGGGACACGGCGGCAAACACCGTCGTGGAGAACGCGCGCATCGACAACGCCACCGTCTTCCCGCTCGAACTGAGCACGATGCCCGGCTTCGCGGGCAGTTCGGCCTACTACCTGCGCTATATGGACCCGCACGACGACGACGCGCTCGTCTCGCCCCAGGCCGACCAGTATTGGCAGGCCGTCGACCTCTACGTGGGCGGCTCCGAGCACGCCACCGGCCACCTCATCTACTCCCGCTTCTGGAACAAGTTCCTCCACGACCTCGGCGTGTCGTGCATCGAAGAGCCGTTCGCCAAACTCGTCAACCAGGGCATGATACAGGGACGCTCCAACTTCGTCTACCGCATCAAGGGGACGAACCGCTTCGTCTCGCTCGGCCTCAAGGACAAATATGACGTGACGCCCATCCACGTCGACATCAGCCTCGTGGGCGGCGGCGACGTGCTCGATACCGAAGCGTTCCGCCAGTGGCGGCCCGAATACGCCGACGCCGAGTTCGAACTGGAGGACGGCAAGTACGTCTGCGGCTGGGCCGTCGAGAAGATGTCAAAGTCGATGTTCAACGTCTCGAACCCCGACAACGTCATCGCCAAGTACGGTGCCGACACCCTGCGCCTCTACGAAATGTTCCTCGGCCCCATCACGCAGAGCAAGCCCTGGGACCAGAACGGCATCGACGGCTGCTTCCGCTTCCTGCGCCGCGCGTGGAACCTCTTCTTCGACAAGCAGGGCAACCTCGCCGTCACCGACGACGCACCCACCAAGGAAGCCCTCAAGAGCATCCACAAACTCACCAAGAAGGTCACCGAGGACATGGAGGAGATGTCCTACAACACCAGCGTAGCAGCCTTTATGATTTGCGTCAGCGAACTGGCCGCTCAGAAGTGCCGCTCGCGCGAGGTGCTGGAACGTCTCGTCGTGCTGCTCTCGCCCTTCGCCCCGTTCGTGACGTGCGAGCTGTGGCAGCTGCTGGGCCACAAGGAGATAGTCTTCGACGCCCCCTGGCCCACGTGGGACGAAGCCTGCCTGAAGGAGGACACCGTGACGCTCGGCGTGTCGTTCAACGGCAAGACGCGCTTCACCATCGACGTCGCCGCCGACGCCACCCCCGACGAGGTGCAGGCCACAGCCCTCGCACACGAGGCCGCGCCCCGCTATATGGAGGGCAAGCAACTCGTGAAAGTCATCGTCGTTCCCCGTCGCATCGTTAATATCGTACTGAAATGACCACCCCCAAACTCAACGTATTCCAAGAGGCGCGCGACTACATCTCCATCACGTTCGGCCTCGTGATGTACGCCACTGGCGTGACGTGCTTCCACCTGCCCTACCAAATCACCAGCGGCGGCGTGGCCGGTATCGGCGCACTGATATTCTACGGCTTCAGCATCCCGCAAGCCTACACTTTCTTCGTCATCAACATCTTCCTGCTCATCCTGGCCATCCGCGTGCTGGGCTGGAAGTTCTGCGTCAAGACCATCTATGCCGTCGTCACGCTCACCGTGCTGCTCGAAGTGGTGCGCCACGGTATGCTCTACTACGCCAGCCTCCACCCCGACCTCGTCACGTCGCCGCAAGGGCTGCCGCAGATTGTGAAGGACGACGCCTTCATGTCGTCCATACTCGGCGCGGCCATCGAGGGCATCGGACTGGGCATCGTCTTCCTCAGCAACGGCTCGACCGGCGGCACCGACATCATCGCCGCCATCGTGAACAAGTACCGCGACATCACGCTGGGACAGGTCATCATGCTCTTCGACATCCTCATCATCAGCAGCAGCGCCCTGCTCCCCGGTGTGGGCATCTCGCAGATGCTCTACGGCTACTGCACGCTCTTCGTGGCCAGCTTTGTGCTCGACTACACCGTGGATCGCGGGCGCCAGTCTGTGCAGTTCCTCATCTTCTCGCGCAAGTACGACGAGATAGCCGACGCCATCGCCTCCACCGGGCGCGGCGTCACCGTGCTACAGGGCGAGGGCTGGTACACCCACACCGAGCGCAAGGTGCTTGTCGTGCTGGCCAAAAAGCGCGAAAGCACCAACATCTTCCGCTTCATCAAGAGCGTCGACCCACAGGCATTCGTCTCGCAGAGCAAGGTCATCGGCGTCTTCGGCGAAGGCTTCGACGCCATCAAGGCCAAAGCCAAAAAGGCCTAAGAGAGCCGCAACCCCCAAACTTATTATAGATATGAAACTCACCATCGCCGCCCAGGGCGGGCTGTGCAATCGGCTGCGCGTGCTTTTCGGCGCAATGGCCGTGGCCGACGAACTCGGACAAGAGGTGCGCCTCGTGTGGCATCCCGACTGGCAGTGCGAAGCCTACTTCGACGAACTGTTCCTGCCCATAGACCACCCGCTGCTGCGGGTAGCCAACGGCACGTTCCTCGATCGCCCTTCGTCCCACAAGGAACTCTACCTGCCGCAACTGCTGCGCCTGCCGCTCTACCGCAAGCAGGTGAAACTCTTCCACCCCGACCGCCATGGCGCGCTCGCCGACGCCGTGCGACGCCATCGCAGGCTCTACATCAACACCGGCTACCAGATTGCCCCCTACGGGCCGAAGCAGACCACGCTGTTGCGCCCTCTGCCCGAACTTCAAGCGCAAATCGACAAGATAGCCGCGAAGTTCACGCCCCGCACTGTCGGTGTGCACATCCGCCGCACCGATAACCAACGTTCGGCTGAAATCAGTACGGACGCGGCCTTCATCGAGGCGATGCGCCGCCAGGGCGACGATGCGGACTTCTTTATTGCCAGCGATGACGGTGCCGTGAAGTGGGAACTGCGCAATGCTTTTCCCGCCCGCACCTATTCGCAGGACACCGACGGGCGGCGCGACAACGCCTTCAGCGTGGCCGACGCTGTGATAGACCTCTTTTGCTTGGCTCGCACCCGAATGGTCATCGGCAGCTACTGGAGTTCCTTCAGCGACGTGGCCGCCGAACTGGGTCAAATCCCTCTTGAAATAGCCCGGCAATGAATCCGCCCCGCCTGCCTGCCGACAACGGTTTTGAACTTTTCCGATGGGTTGCCGCGCTGACGGTTGTGGTAAGCCATTTCTGCGTGCTCACGCGCACGGCGCTGCCCGTTGTGCCGCCCACGAGCGAGGCCGTGCAGTTCTTTTTCATCCTTAGCGGCGCGCTCACCTATTGCAGTTACAGCGTGCGCCCTGGCGCGCTTGCTTTCTACCGCCGCCGTGCGCGGCGCATCCTGCCTGCCTATTGGGGCACGGTGGCTTTCTGTGTGCTGGTGGGCGTGTTGTTTACCGAGATGCCGCTGCGCCGGTTCTTTGCAGAGGCCGACACATGGCGCTACGTGGGGTGGAACGCTGTGATGCTGAACCGCCTGCAGCCGACGCTTCCAGGTGTGTTTGCCGACCACGCAAACCCGGTGATGGACGGCTCGTTGTGGACGATGAAGTACGAGGTAGCTTTCTACTTGCTGCTGCCCTTGCTGGTGTTCCTGCTGCGTAAGACGGGGCGCAAGTCGTCGCTGGTTGTGCTCTACGCGCTGCTCACGTTGGTACAGCTGGCGCTTTTTGTGGCTTCCCACTACCTGAGCGGCGCTACGCTGCGGCTGCTTGCCACGCGCGGGGTGGCGCAGGCGGTGTGTTTTGTGGCGGGTATGGCGGTGTGCGAGTTCTACCCTTGGCTTTCCCGTTACAGGCGCATCGCCCTTCCCGTGGCGCTGGTTCTGGCGGCACTCTCCTACTGGTGGTGGCCGCTGCGGGTGGTGTGGCCCGCCGTTTTCGCCACGTCCGTCATCCTGCTGGGCACGGCCACGCGGGCTCTGGGCTGGACGCGCCGCTTGCCGTCGCTGACCTATGAGTTGTTCCTCATCCACTTCCCGGTGGTGCACGTCGTGGTGGAGGCGGGCGTGCCGCAGCGCCTCGGCGTGCCCGGAGCGTTTGCTTTGTGTCTGGGCTTGAGCCTGCTCCTTGCCTACTTGCTGCGCGAACTTGTCAAACCGATTACCTGCAAACGATGAAAGAAATAGTCTTTGCCACCAACAATGCCCACAAACTCCAGGAGATTCGTGCTATACTGGGTTCGCGTATAGCCGTGCGCAGTCTGGAGGAAATTGGCTGCCACGACGACATACCCGAAACCTCGCCGACGCTCGAGGGCAACGCTTTGCAGAAGGCGCGCTACGTCTTCGAGCGTTTCCGCACGCCTTGTTTTGCCGACGACACGGGGCTTGAGGTGCGTGCGCTGGGCGGAGCGCCAGGCGTTCACACGGCGCGCTATGCCTATCCCGACCGTCAAGACACAGAGGCCAACACCGACCGTCTGTTGCGCGAACTGGCGCAGACGAACGACCGCTGTGCGCGCTTCCGCACGGTCATCGCTTATATTGGCGCCGACGGTGGAGAACGCCTGTTCGAGGGTGTCGTCGACGGCCATATCGCCACAGAGCGTCGCGGCACGGACGGTTTCGGCTACGACCCCGTGTTTGCTCCCGGCGAAACGGGGCTGACCTTTGCCGAAATGGGTGTCGAGGCGAAAAATCGCATCAGCCACCGCGCCCGCGCCGTGCAGAAACTTTGCGCTTTCCTTGGCAGCACGCTTGGCTAAGCCCGCTCGGTGCCCGCATGATGCTCTTCGGGCATTTTCTATCCCTCTCCCACAAAATTCCCAAGGCTTGGAATTGCAGTTTCAAGCCTTGGGAAACAAATTTCAAGCCCTTGGAAATGCATTCCCAAGGGCTTGAAAGTATCGTTGTGCTTGCTGTCGAAAAAACTTCGGGCTGCGCGGTTTAACCCAAATCGGTCATTAGACCAACGGGTATGTTTTTGTGTTTGTCTTTTTGCAAGATAATGGCTTTTCTTTTGGTGTCTTTTGACTGATGCCCGCTCGGCATAGCCCGCTATGCCGTCGCGAACATCAGCCAAAAGCCCC
>JAGBKI010000014.1 GCA_017933995.1 Bacteroidaceae bacterium | reverse complement strand
GCTTGAACACCTTCCCCGCACTTTTACCCTTTCTTTTGCTATCTCTACATAGCAAAATGGGGGGGGGTAAAATCGAAAAACACGCTTGTTTGCAGGCTGTTTTGTTGTTTTTAAGTTTTTGCGTACATTAATTTTGCACCCAAATCCGGCCTTTGGCACCGTCCTTGCGGCGCGCTGGGAGGCACGCGCGGAAACGGCGGAGCGGATAGAGATGACAACACTTCCAAAAACTTATAGAGATGAAAGATTCACCCCTGTTCATGAATGCGCCCTTGTGCGCCTGCGCCAAGATCGGCGCGGACTGCAACTTCAGTGAAACGGCCTTTCCCGCCGCCGCGCGACGGGGCTATGTGAAACCCGTATCCCGCACGCTCGCGCTGGGCGGCGGCACGATGCTGGCCGGGTCGAAGGTAATCGGCACACTGCCCGACATCGACCCCGACGATGACCCCTGGAACAGTCGGGGTGCGTCCGCTTCGTACAGCCCCGGCAGCTCCAAGGGCTTCGGCTCGTACACGTTCGGGGAAAGCCCGTGGTAAGGGCGGAGTGTTGTCGGAGTAATCAGAGTACTCGGAATACCCGGAAAGCACAGACGATGGGCGATACCTGCGGGCGAGGCCGCCCGCGCTCCCAGCTCCCTGCCCCCCGATGCGGACGAAGACGTAGCCGCGCTGTTCCCTAATTCACTTTCACCTTTAGCCATTCACTACAAAACCATGGATATGAAACTATTCACCCGAAACTACACGCGCTTTGCAGCCGCCGCGCTGCTCTGCCTCTCCACGTTTGCCGCAGCCCCGGTGCTGCTTGTCTCATGTTCCTCGGACGAGGATGAGGAAGGACTCGCTGTGGAGGAAACCAAGCAAGAACCCGAAGAGACGGTGGTCTGCACCGAGCCGGGCATACCCATCCGCATCACGACGGAATACGCCGCTGGGACGAACATGGCCGCCGTGCGCCCCATTCCCTTCGAGAAGGCGCTGGGCGGCGAGGCGGACGGAGAGGACGAGGAGGACGAGGAGGACGCCGCAGTCCCCAGCCGCATCGTGTACAGCGACAGTGGTGGCGGCGTGACCGCGAAGTGGGAGGCTGGCGACAAGATATATGTCGTCTGCGGCGGGAAGATAAGCTTGCTGTCGCTCGAGAGCGGTGCGGGCACGAAGACGGGCACCTTCAGCGGCGTGCTGGCGGGATGGCCGCAGGAGCCGGCAGACGGCACGGAACTGGTCTGCTACGTGCGCAACTCCCGCCAGGCGAACGCCATCACGGTACAGGCCAACGGCACGTTCAAGGACAACCGCAATTTCCAGAACCAGAACGGCACGCTGTCGAACGCCGCGCTGCGCATCATCTACCGGGGCACGGCCAGGTACAGCAAGGGACGCGACACCGCCGTGGAGTTCAAGGTGCACGACACGTGCCTCATGAGGTTTGACATCACGGCCAGCAACGGCGTGACAGCCAATACGGCCGCCACGCTGCGCTACAACGACGGCTACCGTCAGGCGACGCCGCTGGCCATGGCCGCCTTCAAGACCGATGCGTCGATGACCAACAGGGTCTACATGGCTGTGCCGTCAGGTTCCTACGGCAACGCGGCCTATCTGGGCTACACCAACGAGACGCTACAGGGCTATCGCAGTGAAGCCTACTTTGGTATTAACAACACCCCATCTATGTTGCGCTGCCCGTTCCGCGAGATTGCGCTCGGCTCGAACAGCAGCGTGACGCTCAAGCCCGGGAAGTTTTACAGTAAGGCGGTGAAGCCGCAAATGGAGCTGTGGGACTATATCTACGACGACGGCACGTGGGGCACGGTGCGCGCCCCCGGCAACAAAACGCCCATCGCGGGCTATGCAGTCACTGCCCACTTCCTCTCCCCCACGGACGTGGCGGCGGGCTACACCCACGGCTACGCGCTGGCGCTGGAATTCATCGGCCCCTGCCAATGGGGGACGTACACCGACGGGGCGGAGATTTATGATACGAACCAAATGCGCGAGCGCACGGACTACCTCTGCTCGCTGCCAGAGGGCTACGGCATCGCGGCGAAACTCGCCCGCGCCTACGGCAACACGCACCCCACGCCCGTCATCGACGGGGTGCAGGCCAGCGAATGGTTCTTGATGGCAGACCATATGGGAATCATACCTTACGAGATTCCTATTGGAGAGGCGGGGAGCTGGACCGCCTTTAAGGAACATTGGAGTAGCGTTGTGGGTGCCTCGGGAGAACTTAAGTACTATGACGGCTGGAATTCTATTGACATACTATGGGGCTCCAGGATGAGCGAAGAGAAATACGTCCTGCCAATGTTCGTATTATGAACAGCGGCGGCAATAGACACAGCGTCCCCCGCGCTAATCTTTCTTGGCGCGGGGGACGTGGCATAAGGGCGCAGGTGGGCGGGGCTACTTCTCCACCAGCCCCATCTCCGCCGCTTTTGCGCGGATGAAAGCGAGGGCGGCGTCGTGCTCGTTGGGCACCAGGCCGTCGAGGATAGCGTCCTTCAGCGCACCCTTCAGTTCGCCCACGGGCCGCGAGGGCGGCAGACCGAAGCGGCGCATAATCTCCTCGCCGTCCACGGGCGGCTGGAAGTTGCGGATGCGGTCCTTCTCCTCAATCTCGACGAGTTTGCGCCTCACCAGTTTGAAGTTGGCCAGGAAGGAGCGTTTGCGCTGCTCGTTCTTGCTGGTGATGTCGGCTTCGCAGAGCGTCATGAGGTCGTCAATGTCATCGCCGGCCTCGAACAGCAGGCGGCGCACCGCGCTGTCCGTCACCTCGTCGTCGGCGATGGCGATGGGGCGCATGTGCAGGTCTACGAGTTTGCGCACATACTTCATACGCCCATCGAGCGGCAGCATCAGGCGGCGGAACACGCGTTCCACCATCTTCGCCCCGACGATGTTGTGGTTGTGGAACGTCCACCCCGCTGGCGGCTCCCAGCGTTTGCAGCGCGGCTTGCCGATGTCGTGCAGCAGGGCGGCCCAGCGCAGGTAGAGGTTGTCGCTCGCGGCGGCCACGTTGTCGAGCACTTCGAGCGTGTGGTAGAAGTTGTTCTTGTGGCCGCGTCCGTTGCGCACCTCCACGTTGTCGAGCGCCGAGAGTTCGGGCAGGATGAGTTCCAGCAGGCCGCAGCGGTGCAGTTCCACAAAGCCGCGCGAAGGCTGGGGACAGGCCATAATCTTGTTGAGTTCGCCGATGATGCGCTCGCCGCTGATGATTTTGATGCGCTCGCGGTTGCGCTCCAGGGCCTCGAACGTCTCCTCCTCGATGACGAAGCGCAGCTGTGTGGCAAAGCGCACGCAGCGCAGCATACGCAGGGGGTCGTCGCTGAACGTGATGTCGGGGTCGAGCGGCGTGGCGATGATGCCGTCGCGCAGGTCGAGCAGCCCGTCGAAGGGATCTACCAGTTCGCCCAGCCGGTCGGCGTTGAGGCATACGGCCAGGGCGTTGATTGTGAAGTCGCGGCGGTTCTGGTCGTCCTCCAGCGTGCCGTCCTCCACGATGGGTTTGCGGCTGTCGCGCTGGTAGCTCTCGCGGCGCGCGCCGACGAACTCCACCTCCGTGTCGCGCCACTTCACCTGTGCCGTGCCGAAACTGCGGAACACGGACAAGTGCGCCCCGCGCCCCATCGCCTTGGCGAAGGCGCGCGCCATCTCAATGCCGCTGCCCACCACCACGACGTCGATGTCGCCGCTGGGACGCTCCAGGAAAAGGTCGCGCACATAGCCGCCCACGACGTAACACTCCAGCCCCAGGCTGTCGGCGGTGGCGGTGATGGTCTCGAAGACGCGGCCCGTGAGCTTTTGGCGCAGCTCGTCGCGCGTGAGCATTTTCATAGTGTTTGATTCGGTGTGGGTGTTTTGCGGCGCAAAAGTACGGATTTTTCCGCATAAAGCGCGCGCAGCGCGGATTGGGTACGAAAAAGCCTGCCGGGGGGGAGGGGAAAGGCAGGCTTGGGGTGGCTTAGGCCCCGGAAAAATAAGCCGCACAAACGAGCGGCGGGCGGGGAAGGGGGGAAGTTCCGCCGCTGTTTGCGCTGCAAAGGTAAGGCAAGCCGTCGGTTTGACCAAGCGCGGGGCTATGAAATGTAGAAATCCTGTGTCAAGGCGTGGTGCTGGGGGGTGCGTGTGCCGTCGGGGGCGGTGAGGGTGAGGGTGTCATTGACCATTGACCATTGACCATTGACCATTGACCGTGGACCATTGACCATTGACCATTGACCATTGACCGTTGTCTGACGGCCAATCACGGCTGGTCGTTGCCAGGCGAGGAGGAGGCGCTTGGGGGGCTTGGCGGCGGTGGTGCAGACGTCGGTGCGTCGGACGAGGCGGAGGCCGCAGGCGGTGGCGGCGGATGTGGCCTCGGTGAAGGCGGCGGTGGGTAATATAATATGGAGTGTGCCGCCGGGTACGAGCAGGTGGGCGGCGCGGTTGATGAGTGCGGGGAGCGGCAGGTCGGCTGTGTGGCGCGCGGCGGCGCGGCGGGCGTCGGGCGGCAGGAGCGGCTCGGTGTGGTAGGGCGGGTTGCTGAGGATGTGGTCGAAGGGTGCGGCGTCGTAGTCGAGGATGTCGGCCCGCTCGATGCTTATGCGGTCGGCAAAAGGCGAAGCGGCGGCGTTCTCGCGTGCCTCCTCCACACTGGGTGCGTCGATGTCGATGCCCGTCACTTCGGCCACTTCGCACCGCTGGGCGGCCATCAGTGCGATGAGGCCACAGCCTGTGCCGACGTCGAGGATGCGGTGCGCGCCGGCGATGTCGGCCCACGCGCCGAGCAGCACGCCGTCGGTACCTACCTTTTGCGCCGAGCGGGAGTGGCGGAGGGAGAAGCGGCGGAAGTGGAACAAGGGAAGAGGTTTAAGAGGTTTAAGAGGTTTAATGAGGTTTAAGAGGTTTAAGCCGTCCGGGACGGAGTTTGGGGTTGATGGGGCTTTATGGGGAGGCTGGGCTTTATGGGCGTCGTGCCGGACGGCTTAAACTTCTTAAACCTCATTAAACCTCATTAAACCTCTTAAACATCATTAAACCTCTTAAACCTTGTTTATATTGACAACTGCCCGAGCACCTTGATGACTTCCTTGTTGATGGGCTTGCGCTTGCCGATGGCTTCGATGAAGGGGACGTAGACGATTTCGTTGTTGCGCACGCCGACCATCACGTTGCGCTGGCCTTGCAGCAACGCCTGCACCGCGCCGTAGCCTACGAGAGAGGCCAGGATGCGGTCGTGCGCGGTGGGCGAGCCGCCGCGTTGCAGGTGGCCCAGGATAGAGACGCGCACGTCGAACTCGGGGTACTCCTCATTGACGCGCTTGGCGTAGTAGAGCGCGCCGCACGTGGGACTTTCGCTGACGATGACGATGCAGCTTTTCTTGGACTTGCGTATGCCGCGCTCCATAAACTCGATGAGCTGGTCTTTGCCTGTGTTGTCCTCGGGAATGATGGCTGCCTCGGCCCCGGCTGCGATGGCGGAGTACTGCGCCAGGAAACCCGCGTCGCGCCCCATCACCTCGATGAAGAAGATGCGTTCGTGGGAGTTGGCCGTGTCGCGTATCTTGTCGGCGCATTGCAGGATGGTGTTGAGCGTGGTGTCGTAGCCGATGGTGGAGTCGGTGCCGTAGAGGTCGTTGTCGATGGTGCCGGGCAGGCCGATGCAGGGGTAGTCGTACTCCTCGGCAAAGACCTTGGCACCGGTGAGCGAGCCGTTGCCGCCGATGACCACCAGTGCGTCGATGCCTTCGCGCTTGAGGACGGTGTAAGCCTGCTCGCGCCCCTCGGGCGTGCAGAACGCCTTGCTGCGGGCGGTGCGCAGGATGGTGCCGCCGGTCTGGATGATGTTCGAGACGTTTTCGGTGGTGAAGGGACGGACGTCGCCTGCGATGAGGCCGTCGTAGCCCCTGTAGATGCCTTTCACGGTGAAGCCGTTGGCGATGGCCGAACGGGTGACGGCGCGGATGGCCGCGTTCATTCCGGGCGCGTCGCCGCCCGATGTGAGGATGCCGATACAGTTGATGCGTGCCATGGAAAAAGGTAAAAGATAAAAAGTAAAAGGTAAAAGTGGAGTTAGGGGAAGTGGCGGGGCTGCTGCGATGCAGCATCAAACACAACGAGTCGGCGCAAGGGCTTTGACGGGCTGGCTTCTAACGCTGATACGTAACTCAACTTTTACTTTTTAACTTTTAATTATTAATTAAAAAACTTTGCCCCGCATACACCGCCGCTGCGGCGAGCCAGCCGAGGGCGACGCGCCAGGTGCAGTGGCGCAGGTACCACGAGACGGGGGCGTTCTCCATACGTCCGAAGAAGATGCCCGCCACGGTGCCGCCCAGCAGCAGCGTGCCGCCCAGCGTGGTGCAGAGGCTGAGCCACGGCCAGAAGAGGCCGTCGGTGCCGAAGGCCGAGGCCAGGGCGCCGCCGTAGAGGTCGGGGTTGAACAGCGCGATGCCGCCGACAAGGGCGGTGACGTTGCCGAAAGCCGCAGCGGCAAGACCGGCGACGAGGCCGCTGAGGTACATATGGCCGCCGTGCGGGGCCAGGGCGGTGGCGACGGTGGCCAGCACGCCCGTTTCGCGGACGGCGCCGACGGTCAGCACCAGGCCGGTGAAGAGCATCATGTTCTGGATGGTGGCGTATTGCAGAGCTGTGGGGAAGCGCCGCCGCGACATGCGGTCGCTGTACATCAGGCGGCGGTTGAACAGTTCGTTGGCCACCCACAGCACGGCCACGACGCACAGCGCGCCGACGAAGGGCGGCAACTGCGTGAGGCGGTGGAACGTGGGGATGAACCACAGGCCGCCGATGCCGATGACCAGCAGCACGACGCGCTGCCACAGGGGCAGCACATTGTCGTCGCCGCGATAGGGCACTGCGCCGCCGCTGAGGTCGAGGCGCGCGGGGAGTTTGGGTGTGAGCAGGGCGAGCGTCACGCCGACGGCCACGAGGCTGGGCAGGGCGAGGCGCGCGCTGTAGGCCGTGGGCGTCACCAGCCCCTCGCTCCACAGCGTCAGTCCCGTCAGGTCGCCGATGACGGTCATCGCGCCGCCGCAGCCCACGGCCACGACGATGACGAAGCCGTAGACGCGCCGCGCCTTGTCGCCCGCCACGAGCGTGTGCATCAGCGTGAGCATCAGCACGGCGGTGGTCAGGTTGTCGAGGTTGGCCGACAGCACGAAGGCCAGCGCGGCCAGCGTCCACATCATACGGCGCGGCGAACGCGTGCGCAGGCTCTGCGTCACGAAGTCGAAGCAGCCGTTGTTGTGCAGTATTTCCACGATGCTCATCGTGGCGAGCAGGAAGAGCACGATGCCCGATGCCACGGCCACATAGTGGGGGAACACCTCCTGCGCCACAAAGAGTTTGGCCTGGTGGTGTGTGGCCGCCGCGCCGCCGAGGAACTCGCTGAACGCCTCGCCGTGCTGCGCGGCGACGTAGCGGTCGGCGTGGAGCAGGTAGAGCACCCAGCACACGGCGGCTGTGAACACGGCGATGGAGGCCGTGTTGAGGCGGTGCAGGCGCGGCGTGGCCAGCAGCGCCAGGCCGAGGAGGAAGATGAGGCAGATGGCGAGGGTCATACTTTTAGTGAAAAAATAAAAGTTAAAAGGTAAAAGTTTAGTTTGTGGTAGCGGGTGGTTTTGCGTTGGGGATTAGAGATGGGCGCGCGGTTTTACGTTGGAGGAATTAGAGACGGGCGCACTCGTGACGTGGGAGGTGGCGCGAAGGCGTAACTACACTTTTAATTTTTATCTTTTATTTTTTAACTAAGAAACCACTCCCCTTATCTCCTCCACGCTCTCCACGCCGTGGCTTTCCATCCACTCGCCGATGCCTTGGGCGATGCGCTGGGAGGCGCGCGGGTCGAGGAAGTTGGCCGTGCCCACCTGTACCGCCGTGGCACCGGCCATAATGAAACTGATGGCGTCCTCGGCGGTGCAGATGCCGCCCAAGCCGATGACGGGGATTTTCACGGCGCGCGCCACCTGCCACACCATACGCAGCGCGACGGGGCGCACCGCCGGACCGCTCAGACCGCCCGTCGTGATGCTCAGCACGGGGCGGCGGCGCTCGATGTCGATGGCCATGCCCAGCAGGGTGTTGATGAGCGACACGCTGTCGGCGCCCTCGGCCTCCACGGCACGGGCAATCTCGGCGATGTCGGTCACGTTGGGCGAAAGTTTCACGATGAGCGTCTTGGGATAGGCCCAGCGCACGGCGCGCACCACCTCCGCTGCACCCGCTGCCGTCACGCCAAAGGCCATACCGCCCTGGCGCACGTTGGGGCACGAGATGTTCAGTTCGATGGCGGGTATGCGCTCCAGCGCGGCGATGCGGCGCGCACATTCGGCGTAGTCCTCGGGCGACGAACCGCTGACGTTCACGATGACGTTGGTGTCGAGGTCGCGCAGCGTGGGGTAGATGTGGGTGCAGAAGTGGTCCACGCCCTTGTTTTGCAGGCCCACGCAGTTGAGCATCCCCGACGGCGTCTCGGCCATGCGCGGGTAGTCGTTGCCCTCGCGGGCGTGGAGCGTCGTGCCCTTGACGATGAAGCCGCCGAGGGCCTCCAAGTCGACGAACGGGGCGAACTCCGTGCCGTAGCCGAACGTGCCGCTGGCGGTCAGCACGGGGTTCTTCAGGCGCAGCGAGGCGATGGAAACGGATAGGTTGGGCATTGTTAGTGCGGTGAGTCTTCTACAATATAAGTTCTTGGGTATTAAACACCGGCCCGTCGGTGCAGACGCAGCGGTTGCCGGTGGTGGTTTTCTCGACGCAGCAGAGGCAGGCACCGAGGCCGCAGGCCATCATATTCTCAAGCGACACCTCGCAGGGCGTGCCGCTTTGGCGCGCGGCGCGTCCCACGGCCTGCATCATCGGCTTGGGGCCGCAGGTGTAGATGAAGTCGTAGCGTTCGCCCATGGCGGGGCTGTGGGTGACGAAGCCGCGCGTACCGGCGGAGCCGTCCTCGGTGGTGAGGCAGACGCGCCCCACAGCCTCGAACGCCTCGCGGCGCAGGATGTCGGCCTCGGTCTTGCCGCCGAGCAGGAACGTCACGTCGCAGCCGCGTCGCACGAGTTCGACGCCCAGCAGGTAGAGCGGTGCCACGCCGACGCCTCCGCCCACCAGCAGGGCGCGCAGCGGCGTGTCGGGCAGCGTGAAGCCGCGTCCCAGGGGCAGCACGCAGTCGAGCCGCTCGCCCACCTGTAGTTCGCAGAGCCGCCGCGTGCCGTCGCCGACGGCGTGGACGAGCAGCTGGACGGTGGCCGCGCCGTCGTAATCGTGGATGGAGACGGGGCGGCGCAGGAAAGTGGCGGGGCTGCCGGCCACGCGCACGTTGGCGAACTGCCCCGGACTGACCTTTGGCAGCGGCTCGTCGGCGCGCAGCGTGAGCAGCGCGTGGTGGGGCGTGAGCATCGTGCGTGCGGTGCACAGCAGGTCGCAGGCTATTTTGTCCATAGCGGGTTTGTTTGCCACAAAAGTACGAACTTCCGCCGTTTCACACCTCCCCCACAACCCCATTTTTGCACTCCGCCGCCCTTCGCGAGCAAAATCCACACGCAGGCTAAGCACGCGAAACGCCTCAAATCCCTGCGGGAAAGCCACAAAAACCAACAAAATCCGCTTAAAAAGTTTTTGCAGCGGACTAAATCTCCAAATTAAGCCTTAAATTGTACAAACTGAACCTTAGTTTGTACAAACTAAGCCTATATTTCGCCAAATTAAGCCTTAATTTGAAGAATTAGCCCAATACAGGATGTTTTTCAGCGGACTTAGGCAAAAAAATCTTGGTGCTCGCTAAAACTTCTTAGGCGATAAAGCGCGGCACGCAATGACGCAGCGTCGTGCGCCTGCGATAGATGGCGAGACTGGAGAGGATGCTGAAAGCGTCGCCCCCTCTGTAACCGCAGGTACGCGTAGTGTAACGGAGCGCACCTGCGGCAGATGGCGAGACTGTAAACGGACGCTGAAAGCGTCCCCCACGACGGGAATGCGCACACCGCCCCGTCGCTTCTGGGGGACGCCTCCAGCGTCCGTTGCACTGTGGCGGCATACCGATGGTGCGGGGACTTTCAGCCCCCGTACCATCGGTTACAGAAAGGGCGACGCTTTCAGCGTCGTGCTTGCGCGTAATATAACTACATATATGTGCGCTACTGTTACCCACAGCGGGGGTACAGATGATGGGTCGGGGGAGGACGCTTTCAGCGTCGTGTATGTGCGTAATATATCTACGAATATGTGGCTACTGTTACCCACAGCGGGGGTACAGACGATAGGCCGGGAGGGACGCTGAAAGCGTCGTGTATGTGCGTAATATATCTACGAATATGTGGCTACTGTTACCCACAGCGGGGGTACAGACGATAGGCCGGGAGGGACGCTGAAAGCGTCCCCCACGACGGGAATGCGCACACCGCCCCCAGCGCTTCTGGGGGACGCAAAGGCGTCGTGCGCCTGCGGTTATAAACCAACCCCAGCGGGGTTGTAGAAGATAGGCCGGGGCATCGCCCCGGTGAATGATGCGGTTATAAACCAACCCCAGCGGGGTTGCACAAAACCATTGCAATAAGTATGGTATTAAGTGCAACCCCGCTGGGGTTGGTTTTGGTGGGTGGCCGTTACCGGGGCGTTCTTTGCAGAGCAAAGCGGCAAAGCCGAGCGGCCCCGGCCTATCTTCTGTTAATCGCGAAGCGCTTGCAAGGCAAGAACCTCTCCGAGGTTGTTATTGCTGCGTTTGCGTTGCTGGAGCGTTCTTTGCAGAGCAATGCGTCACTCGCTACGCGAGATGCCGAGCGGCTCCGGCCTATCTTCTGTTAATCGCGAAGCGCTTGCAAGGCAAGAACCTTTCCGAGGTTATCTGTAGCGGCTGTGGCTTTACATCCAGAAGTTATCTCCGAAGTAGCTGGTGGCGCGGTCATCGTGGCTTTCGTCGGGCGCGTCCTGGCGGCGGGTGAACACGTCGTGCGTGCCGGGAGGGTCGCTGGGGTTGGCCACGGGGGACTCGGTGTGGAGCGTGATGAGGGAAATGGAGGGGATGATATAGTGTAGTTTCATCGCTATGTTCTTTTGGGTGATGGTGCGTTCTTTTTTCCTGTGGGTTATTTCACGTAAACTTTCCTGCCGTTGTGGATGTAGAGACCTTTCTCGGTGGGGCGGCCTTGCAGCAGGTTGCCGCGCAGGTCGTACCATCCCGTGGCGTTGGCCTCGGTCAGGGGCAGGGTGGCGGCGTTGATGGCCGTGGCGCTGTCGTCCTCGAAGGCGAAGGTCAGGCCCATGCGCGAGGCGGGGGCGGAGAGCGCACCAAGTTTGGACTGCACGGTGCTGAGAGGGATGTACACGCGGTGGGCGGGGACGGTGGTGCCGTGGAACTGCCAGAAGCCCACCTTCTTGGTGCCCTGTATGTCTTCGCGCCCGAGCGTGAGCACCTCCTTCTCGCTGACGCTAAGGTCGGTG
The DNA here is from genome assembly GCA_017933995.1 of Bacteroidaceae bacterium. Taxonomy (GTDB): domain Bacteria; phylum Bacteroidota; class Bacteroidia; order Bacteroidales; family Bacteroidaceae; genus Alloprevotella. The sequence continues at coordinate 679 of JAGBKI010000014.1, read as the reverse complement.
AGCGTGCCTTGCAGGATGTTGCCCGAGGGGATCGTCACCGTGGTTTGCTTGGGTGTGCTGGTATACATTATCTCGTTGAAGCGTATGTTGGAGAAGCTGGGGTTTTCCGTTCCGCGTTGCCAGTCATAGTAATACTTCCACGTCCAGTCGGTTTCCGTCTCGTTGCGCGTGAAGGCGTAAAGTCCCTCCTTTGTGGCGGCCTTGATGTAGAGCGGGGTGTTGGCGGGCACGGCCTGACCGGCGGCGGCCACTTTCTTCAATACAAGCTGGTCGGCGGCCGTCTGCGTGCCGTCGCTGAGCATGGTGCCCGCCTTGCGGAAGCCCGTGGCGATGTACGCTTCGCAGCCATCGGGGATGATGGCGGAGTAGTCGAGGTAGATGGTGCCGGAGTAGAAGCCCTCCTCCGTGTCCTTGCTCAGCGGGTTGACGTACATGATGTAGGGGTAGACGGTGAGCGTCACATCGAAGACTGCATGCGTTGCAGTTCTGGCTTTATTGTACTCACTTTCAGTGACCGTCCCCGCTTCGTATCCCGCCGCCTTTTCGGCGAAGTCGAGGATAAAGGTGTTCTGTTTCTTGCCGTTGACAACGGTGTTGGCTTTCTTGTAGTGTATGCGCTTGCCGTAGAGGTCGATGTCCTTGGTCACGTCCTCGGCCACGACGATGTAGAAGTGCGTGT
>JAGBKI010000013.1 GCA_017933995.1 Bacteroidaceae bacterium | reverse complement strand
CAGCCGCAACGGACGCGGGCGCAACGGCGGGCGCGGAGGCAAAGGCGGACAAGGCGGCAGGCACGGCGACGCCGACCGCCACGATGCCTCAAAAGGCCGCAACCCCAACAGCCGCCGCTACAACCGCCACCGGGGCGGACGCAGGCGCGGAGGCAAAGGTGGACAAGGCGGAGGTCAGAGCGCAGACTAAGCCAGCCCGTGTCTTCCCGATAAACAACCTTGGACGCGAAGTCACTTGCCATAAATCTGTTACACTTGCCACTGCACCGCAGCGGCTTTTCTTTCTCTCGCGCGCGCGTAATATAATACGGTGTCGCCGCCATGCCCACTCATACACCGCCTCCCCAAATCCTTTACGGTTTTGGGGAGGCGGTGTATATATTGGGGAAAGGAGCGGGTCAGAGCGGCGCGCCCGTGATGAGCCACGTGCCGGGATGGCACAGCAGTTCGTCGGTGCCGAAGAAGACGCAGCCGCTGCTGTTGGCCTCCAGCACGCGCCCGTCGGCGCGGCGCAGCAGCACGGTGCCCGGCACGTAGGGATAGCCCGGCACGCCCTGCACGGCCTTCTCCACGCGCACGCCCTCGATGCGCACCGACGGGTCGCCTTCGTTCACGAACGTGAAGCGTCCGTCGCCAGCGGCCTCGCATAGCCAGTACTCCGTCTCGTTCTCCTGCGGCGTGTAGTGCAGGTGCAGCCCCTCGCCCGCTTTCGCATAGAGCGCGCTACCGGCGTATTTGGCCAGGTACCACTCCGAGGCCGAGCGTATGCGGTATGACTGCCCCGGCACGGGCTGGCCTACTGGTTGTTTGGCGAACCACTCCAGCGCCACGGCGGCCTTGCCGCGTGCCAGTCCGGCGCGCAGTTTCTTGAAGGCTTTGGCCGAGGGGTAGCCTATTTCGCCCGGCTCGCCCGCCTCAAGCACGGCGGCGGCCAGGACGCGCGCGCTGTCCTCCGCCGACATCGCGGGCGGGTCGAAGTAGTGGCGCGCGTAGGTGTAGCCCATCACGTCGAGCAGCGCGGCGTGGCTCTGCAGGCGCTGGCGGAAACCGTCGAAGTCCTTCTCGCCCTCCGTGAGCCACCCGTTCTCGGCCACGGCCAGCAGGCGCGGCAGGATCTGGTACTCCGCCTGCTCGTCGCTGCTGCAACTCTCCGTCCAGAGGTTGCCCTGCGTGCCGAGGCACAGGCTCTCCTTGCCCGCCATCTTGGCCACGGGATTCATGCGGTAGATGCCCTCCACGGTGTTCACGTCGCGCGGGCCGTAGCCGCCCTGGTAGACCTCGCAGACGTCGGCGCCCTCGGGCGTGGTCTGGATGAGGTCAAGATACATCGGGTAGTTTGGCACGCTGATGCACTCGAAGCCCCGCGCGGCGGCCTGCGCGGTGTAGTCCAGCCCGCGCCAGCACATGATGACGGGGTGTATGCGGTTGCTGTCGCTCCAGTGGGCCAGCAGTTCGTCCCACACGATGAGGTCCTTGCCGTACTCGTCCTTCAGCCACGTGCCCAGTTCCTCCACGAGCCACGACTGCAGTTCGTCCACGCCCTTGAGGCCCTTGTCCGTGACACGCTGCAGGCACAGCGGGTTGTCCTTCCATTCGTCAGTGGGGCATTCGTCGCCGCCCAGGTGGATGTAGCGGCTGGGGAACACGTCGCAAATATGGCCCAGGACGCACTTCAGGAAGTCGATTACGCGGTCGTCGCCCACGTTGAGCACCTCCTTCGAGACGCCCTGGTGCACGCGCACCTTCACCTGCCGCTGCGGGTTGCAGCCGAACTCGGGATAGGCGGCCACGGCGGCCACCATGTGGCCGGGCAAGTCCACCTCGGGGATGACCTCGATGCCCAGCGCGGCGGCGTAGTCCACCACCTCGCGCAACTCGTCGAGGGTGTAGAAGCAACCCTCGCCGTACTGTGTGTCGTCGTAGAAGAAAGGCTGGCGACCCTTGTTGGTGAGCGACGAGTCGCGCACGGCGCCCACCTCGGTCAGGCGCGGGTATTCGGGGATTTCGATGCGCCACCCCTGGTCGTCGGTCAGGTGCCAGTGGAAACGGTTAATCTTGTAGAAGTGCGCCACGTCGAGCAGCCGCTTCACCTCGTCCATACCGAAGAAGTGGCGCGAGATGTCGAGCATCAGGCCGCGGTGCTCGAAGGCGGGGCTGTCCTCAATGTGCAGGCAGGGCAGCACGGCGCGGTTTTCCACCTGGTTCTGCATCAGCAGTTGCAGCAGCGTGACGCAGGCGTAGCCCGCGCCCGTCTCGGTGCTGGCGGTGATGGAGATGCCGTCGGGCGTGATGTCGAGCACGTAGCCCTCGGCGGGCAGGCCGCAGTCGGGGTCGGCGGGCACGGCCTGGTAGCTGTCGATGAGCCGCTCCACGTCGACGACGCTGTACGTGCCGCCGGTGAGCGTCATGGTGCGCGGACGCGGGATGATGTCCGCCCGCTGCGCCGCCAGCGGCAGGGCCAGCAGGGCCAGCAGCGAAGAGAGAAGGAGGTTTTTCATGGTAAAGGGGAGGTTTTGGTGGGGACTAGTGTTTCTAGTGTTTCTAGTGCCCCTAGTGTTCCTAGTAGAGTTTCCTGAAGCAGCCCTCGAACCACTCCGCGAACCGCCCGATGCCCTCTTGCAGGGACACGGCGGGGCGGTAGCCGAAGTCGCGTTCCAGGGCGGCGGTGTCGGCCCACGTGCGGCTGACGTCGCCAGGCTGCATGGGCGCGTGCTCGATGGCGGCCTCGCGGCCCAGGGCGGCCTCAAGCGTGCGCACGAAGGTCATCAGCCCCTGCGGCGTGCCGCAGCCTATGTTGTAGACGGGCAACGGGCTGTCGTCGGCCAGCGCCACGCGCAGCGTGCCCTCCACAATGTCGTCGATGTAGGTGAAGTCGCGCTCCTGGCGGTCGGCGGCGAAGAGGCGGATGGGGCGGCCCTGCGTGATGGCCTCCGAGAACAGCATCGGCGCCATGTCGGGACGCCCCCAGGGGCCGTAGACCGTGAAGAAGCGCAGCCCCGTGGTCTTCAGCCCGTACAGGTGGCCGTAGACGTGCGCCATCAGTTCGTTGCTCTTCTTCGTGGCGGCGTAGAGGCTCACGGGGTTGTCCACCGCGTCGGTCTCGCTGAAAGGCACCTTCGTGTTGCCGCCGTAGACACTGCTGCTGCTGGCGTACACCAGCCGCTGGCAACCGCTGTGGCGGCAGCCCTCAAGCACGTTGAGAAAGCCCGCCACGTTGCTCTCGATGTAGGCGTGCGGGTTTTGCAACGAATAGCGCACGCCGGCCTGTGCGGCGAGGTTCACCACGCGGTCAAAACGCTCCGCGCGGAACAGCGCCTCCATCGCCTCGCGGTCGCTGAGGTCGAGGCGCACGAAGCGCAGCGTGCCGTCGGCGTTCCGTTGCCAAGCGCCGTAGTCGGGCATCGTGGCCGCGAGGCCCAGGCGGCCCAGCCGCGCGAGTTTCAGCCGCACGTCGTAGTAGTCGTTGAGGCTGTCGAGGCCCACGACCTCGTGCCCCTCGTTCAGCAGGCGCAAAGTTAGCGCATTGCCGATGAAACCGGCCGCGCCGGTGACGAGTATTTTCATCGTTTTTGTTTGTAGAGGATCATCAGGTTGCGCGTGTAGGTCACGAAGCCGACGCTCTGGCCCAGCACCAGCACGGGGTCGAGGCGCAGCGCACCGTAGCTCACGATGATGAAGCAGCCCACCAGCGAAATCACCCAGAACCCGGCGGGAAGCTCCGAGCGGTGCAGGCGGTGGCTGACCCACCACTGGTAGACGAAGCGCACGGTGAAGATGACCTGTCCCGCCGAGCCGTACACCAGCATCCACAGCGGGATGTCGTCGTTGCGGAAGTACTTGTCCAGGAAAGCGTCGCCGTCGCTAAGGATGACGGCGGCGGCCACGGCGGGAAGCGCGAACAGTGCCGCGCGCGCCACGAGCGGCACGCGCCGCCACACGCCCTTGATGTTCAGATTCCATATATAAATATAGTACGATATGAACTGCCCCAGCACGATGGCGAAATCGTCGCGCAGAATGCCGTACACGCACAGCAGCACGCTCCCCGCCAGCGAGCAAGCCCAGAACAGCACGGGCGACACCACCCGGTGGCTGCGCTCGGAGAGCACCCACTGGATCAGCATACGCGCCGAGAAGAAACCCTGCGCGACGAAGCCGATGGCGAAGACAAGGGCTGCGGGCATTGCTTGGTTAATCAGTTGATTAGTTTATCAGTTAATCAGTTGGTTGCTGGGCTGGGGAGTGACTGCTCGTCCACCGTGTAGCGGATATACCGCTTCTTCATCCAGCGGAAGGCGAAGCAGTCATTGAACGGGCCGGCCAGGCGGTTCCACAGGTGGTATTTCGACACGCCCGCCGTGCGCGGGTAGTGGCGCACGGGCAGTTCCTTCATGCGCCCGCCCTCCAGCGACACCAGCGCGGCCAGGAAGCGGTGCATCCCGTCGAAGAAAGGTATGCGCTTCGCCACAGCCGTCTGCATCACCTTCAGCGGGCAGCCCGTGTCGGTCGCCGTGTCGCCCGTCATGCGGCGGCGGAAACCGTTGGCCACGCGCGACTGGAAACGCTTGAAGCCGGTGTCCTTGCGGTTGGCGCGGATGCCCGTCACCAGCGCGTAGTCGTGGCGGTGGGGCAGCAGCACGTTGAAGTCCTCGGGGTCGGTTTGCAGGTCGCTGTCGATGTAGCCCACAAAGGGGCTTTCCGCCGCGTCGATGCCCGCCTTCATCGCCGTGCTGAGGCCGTGGTTCTCGCGGCTGCTGAGGTAGAAGAAGTGGGGCTGGCGCGCGCAGATGGCGCGGATTTTCTCCAGGCTCGTGTCCGTGCTGCCGTCGTTCACGAGCAGCACGCACGCCGGCGCCACGCACCGGGGCAGGAACGCCGAAAGGCTCTCCTCCACGCGCCCGAGGTTGTCCTCCTCGTTGTACACCGGCACGATTATCGTCACTTCATACTTCGCTGTCTGGGTCATATTGGGGTGTGATGGGGTTTATGGTTGCCTGCTACAAGTCTTAATATATGGTAAGTAGCAGAGATGTTATATGATAAAGCAAAAAAGGTCGGGTTGTTGTTGATGTTCACTGTGCATAAAGACGCTGAAAGCGTCTCCCCCTCTGTAATCGCGGGTTCGCGGAATGAAATGGAGCGAACCTGCGACGCAGGCGGGGTGTGCCACGGACGCTGAAAGCGTCCCCCACGACGGGAACGGGCGTCCTATAAACACTTGTGGGGCACGCTTCCAGCGTGCGTTCATCAAACGTGTGCCCGCTGTAGGTGCGCTCTGTTTCACTTCGCGTACCTACAGTTACAGAAGGGGTGACGCTTTCAGCGTCTTTACAGCGGTTCTTTCGCATTCTCATTCTATCGGAATAGCACCTCACTCCCCCGTCTCTACCCGCACGGCCTCCCACACCATCGTGGGGTTGTGGTGCTTGTCGGTAGGCGGGTGGTGGTTGTCGTCGTAGAGGCCGAGGGGGGTGGGGCGCGCGGCGCGGGCAAGCAGGGCGCGGGTGGCCGTGTCGCCGGGATGGACGAGGACGATGCAGGGCAGGGCGCGCCGCAGGGACGCGCTGTCGGCCACGTCGAGCGGGGCGATGCGGCGGTGGGCGGCATAGACCGACTCGATGCGTAACTCCTGCGTGGCGGGGTGGTAGAGGGGCAGGTTGGCGGCGCGCTCGTCGTGTTGCAGCAGGGCGAGGCTGTTCAGCTGGTCGCCGCCGAAGATGCGCCCGGCCAGCGGCAGCAACGCCACCTCGATGAGCGCGGCGGCACCTACGGTGAACAGCAGCAGGCGGCGCGGCCAGGGCGAACCGGCGCGGTGGCGGTGGGTCAGCACAAGGGCGGTGAGCGCGGCCATAGCGGGCATCAGCGGCAGCAGGTAGCGGTATTTCTTTTCGGGCATCAGCGACAGCAGCACGAGTTGCGCCACGAGCAGTGCCAGGAAGAAGGTGTAGGCGCGCGGCTGCGCCAGGCGGCGACGCCACAGCGGGTAGGCCAGGGCCGTGAGCACGAACGGGTGCCACACGCCGGCTTCGAGGAAGAAACGCCAGTAGTACCACCACGGGCGCACGTTGCGGTCGGCCCACGCGCCGGTCTCCTGGTGGAAGACGCTGGCCAGTTCGGCGGGGTGGGCTATATATAAATACGCGTACCACCAGCCACCGAGCGCAATGCACAGCACGACGGCGAGAAGCAGCGCGCCCCACTTGCCGCGCAGCGACACGCCGCTCACCAGTGGCGCGGCGATGACGAAAGGCAGCAGCAGGGCGAAGAAACTCACCGGCCCCTTGGAGAGGAACGAAAGTCCCATGAAAAGCCCCGCCCAGGCGAAGTCGCCCCACACGGCGCGTTCATCGGCGGGGCGTTGCAGGCCGCGTAGCAGGTAGAACAGCGCGCCGGTCATAAAGGCGTGGCAGTAGACGTCCCACGTGGCCGTGCGCCCCATCAGCACCACCTGGTAGCACGTCAGGAACACCAGTGCCGTGACCTGCGCTGTGGTGTCGTCCGTGAGGCGTTTCACGATGAGGTAGAGGAACAGCAGCCACAGCATCGCCGCCAGCGCGGGCGGCACGCGCTGCATGGCCAGGCTGTCGGGGCATACGCTCTCCACAGCGGCGGCAATCCACGTGGGGAGCGGCGGTTTCTCCAGCCGTAGCGCGCCGTTCATCGTCGGCACGAGCCACGAGCCGTCCTGCACAATCTCGCGTGCGGTGACGAGGTTGCGGCACTCCATAATGTCGGGGCGCAAAGCCGTGTTGTGGGGGATGAAGGCCACGATGGCCAGCAGCAGTATGATGGCTTTTCTCTCCATGCTTGTTCTTTTCGTGCGCAAATTTAATGATTATTATTCTTATCGCTCTTTCATTCACATGGTTTTGCTGCAAAAAGACAGCGCGAAGCCCTGAAACCTCTCCCCTGCCCCACCCCGCGAACTCGCCCCTGCGCCAAGCCGCCGTCGCGCGCCCGTTGTGCCTGCGGCTGCACCGCATCCGCCCGCATTTTCCGCCCCTGAAAAACCACCTGCGCCCACACAAATCTGCAAATTAAGCCTAAGTTTCGCCAAATTAAGGCTTAGTTTGTACAAATCAAGGCTTAGTTTGTACAAATTAAGGCTTAATTTGCAGATTTGTGTGGGTTTAGAAAGTTTTTGTGTGGGCGCGGACGGTTTTCAAGGGGATTTGCTTGAGATCCCTGTGGCTTTGTATGCGACAGATCGGGCAACAAACGGGTGGGAGAAATGTTAAATGCGGCGGGGAAGCGGTGGCGGAAGCGGCAAATACGTACCTTTGCGCTACCAAACACACACGGACATGATAACAAAGACTTTTTCGCTGCGCCGCCTCTTGCTGTGCGCCACATTAGGGCTGACCGCGTTCGCCCCCACAAGCCGCCTCGCGGCACAAGAAGGCCCTGGCGGCCGCCCGGAGCCGCCGCAGTTCATCGAACCGACCTACATCGAGCGCCCGTCGTGGATGCGCTATGAGCAGAAAGCGGACGAGCCGATTGAGAACGTGCAGGCACGCGTGGCCAGATTCGCCGGCCAAACGTTCGACATCGACACGCTGCGCTGGAGCGGCCCCGGAGCCATCGACATCGTGGTGATGGGCGACGGCTACACGGCTGCCGAGCAGGCCAAATTCACTGCCGACGCACGCCGTTGCACCGACCATCTCTTCGAAACCACGCCATTCGACCGCTACAAGGACTTCTTCAACATTTTCGCCCTCCACGTCGTGTCGGAGGAGAGCGGAATTTCGCACCCGGGGCAATGGAAAGAAACCGACGGCGTCGGCGAGATGGTTTGCCCCGAGGGAAAAACGCTGCCCATCGTCAGAAAACGCACTTTCTTCGGTGCGCACCTCGATGGCTGGGGTGTGCATCGCATCACGGGGGCTTGGAACAGCCAGAGCGCCAAAGACCTCGTGCGCATGTACTTTCCGCGCTGCAAGTTTCCCTGCATACTTTGCAACACCGACGAGTACGGCGGTGCTGGCGGGGAGATACTGATGGCTACGTGCAACAGCGCCGCGAGCGAAATCTATGTACACGAACTGGCCCACGTATTCGGCGACCTGGCCGACGAGTACTTTGGCGGCGATGTCTACATGGGCGAGAAGCCCAACCTTAGCAGCGTGCGCGACAGTGCCCGCGTGCGCTGGCACCGCTGGATTGGCGAGGCCGAGGTGGGCGTATTTCCCCACCGTGGCGGACGCAAGGGCGCCTACTATGTCAAGCCGACGCAGGCCAGCGACACCTCGCGCTACTGCAAAATGGAACGGCTCGGCAAGGAGTTCTGCCCCGTGTGTCGCGAAAGGCTTGTAGAAGCCATCCACGAGCAAGCCGACCTCATTGCAGCCGCTTCGCCCGCCGACAGCGTGCTGGCACCGCTGGCCAAGCGCGAGCGCGTCACGTTCAGCCTTGACCACGTGAGGCGCGTCACGGGCGACAAACAGACCGTGCGCTGGTTCGTCGACGGCACGCTGGCCGCCGAGGACACCGAAGCCCTCACCCTCGACGCCAAACGCCTCCCCGCCGAAAGCGCCCACGAAGTGCGCCTCGAGGTGTACGACGAAAGTCCCTTCGTGCGCAACCCCACGTGTCCCCGCTACCACACGTCCGTCCGCACCTGGCGCATCGCGCGGCGACGCTAAGGCCAACGAACCGTCCCCAGAGCAGGCGGGCAACGCATCGAGGTGCGCTGCCCGCCCGTTTTTTCAGGGCGCAGCGACAGGTCGCAAGCCCCGCGTATGCCACCGCTAGGGCGCAAAAACGCCCCTGTACGGACGCTTTTTAAGGCTATTTAAGGCACAGGGTTTGCCACGTGGGCAGAAAAACGTAACTTTGCGCGAAAATATGCGCGCCGCTGCGCCCACAAGCCGCAGCAAACCCGCGCCAACGAAAAGGAACGAAATGGGAAAAATAATAGCACTGGCCAACCAAAAGGGCGGCGTGGGCAAAACCACCACGACCATCAATCTCGCCGCCTCGCTGGCCACGCTCGAAAAACGTGTGCTGGTCATCGACGCCGACCCGCAGGCCAACGCCTCGTCGGGGCTGGGCGTAGACATCAGCAAAATTGACTGCTCGCTCTACGAGTGCCTCATCGGCGAGGCCGAACCCCGCGAAGCCATCTACACCACCGAGATTGAGGGCCTCGACATCATACCCTCGCACATCGACCTCGTGGGTGCAGAAATCGAGATGCTCAACTTCGACGGGCGCGAGTACATCGTGAAAAATCTGCTCGCCCCGCTACGCGACGACTACGACTTCATACTTATAGACTGCTCCCCCTCGCTGGGCCTCATCACGGTGAACGGCCTCTCGGCGGCGGACAGCGTCATCATTCCCGTGCAATGCGAATATTTTGCGCTGGAAGGAATCGGAAAGCTGCTCAGCACCGTCCGCATCATAAAGAAGAAACTCAACCCCGGGCTGGAGATAGAAGGTTTCCTGCTCACGATGTACGACAGCCGCCTGCGCCTGGCCAAGCAGATATACGACGAGGTGAAGCGCCACTTCCAAGAACTGGTGTTCAAAACGGTCATCCAGCGCAACGTGAAGCTCAGCGAGGCGCCCAGCCACGGCCTGCCCGTCATCCTCTACAACGCCGAGAGCCGCGGCGCCAAGGACCACCTCGCCCTGGCGCGCGAGATAATCAAAAAGAACGCGAAATAGAATCGAACGCGATTACGCAACATAAATGAACCACCCGCCCGCAAACACCGGCCTGAAAGGGCAAAAGCACACAGCCCAGCGGCAACGTCCTGGGAAGACGGCACACCCGCGAACGCGCCCTGTAAGGGCAAAAGCGTTCCGTTCCGTGCTTTTTCCCTTACAGAGCGGGGGATGACGACGCGCCGCCCCTCCCAGGGCGTTGCCGCTGGGCTGTAGGCTCATTGGCCTTTCAAGCCGCCCAGACGCGAAACCGACACAAACCTCCCTACTATAAATACATTCTTCCACGACACCTATGCCAGTCAAAAAGAAATACCCCGCCCTGGGGCGCGGCCTCGACGCCCTCATCCACACCGAGGAGACCATCCACACCGCAGGCTCGTCGAGCATACACGAGGTGGCCATCGACCAGATCAAGGCCAACCCCAACCAGCCCCGCCGCGAGTTCGACAAGACCGCGCTGGCCGAACTGGGGCAGAGCATCCGCGAGTTCGGCATCATACAGCCCATCACGCTGCGCCAGCGCGAGGACGGCACGTACCAGATCATCAGCGGCGAGCGCCGATACCGCGCCTCGCGCGAAATAGGGCTGACCAAAATCCCCGCCTACATCCGCACCGCCGACGACGAGAACATGATGGAAATGGCGCTTGTGGAGAACATACAGCGCCAAGACCTCAACCCCATCGAAATAGCCCTGGCCTACCAGAAGTTGATAGAGCAATACAACCTCACGCAGGACCAGTTGTCGGACAAGGTGGGCAAGAACCGCACCACCATCGCCAACGCGCTGCGCCTGCTGAAACTGGCCGCGCCCGTGCAGCTCGCCCTCCAGGACAAGGCACTCGACCAGGGACACGCCCGCGCCCTGCTGTCGCTGGCCGACCCCGCGCTGCAGACCACCCTGTGCCGCGACATCATCGAAAACGGATACTCCGTGCGCCAGGTCGAGGAGATGGTCAAGCAGCTCAACAGCGGCGAGACCGTGCAGAGCGGCGACAAGCGGCTCAAGAAGAAAGGCGCCGGGCTGCCCGAGGAGTACAACGCCCTCAAGGCGCGCCTCGCCGGGTTCTTCAAGACCAAGGTGCAGATGACCTGCTCCGCCGCCGGGCGCGGGCGCATCACGATTCCGTTCAACTCCGAGGAGGAGCTGCTCTCCATCATGGCACTCTTCGACAAGATGAAACGCTGACCCCGCCCCGCCTATGCGCCGCCTCCTGCCGTTCCTGCTGGCCATAATGGCTCTCATCGTCGCGCCGCTGCGCGCTGCCGCCCTTCCCACGGAAGCGGCGGACACGTTGCTGCCCGTCGTGCCGCTCTCCGACGACGAGGCCGACGTGCTGGAGCAACGGCTCGACTCGATGTTGGGCGAGGCCAATCGCATCGTGCAGAGCGACACGTTCACGCTGACCCGTCGCGAACTGCGCAACCTGCGCCTCGCACGGTTCAAGCCCAAACCGGCACGCGCCCTGTGGCTCGCGCTGGTGTTTCCCGGCGCAGGACAAATCTACAACCGCAAGTATTGGAAGCTGCCCATCATCTACGGAGGCTTTTTGGGCTGCACTTACGCCTTGTTGTGGAACCAGCAGATGTACCACGACTATTCACAAGCCTACCTCGACATCATGGACGACGACCCCAACACGGCCAGTTACCTTGACATGTTGCCCCCGCGCTACGACATCACCGGCAAGGAGGAACGTTTCAAAACCATATTCAAGAACAGGAAAGACCGCTACCGCCGCTATCGCGACCTGAGCGCGTTCGCCTTCGTCGGCGTGTACCTCATCAGCGTCATCGACGCCTACGTAGACGCCCAGCTATCGCACTTCGACATATCGCCCGACCTGAGCCTCAAAATCGAACCCGCCGTAATCGACACCCGCGTGTCGGCGCGCCGCTCCAGCAGCTACGGCATCGGCATCGGGCTGAACTTCTAAACCGTCGGCACACTCGCACCCGCCGCAACGACAACCCTCAACAACTCCAATGAACCGTATCAAAACTCTTTTTGCAACCCTATTACTCGCTTCTGCCACAACCGTCAGCGCGCAGGAAGTCGTCACCATCGACCGCAGCCTGGGCACCAGCGTGGAGTTCGACGAGACGCAGGGCATGACCATCCGCTACGATTCGCTGCTCAACGACTGGAAGGTGAAGACCTACCTCTATGTGGACGACGATTGCCATGGCACGGACATCGACCCCACTTTCCCCGACAGCGTATACATCGACCGCTTGCAACGCATACCCGCAGTGATCGAACTGCCCTACAACCACATCGTCCGCCAGTACATTGACCGCTACACCAAGCGGCTGCGCAAAAGCGTCAGTGTGATGCTCGGCGCGGGCAACTTCTACTTCCCAATCTTCGAGGCCGAACTCGAACGCTACGGCCTGCCCCTCGAACTGAAGTACCTGCCCGTCATCGAAAGCGCGCTCAAGCCCAAAGCCGTCAGCCCAGCAGGTGCAGGCGGACTGTGGCAGTTCATGGTCGGCACGGCCAAGCAGTACGGCCTCAAAGTGAACAGCGTCATCGACGAGCGGTGCGACCCCGTGAAAGGCTCAGAGGCCGCCGCACGACTCCTGCGCGACTTATACCGTATATATAATGACTGGGCGCTCGTCCTCGCCGCTTACAACTGCGGCCCAGGCAACGTGAACCGCGCCATACACCGCGCCGGGGCGCGCGACTATTGGCAGATTTACCCCTACCTGCCCAAAGAGACGCGCGGCTATGTGCCAGCCTTCATCGCAGCCACCTACGCGATGACCTACTACTGCGAGCACGGCATTTGTCCTATGCGCGCGCGCTTTCCCATTGACACCGACACCATAATTATAAACCGCGACATTTCGCTCCGACAGATTTCCGACGTGGTGGGCATCGACATGGACTTGCTCAAGTCGCTCAACCCGCAGTACCGCACTGACCGCATACCCGGCAAGTCGCAGCCCTGCATTTTGCGAATGCCCGATGATAAACTCCACGCCTTCCTCGACTACGGCGATGACGTGTACCGCTACCGCGCCAGCGAACTCCTGGCGCGCCGCGCCGAAGTCAGCGTGCGCGGCGAACGCAACCCGCGCACCCCGACCCGTACCCAGCAACCCGCATCGCCCGGCGAACCCGCTATGGCAGCCAGCGCAATGCCCAGCATAGCCAACACAGAGGCCGTGGTGCCCCCCGCACAACCCGCTGTGCAGACACAGACGCAACGCAGTGCGATTGCAGGCGAAGTCATTGAGGTCGAAGTGGCCGACACACCCACCGAAAACGGCAACGACGACCAGCAAGGCAGCACCACCATTAGTCTGGGCGAGAGCATAGAGGGCGAACTGCAACCCGTCAAGACCACAACGCAACGCGCAGCCGCTCCCGTCAGCACACCAACCACCGCACGCGCCGCTGCACCCACTTCCACCACATCTGCACCCGCCAGCAACACCCCCGCGCAGCGCAGCAACAGTACGGGTAGCAACACCAACCGCCAGCGCACGCGCCAGCAGACAACGACAAAGACGCCCGCGCAGGCCCAGACTCCCGCCGCTACACAGGGTGCCGGCACGCAACGCAACCGCCAGCAGGCCAACACGGGCAGCAAGCAACAGGCCACACAAAGCGGAAACGCCGGTACCACGCAGCGCAACCGCCAGCAGCAAACCGCTGCACAAGGCAAGCAACAAACCACTGGGACAAGCGGTGCAAAAGGCAAGCAGCAAACCACTGGGACAAGCGGTGCAAAAGGTAAGCAGCAAACCGCTGGGCAAGGTAAACAGCAAACGCAAAGCAGCAACAGCACCACCCAGCGCAACCGCCAGCAGCAATCCACTGGCACCGCAGGAAGCAAAGGCAAGCAAACTTCAGCAGGTAGCGCTTCGGCAGGCAGCAAAGGCAAGCAACAACAGCAAGCCACCAGTTCCGCTGGCAGCAAAGGCAAGCAACAGCAGCAAGCCACTGGTTCCGCCGGAGGCAAAAGCAAGCAACAGCAGCAAGCCACCGGTTCCGCCGGAGGCAAAGGCAAGCAACAGCAGCAAGCCACCGGTTCCACCGGAAGCAAAGGCAAGCAACAACAGCAAGCCGCCAGTTCCGCTGGAAGCAAAGGCAAGCAAACTTCGGCTGGGAACAGTGCAGCAGGAAGCAAAGGCGGCAAGCAGCAGACCCAGTCGGCAAGTAGCGGCACGCGTGGCAAGCAGGCCACAACCCCAGCCCGCCCAGCCCAAGCCAAATCAGGGAAAGCCGGATCCAGCAAAAAGTGATCCCGCCCCCCACCCCCTCATCGGTTCTTAGGTCTTGGGGCAAACCCGACCGCGTCGCACCCGCTGCCAAGACCTAAGAACTTCCCTTTTTTTACATTCGAGGACGACACGCCCCCACTGCAAACCGCACGCTAACCACAAGATCCTCTATTGCCATGAACGACACGATACCTCCCGTCCCCGACCTCTCCCCCGCTGAAAAGGAAGCACGCAACGAGGATATGATACAGGCCGCCTTCCAGCACCTGCTCGACACCTACCTCGCCTCCTCCCACCGCCGCAAGACCGACATCATCACCAAAGCATTCAACTTTGCCAAGCAGGCGCACAAAGGCGTCACGCGCAAAAGCGGCGAGCCCTACATCCTCCATCCCATAGCCGTCGCACAAGTGGCCTGCGAGGAAATCGGCCTCGGCAGCACCAGCATCTGCGCCGCCCTGCTCCACGACGTTGTCGAGGACACGGACTACACCTACGAGGACATCGCCAACCTCTTCGGCGTCAAGGTGGCCAACATCGTCGAGGGCGTCACCAAAATTAGCGGAGGCGTCTTCGCCGACGGAGGCTCAGCGCAGGCCGAGACGTTCAAGAAACTCCTCGTCACGATGAGCGACGACGTGCGCGTCATCCTCATCAAACTCTCCGACCGTGTGCACAACATGCGCACCCTCGCCTCGATGCCGCCCGCCAAGCAGTACAAAATCGCCGGTGAGACGATGTACATCTACGCGCCCATCGCCGACCGCCTCGGCCTCAACAAGATAAAGACCGAACTCGAAAACCTCTGCTTCAAGTACGAGCACCCCGACGAGTACGCCGACATATCCCGCAAAATCGAGGCCGCACGGGGCGAAATCGACCGCACGTTCCAGGACTTCACCGAACCCATCAGCCGCTCGCTCACACGCCTGGGCTACCACTTCACCATCACCTCGCGCATCAAGAGTCCCTATTCCGTGTGGAAGAAGATGCGCCGCCAGCACATCGACTTCGACCAGGTGTACGACCTCCTGGCCGTCCGCGTCGTCTTCCGCCCCAAGGAATTGGAGCGCGAGAAGGAGGAGATATACTTCATCTACGGTGTCATCAACGCCAACTACACCCACCACCCCAACCGCGAGCGCGACTGGGTGAACAACCCCAAGTCGAACGGATACCAGGCCATACACCAGACCTACATGAAGAAGGGCGACGACAAGGGCCGCTGGGTCGAGGTGCAGATACGCTCCGAGCGCATGGACGACATCGCCGAGCGCGGCCTCGCCGCCCACTGGAAGTACAAGGAAGCCATAGGCGCCTTCGACGACAGCGAACTGGAACGCTGGATCAACTCCATCAAGGAAATCCTCGACGACCCACAGCCCGACACGCTCGACTTCCTCGACTCCTTCAAACTCAACCTCTACGCACGCGAAATTATGGTGTTCACGCCCAAGGGCGAACTGCGCACCATGCCCGCTGGCAGCACCGTGCTCGACTTCGCCTTCAGCATCCACACCACGCTCGGCACCCACTGCTTCGGCGCAAAAATCAACCACAAACTCGTATCGCGCGGCCACGTCCTCAAAAGCGGCGACCAGGTGGAGGTGATGACCAGTGCCTCGCAACACGTCGAGTCCGACTGGCTGGCCTGCGCCACCACCGCCAAGGCGCGCACCAAGTTGCAGGCCATCCTGCGCCGCCAGAACCGCGAACTGGCACGCCAGGGCGAGCGCCAGCTGCGCCAGTGGCTCGAAGGAAAGGGCCAGCAGGTCACGACCTCGCGCGTCACACGCCTGCTCACCTACTACGGCTTCCACACGCCCGCCGAACTCTACCTGGGCATCGCCCGTGGTGAGACCACCCTCGACGACGAGGCCGCCTACTACCTCCGTGGCCGACGCCACCACAAGGGCTGGAAGCGCTTCGTGCCTTTCATCCACGCCAAGGTGAACGACGCCGCGCCCGCCGAGGCGTCCGACTTCATCAAGGCCATCAACCCCAAGGCCGTCTTCACCGTCACCGACGACGCCCTCGAACACTGCACCGTGGCCGACTGCTGCCACCCCATACCCGGCGACAATATAGTGGGCTACCTCGCCCCCGGCGCCGACACCGTCGAACTCCACCACCGCGCCTGCGAAGTGGCCACACAACTCAAGGCGCAGCACGGCAAGGGCATCCTCGCCGCCACGTGGGACCTCCACCGCCAGCACCCCTTCCGCACCACCATCCACATCACCGGCATCGACGACAAAGGCGTACTCTATGCCATAGCCGACGTGCTCAAAGGCATGGAGCAGTACCCCATACACCGCATCACGCTCGACACAGCCGACGGCGTCTTCCAGGGCGACATCGACATCAGCGTCGGCCACCGCAGCGACATCGCCGACATCTGCAAACGCCTCCGCGCCGTCGAAAACGTCACCGACGCACACCGCCTTGTACAATTAACAATAAACAATAGACAATAAACATTGGGCAGCACCACAGATGTTTCTTATTGTTTATTGTCTATTGCACAATGTTTATTGTCTATTGTTTAACGTATGAACTACCTCCTCCTCCCCCCCGCCACCACGCGCCGCGACCTGCCGTTCTTCTTCGCCGTCGAGGAATACGTCGCCGCCAACTTCCGCGACGACGACTATTTCTTCATCTGGCAGGTGCCGCCCACCGTGATGCTGGGGCGCAACCAGCTGGTGCGCGGCGAGGTCGACGTGGACTACTGCCGCAGCCACGACGTGCGCATCTTCCGCCGCAAGAGCGGCGGCGGGTGCATCTACGCCGACGACGGCTGCCTACAGTTCAGTTACATACACTCCGACACCGACGCGGCCACCGCCTTCACGCGCTATATGGGCCTCACAGCCGACATCCTGCGCCACGCCGGGGCCGACGCCACACTCTCCGGGCGCAACGACATCCTCATCGACGGGCACAAAGTGGCCGGAGCCGCCTTCTACCGCATGGGCGACCGCTGCGTGATGCACAACTCCCTGCTCTACGCCACCGACCTCGCCACGCTGGAGCGCACCCTCACGCCGCCCGCCGAGAAACTGGCCAGCAAGGGCGTCGCCTCCGTCCGCCAGCGTGTGGGCAACGCAGGCCCCTACACCGGCCTCTCCATACCCGACTTCATCGACCGCGCGCGCCGCTACGTCTGCGGCGACCAGGCGCGCACCCTCACCGCCGACGACCTCGCCCGCGTGGCAGAGATTGAGAAGACGCTGGCCTCCGATGACTTCGTTTACGGCCACAACCCCAAGTACACCGTCGAGCGGCGCGGGCGCATCGAGGGCGTAGGCCACGTCGAGGCTTACGTCGAGGTGAAGAACGAGCGCATACGCAACATCAACCTGATGGGCGACTACTTCCTGCTGGGCGACATTGACGGCGCCGTGCTGCGCCCCCTGCGCGGCACAGCCTGGAACAAGCGCAACGTGCGCGCCGTGCTCGACGGCATCGACCTGCCCGCCGTCGTGCGCGGCCTCACCGCCCGCGAACTCACCCGCCTGCTCTTCCCCCGCCCTGCCCACACGCCCAAGCCCGAGTGGCTGCGCATCGACATCAGCGCGCGCGACCGCTACGCCGACACCGGCGAGGCTATACGCAGCGCCGGGCTGCACACCATCTGCGAGAGCGGCCTCTGTCCCAACCGGGGCGACTGCTGGCGGCGCGGCACGGCCACCCTGATGATTGGCGGCGACACCTGCACCCGCAGTTGCCGTTTCTGCAACACGCGCACAGGGCGCCCCCTGCCCCTCGATCCCGGCGAGCCACAGCGCGTGGCCGACAGCGTGCAAAAGATGGGGCTGCGCTACGCCGTCATCACCTCTGTTGACCGCGACGACCTGCCCGACGGCGGCGCCGCACACTGGGCAGCCACCATCGAAGCCATACGCCGCACCTGCCCCGGCGTGCGCATCGAGGTACTCACGCCCGACTTCCAGGGGCGCACCGACCTGCTCGACACCGTGCTCGCCGCCCGTCCCGACGTCTTCGGCCACAACGTCGAAACCACCCGCCGCCTCACCCCCGCCGTGCGCAGCGCGGCGCGCTACGAACGCAGCCTGCAAGTGCTCACCCACGCCGCAGCGGCGGGCTTCCCCGTCAAGACCGGCTTTATGGTGGGCCTCGGCGAGACGCCCGATGAAGTCCAGGAACTCATCCGCGACATCCGCCACACCGGCTGCACCCTCCTGACCATCGGCCAGTACCTACAGCCCACCTCGCGCCACCTCCCCGTCGCCGAATACATCCACCCCGACCGCTTCGCCGAATATAAGGACTACGCCCTCGCCCAAGGCTTCACCCACGTCGAGAGCGGCCCCCTCGTCCGCTCCTCCTACCACGCCGAGCAGGCATTGGGCTAAAAGCGCTACACGCAAACGCTATACCTACCAAAATAACAGCATATATGAAAAAACTTACCATCTTTCTCGCCCTACTCACCGTGGCTTTGGCGGCGCAGGCGCAAGTGTCGCCCAGCGAGGCCGTGGGGGTGCTGATGCCCAAACCGCAGCGCATCACCGCCGACGGCACGTCGTTCGCCCTGGGCCGCGCGGTGAAGATTGACGACCCGACGGACTGCGAACTGCTCGCCGCCCTCTTCACCACCGACGACGATGCAGCCGTCACGGTCAGCGTCCGGCTGGTGAGCGACGCCGACCTCGGCACGTTCGACTACACTCTAGCCGCCTTCCCCAACGAGGGCTACCGGCTTAGCGTCACCCCCGACGCCATCGCCATCACCGCCGCCTCGCCCACCGGCGTCATCCGCGCCGCGCAAACGTTGCGCCAGCTTGCCGACGCCACCGGCGGCACGGCTATCGCCAGCGTCGAGGTGACCGACTATCCCGCCTTCAAACTGCGCGGCTTTATGCACGACGTGGGGCGCTCGTTCATCACGTTCGACGAACTGCTGAAGGAAATAGACCTCCTGGCGCGCTTCAAGGTGAACGTGTTCCACTGGCACCTGACCGACAACCAGGGCTTCCGCTTCGAGTCGAAGGCGTTTCCCGCCCTCAACAGCGCGGCCAACATGACCCGCTTCCCCGGCCTTTACTACACGCAGGCGCAGTGCACCGAACTTGAGCGTTACGCCGCCAGCCGGGGCATCACCGTCATTCCCGAAATAGACATGCCCGGCCACTCCGCCACGTTCACCTCCACGATGGGCTTCACGATGAGCAGCGACCAAGGGCGTGCGGTGTTGAAGACGCTGCTTGGCGAACTGGCCACCGCCTTTCCCCTGGCGCCCTACATCCACATGGGGGCTGACGAGGCCGGCACCACGGCGGCCTTCGTCAACGAGATGTCGCAGTACATCCACGACGAGCTGGGCCGCCGCTGCATCGTGTGGAACCCCATCAGCGGCGTGAGCATCAGCACCGCCACGCTGCCCTACATCGATATGACCGAGATGTGGAGCACGTCGGGCAAGAAGATTGACGGCGTACCCAACATCGACTGCCGCTACAACTACGTCAACCACTTCGACGTCTTTGCCGACCTGGTGGGCATCTACAAGAGCAACATCTACTACGCCGAGCGCGGCAGCGCGGAATTAGCGGGTGCCATCACCGCCGTGTGGAACGACCGCAAGACGCCCGGCCAGACCGACATCATCGCGCAGAACAACCTCTTCGCCAACGCCCTCGCCACCGCCGAGCGCGGCTGGATGGGCGGCGGGCGGCAGTACATCGAGACGGGCGGCACCACGCTGCCCAACAGCGGCGAGGAGTACGAGGAGTTCTGCGACTGGGAGCGGCGTTTCCTTTATTATAAGGACACGTGGCTGGCCGACGAGCCGGTGCCGTATGTGCGGCAGACCGACGTGCGCTGGCGCATCACCGACGCCTTCCCCAACGGCGGCGACGCGCAGGCCGTCTTCCCGCCCGAGGAGAGCACGGACGACCTCCTGCCCGACGCCTTCGCCTACAACGGCCAGACCTACGCCACTGGCATGGCCACGGGCGCGGGCATCTATCTGCGCCACACCTGGGGCACCACCGTCCCCTCCTACTACACCAATCCCGCGCTGAACCACACCGCCTACGCCTGGACCTACGTCTATTCGCCCGAGGAGCAGACCGCCGGCGCGCTCGTCGAGTTCCAGAACTACGGACGCTCCGAGAACGACCAAGCCCCCGACGCCGGGCAGTGGGACCGCAAGGGCTCGCGCCTGTGGCTCAACGGCGAAGAACTGCTGCCCCCAGCGTGGGGAAACACCGGGCGCACCATCAACGCCGAGGCCGACCTGCTCAACGAGAACCTCACCGCCCGCGAACCCCTGCAAGTGACGCTGCGCAAGGGCTGGAACAAGGTGTTCCTCAAACTGCCCTACGTCACGGCCAACGGCGTGCGCCTCAACAAGTGGATGTTCACCTTCGTACTCACCACGCCCGACGGACGTCACGCCCTCGACGGCATCACCTACTCGCCCAACCAGTGCCTTGACGACGCCGCCGAACAGGTGGCCACGCTCATCAGCGAGATAAACCGCTACGTCCTTTCTGTCACCGGCGACGCGCCCGGCTATTACCCCACTACCAGTGCCGCCGAACTCCTTGCCCTCGTGGCCGACGTCAAGGTCACGCTCGGCGAAGCCCTCAGTGCCGACGAGCGCGAAGCCCAAAAGGCGCAGTTGCAGACCGCCTTCGATGGCTTCAAGTCCGCCCTCGCCACAACCGAACTCAACCAGCCACTGGCCACAACCGACGGCGAAGAACACGTCTATGTGCTCTACACGCCCCTGCGCGGCTCGCGCTATTGCACCTCCAACGGCGCGGGCGGCGAGGCGGCGGGCATCGCTGCGCCCACGCAGGCGTCCTACTGGACGTTCCGCCTGCGCACCGACGGCACCTACGACATCGTGAACTACGCCGACGGCACCTACCTCTCACCCGCCAGCACCTACAACACCGTATTATATACGCGCGCGTCGCAGCCCACCGCCGGTTGGTCGCTCGCCCCCGCCGACGAACTGGGCTACTTCATCATCACCTCCACGCTGAACAGTTGCCAGCTCAACCAGACCAACCTCAGCAGCAGCGCGGCCAGCGGCGGCTACAAGGTCTACAACTGGGGCAACGGCACCAACACCAGCGACACGGGCTGTAAGTACCGCATCGAGGAAGTCCCCTACGAAGAACTCCACCCCGTCATTCCCGGCCTGCCCGCTGACGGCGGTTGGTATCACCTCGTGAACGTGCAGCAGGACGGCACCACCTATCCCCTCTTCGTCAGCGACGGCACGCTCGCCGCTGCCAACGCGGACACCGACCCCGCCACGCTCGGCGATGCCGCCATCTTCCGCTGCGACAGCCTCGCCGGTGGCAAATACAACTTCGTGGCGCGCACCGACGGCAGCTATCTCATCTGGCGCGGCGGCTCGTCGGGCGGCTACAACAGCAACAAGGGCCTGCTCGCCACCTACAACGCCACCTACTGCGACTGGCAGCTCACCAGCGCCGACGCCACCCTCGCCGAAACGTTCTATATGGCCGCCAAGCGCAGCAACGGCACCACCGACGGCACGCTGGTGCTGCTCCGCGCGGGCACGTTCGACGCCTACAGCAACACCCTCGGCCTGGCCGCCAACTACAGCAACCTTTTCCGCTTCGTCCCCGCCGATGTGACTGCCGTATCTGGCAGCAAATGGTCAATGGTCAATGGTCAATCTTCAATGATCTACGACCTCCAAGGCCGCCCCGTCTCCTTCCCCGCAGCGGGCGTATATATCGTCGGCGGCAGGAAGTTCCTCCTGCCGTAATCCTGCCGCAAGGAACGGCCTGAAAGGCTGATAAGCAACCTGCCCTGGGCAACGCCCTGGGTGCGATGAGTGATATATGCGCCCTGTAAGGGCAAAAGCGTTCAAATATAAATGCTTTTGCCCTTACAGGGCGGATTATGTGTGTGCCGCCTTCCCAGGGCGCTGCCCCGGGCTGATTGCTTGCTGGCCTTTCAGGCCGTTCTCCGCACGTCTACAAACGTATAATTTCGCTGCTGTAGGTTCTAATGTCCGATTTGGATAAACCCCAATCGGACATTAGGCCAACCAAAGCCCCGTTAGGGGCGGCATAGGTTAGGCAGGGGGGTACACCCCCGCCTAACCTATATCGTCGCTACGCGACTATATAATGGCCGATTTTGTGTACTGGCGGCGGGTGTTATCTCGCCATCACCTTGCTGCTCGTGCCGTCCGAGTGGCGCACGATGACAACCTGCCCGCGCTGAGGCTGTGCGACGCAGCGGCCTTGCAGGTCGTAGTAGCCCGACACGGATTCGTCTTGTATGTTAAACAAAACTTCTTTGACGGGCGTAAGATCTTCTTCTACAATATTGGTAAAGTTACTCCAAGGCTTTGTGTTTGCGTATGCATTCTTGCTACCGACAGGTACGTGGAGGATGCAGGTGGAGGTGGGGACGTTATAAAACGCACTTAGTTCGGCGGTGTACCCGTCTGGGACGGCGCGCTGTGCGTATATGTCGGCTAAGGCGGTGCAGTAACTGAACGCAGCATTTCCGATGCTTGTCACGGAAGTGGGGATGTTGACGCTCGTAAGGCCAGAGCACTTAACAAACGCTCCGTATCCAATAGTAGTCACGGAACTGGGAATGGTAATGCTCGTGAGGCTGGAGCAGACACTGAACGCAAAGTCCCCGATGCTGGTCACAGATTTGGGAATGAGCGTGTTTTGACAGCCTGCGATAAGCGTATTGCTACTCGTTTCAATAATGGCGTTGCAGTTCTCTCTGGAATCATAGAAAGGATTGTCGTCTGCGACTGTTATATTCGTAAGCCCCGAACAACCTTCGAACACATCAAATCCGATACTGGACACGGAGTTGGGGATGGTAATGCTGATAAGATTGGCACAGCCATAGAAGGCATACTTTTCAAGGCCAGTTACTGTATATTGCGTACCGTCGTAGATGACTGACGAGGGAATGTTGACACTGCCATTGTAGGAATTGTAGTTGAGGGATATTCCTGTGTACGTCACGCTTGCGGTCTTGGTACTGCTGTCAAGTACATAGTATATGCCATCAATCTTCGTCCCTTTCGCCCACGAGCCGAGAACGAATGTGGCGGCAAGAAGTATGAGAAGTAAATGTCTTTTCATTGTGAAAGTTTTTGAGTGAAGTTTTTTGTGGATGCGGAAAACAGGAATGTAAGTGGCACTTACGGGGCGCATGGGTGGGACTTACAAAGCCCATAGGTTGCATTTACGGATTAAGGGCTATGGGGAGCTATTCATAGGCGAGGGCGTTTTGGGGTGGAACATCGGTGTGCGGGCAGAATACAAAAAAGCGTGGAACTTGTGTTACCCGTTCCACTCTTCAAGGCCTTCGCATTGCCCATATCGTCGAAACGAGCAACGCAGAAGCCCACGCCAATATGATATACCACCCCATAATATATTATGGAGTATGTCAGTATCATACCACACAGGGACATCTACCGTTGCTTTGTCTTTGACGATATTCAGAAGTTGCGAAGTTCGAAGAGTCAAGAACAAAGCGTCGAAGTAAACGCCTTAATATGTATTGTCGTTCCCTCCCTCCCACGGCAGGCTTCTGCGCGGTGTGGGGCGGGAAGACGGGGCAAAGGTAGCACATCCCCGGCGGCGGGCAAAGGAATGACAGCGTTTTTCACGTATTACGGACTGCCCGGCAGCATCTTCATCGGGGTATCAGGCCGCCGGGAGACCCACTCAAGGTCTTTGGAAGTGCGGCTAAAGGGGTTTCAAGGACGCACTTTAGATAAAAACCATGCACGTAGTTTTATATAACCATGTGTATGATTATCTGACATCACGCGCATGAAAATCTTGCACCACGCACGTAGTTTTCTCTGAAAGTACTATCTTTGCAGGCGTAGAGTGCGGCATACGAAGGCGCTGGGTGCGGCTTCCGAGGGCATTAAGTACGGGTGACGCGCCATTTGGGTGCAGATGTCGCGCCATATAGGTGCGGGTGCTACGCCTTTGGAGTGCAACCTCTGCGCTCTTTGGGTGCAGCTGCCGCGTCCCTTGTCCGCAATGCGCAGCACGGCCGCACACACAATGTGTCCGCTAATGGTTTAACCCTAACTCCCCTACTCCCCTACCCCGCTATGTCTATCCACTACGCCCTTTACGAGACTTCTGGAATCGCCGCAGGCGAAAAGAAGCTCACTCCGCGCCCCATTACAACGGGACGGCGCACGACGGACGCCTTGGCACGTCGCATCGAAAGCGCCACAACTGCCACCAGGGGCGATATACGCCTGGTGCTTGCAGCGCTGACCGACTACATGGCCGACGCGCTGCTTGACGGCGAGAGTGTGCAACTCGACGGGCTGGGCACGTTCAGCGTCAGCGTGGGCGGCGAGGTGCGCAACGACAAGAACGGGCGTCCTATGCTCCACGATGCCTGCGTGCGTGGCGTGCTTTTCCGCCCTTGCCGCGAACTGATGCACCGCTTGAGCCATGCTTCGTTCACCTCGCGCCACACATCGGCCCACCGCTCTGCGCTGCTGGACGACACGCAAGTTCGCCGCATCGTCATCGAGACGCTAACGGGACGCGAAAGGGTGAGTTTCGACGAACTGCGTGCCACGTTAGGTCTCACCGTGAGCACCGCGCGCCGTCGCCTGGCCGCTCTTGTAGCCGATGGCACCATTTTGGCCGTCGGTACACGCGCCATGAGTTTCTACCGCCTGCCCTGACAATCCTCCTTTGCGGCTCCTGCGGACACAGACGCAAAAACCCGCCGACGGCTTTGTGCCTTCGGCGGGTTATCCTTTGGAGCACAATGGCTCACTTGCGCTTGAAGCGTTCTTGTTTCTTGCGGAGTTCCTCCTGCTGCTCCTGTAGGGCGGCGAGGCGGGCGGCGAGGCCGGTGGGCTTGCGGTTGGGGTCGGCCTTGCGCGCCTTGAAGTTGGCTTCGAGTTTGGCCAGCAGTTTCTCGTCGTCGGTGGTGCGGCGCAGGTACCACATGGTCAGCGCGCCTGCCAGCAGGGAGATGAAGTAGTAGTAGTTGAGGCCGGCGCTGTACTTGTTGAACATGAAGAAGAAGAACAGCGGCATGAGGAACATCATCCACTGCATCACCTTCATCTGCTGCGCCTGCTCGCCGCTCATCTGGTCGCGCTGCTGGCGCATGGACATGTAGCTGTAGACGAGGTTGGTGGCGCAGAAGAGGATGCAGAAGAGCGAGAGGTGGTTGCCGATGAGCGGGAGGTCGGCCGTCCAGGAGAGGATGTCGTCGTAGGTGCTGAGGTCGTCGGCCCAGAGGAAGGACTGCTGGCGCAGTTCGATGGCGTTCGGCACGAAGTTGAACATGGCAATCCAGATGGGCATCTGTATGATCATCGGCAGGCAGCCGCCCATCGGCGACACGCCGTACTGGCTGTAGAGGCTCATCTGCTCCTGCTGGCGCTTGAGGGCGTTTTCCTGGCCGGGGTACTTCTGGTTGATTTCTTCGAGTTTGGGCTTGAGCACGCGCATCTTGGCGGAGCTGAGGTAGCTCTTGCGCGTGGTGGGGTAGACGATGGCGCGCAGCAGCAGGGTGATGATGAGCAGCACGAGGCCCATGTGGAGGTTCAGGCGCGTGAGCCAGTCGAAGACGTAGAGCGTGAAGAAGCGGTTAATCCAGCGGAAGAGCGGCCAGCCCAGGTAGACGAGTTCCTGCAAGTCCTGGTCTTTGCCTCCGACGGTCTGTCCGTTGAGGGCCTTGAGGTCGAGGTAGCGGTTGGGGCCGAAGTAGTATTGCAGGGTGGTGGCTTTGGCGCCGCTGGGGTCGAGCTGGAGGGCGGCCTCGGCGGCGTAGTGCTTGAGGTAGCCGCTGCCCTCCTCTTCCTGCTTGCTGGCCAGGCGCACGTCCTTGAAGGCGTCCTGCGCGATGACGAGGCTGGAGAAGTACTGGTTCTTGAAGGCAATCCAGTCGACGGGTTCGGTGACGCTCTCGTCGTCATTGCCCTGCTCCTTGAGTTTCTCGGTGCCTTCCTCCTCGGAGCGGTAGGTCAGCGTGGAGTACATGTTCTCGAAGTAGAAGCCTTTCTCCTGCTGGCGCACACGGTCGCTCCAGTTGAAGCGCAAGGCGGCTGCCTTGGCGGGCAGGTAGTTTTGCAGGCCGGTGGCGCGGATGTCGAGGCGCACGAGGTAGGAGCCGCGCGGCAGGGTGTAGGTGTGGGTTACGGTGCGTCCCGCGCTGTCGGCCAGTGCGAGGGTGACGGACGTGTCGGTGCGCTCGGCCAGGGTGAAGGCGTACTGCGCGGTGTTGAGGTTCTGCTGCTTGAGCTCATAGACAAACTCGGTGCGCGCGTCGCTGTCGTTGTAGAGTGTCAGGGCGCGGTCGGCCCCGCTGCGGTAGTCGGCGTAGCTCTTGTAGCCGAGCAGTTCGGCCTTGGCCACAGCGCCGCCGAGCGTGTTGAGCGTCAGGCGGAGTTTGTCGTTCTGTAGCACGACGTTTTCGCCCTTGTCGGCGATATTAGAGGCGAAGAGGCCGGCGGTGTCGGCGGGGAGGGGTGTGGCGGCGGCTTGCTGGGTTTGTGGGTTCTTAGGTTCTTGGGCCTGTTGTGCGGCCTGTTGTGCGGCCTGCTGCTCGGGCGTGGGCTGTGTGAGGTAGCTGTAGCCGAAGAGCACAAGCACGATGAGTATGAGGCCGATGACGGTGTTTCTGTCCATTGGAGTGGTGGTGTTTAGGGTGTTCGGGGTGTGGTGGGGGCGTTGGGGCGGCTGCGCTACAGCCGCAAACACAACGGCGGGGCGGTTCAGGCTTTCGCCTTGCGCTCCATCGCCGCCCGCACGAAGTCGAGGAAGAGGGGGTGGGGCTTGAGGACGGTGCTGGAGTACTCGGGGTGGAACTGCGTGCCGATGTACCAGCGCAGGGTGGGGATTTCGACGATTTCTACCAGCCCGGTGTCGGGGTTCACGCCCGTGCACTGCATCCCGGCGCGCTCGTAGTCGGCGAGGTAGTCGTTGTTGAACTCGTAGCGGTGGCGGTGGCGTTCGCGTATCTCGTCCTGGCCGTAGATGGCGCGCACACGGCTGCCCTCGCGCAGGCGGCAGGGGTAGCCGCCCAGGCGCATCGTGCCGCCCATGTTGGTGACGTTCTTCTGGCTCTCCATCAGGTCGATGACGTTGTGGGGCGTGGACTGGTTCATCTCCACGCTGTTGGCTTCGTCGAGGCCGAGGACGTCGCGGGCGAACTCGATGACCATCATCTGCATGCCCAGGCAGATGCCGAAGGTGGGCACGTCGTGCTCGCGTCCGTAGCGGGCGGCGAGTATCTTGCCCTCTGTGCCGCGCTGGCCGAATCCCGGGCAGACGACGAGGCCGTCCATTGCGCCGAGTTCGGCGTCGATGTTATCGGGGGTGAGTTTCTCGCTGTTCACGAAATGGGTCTTGACCTTGCGGTCGTTGTAGGTGCCGGCCTGCGAGAGGCTTTCGAGTATGCTCTTGTAGGCGTCCTGCAGGTCGTATTTGCCCACGAGGGCGATGTGCACCTCCTCGGTGGCGCGGCTGCGGCGTTCCAGGAAACTGCGCCACGGGCCCAGCCCCGGCGTCTCGCCGACGGGCATCCCGAAGAGGCGCAGGATTTCGGCGTCGAGACCCTGCTCCTGCATCCGCAGGGGCACCTCGTAGATGGTGGGGCGGTCCTTGCTCTGGAAGACGGCGGTGGGGGCCACGTTGCAGAAGTTGGCCACCTTGCGGCGCAGGCCCTGCGACAGTTCGTGCTCGGTGCGCAGCACGAGGACGTCGGGCTGGATGCCCAGGCTCTGGAGCTCCTTGACGCTGTGCTGCGTGGGCTTGGTCTTCAGCTCGCCTGCGGCGGCGAGGTAGGGCACATAGGTGAGGTGGACGCAGAGGGCGTCGCCGCCCAGCTCCCACTTGAGCTGGCGTATGGCTTCGAGGAAGGGCTGGCTCTCGATGTCGCCCACGGTGCCGCCAATCTCGGTGATGACGAAGTCGAAGTGCGAGCGCTTGCCCTGGAAGAGCATCGAGCGCTTGATTTCGTCGGTGATGTGGGGGATGACCTGTATGGTCTTGCCGAGGTAGTCGCCGCGCCGCTCCTTGTCGATGACGCTCTGGTAGATGCGCCCGGTAGTGTAGTTGCTGTAGGCCGTGGTGCGTATGCCCGTGAAGCGTTCGTAGTGTCCCAGGTCGAGGTCGGTCTCCTTGCCGTCGTCGGTGACGTAGCACTCGCCGTGCTCGTAGGGGTTGAGGGTTCCGGGGTCGATGTTGATGTAGGGGTCGAACTTCTGGATGGTGATGTTGAAGCCGCGTGCCTGCAAGAGTTTTCCGATGCTGGCCGAGATGATTCCCTTGCCCAGGGATGAGGCCACGCCGCCGGTGACGAAGATGTACTTGGTTGCGCTCACGTTGAGTGGGGTGTGTTTGGAAGAAAAAATAAGTTGCTGCGAAAAAAAACGGGAAAAGGCGCAAGGACTGCGCACAATCGGGCGCAAAGTTACGCTTTCCGACCGAATTATACGCGTAACGCGCGCGCGAAGGCGCAAGAAAAGCGTTTTTGCAGCGCTTGTAGCGACAAAACGAGACCAAAGGCACTGCGATAATTAGGGAAAACACTACCTTTGCAGTCCTTACAGCTGATAATGAAGCGTTTTTCCTTCCTTATTATCATTGCATTGCTGCCGCTGGCACTTCTGGCGCAGTATAATACACGCCGCATAGCCGCGCGAACCAACCGTATGGCACGCACGGTCATCGTAGCCGACACCGTTACAGGCGACACCGCCTACGGCATCGGGGCTGCCGACTTGGAGGTATACCAAACCGCCATACGCTACACGGCGCGTCTCGACTCGCTCACACACGCTTATCGCCGTTGGCATTATACGGGCAGCGACACGCTTTCCAACCCCTACTATGCCGCCCTGTTCGCCTCCCCCACATTGGAACCTGGCACGTTGCACCGCACCATCGGGCGTACAGAACCAACCTATGGCACCACAGACCCTCAAGTGGTGCGCGCAAGAGCCATCGACCGCGCGCTGCTCAACGTCTATACAGCCCATCCCTATCTCGCCAAGCACGAAACGCCGACGGTTTCCTCCGAACCCACACCCACTCAGCCTCGCCCCGCCACACGCCCGTCTGCACCCGTAGTCCGCATAGACCCAGTGTCGGCACAGCCGAACGAACCCGAAGAACTGGTGCGCCCCGACTGGCACGTGGCCGTCTACCGACCCAACTTCTGGAAGTTCAAGGCCGACCTGTCTCTACAGTTCATGCAGAACTACATCTCTGAGAACTGGTACAAAGGCGGCGAGAGCAACAACTCCTTTTTGGCCAATGCTGTGCTGGAGGCCAACTACGACAACAAGCGGAAACTCACTTTTACGAACAAACTGGAGATGAAGCTGGGCTTTTATTCGTCCAAGTCCGACACGATACACAAGTATAAGACCAACAACGACCTGCTGCGCATGACCAACAAGCTCGGACTCCAGGCCAGCAAGCACTGGTATTACACCACCATGCTCCAATCGTGGACACAGTTCTATCGTGGGTATAAGAGCAACAACCCTACCGTGTTCTCTGACATCATGTCGCCTTTCGAAAGCGTGCTCTCTATCGGTATGACCTATAAGCTCAACGTCAAGAACTTCAACGTTGAAGCTACACTCTCCCCTTTAGCCGCCGACTACAAGTATGTGGGACGCTGGAAATTGGCCAAAAGTTTCGGCATCGACGAAGGCCACCACACCAACCTCGACTACGGTTCCACCGTCACCGTAAACGCTACGTGGACACCCATAAAAAACGTCACGTGGAAGGCGCGCCTCTATTGGTTTACCGACTACAGCAAGACCACTGTGGAGTGGGAGAACACCATCGACTTCAAGATTAACGACTACCTCACCACCACGTTGTTCCTCTACCCGCGCTTCGACGACGGCGTGGCGCGCAAGGACGACCACTCCTACCTACAATTCAAGGAATACCTCTCGCTGGGCTTCAAGTTCAGTTTCTGAGGCGCGCGGCGGTGTAAGCAAGATGAAACAACAACCTGTTTAATTTTCATAAAACCATGAAAAAGAAAATCCTTGTCACAGGCGGTACGGGCTTCATCGGCTCGCACACCACCGTCGAACTGCAGGCCGCAGGCTACGACGTCGTGATTATCGACAACCTCTCGAACTCGAACGCCGACGTTGTCGACGGCATCGAGAAAATCAGCGGCGTGCGCCCCGCCTTCGAAAAGGTGGACTGCTGCGACCTGCCCGCGCTTGAGGGCGTCTTCCAGAAGTACCCCGGCATCCAAGGCATCATCCACTTTGCCGCATCCAAGGCCGTCGGCGAAAGCGTGGAGCAGCCGCTGAAGTATTACGAGAACAACATTGTCTCGCTCATCAACCTCCTCAAACTGATGCCGAAGTACGACGTCAAGGGCATCATCTTCTCGTCCAGCTGCACCGTCTACGGCCAGCCCGACCCCGAGAACCTACCCGTCACCGAGGAGGCGCCCATCAAGAAGGCCGAGAGCCCCTACGGCAACACCAAGCAGATCAACGAGGAAATCGTGCAGGACTACGTCAAGAGCGGCGCGCCCATCAGCGCCATCCTGCTGCGCTATTTCAACCCCATCGGCTCGCACCCCACGGCCATCATCGGCGAACTGCCCAACGGCGTGCCCGCCAACCTCATCCCCTACCTCACGCAGACCGCCATCGGCATCCGCGAGCAACTGAGCGTTTTCGGCGACGACTACGACACGCCCGACGGCTCGTGCATACGCGACTTCATCTACGTGGTCGACCTGGCCAAGGCACACGTCTGCGCCATGGAGCGCATCGTCAACGGCCAGAACACCGAACCCGTCGAGATCTACAACGTCGGCACGGGCAACGGCGTCAGCGTCTTCGAACTCATCAACACCTTTGAGAAGTGCACGGGCGTGAAGCTCAACTACAAGGTGGCCCCGCGCCGCGCCGGCGACATCGAGAAGGTCTGGGGCAACGTCGACAAGGCCAACAAGGTGCTCGGCTGGAAGGCCGTCCACACCCTTGAGGACGCCCTCAGCAGCGCCTGGAAGTGGCAGCAGGAACTGCGCAAGCGCGGTGTGATGTAAACCTGCCCCGCATCCATCACGCCCCGAGGCACCGTCGCCCCGGGGCGTTTTTTGTTTCCTCATACCGCAATCCGCTAAAGTCCCCGAGGAAAACACAAAGCACATTCCTGTCACCCCGTGGGGATTACAGGCGGCGGCTCACCAAAGAAAACGGAACAAGTTCCTTTTCTTTGCATTCGCCTTGCACAACATCTTTGCCTATCGGCGAAGATAGGCGGCGGCTCACCAAAGAAAACGGAACAAGTTCCTTTTCTTTGCATTCGCCTTGCACTATCTTTGCACCCAAAAGTAAAAGCGGAAAACGGCACAGCCGGAGACGCACACCGTATTATATATATAGACAATACCATGACAACCAAACAAGAAATCGTTGAGAACTGGCTCGTGCGCTACACGGGGCAGCCGCTTCAGGACTTCGGCAAACTCATTCTGCTGACCAACTTCAACAAGTACGTGGACATCTTCTGCGAACTCAAGAACGTCCAGCCCGCAAGCATGGAGAGCGGGATGCGATGCGCCACAGCCGAAGGTGTCACGATGATAAACTTCGGCATCGGTTCGCCCAATGCCGCGCTGATTATGGACTTGCTCAGCGCCGTTTCGCCCGCAGCCTGCCTTTTCCTCGGCAAGTGCGGCGGCATCAGCGACAAGACCCGCCTGGGCGACTACATCCTGCCACTCGCTGGTATACGCGGCGAGGGAACCAGCAGCGACTATTTCCCAGCCGAAGTGCCCGCTCTGCCAGCCTTTATGCTACAGCGCGCCGTCAGTACCGCCCTGCGCGATGCCTCGCAAGACTATTGGACAGGCACCGTCTACACCACAAACCGCCGTGTTTGGGAACACGACGAGCGCTTCAAGACCTACCTTCGCTCCACACGCGCCATGGCCGTCGACATGGAGACCGCCACACTCTTCACCTGCGGCTTCTACAATCACATACCCACTGGAGCACTACTTCTCGTGAGCGACAACCCGATGTATGCCGAGGGTGTCAAGACCGAAGCCAGCGACCGCGTCGTCACCCAGAACTTTGCCGAACAGCATGTGCGCATCGGTATCGAGGCCATGCGCCTCATCGGCGACGGACGCAAAACCGTGCGCCACTTGAAGTACGACTGGTAATCCCCAACACCGCACCATGCCCCCATTTTCCCGAAAAGCCGCCGCGCCAGGAGCAACCGCCGACAGCGTGATGGCCGACGTAAAGGCTGGAAAAGTCGCCCCCGTCTATCTGTTGATGGGCGCGGAGAACTTTTTCATTGACCGCCTCGAAACGCAACTCACCGAAGCACTTGTGCCCGAGGGGCTGCGCGACTGGGCACTCATCACACTCTTCGGCGCAGACACCGACGTGGAAACCGTCGTCACTACAGCACGAGGTTTCCCCATGGGCGGCGACCGCATGGTGGTCGTGCTAAAAGAAGCGCAGGCGCTGGACAACTTCGCACGCCTCGAAGCCTATCTCAAACAGCCACAGCCCACCACCGTGCTCATCATCTGCTACAAGAATGGCACAGTGGACAAACGCACAAAGGTCTACACTCTGGCCAATAAAATCGGCGTCGTTTTTGAAGCCGAGAAAGTGTACGAAAACACACTGCCCGCCTTTATCCGCAACTACGCCAAGGATAAAGGTCTCGCCATAACCACCGACGCAGCCCAGCTGATGGCCGCCCACATCGGCACCGACCTTGCCCGCATCACCGGCGAGCTTGATAAACTCGCCATAGCCTTGCCCGAGGGAAAAAGGGAAATCACCGCCAGTCTCGTGGCCGACCACATCGGCGTCTCCAAGGAGTTCAACATTTTTGAGCTGACGGACGCGCTGGCCGTGAAAGACACCAAGAAAGTTTTCCAAATCGCCAAGTATTTTGACAGTAATCCCAAGGCAAATCCCATACAGCGCACACTGCCACAACTGTTCCGCTTCTTCCAAAACATCTTTCTTGCATACTACGCTCCCGACCGCTCCGAACACACGCTGGCCGACTACCTTGGGATGCGCGACTGGCAGGTGCGCCGCAATGTGATACCAGCCATGCAGCGCTATAAGGCACGCAAAGTTATGCAAATCCTCAGTGCCATTCGCCGAACCGACGCACGATCAAAAGGCATCGGCAACCCATCGACAAGCGACGGCGAACTGCTACGCGAACTCCTTGTCTATATACTGACCTAACCCCCAAACAGACCAAAGAGTAGGGTGGAGGCTTCTAAAGTTTCCACCCTTCTTGTAATACGAACTTTCGTACAAAAATCCCTCGTCGAAGAAATCAGGAGAAAGTTGGAACAAACACCATAAGTTTGGGAACCCACAAACACCCATTCTGAATATGCAATAAACGCACCCCGATTGGCCGAAACGAGACGCGACTCCCTCCAAAAAGTCGAAAAAAGAGGGGAAGGAAGATGTAAATCGGCAAAAAAATGTAAATTTAAGGGATGAAAGCAGGAATATGGAGACGTTGAGAAGCAGAAAAAGGGGGAAAGGAAGACATTTGTGGGGATAAGAAACGAACCACAGCAAACTTTTAGGAGAGAAATACCTTTCAAAGAAATCCGAACCGTTATCGTCTGATTTTCTTTATGTTACAAAGAAATTAACCACAATTAGCCTGCAAATAAGCACTACCAAAAGCAGATTTATAGAGAACGATACAGCTCCGAGCCAAAGACAAGCTAAAAACACACGGAACAGCTTCAATAAACTATAAATTCACAACTCGAAATTCACAAACAAAGAACCGACATCACCATAGCGAAGATAGCATTTACAATACAAAACGCATCATTTTGTTTCTCAAACTTAAAATTCACTTTTGCAAACACAGTCGTTAGAGGACACTTTTCAAAAGCAAACAAAGAAAGTATAGACAGAACTAAATACCTACATAACAACACTTTACAACGATTAACTTAATTGCAAAACCAAGAAAGGACATTCTAAAGCGCTTTTTGGTGAGCCAAACAAGTACTTTTACACATACAAAGCAAATAAAAACATTGCTTATCAACAGTTTAAAAAGTTTTGTTATCGTTAATAAGCATTCTATAAGCGTGCTGTTTTGGTTTTTGTTCTGTGAAAAACATGCTGTGAGGGACTTTCGCAAAACTATCTTTGTAAAGGGATGTTTTGGTTTCGCGTTGTAAATTTTCAGATTGTGAAG
Organism: Bacteroidaceae bacterium; assembly: GCA_017933995.1. Taxonomy (GTDB): domain Bacteria; phylum Bacteroidota; class Bacteroidia; order Bacteroidales; family Bacteroidaceae; genus Alloprevotella. The sequence continues at coordinate 2,120 of JAGBKI010000013.1, read as the reverse complement.
ATTTCGCTTGGCGGTGTCAATAGATGTGCCTATATTTGCCCCTGCAAAGTTGGAGAGGGATTCAGGGACACCCATCCCCAATCTGAAAAAACCGACTGACCGATGGAAGATACAAAAGATAGGATACGCCGCATCATGCAATGGGCTGGAATGACACAACAGGAATTTTCGGCCAAACTGAAAGTGTCGCCGGCAACCATCAGCAGCATTTTCTCCGGGCGCACACGCCCCACGAATATGCAGGTGATGGCCATCCACAAAGCCTTCCCTGAGATAAACACCAACTGGCTTATGTTCGGCGAGGGCGAGATGCTCGTCGGAGGTTCCCCCGCACAATCATCCGTCAGCCAATTTCCCGAAGGCGAAGAACTGGAACTCATTCCGGAGTCGCCCGCCACACGTAAGGCGGCAACCGCTTCCCGCCCAGTCCGTACCCCCTCCCCCACGGGAATGACTGAATACACCAGGCAGGCTCTTGAGTCCACCTCAGCGGTAAGCGGCATGACAAGCGGAGCGTTTGTAAGGGATACAAAAATAATTGACAAGCCTGCACGTAAGATTACCGAGATACGTGTGTTTTACGATGACGGCACTTTCGAGTCGTTCATCCCTCCAAAACGAACGTAATCCGCCTGCGCTTCACCCAATAGCCCCTCCCCTCGCCGGGACAAGTATTGCAGAAAAGCGCAACCCACCAACCGAACCATTTTTTCCTTTTTCCTTTTTCTTAATTCCTTTTTGTTGTCCGCAAGGGTGCGTGAGCCCCTTTGCGGATTTTTGTATCTGGAGCCACTGCATCCCTCTGCCGCCGCACCGATTCCCCCGCCATCCTCCCCACCCGCCTGTAGCAATATCGTCCGGCCACACCGCGCGGTAAGATCTTCGCTAAGCGAAGCCTTCAACCACATACGCGAGCCACCTCTCCAAAGTGGCTCGCGTATTTAGATTGGCGGAAACTTCAACAGACGCCCACAAAATCGCGTCCGAAAGCACACAAAAACCAACGCGCGGCCTTCAAATCTCCAAACTTAGGCTTAATTTGTACAAACTAAGGCTTGATTTCGCCAAACTAAGGTTTAGTTTGTAGAAACTTAGCCTTAATTTGTAGAATTGGAGGGAAAGAAAAACTTTTTGTGGCTTTGCTGTGGATTTTTCGGGCGAACGACGCAGGAAATTCCGGCACAAAAGCGGAAGGGGGTACGACGATTGCATACGCACAACCTCGGAGAGTAACTGCTTTTCGATTCGCACAACGCCTCCCCAAGCCGCAATGGGCTTGGGGAGGCGTGTTTTCTGCATCTCATTCTGTCAGAACGCGATGAAAGGGAGCACTAAAAACTTTTTGGAACGAGCATTGGCATCTATAGCAAAATCACTATAGGAAGCACTATCGTCTGATAATAAAAAGTAGGCTCTCATATTTTGTGATACGTTTTGCTTACGTACAAAAAATTCTGTCACAGTCCAAAAATTGTAGTAGCCTCGTTGGGAGTTGACCATGGTTGGAGATGCTGGATATGCAGAATTTGGAAATCGCTCTCTGTATGTTGACAGTAATTTTAGCGACGGCAAGAACCAGCTACTATACTTTGAGGATGGCAAGGCGCACGCGTCTCCGTAACTGCGCGCCAACTTCGCCGCATCGCCGTAACCAGCACCAAGCGTGCAGAGATAGTCTGTCTGATACAGGCCAGAGTAGGACGCTGGCGCAGCCAGTGAGCCATTTTCATTAAGTTCCTGCTGAACATCTGGGAAATAAAGTTCATCTGCGTAGTTCGTCTGCCAAGCGGTGGGGCCAAGAGCCTCCAGCGCAAAGGCATACCCGTGGGTATATCCCCTCTCATAGTCATCGCAATCCTCGAAGGCGCCGAGCTTGACGACGCGGGCGACGCCCTGCTTGCCGTTAGGGTGGTTACGCGGCTCGCCCCACGTGCCGTCCTCGTAGATGAAGTCCGCCAGGGCGTAGGGCGGCTCCAGGCCAGATTTGCTGTACATCTTACCGGGCTTGAGCGTCACGCTGCTGTTAGAGCCGAGCGCTATCTCGCGGAACTGACAGTCATCAGGTAAAGTCACGGATTCTACACCGTTCCAGTAGATGTGGTTGCCGCCCTGCAGCGTCT
>JAGBKI010000012.1 GCA_017933995.1 Bacteroidaceae bacterium | reverse complement strand
CGCTCCGTCCGCCGCATCCCCGTCCGCGCCCAAAGCCACGCCCCTCGCCCGCGCCGCTACGCCGGGCGGCACGCTCTCCGTCGGCACCCGCGTGCGCCACGACCGCTTCGGCGAGGGCACCGTCGTGGAACTCACCAACCAGAACGACACCGCCAAGGCCCGCGTCGCCTTCGACACCGCAGGCGAGAAGAACCTCCTCCTGCGCTTCGCGAGACTGGAAGTGATAAAATGAGGTTTAAGAGGTTTAATGAGGTTTAAGAGGTTTAATCCGTTCGGCACGACGCCCAGACCGCCCATAACGCCCACTCCGCCCAGCCCGCCCATAAACCCCAGCCCGCCCAGCCCCCCACCAACTGATAAACTGATAAACTTAAAAACTGATAAACTTATGAACTCTATCATCCTCGACACCACCGCCGCCGAGCAGTTCCTGTCCGCAGGCGCGGTGGACGCACTGAAAGAGAAGGCCGTCGCCGCGCGCGCCGCCCTCGAAGCCGCCACCTGCCCCGGCAACGACTTCCTCGGCTGGCTGCACCTCCCCACGTCGGTCACCCCCGACATCATCGCCGACATCCAGGCCACGGCCAAGACGCTCCAGGAGGAGTGCGACACGGTTGTCGTGGCCGGCATCGGCGGCAGCTACCTCGGCGCGCGCGCCGTCATCGAAGCCCTGGGCGACAGTTTCGCCTGGCTGCGCGACAAGCGCGACGCACCCACCGTGCTCTTCGCCGGCAACAACATCGCCGAGGACTACCTCGCCGAACTCACCGACCTGCTGCGCACGCGCCGCTTTGGCGTCATCAACATCAGCAAGAGCGGCACCACCACCGAGACCGCCCTGGCCTTCCGCCTGCTCAAGAAGCAGTGTGAGGAGCAGCGCGGCAAGGACACGGCGCGCCGCGTCATCGTGGCCGTCACCGACGCCAAGCGTGGTGCCGCCCGCGTCACTGCCGACAAGGAGGGCTACAAGAGCTACGTCATCCCCGACAACGTGGGCGGTCGCTTCAGCGTGCTGACCCCCGTCGGCCTGCTGCCCATCGCCGTGGCGGGCTACGACATCGCCGCCCTCATCGACGGCGCGCAGCAGATGGAGCGCGCCACCGCCGACGGCACGGCCTTCGACGACAGCCTCGCCCTGCGCTACGCCGCCGTGCGCAACGCCCTCTACGCCCAGGGCAAGAAGATCGAGATTATGGCAAACTTCCAGCCCAAACTCCACTACGTCGCCGAATGGTGGAAGCAACTCTACGGCGAGAGCGAGGGCAAGCAGGGCAAGGGCATCTTCCCCGCCAGCGTCGACCTGACCACCGACCTCCACTCCATGGGCCAGTGGATACAGGACGGCGAGCGCACCATCTTCGAGACCGTCGTGAGCGTGGCCGAACCCGAGAAGACGCTGCTCTTCCCCCACGACGACGAGAACCTCGACGGGCTGAACTTCCTCGAAGGCCGCCGCGTCGACCAGGTGAACAAGATGGCCGAACTCGGCACGCGCCTCGCCCATGTGGACGGCGGTGTGCCCAACATCCGCATCACGCTGCCGCGTCTCGACGCCCGCAGCCTCGGCGCGCTCATCTACTTCTTCGAGGTGGGCTGCGGCGTCAGCGGCCTGCTGCTCGGCGTCAATCCGTTCGACCAGCCCGGCGTGGAAGCCTACAAGAAAAACATGTTCGCCCTGCTCGGCAAGCCCGGCTACGAGGCAGAGGGCGAAACACTCCGCAAACGCCTTTAACCCAAATCGGTCATTAGAGTTTGTAGGAGAATGGTTTTTATTTTGAGGGGCTTTTGGCTGATGTCCGCGACGGCATAGCGGGCTATGCCGTCGCGGACATCAGTCAAAAGACACCAAAAGAAAAGCCATTATCCTGCAAAAAGACAAACATAAAATCATACTCGTCGGTCTAATGACCGATTTGGGTTTAATACAATAAACAATAGGCAATAAACAATAAACGTTGCTGCGCCTTCTTGGTGCGGCAACGTTTATAAATGCAAAGACGAGGCGCGCTTTCGTGAAAAAGCGCGCCTCGTTTTAGTAAGGAGGGAAGCCGCAGGCTGTTAATACGGTGCTTGACTTATTTCGAAGCCTTCGGGGTCGAAGTCCTCGTCATCAAAGTCCACAGCGGTGAAAAGTTCTTCCTCGTCTTCGGCGATGGGTGTTACCTTTTGCGCCACGGGAGCGGAAAGACCCAGCTCGGCGATATGGATGGGTGCATCGCCGCGCACGCGCTTTACTACGGCGCGCTTCAAGTCTTGCCCCGTCAGGATTTCGCGCACGTTGAGGAAGAAGCTACGCTCGCTGAACGGGTCGAACACAAACTCTAACTTCTGCCCCTTGTCCTCGATGAAATCTCCCAGCGCCACACGCCCCATCACGAAAATGTCGGTGTCGGCGGCTGAGGTGCCCATGTCCTCGCGCGTGATCTGCTCGCCGCGCTCCCACTCGTCGTTGCAGACGTAGAAACTCGTCATCTGGTCGTCGGGGTAGCCGCAACTTTCGAGGATAACTTTGCAGAGGTCGAGGAACGTGGCTTCGCTGTCAATCTCATACTCGCGAAGGAAGCCGTCCACTTCGTCGGAGACCATTCTGAACTTGAGTACCATCGGAAAAAAGGGAGGTTTAATGAGGTTTAGCCCCAATCTGTCATTATAACTGTTTGTATATAGGCGGTAAGACGGCCTGAAAGGCCAACAAGCGATTAGCCCAGGGCAACGCCCTGGGAAACGGACGGCGTCGGTCTCCGCCCTGTAAGGGCAAAAGCATTAGTATTTGAACGCTTTTGCCCTTTCAGGGCGAATTTTGTGTGTGCCGCTTTCCCAGGGCGCTGCCCTGGGCTGTTGGATTGTTGGCCTTTCAGGCCGTCTTTTGTCGAAACGTACATTGGCTATTCTGCCTTAAAAGTCTAACGACAGATTTGGGTTTAATGAGGTTTAGTCTATTGTGGTTGTATGATGCCGCGCTTGGAGCTGTGCACGAAGTCGAGGATGTAGTCGATTTCCTTGCTGTGGGGCACTTCCTGGCGCACCTGCTCGAAGCGCTCGTCGCGCAGTTTGTCTTTCTGGTAGATGATGCGGTAGGCCTGGTGGATGTTGTCGATGAGCTGGGGCTTGAAGCCGCGACGGCGCAGGCCCACGAGGTTGAGGCCGCACATAGCAATGGGTTCGCGCGCGGCCATGACAAAGGGCGGGATGTCCTGGCTGGTGCGCGAGCCGCCGCCCACCATGACGTAACTGCCCACGCGGCAGAACTGGTGGAAGAGGCAGTTGGCGCTGATGATGGCGTAGTCGTCGATGACCAGTTCGCCGGCAAGTTTGGTGCCGTTGCCGATGATACAGCCGCTGCCGATGGTCACGTCGTGGGCGATGTGCATACCTTCCATAAAGAGGTTGTGGCTGCCCACGACAGTCTTGCCGCGCGCGGCGGTGCCACGGTTCATCGTGACGTTCTCGCGGAAGGTGTTGCCGTCGCCTATCTCGGCGGTGGTCTCCTCGCCCTGGAACTTGAGGTCTTGGGGTATGGCGCCGATGACGGCTCCGGGGAAGAAGCGGTTCTTCTTGCCGATGCGCGTGCCGCTGAGCACGGTGACGTTGTTCATCAGCACGTTGCCCTCGCCGATGACGACGTTGTCGTCAATGTAGCAGAAAGGGCCTATTTCGCAGCTTTCGGCGACTTTGGCGCCGGGGCTGACGTATGCAAGGGGGCTAATCATGGGGGAAAGGGGAGTTAGGGGGAGTTAAGGGGAGTTATGAGGAGTTATAGTGCCGTATGTTGTGGCGGAAGATATTGCGGGATGTGGGAGGGAGTCTTGTTGCCGGATGTTATGGCGGGGATTTCGAGCAGAGGAGGGCTGTCAGTAACGGCACCTTAACTCCTCATAACTCCCCTTAACTCCCTCTAACTCCCTTTTAGAACGCCTTGCTCCGCACGAGGCGGGCGAATTTGTTGTTTACGGTGTGGCCGGGGCGCAGGGCGGTGATGCGTCCGCGCAGACGGCAGCCGATGAGCGCCATGTCGCCGATGATGTCAAGCAGTTTGTGGCGGGCGGGTTCGTTGGGCCAGGTGAGGGGGCGCGTGTTGAGGTAGCCCAGGCGCGTGGCGTCGCGGTGGGCCACGCCGAGAGCGTCGGCCAGGCCGTCGAGCACTTGCTGGCTCACTTCGTGCTCGTAGATGACGATGGCGTTGTCGAGGTCGCCGCCCTTGATGAGGCCGAGTTGCAGCAGGGGCATTATCTCGCGCACGAAGACAAAGGTGCGGGCGGCTGAAATCTCGTCGGCGAAACTGTCAAGGCTTTCCAGCACGGCGCGCTGGCTCTCGATGAACTGCGACTGGAAGGCAATGGTGGCGTCGATGGAGAAACCGTCGGCGGGGCTGAGGGTGAGCGTGCAGCCGTTCTCTTCGTCGGTGAAGGTGATGTCCTCGGTGACGACGAACTCGCGCCGCTCGGCGTCCTGCGCCTGCAAGCCGACGCGGTTGATAGCTTCGACGACGTAGCGCGCGCTGCCGTCGAGGATGGGCACCTCGGGGCCGTCGGTCTGTATGAGGCAGTTGTCGACGCCCAGGGCGTAGAGCGCGGCCATGCAGTGTTCGATGGTGCTGCAACGGGCGTCGCCGTTGGCCACGACGGTGCCGCGGCTGGTGTCCACGACGTTCTCGGCCACGACGTCGATGACGGGCTGGCCGGGCAGGTCAGTGCGCTGTATCTTGTAGCCGTGTCCCGCCGCTGCGGGCTGGAACGTGGCGGTGAGGTCAAGGCCGGTATGCAGCCCCTTGCCACGGAGCGTGAACGGGGCTTTGAGGGTTTGTTGGGTCATTGGGGGGAGAAAGTTGTGTGGGAGTTTATAAGTTCTTGGGTTCTTTAGTTTTTGGATTTTCGCGGAGTGGCATCGCTTTGCAACTTACAAACTCAAAAACTTATAAACTCAGAAACCTACAAACTTGTTTTTCACTTCACCTGCGCCTTCAGCGCGTCGAATTCCTTGCGCAGGGCGGAGAGTTCGCGGTACATTTCGGGCAGTTTCTTGTAGACGACGCTGGCGCGCGTGAACTGGCGGTAGTCGATGGCGGGCGAGCCGAGTACGGTCTTGTTGCCTTCGGGGATGCTGCCCGCTATGCCGGCCTGCGCGCCGCTCTGCACGCGGTCGCCGATGACGGCGTGGCCGGTGATGCCCACCTGGCCGCCGAACATGCACCACTGGCCTATCTTCGTGCTGCCTGCCACGCCCACCTGCGACGACATCACCGTGTGCGAACCCACTTCGCAGTTGTGGGCTATCTGCACCAGGTTGTCGATTTTCGCGCCGCTGTGTATGCGCGTGCTGCCCATCGTGCTGCGGTCCACGCAGGCGTTGGCGCCGATTTCGACATCGTCCTCAATGACGACGTTGCCTATCTGCGGTATCTTGCTGTAGCCTTGCGGCGTGGGGGCGAAGCCGAATCCGTCGGCACCGACTACGCAGCCGCTGTGGAGGATGACGCGGTTGCCCACACGGCAGTCGTGGTAGACGCTGACGCCGGGGTAGAGCGTACAGTCCTCGCCCACCTCAGCGCGCTCCTCGACGACGGCGTGGGGGTAGATTTGCGTGCCTTTGCCCACGCGGGCGTTCTCGCCGATGTAGGCGAAGGGGCCGACATACGCGCCCTCGGCCACGGTGGCCGACGCAGCGACGCAGGCCAGCGGGTGCACGCCCGTGCGGCGCGGCTTCTGCGCGTCGTAGAGTTGCAGCAGGCGCGCCACGGACTCGTAGGCGTTGGGCACGCGCACGAGCGTGGCTTTCACGTCGCCGGTGAGTTTCAGGTCGTTGTTGACCAGCACGACGCTCGAAGCGGTTTCGTAGAGGTAGTGTTCGTAGTGGGAGTTAGCCAGGAAGGAAAGGGCGCCCGGACGTCCCTCCTCGATTTTGGCGAAGGTATTGACGGTGGCGGCGGGGTCGCCCTCCACCCGTCCTTGCAGGAAATCAGCGATTTGCTGGGCTGTAAATTCCATTCGGTTTTGGGGTTAGTATACGCGCCGCTGTGTGCGCGGCTTTTTCATTTGCGGCAAAGGTAGGCAACAATTCCTACCCCGTGAAACGAAATGCGGAAAAGTTGTACTTTTACGGCCATTGATGGCCATCAAAGCGACACTTGCCCACCTCGGCTGCTTTATGCCCGAACGTTTCGCCACCCCGCGAAGTGGCAATTCCACCCGTCTGCGAAGCGGCCCGAATATGCGTGCTTTTGCCTATAGATTCCTCTTTGTTGCTTATGGATAAGGACGTGTTTTTGCCGATTCTGCCACCATACAAAAAGCTTAGCGGGGGAGGCAGTTCCTTTGGAACCGTCTCCCCCGCCGTTTGCGGTTTGTTTTGTAAAGCCTTAGGCTTCGGCCACTGCGGGCAACACGCTCACCACGCTGCGGTCGCGGTTGCCACGGCGGAAGTTCACCACGCCGTCAGCAAGTGCATAGAGCGTGTTGTCCTTGCCCATGCCGACATTCTGGCCGGGATAGTGTACCGTGCCGCGCTGGCGCACGATGATGTTGCCAGCCACGCACTGCTGGCCGCCATAAATCTTCACACCAAGTCGTTTGCTGTGGGACTCGCGTCCGTTCTTCGAACTGCCCACGCCTTTCTTATGTGCCATGGTTCTGTGTCGGTTTTTTAGTGGGTTTAAGCAACGATTTGTTTAATCTCAATCTGCGTGAACTGATGGCGATAGCCGTTCAGCTTGCGATAGCCCTTGCGGCGCTTTTTGTGGAACACGAGCACCTTGTCGCCCTTCACAAGCGGGTTCACAACTTCGCAGACCACCTTGGCGCCGTCTACGGCGGGAGTGCCTACGGTCACGCTGCCCTCTGCGTCGACGAGCAGCACCTTTCCAAACTCAACAGTCTGCCCTTCCTCGGCGGTGGGTATGTGGTTCACGAAGAGCTTTTTGCCTTCTTCCACTTTAAACTGCTGACCGTTAATCTCAACGATTGCGTACATTGTTTTGAATGAGTGTTGAAACGGATTTTTCCGGGAGGCGTCCGCCCTTGTGGCGGCACTTCACCAAGCCCCTTCGGACTCAAAGCGGGGGCAAAAGTACGGCTTTTCGTTGAAAAACCAAACGCAATGCATACAAAAAGTGTGGAAAAACAATATTTTTGCCAGCGCAAAGCCGCCGAGTACCCGCGTTTGCGCCACACCTGCGGCCTTGCGGCCTGCCCAAACTCTCGTCTCCGATGACTCCCCGCCCCAACTCCCCCGCCGCTTGGTTTCTGGCCGCGCGCCCCAAAACACTGGCCGCTGCGCTGGCCCCCGTCGTGGTAGCCTCCGCGCTGGCCTGGGCCGACGGAGCGTTCAAGGCCGTGCCCGTGGTGCTCTGCCTCGTTTTTGCCATGCTGATGCAGGTGGCAGCCAATTTCATCAACGACCTTTTCGACTTTCTCAAGGGCACCGACCGTGCCGACCGCCTCGGCCCCGAACGCGCCGTGGCACAAGGCTGGATTGCGACGCGCGGCATGAAGCGCGGCATCGCTGTAGTGCTGGCACTGGCGGCTGCCGACGGACTGGCGCTGCTATACCATATATATATACACACGGCTGGTGCACACAGCACGACTGTGGCCTACAGCCTGTTGGCCTTGGGCGCGGCCTGCGTGGCCGGGGCTTTTCTTTACACCACACTGCTGAGCTACATCGCGCTGGGCGACGTGCTGGTGCTGCTTTTCTTTGGCTTCGTGCCCGTATGCGGCACGTATTTCGCCCAATGCGGCACGCTCACCCCGGCAGTGTGGACGTGCGCCGCCGCGATGGGACTGGCCACCGACACGCTGCTGGTCGTAAACAACTACCGCGACCGCGACACCGACCGCCTCAGCGGCAAGCGCACCTTGGTCAGCGTGCTGGGCGAGTCGTTCGGACGCTGGTTCTACTTCGCGCTGGGCACCGCCGCAACGGCATTGGCGCTGCTTGCCGGGCGCATGGGCCACGGCGGGGCGTCACTGGCCGTTTTCTACATGTATTTCCACCTCACCACATGGGGGCTACTGTCACGCCTGCGGCAAGGACGGCAACTCAACGCCGTGCTGGGCCTCACGGCGCGCAACATCCTCATCTTCGGCCTGCTGCTCGCCGCAGGCATCGCCTTAGGGCTTTAACCCGTCGGGGCTTCAGCTATATCCGAAATGCCCCGATGGCTTTGTAGATGCCTTTCCAGCGTTTTTTCATAAGCCAAAGAAAAATTTCTTCAGGCCAAAGAAAATTTTCTTTGGCTTAAATAAAAAATTCTTCAAGCCAAAAAAAATTTCTGCATCGGATTTGAAAACCACGGCAAGGCTTGCCGCAAACACCGCTTTGGCGTAAATTTGCCCCGGATAGCCATCGGGAACACCCCGTCAAGGCCAAGAAAAAAAATATTCACGATATGAAAAGACTTCTGCTCTGCCTGGCGCTGGCCTTCGCCGCCATCGCGGGAATGCAGGCAGCCCCCAAGCTGCCGCGCTTCAGCGCCTCGACCGACGAGGCCACATGGTATTACATCACGTTCAGCAGCGTGGGCAACTGCCTCTCGGACCGAGGCAACAACATCGCCCTTCGCGCCGTGGCGCTCAACACGTCGTCGGCAGCCTTCAAGTGGGCGCTGGTGGGCGACAAGGACAGTTTCCGCCTGGTGAGCGGCAACGGTCGCAGCGTGGTCTACAGCGACGCCAAGGGCACGTTCGTGTGTTCGACCAGCGACGCCGGTGATTTCTGCCTTGTGGTGAGCGAGGACGACGACGAGTGCTGGGAGATACGCCCTGTGGGCAGCGACAACGCGCTGACCAAGGCCAACGCCAACGCCTCGTCGGCCATCAGTTCCGCTCCCGGCGGCAGCGCATTGGCCGCCGTGACGTTCGAGCCGACGGAGATGCTGCCGCCCACGTTCAGCACCGACGCGGCCTCGACGTGGTATCTCATCCAGTTCAAAGCGGGCGCGCAGACCGCCATCGCCGACCAGGGCAGCGGCACAGCCGTGAAGCAGGCCGTGGCCGGGCGCACCGACGAGCAGTTGTGGCGCCTCGTGGGCGACGAGAGCGGCTTCCGCATACAGAACAAGAAGAACAGCACCTACCTCTACGTCAGCGGCACAAGCGTGATGAGCACCACGAATGCCGCGCAGGCGGGTATCTTCACGCTGGCACAGACCGAGAACACGACGTACAAGCCCGCGTATATGATTCAGAGCGGCACGGCGGGCTACTTCAACGCCTGGGCGGGCATCACGGCGGGCAACGGCGTGGGCATCTGGAGCAGCACCACCGACCAGAACAACGTCGTGGCCTTCATCGCCGAGGCCGACATCGAACTTGACGAATACACCACGGCGGGCGTCGCCACCTACACGCCCGAGCACCAAAGCACGCTGTGGTACAACGTGCCGACGGCCTTCTCTAACGGCCTGTCGGGCGACACGTGGAAGGACTACGCCCTGCCGCTGGGCAACGGCCAGCTCGGCTCGACGTTCATCGGCGGCGTGTACAAGGAAGACCTACAGTTCAACGAGAAGACGCTGTGGACAGGCCGCTCCAGCGACGCCGCCACCTACGGCTCCTACGTAGGCGGCAGCGGCTACGGCGGCTACCAGAACTTCGGCGACATCATCGTGAAGCAGATGGACACCGACGCCTTCGACTTCGCCGAGGGCAAGGGCGTGACCAACTACCTGCGCCAGCTCGACCTCTCGACCGCCACGGGTCTCGTCACCTTCACCAGCGAGGCCACAGGCGCGAACTACGAGCGCCGCTACATCGTGTCGAACCCCGACAACGTGGCGGCCTACCTCTTCACCGCCGACCAGCCTGGACGGCAGACGCTGCGCATCACCCTCAGCAGCGGCAAGCCCGGCGTGGACGCCGCTACCACTTACGCCGACGGCGAGGCCACCTTCAGCGGCAAGTTGCAGACCGTCACGTACAACGCGCGCGTCAAAGTGGTGAACAAGGGCGGCACGCTCAAGACGCGCGGCAGCGCCATCGACGTCACCGGCGCCGACTCCGTAATTATATATGTAGCCGCCGGTACGGACTACGACCCCACTTCGACTACCTATGTCAGCGCCGACCTGCGCACCGCCCTGCCCACGACGATGCAGGAGCGCGTGGCCGCAGCCGCCGCCCGCCCGTGGGACGCGCTTTATGCCGACCACGTGGCCGACCACAAGCAGTTCTTCGACCGTGTGGAGTTTGTGCTCGACGCGGCCAGCAACAACCAGCCCACCGAGACGCTCGTCAATAACTACAGTTCGCAGAAAGGCACGACGGCCGCCGGTGCGCTGATGCTCGAAAAGCTCTACTTCGACTACGGGCGCTACCTGACCATTGCCGGTTCGCGCGGCATCGCCCTGCCCACCAACCTACAGGGCATCTGGAACAACAGCAGTTCCGCCCCCTGGGGCGCCGACATCCACGCCAACATCAACGTGCAGATGAACTACTGGCCCGCCGAACCCACCAACCTCAGCGAACTCCACCTGCCCCTGCTCGACTACATCATCAACATGTCGCAGAGCGCGCAGTGGAAACAGAACGCCACCGGCCTGGCCGGGCAGACAAAGGGCTGGACGTGCATCACGGAGAACAACATCTTCGGCGGGCGCGGAAGCTTCCAGACCAACTACGTCATCGCCAACGCCTGGTACGTCACCCACCTGTGGCAGCACTACCGCTACACGCTCGACCGCGCTTTCCTCAGACGCGCCTTCCCGGCCATGTGGGGCGCCACGCAGTTCTGGATGGAACGCCTCGTGCTGGCCAGCGACGGCACCTACGAGTGTCCCAACGAATACTCGCCCGAGCACGGCCCCGGCTCGCAGAACGCCGTGGCCCACGCCCAGCAGCTCGTGGCCGAACTCTTTGCCAACACGCTCGACGCCATCGCGGTGCTGGGCGACGAGGCGGGCGTGTCGGCTGACGACCTCGCCACACTGCAAGACCGCTACGCCAAACTCGACAAAGGTCTGGCCATCGAGACCTACACCGGCTCGTGGGGCACGACCGTCAACGGCGTGAGCAGCGGCACCAGCATCCTGCGCGAGTGGAAGTACAGCGACTACACCGCTGGCGCCAACGGCCACCGCCACAGTTCCCACCTGATGTGCCTCTACCCCTTCAGCCAGGTTGAGGAGGGCAGCGACCTGTTCCAGGCCGCCGTCAACTCCCTGCAACTGCGCGGCGACGCCAGCACGGGCTGGTCGATGGCCTGGAAGGTGAACCTCTGGGCACGCGCCAAGAACGGCGCCCACGCCCACCAGATATTCGACTACGCCCTCATCGCCGGGCGCGGCAGCGGCGGCGTCTTCTACAACCTCTTCGACGTGCACGCCCCCTACTACTTCCAGATTGACGGCAACTTCGGCGCCTGCGCCGGTATGGCCGAGATGCTGATGCAGAGCCACACGGGCACCATCGAAATCCTGCCCGCCCTGCCCGCCAGCCTGTGGCGAAACGGCCACATCAACGGCCTCAAGGCCGTGGGCGACTTCACCGTCGACATCGCCTGGAAGAACGCCAAGGCCGACCAGGTGGTCATCCGCAGCAACCAGGGCCAGCCCCTGCGCGTGAAGTACAGCGGCATCGGCAAGGCAGGCGTGAAGTTCCTCATCAGCGGACGTGAGGTGACGCCCACCGCCGTCAGCGACGACCTCGTGGAAATCCCCGCCAGTGCTGGAGATGAAGTCTACATTTTCTTCAACGGTGTGCCCACCGCCGTCGCCGCCGTCGAGGCCGCCCCCTCCCCCACCCTCTCATTCAACGGGCGCAGGGTGAGCGTGGGCGGCGACGTGGCGCGCTTGGCGCTGACCGACCTGCAAGGGCGCATCGTGCGCACCGCCAAGGGCAACACCATTGAAGCCCCGCGCGCAGCGGGCGACCTCTTCATCCTTACCATCACGCAGGCCGACGGCACCACGTTTTCACAAAAAATAGGGCTATGAAAGTCATCAACCTCGGAGCCAGACACTCCGTACTCAACACCTATATGTCCGAGTTGCGCGACGTCGACTACCAGCGCAACCGCACCCTCTTCCGCCGCAACCTGGCACGCATCGGCCAGGTGATGGCCTACGAACTGAGCCGCACGCTCGACTACAGCGAGCACCCCGTCACCACGCCGCTCGGCACGAAGCCCACCGCGCTCATCGACGACCGCATCGTCGTCGGCACCGTGCTGCGCGCCGGGCTGGCGTTCCACGAGGGCTTCATGCAAGTGTTCGACAAGGCCGACAGCGCCTTTGTCGCTGCCTACCGCGAGGAGGGCAGCGTCGAGGATATGAAAATCCACCTCGAATACATGGCCGCGCCACGCCTGACGGGCAGCACGCTGCTGCTTTGCGACCCCATGCTGGCCACGGGCGGCAGCCTCGAACTGGCCTACAAAGCCTTCCTGCGCGCCGGCGAGCCCGCCAAGGTACACCTCTGCGTGGTGCTGGCTGCGCCCGAGGGCATCGAGGCTCTGCAAAAGGTCTTCCCCGGCGATGACGTGACGCTCTGGACCGCCGACATCGACGACCACCTCAACGAGCGCGCCTACATCGTCCCCGGCCTCGGCGATGCTGGTGACCTCTGTTTCGGTGAAAAACTGTAGGGAAAAGCCAGCCTAATTTGCGGAAATCGAGGGCGTGTGAACCTATGTACCAGTTTCCCGCATGCAGTTCGACATCCAGCAGGCACCCGCACAGACGGTCGTCTTTTCTTAGCGCAGGGTGCGCAAATAGACCTTCTGCTCTGGGGTGATGCGGCGGCTCTCGACGGCTTTCTGTATGGCGCGACGGTGAGTCCAGGGGTTCAGGCGGCGCGACACGATGTAGGGCAGGGCCGCGTCGTACTGCTTGGCCAACGCCGTGGCAAAATACCACGCTTGCATCATGCGGACATAGTATTCTTCGCGGTCGATTGCGGCCACGGCTTCCAAGTGTTCCAAATGGAAATGCGGGGCATCGAGAAAATGCAGCATCAGCATACCGATGCCGAAACGCACCGTGTACTCGTGGGCATCCGCGAGCCAACGCGCTATGGCGGGCAACAGCGCGGCGCGGTGGCGCGCAAAAATTCGTGGGGCAAGTTGGTCGCAGGTTGCCCAGTTGTCCACGTGGGGCAGGAAACGTTCCGTCGCGCGCAATGCCGCGTCCATGTTGCGCAGGCGACAAATGAGAAAGGCGTGGAGCTGCATTTCATCGAACGTGGCGTGGGGGAGCGGGGATTCGAGGTAGGCTTCGGCCAAACCCTCGCGTTCCAATTCACGCGCCAGATTGCGCAACTGCGGCGTGCGCACGCCGACGAACCGTTCTGGCGGCACCGTGGGAATGAGCGGAGCCAGAAAAGCCTTATACGCCTCGTCGGCCAGCGGAAGCAGACGGGCGCGAACTGTTGCGGTGATGTCCATGGTAAAATTCGGAGGGAGAGGTATAAAAAACAAGGAACGTTTTTCGGCGGCACAGTGCCCACAACGGTTTAACGCATACCCAGTTCGCGGAACATCGCCGCATAGCACGAGGCTTTCTTATCGAGCGCAAGCGGATAGGCGCGGCTGGTGCTCGGCATCCGGTAGAAACGCAGGCTGCGCCCTTCAAAACCAAAGCCGACATAACCGCCCACGACGGGCGGCGCGATGGTTGGCGCGAATGCGGCGAGAGTTTCAAGAAGCGTGTCGGTGGCCTTCTGCCCCGTGGTGACAAGGGCTTGCAGCGTAGGGCGGCAGCGCAACATTGCCGCAATATCCGTGCGGGCGGTGATTTCCAAGTACTTGTCCGAGGCGTTGTCCTTGAGCCTGCGCACGGCGGTGGCCGTGTCGTAAAGCGCAATGCCTTTCTGCAAAAGGAAGGCGCGCAAGGCATCGAGGCGGAACGTGCGAGCCTTCTCGTCCACGAAGTGCAGGCGATCGCCGAAAAACACCAGCCCCATCACACGCCACATGTCGTTGATGTAGTTTGGGTAAAAGAAATCCATGCTCCACCGTGCCCTCGGCGGCGGAAAGCTGCCGAGCATCAGCACCCGTGCTCCGTCAGGCAGAAAAGGCTGTAGCGGATGGCTCTCTGTTGTCATAGTTTCGTAATAAGGTCTTGAAAATTGGCCGTCTTTGGACAACCTCGTCCGCTTCCCTTTTCAGGCCGACAGCGACAGGCCGTGTGTGCTCTGTGCGGGTGGGAACAGGACGCTTTTAGGTGGGCTGCAAAGATACGCAGAAGCGCGCGAAACGCACCGCTTGCCCTTCAATTCTATCCCGCTGCGGACTAATTCTACAAATTAAGGCTTAATTTCTACAAACTTAGGCTTAATTTGGCGAAACTTAGGCTTAGTTTCTACAAATTAAGCCTTAATTTGCAGAATTAAGCCGCAACAGATGAAAATCCAATGGGAATATGAAGCATTTAAACCGCAGGGAAACTTGAAGCAAAAGGCACTGGCTTTTGCCCTGCCCGCGTTTTGTCGTAACTTTGGCTTGCGCCGAAGTTACTTGCACTCGGCATAGCAAGCACGAAAACAAGTTTTCTGCTTGCCCTGCCCCCGTTTTGTCGTAACTTTGCACCCATCTGAAAAAAATCCTGCTCCCCCTATGCACGACTTCGTACACCTCCACGTCCACACCCAATACTCCATCCTCGACGGCCAGGCGGCCATCGACAAACTCGTCACCAAAGCCGTCAAGGACGGGATGCGTGCCATGGCCGTGACCGACCACGGCAACATGATGGGCATCAAGGAGTTTTTTGACGTGGCCACCAAGATGCGCGCACGGGGGCGCAAGGCGCTCGAAGAGACACAGCAGAAACTCGACGCGCTCAACACCGAAGGCGGTGCGGCGGCCTCGACCGACGAGGCCGACAAACTGCGGCGCGACATGGAAAAGGCGCGCGTGGCGGCTGACTTCATGCCAATTTTCGGTTGCGAGATGTACGTGGCGCGCCGCACGATGGCCGACAAGACCGAAAAGGCCGACATGGGCGGCAACCACCTCGTCGTGCTGGCCAAGAACGAGCGCGGATATCACAACCTGGTCAAACTCGTGTCGAAAGCCTGGGTGGACGGTTTCTACATGAAGCCGCGCACCGACCACGCCGAACTGGAACGCCACGCCGAGGGCCTCATCGTGTGCTCGGCCTGTCTGGCGGGCGAGGTGCCCCGCAAAATCGCGGCGGGCGACATTGCCGGCGCCGAGGAGAGCATCCTGTGGTTCAAGCGCGTGTTCGGCGACGACTATTACCTCGAACTGCAGCGCCACCGCGTCACTGACCCGAGTATCCGTGCCAACCGCGAGTGCTACGAAATCCAGCAGCGCATCAACCCCGTGCTCATCGAACTGGCCCACAAGCACGGCGTGAAACTCGTCTGCACCAACGATGTGCACTTTGTCGACGAGGAGAACGCCGAGGCCCACGACCGCCTCATCTGCCTCTCCACGGGCAAAGACCTCGACGACCCCAAGCGTATGGTCTACACCAAGCAGGAGTGGTTCAAGACGCGCGCCGAGATGAACGCCCTGTTCAGCGACGTGCCCGAGGCGCTCGACGGCACGGTCGAGGTGGCCTCGAAGGTGGAGTACTACAGCATCAACCACGCGCCCATCATGCCGAACTTCCCTATCCCCGAGGACTTCGGCACCGAGGAGGGCTACCGCGCCAAGTACAGCCACCAGGACCTTTTCGACGAGTTTACGCGCAACGAGGTGGGCGAAGTGGTCTGCACGCAGGAGGAGGGCGAGAAAAAGATTGCCCGCCTCGGCGGCTACGACAAACTCTACCGTCTGAAACTGGAAGCCGACTACCTGGGCCGCCTGGCCTACGAGGGCGCGGAGCGGCGCTACGGAAGCCCCATACCCGAAAACGTGCGCGAGCAGGTGAACTTCGAGTTGTACATCATGAAGACGATGGGTTTTCCGGGCTACTTCCTCATTGTGCAGGACTACATTGCCGCTGCGCGCCAGCAACTCGACGTCAGCGTGGGACCCGGTCGTGGCAGCGCGGCGGGCAGTGTGGTGGCCTACTGCCTGGGCATCACGCAGATTGACCCCATCAAATACGACCTGCTGTTCGAGCGTTTCCTCAATCCCGACCGCATCTCGCTGCCCGATATCGACGTAGACTTCGACGACGACGGGCGCGAGCGCGTGCTGCAATGGGTGACGCAGAAATACGGCGAGGAGAATGTGGCCCACATCATCACCTACGGCACGATGGCCACAAAACTGGCGCTCAAGGACGTGGCGCGCGTGGAGAAAGTGCCTCTGGCGCAGAGCAACGCCCTATGCAAACTCATCCCCGACCGCCTGCCCGAAGGCCCCGACGGCAAGACGCCCAAGATGAACCTGGCCAACGCCATCGCCGCCATCCCCGAACTGCGGCAAGCCGAGAGTTCGCCCGACGAGAAACTGCGCCACACCATCCACTACGCCAAGATGCTCGAAGGCAATGTCCGTAACACGGGCGTCCACGCCTGCGGCTTCATCATCTGCCGCGACCCCATCAGCGACTGGGTACCCGTCAGCGTGGCCGAGGACAAGGCCACCGGGCAGAAACTCCACTGCACGCAGTACGAAGGCAAGGTCATCGAAGACACCGGCCTCATCAAGATGGACTTCCTTGGCCTCAAGACGCTCTCCATCATCCGCGAGGCGCTGGCCAACATCCGCGAGAGCGTCGGCGTGAAGATTGACATCGACAATATTCCCATTGACGACCCCAAGACCTACCAGCTCTATTGCGAGGGGCGCACCATCGGCACGTTCCAGTTCGAAAGCGCGGGAATGCAGAAATACCTGCGCGAACTACAGCCCAGCACGTTCGAAGACCTCATCGCCATGAACGCGCTCTACCGCCCCGGCCCCATGCAGTACATCCCGCAGTTCATCGCCCGCAAGCACGGACGTGAACCGATCGTCTACGACCTGCCCTGTATGGAGGAGTATCTCAAGGACACCTACGGCATCACGGTCTACCAGGAGCAGGTGATGCTCCTCTCGCGCAAGATTGCCAACTTCACGCGCGGCGAGAGCGACACCCTGCGCAAGGCCATGGGTAAGAAACTCATCGACAAGCTGAACCACATGTACCCCAAGTTCATCGCGGGCGGCACGGCCAACGGCCACGATGAGAAAAAGCTTGAGAAGATTTGGGACGACTGGCGCGCCTTCGCCTCCTACGCTTTCAACAAGAGCCACGCCACGTGCTACTCGTGGGTGGCCTTCCAGACGGCCTACCTCAAGGCACACTATCCCGCGCAGTATATGGCCGCCGCGATGAGCCGCAACCTCGACAACATCACCGAGATTGCCAAACTGATGGACGAGTGCAAGTCGATGGGCATCCGCACGCTCTCGCCCGACGTGAACGAGAGCCGCCGCAAGTTCAGCGTGAACGCCGACGGCGACATACGCTTTGGCCTCGCCGCCATCAAGGGTATGGGAAGCAGCGCCGCCGACTTCCTCATCGCCGAGCGCGAAAAGAACGGCCCCTTCACCTCGCCCTACGACTTGATGGAGCGCGTCAGCGGGCAAGCCGTCAACCGCAAGTGCTTCGAGAGCCTCGTGCTGGCCGGTGCCCTCGACTGTTTCAAGGAGTTCAAGCGCGAGCAGTACCTCGCCAAGGACGGCAACACAGACTTCCTCGACACGCTCATCCGCTACGGCCAGCTGATGCAGCAGGAAAAACAGCAGAGTGCCGTGTCGCTCTTTGGCGGAATGGATGCCGTGGAGGTGAGCAAGCCCAAGGCCCCCGCCGACTACGAACACTGGAGCGACATCGAGCGGCTGGGACGCGAGCGCGAACTCATCGGCATCTACCTCAGCGGCCACCCGCTCGACGAGTACCGCGTCGTGCTGCAATACGTCTGCAACACGCGCATGGCGCAACTCGACGACCGCGCCGCCCTGCAAGGACGCGAACTGACCTTCGGCGGGATGGTGACGGGCGTGCGCACTGGTTTTTCGCGCCAGGGCAATCCCTACGGTATCGTCAAGATAGAGGACTTTGAGGGCGCGGGCGAACTGCCCCTCTTCGGCGACGAATGGGCCAAGTGGAGCGGCTATATGCAGCAGGGCAACCCGCTCTACATCACCGCCCGCGTGGAGCCGCGCCGATACAACGCCGAGCAGTTCGACCTCCGCATAGGCCGCGTCGAACTGCTGCCCAACGTGCGCACCAATGTTGTGCAGACCATCACGCTGCACGTGCCGCTGGATATCATCGACCCCACTTTCACCGACGACCTCACTGCGGTGGTGCAGGCCAACCCTGGCAGTGTTCCCCTTTTTCTGCACATCACCGATCGCACTGAGCAGACCGACGTGCAGTTGCGCAGCACAGGGGCAACTATAGCCCCGAACCCTGCCGTATTCTCCTGGCTGGAAGGCAATATGGACGTGCGCCTTACGGTAAACAGATAAGAACCTCTCCCCTACCCCAGCAGTGCCGCTCCCGCTTAGCATATTAGGCGGGAGCAACACCCGCATCACCTTCCCCTACGGGCTACTTTCTGCTGGTAAGCGTCGTGCGCCGCGCGTACAATGCGCAGAGCCTCTTCTTCGTCGAACCCGCGCAATCGGGCATACTCGCGCGTAAGCCGTTCAAGCAGATTGCCTGGCAGCAACAAGCGCTCGAAGCCGCGAAGACCGCGCTCGACCTTTATGGGACGCCGCTTGCGATGCACGCGGTTCACATCTATCAGCGCGAAACGCCAGCCGCTTTCCCCGTCGCGGTCAAAAAGCACATGCTTCGCCTTATAGTTGTGATGGATAAAGCCATCCTCGTGCAAGCGACGCGTGAAAGCTGCAAAGGCATCAACGACGGCTTCCTGCTCCGTCGGCGAAAAGTTGTCAAGCTTGTCAAGCGAATACGCAAGCGTAGATCGGATTGTAACAAAATAAGTGCGCGAAGTGACAAGCCGCTTCCTGTAGCGCACAAAAGCCACAGGATCCGGGCTTTCGTATCCCCGCTCACGAAGCAGACGCTGGCCAATGAAAGCGCGTTTCCCCTTCGCAATCTTATAGAACTTCAAGCGGCGCTTGAGGGAATGCCCGTAGCGTTTCACACTCAGTTCCAGACCGTCCGTACGCAATATCCTGATTTCATTAAAGGACTGCTGCACCAACTCTCCCGTCGGAAAGTTCGCATCAAGATGCTCAAGAAAATGATGCAGATGCTTGTACTTCGGATTGAGAATGATTTCCATCGGTCTGAACGCGCGTTTTGACAAGCAAAAGTACACATAAGCCCTTTTGAACAGACTAAAAAAGCTCCTTTTTTGCCCTCGCAACAAAAAAACAAGGCCACAAGTTTGCTTTTTCCGCCCCAAGCTCTTACTTTTGCAGGCGAAAAACAAGGACGGGCTGTTCACAACCCACAAAAACTTGTTTTGACATTGGGGTATGGTGTAATGGTAACACTGCAGATTCTGGTCCTGCCTTTCCTGGTTCGAATCCGGGTACCCCAACAAAGTGTGAGGCGCGAACTTTTGTTCGCGCCTCACACTTTGTCTTGAAACAAAAACAAAAAAAGAAAGACGGAAAAGAGAATGTTACGGGGGAATGTGCGGGGGGCACCGGGGAGGGGGAGATACCTATGGAGCGGGGGAAGCCGGGGTGCGCGGAAAGCTGAAGATGCGCGGGGGTGGCCAAGGAGAGCGAGCCGGACGGACGGGGTGCGCGGAAAGCTGGAGGTGCGCGGGGGTGGCCAAAGAGAGCGGGCGGGACGGACGGGGGGCGCGGAAGGCTGAAGATGCGCGGGGGTGGCCAAGGAGAGCGAGCTGGACGGACGGGGTGAGCGGCAAGCGGGAGGTGCGCGGGGGGGGCCCAGGAGAGCGCGCCGGAGGGGCGGGGTGGGCGGACAGCGGGAGGGGCGGGGGGG
>JAGBKI010000011.1 GCA_017933995.1 Bacteroidaceae bacterium | reverse complement strand
CGTGCGCCTCAGCGACATACGCGCCGACGAAGAGCCGCGCATCGCCTTCGCTGATGCCGAACTGACGCGCGTGCTGGGCGGCGGTCTCGTGCCGGGGTCGCTCACCCTGCTGGGCGGCGAACCGGGCATCGGCAAGAGCACCCTCCTGCTGCAGACCATCCTGCGCCTTCCCCCCGACCGCACAGTGCTCTACGTCAGCGGCGAGGAGAGCGAGCGGCAAATCAAACTGCGCGCCGACCGCCTCGCCACGCAGGATGCTGTGGGCGAGGCATCGCCCACAGGCTGCTACCTCGTCTGCGAAACCGAGATGGAGCGCGTCTTCGCCTACATCCGAGAACTGCGCCCCGCCCTGCTCGTCGTCGACAGCGTGCAGACCGTCTTCTCCACCGCCCTCGACGCCGCGCCCGGCAGCGTGTCGCAGATACGCGAATGCACCACGCAGCTGCTGCGCTTCGCCAAGGAGAGCGGCACGCCCGTCATCCTCATCGGCCACATCACCAAAGACGGCACCATAGCCGGCCCCAAGGTGCTGGAGCACATCGTCGACACCGTGCTGCAGTTCGAGGGCGACCGCCACTACTTCTACCGCATCCTGCGCGCCGGAAAGAACCGCTTCGGCAGCACCAACGAAATCGGCATCTACGAAATGCGCGGCGACGGTCTGCACCCCGTCGACAACCCCTCGCAGCTGCTCCGCACGCCCGAGCAGGAAGGGCTGAGCGGCATCGCCGTGGCCGCCGCCATGGAAGGCGTGCGCCCCTTCCTCATCGAGACACAGGCTCTCGTCTCCACCGCCGCCTACGGCACCGCGCAGCGCTCCTCCACCGGCTTCGACAGCCGCCGCCTCAACATGCTGCTGGCCGTGCTGGAAAAGCGCGTGGGCTTCAAGCTGGCGCAGAAGGACGTCTTCCTCAACATCGCGGGCGGCCTGCGCGTCAGCGACCCCGCCATCGACCTCAGCGTCATCAGCGCCGTGCTCTCCAGCAACGTCGACACCCCCGTCGAGGCCGGCACCTGCCTCACGGGCGAAGTGGGGCTGAGCGGCGAACTGCGCCCCGTCACCCGCATCACGCAGCGCGTGGCCGAGGCCGCCAAGATGGGTTTCCAGCGCATCGTTGTGCCCAAGGCCAACCTCGGCGCAGTCGAGACGCGCCCCCCCAAGATAGAAATCGTACCCGCTGCCCGCGTCGAAGACGCCCTGCGCGCACTCTTCGGGTAGACAAAGTCCGTGAGGACACTCCGTATATAATTAACCCAAATCGGTCATTAGACCTGGGCAAAACTGTCTTTGCAGTTCGGCGCGGGACTATCGGTATGCCTTGCGGTCGAGCTTTCCGTTGTAGGTGCGGCGGATGCTGCCCACCTGCTCATAAAGTTGGGGAACTTTGTAGCGCTCCAGCGTCTGCGCGAGGTGGCGCGCGAGGCGCTGCTTGTCAATCGCGGTTCCCCCGTCGGTCACCACAAGCAGTTTCAGGATATTACCCAATTGTTCGGAATGCGCACAGACGCAGATGCAGTCCTTCACGCTGGGAAACGAGAGCGCGACGTCCTCTACCTCCGACGGCGACACCTTGAACCCGCCAATGTTTATCACGTCGTCGTTACGCCCCGTGAGGAACAGGCGCCCGTCGGCATCCAAAGTGCCATTGTCGGCGGTGTAGACCGCCCCGTCCCTCAGCACCTTAGCCGTCTGCGCCACGTCGTCGGCGTAGCCGCTCATTAGGGTCAGGCCGCGTACAGCGACACGCCCCTCAGGCGTAATGAAGGGAAAGGTGTTTTTCATGTGGTGTCCCAAACACCCGGCCACACACCTGCCGTCGTTGAAATTGTAAGTGGACACTATGCCTGTCTCGGTCGAAGCATACGTGCTGTAGAGACGGCTGTACGGCAAAGCTTTGCACAACGCCTGCATATCGGCCTGGGAAATCGGCGCGCCGCCTGTCTCAATGAAATCAACCTTATCGGAATAGCCCGAGAGGCGTTTGCCGCTCAGTTGCAACAAGATGCGGATGCTGGCTGGCACCATGAAGGTGGCCATCTTGGCACAGGGGTAGCCGAGAGCCTCGTAAAAACGGTTCAAGTCCTTCAGTCCCTCCAGCAGATATAGCGTGCCGCCAGTCATTACGACGGGGAATATTTTTGAAAGGCTGCCGATGTGGTTGAGCGGACCGCAAATGATGAAAACAAGCTCGTCAGTGAATCCCTGCGCCAAGACAAGGTTCTCTGCATTGGCCATAATCGCTCCGTGGCCTACCATCACGCCTTTCGAATCGCCTGTTGTGCCGGTGGTGAAAAGGATGTCGGCCACCCCAGGCGGAGGACTAAAAGCCGTGTAACGCCGCTCGATGTCCGAGAAGCGCGCGGTAGGCATGGCCTGTTCCAAAGGCATAGCCACTGCGCCGCATAAGTGTATGGCGAAGTAGGTGACAAGGAATTCTAAATCTTGCGTCGTGCGGAACACGACCACCCTACCCTGCCCCACCCCATCGGCGCGCAACGCCTGGGCCTTGGCCTGGACAAGTTGCCACAGGCAGGCGTAGGTCGTTTCAGCACCTTGCGACACGACAGCGACCTTCTGGGGTTGCCGGGCTGCATGCTCTTTGAGGTAATCAACAAGTCTCATTGTTTCTCCCGCAATTTCTTCTCTACCATTGCCACGATGCTGTCAAGGTTCTTGAAGTTCCTCGGCGTGGCATCCGATGCCTCCAATTCTATGCCGTACTCCGAAGCCAGCGTCATCAGGATAGCTGTAACGCCCAAGGAGTCGAGTTCGGCAAAAAGGAAGTCAGCATCCACGTTAGCCAGCGGGGCTGCGTCCTCTACAAGCGCTCTGATTCTTTCTTTCATGGTTTTATCCGTTTTTGGGGGGGAGGACAAAAGCTTGACCACCGCCTGGCCGTAGTTGTCCCCGCCGATTACACATTTCAAAACTTATTTCTGGCGGCTTTATTCCACAGCGTTTTTCAGTTTACCACCGTTGGGGAGAATGGACGCAAGAGCGCCTCGTCGCCGTCGGCGGGCGAAAGCAGGAACACCTTGTCGGCCTTAGCTTCGCCGAGCTGCGAAAGGAGTTCCTCCGCAGGCGGTTTGGCGATTATGGTGAGGTTCTGGCAGAGGTGCGCAGCACAGTTTGCAGCGACCCGGAACTTGTCGGCGTCGGCTTCAAAGGCGACGACCTTGATCTCAGGATGGGTCAAGGCGAGAAGTATGGGGAACTCGCCCCACCCAGCGTTCACGACGGCCAGCGTCCCGCCCGCGTCCGCGTCGCACTGTGTCCACGCGGCGTAGTTGCAGAAACGATTGAGGTTCTTGTTCACCGCACGGCGGATGTCCGCGCCTCTATAACGGTATGTGTCCTTTACCCATCCGGCGAAATAATTCGCATCCTCTTTTTCGGCCTTCAACGCACGGAATGTTTCTACATAGAACCGATGGAAAGCGCGCGTAGCCTCGGCATAATCTCCGCTGGCCGCCCGCCACTCTGCAAACGGTATGCGCCGTCCCACAATCACCGAAACACTGCCGGGATAAGCGCAAAGCGAACCGCGCGGGAAGACGTCGTTCGCCCCGTGCAGAAACACGGGTATGATGTCAAGCCCGTGCTCCTCCGCGAAAAGGAACGCCCCTTTGTGGAAGCGGAGTACCGACGAGCCAGGATTGCGTCTGCCCTCAGGAAAGAACACCACGCAGCGCCCTTCAGGGCTTAGCGCGTCAAGCGGACTGTCTGCGGGCACGCCGTCTTTGGGGATGATGTAATAGTCCAGCCACTTGAAGATTTGCCGAATAAAGACGTTGTTGCCCGCACCCTCATTGGCCACGATCGCGATGTTGGGCGAGAGGGCCATCAGATAGGCTGTGTCCAGGAACGACTGGTGGTTACAGATGACTACCGCTGGGCGGGAAAAGTTCTCGGCGTACTCGTTCTGTAAGCAGAACCTTATGCGTGGCGTGCTGGCCATATCCAGACGGAAGCAGCGGTTCACCAAGCGGCGAAACTTCCTGCGCCGCGCGACGGTGGGGCGCAACACGCCCAAAAGGGCGAAGCCAACAATATAAGCTAAAGCCAATTGCAAAAAGAACACGAAGCCACAGAAGACGGTATTGGCAAAGGCCGACAACGTGAGCGGGCGTCGTCGTTCCTCCCCGCGCCTGTATACCAGCCACTTGAAGATGAGCGGCGGGAACAGGAAAGCCATCAGCACGACCGAGAACATACCGACGATGGTCACTTCGCCCAAGGAGTGGAGCGCAGGGTGGCGGGCAAGAATGAGCGTGCCCATTCCGATGAACATGATCAAGGCCGACACGAAAATGCTGCTCCGATAAGAGGTCAGCATCTTGCGCTGATAGGCATACTCATACTGGCTGCCCTCGGTCATGAAAATGGTATAGTCGTCGCCCTGACCGAAAATGAACGTAGCCAGAATGACATTAACCACGTTGAACTGAATATGGAACAGCGCCATAATGCCCAGGATCCACACCCAGCTGACAGCCATAGGCAGAAAAGACAGCATGACCAGCTCTATGTTGCCGAAGGAGAACCACAGGAAAAGGAACACAATCAAGCCGCAAGCCCAGCCGATGTAATTGAAATCGTCGGAAATGCTCGCTGCGATGGAGGAGTTCATTCCTGCCACGTCGAAAGCGTACACGCCTGCCGACGCCGTGTCCACGCGCTGCTCCAGCGAAAGGAGGGCGGACGGGGCGGCTTGTAGCTGCGTCACGATGTGGAACCGCCCGTTGGCCGAATCAGCTACGACAAAATTCGAAAAGGCCGAAGCATATAACGACGCGAAAGAGTCGGGTGGCATCACCTCAAAGTCCCTTCCAAGCAGGGCATAAAAGTCGTCAAAGGAAGACTCGGCGAAGCCCTCTGCCAAGGCAGCACTGCGCACTTCCCGCTCCAGCCGCTCCCCATAGCGATCAACAAACGAGCGCCAGCGGAGGAGCCTGCGCCCTTGTTCCTGCGCGGAAAGGACAAAGCGGTGGCAGCACTTGACCTCGGAGGCGCGCCGCTCGTCCACCATTGCCCGGAGCAAGGGCTGCATGCCCTCGCTCCGCGCCACGGCAGCGTCGAACGAGGTATCGCTGGACACGACGTAAACCGTTTGCTGATCGCGCGCATTCGTCATGGTCTCTTGCAGATAAGCCATGTCCGCACGCTGTTCGGCAGTCATGTAGTTGATGTGGTTGATGTTGGCATCGAAAGACGTGGAGAAGCTGAAATATCCGAAGACGCATGTTAGAACAAGCACCAGCCACACCAAAGCGCGGCTGCCCTCAAAAGACTTGTCGGCTATGCGGGAAAACGCCACACCGCCCTCCTCCTGTTTTCGGGTGGCCCTGACAAGATGGGGAAGATATAAAAGAACGAACAAAATCGTTCCTATCAAAAGGAAAGAACTGAATAGGCCCAAGTCCTGCAAGGCTACAGACTTTAGCGGCACCAACGCCAAGAACGCGCCTACGGTGGTGATGTTTCCGATGAGCAGGGGAGAAACTATTTCCTTCAGCGCGGACTTCACGTCGGGCGTGTGGCTCAAATGCGCAATGAGGTGTAGCGGGTAGTTGATGGCAATGCCGATAATCACGGATGAGATTCCGACAACGATTACAGAAACATTGTCGCGCAACAAAGCCAGAGCGCCCATTGCAAACAGCCACCCCCAGGCAATCGAAACCACGATAAGCAGGATGTTTCGGACATTCCTGAAGACGGCGAACAGCAAAACAACAATAAGCAGTACAGCCAGAGAAACCGAAACGAGGCTGTCCTTCTTTATTTGCAAGGAATTTCCCACGGCAATGACTGGCGCGCCGACAAAACGCACGCTGACATTCGGGAAAACCTGCCCGACCTCGCCCGCCAGTGCCTCCAGCTGTTCCAGCAGCTTCGCGTTCTCCTCCGTTTCACTTGCCCCGTAGGGCGAGGAGAACATCAGCAGTCCATGCTCCATATCCGGCGAAAACACGTAGCCGTCGTAAAGTTCATAGTCAAGCCCGTCGGCCATCGGCTGTAGGGCGGCCACCACTGGCGTAAAGGCTTCGAGCGGGTCGCGCCCGACGTTTGCGGCAAACAGCCCCGAGGTAGGCGACATCAACATCTGCTTGTCGTTGGCCAGCCGCCTGGGTATGTAGTCCGCATCGGCCAATAAAGAATCGAGCCGCGCATAGTCCGCCTCCTCCAAGAAATACGGGATATGCCCGTACACAAACCCGGCAAGTCTGGAGTAGCGCTCAAGGTCCACCTGCGCTGTCAGCCGACAGGCGGCCTCCTCCCCGCAGACAGCGGGAAAACGCGACTCGAACAGCTCCATCGCTTTCACGACAGTGTCGGCCGAGGAGGCGGAAGAGCCATCTTGCTGGAACATAATGATGATGCGGTCTGCGCCGGATATGCCTTGATACACGTTCAGCGCATCCCGGTATTTGCCCGACAGCGGCAGGAACTCGGAAATATCCTCCCGGTAGTTCTGCTTGAACAGCAGCAACACCATTAGGACTGTAACCACGAGCAGCGAAAGCACCCTCAACAGAGGACGCCCGCGCAGGTAGCCGTATATGTTTATGAAAAGCGCACTCATCCCGAACGCATTATTTTATGGATTCTGTAAGCCCTTTGCTCTCTATGGGGTTGGCGTAAATGCCGAGGAAGATGTCCCGCTGCCGCTTTCCGTCCGTCCGCCCACTTCCCGCAAGCGTTTCCATGTGAGCGAGGAAGCGGGCGCGCTGCCCCTCGTTGTACATGGACTTGAAAGCCGCATCGCCATAGAGCAAATCGTGGGCGATGTAGTTGTTCGGGTAGAGGCGGTAGGTCGCGTTTATCCTCTTATCAATCAAAGCTGCCACCAAACGGTGGTATTCGCTGTCCGCCTCACTGCCGAGCGCGGACAGTTCGGTGGCGGACAGCGGCTTGCAAACGTGGAAATGCACCCGTCCCTTCTCGGACAGAATACCCGTAAGGATACTGTTGAGATCTTCGCCGGGTTTCTTCACATAGGGGCCGGCAAGCGAATCATAGCGTTCGAGCGCCTTCAGCACGTCGCAAGGCTCCCACTCATAGGACACGGAGACGGGCACGATGTTCAGATCTGCAAGCGCTTTAACCTTATCCTTGCGCTCGCTTAGGCAAAACATTTTTATCAGCCCCTGGTCTGTCAGGTCCTTACCGTCCTTCGTCCGTCCGTTTCGTTGAGCAATCCATACAGACTCCCCGCGCTGCGTCACACTCTCCCTGATGTATTCCGACAGATGCAGCGACGAGCGGTAGAATTCCTTTATATTCGCACTCGGGCGCTCCACACGGAACATCTTGTTGGCCTTGCCGATGTCAATGACCAGCGGGTTCATCATCAAGTTCGCACCGAAAGTAATTTCGGTGGTCTCAAGCCCGTTCTCCACAAGGATATACTGTAGCAGGCAAGAGTCCAATACTATGTCGCGATGGTTGGAGACAAAAAGGTAAGGCACTCCCGGCGAGAGAGCATCCACGCCAGAATACGACAGTTCGGAGATGCTGCGGGCTATGACTTGTTCGTTCACGCGCCGCATGGCATCGTGCTGGAACTCGCGTATCGTGGCATATCCCTTTACCGTCCGCGCCGCCGACTCCAGGGGCATGTCGGGAAAAACGTAAGAGGCTATTAGCGGAAAACTCTCGCTCTCCGCAATGCGGCACATCGCTGACGGGATTTCGTCGTCGCGGTATGGCCGGATGTCGTCAAAACGGCTGTTGCTCATCAGTTTTTATTTATATAATTCGTCAAGCCATGCCAAGAATTCTTTTTTCCATTGGCGGCTTTCCTTTGTTCCTTTTTCATCGCTCGCGCCAAAGCCGTGGCCACCCGTGTCGTATAGGAAATATTTATGGGGTACAGCGGCAGCCGTTAGTGCAGCGTCCAGCAAAACGGAATTACAATAGTCTACGACCGGGTCGTCCTTGCAGTTTATCAAAAAAACCGGCGGAAAACCGCTCCTGACGTGCTTTTCCAGAGAAAGGAGGTCGCGCAAATCGCGGTTCTTTACCCGCGAGTCGCCCAGCAACCCACGCCGGGAACGCTTATGGACGCAATCGGCGCTCATCGTTACCACGGGGTAAACTGGCACGACAAACGCAGGCCAGTCCTCCTGCCCGAAAAGTTCTACCACCGACATCACCAGGTGCCCTCCTGCCGAAAAACCCATCGCCCCGACCTTTTCCGGGTCAATGCGGAAGACATCGGCATGCTGTCTCACGTAGCGTAGCGCCTGACGGAGGTCGTCCTGCGGATCGGGGTATCGGTTTCCCCTGAACAGCAAGCGGAAGCGGGATACATAGGCCGGGACATAGGCCGTGCGGTAATTGAGCACAAAAGCCGCAATGCCCTCGGACTGGAGCCACCTGGCTACACCGTGTCCTTCAGTCTCAATATCATGCCAAAAGTAGCTGCCTCCTGGGCAGACGATGACAGCCTTTGCGCCAGAGTCGGACACCAGATAGGGGGTAAGCTCGACGTTTTTCCTTGTCTCCGTCCCGCTCCAGATGTTTATCTGCGGGAAGACAGCCAAGGGCCAAAAGCCCAAGAATAAAAAGACTTTTATTAAAAATCTGTACATCCGTTTATCTTGTTTATGACATAATTAGCGCCCAAAATGGCTTCGCAAGTCGTGATAGCCGTCAGCGGAACGCCACAAAATCCGTGCAGTTGGTTATTCTGCCCGGTCAGCAGCAAGTTGCGGGCTTTTGTGGCCACCGGAAGTTGCGACAGCGTGATGTTGCGGCAATCTTTGCTGAAACCGGAAATGCTACCCTCCTTGACCGCATAGAAGTCACGGATAGTGAGCGGCGAGGCCGTGTTAATGCGCTCGACGCACGCGCTGAAACCTGGATGGATATGCTCGATATGTTGCAGCAGTTCGGCAGCCTGCTGTTCCTTCCAGTGTAGATAACCCTCGCCGCGCTTGCCGACGGTCGTGTTCTCCCATTGCCGGACGAACTCGAAAGGCATCGGAGCCATCACAAGGACTTTACTGCTAAAAGCGCCCTGCCCTTCAACAGGAGGAGTCATCAAGAGGAAGCCCAACGGCCAGGGTTTACCAACATCGCCGAAGCTCCATACGTCCGAATAACGTGTCATGTAGAACTCCGAATAGTTCATATACGGAAATGTATCGGCCTTGAGCTTGATAAACAAAGAGAACGCCGAATAAGCGTTGGGAATGCTGTTAAGGCGGTTGCGGTATATCTTGGGAAACGCCTTCTCGTCCGTTAATCCCAGCAAGGCGCAAGGATGGATTGCCGAGATATAATAGTCGGCCTGGAAGCACCGTCCCTTGGATGTCTGGACATATTCCACGTTGCGTTCCCGAACCTCGACCCATTCAACCCTCTCACTGGCAAGAACACGCCCACCACGGCTCTGTATGAAGTCCTTTAATACTTCCGCAAAACGAGAACTCCCCCCCACGAAACGGCTTGTTCCGTTAATATAAAGCGCGCTGATTATCGCATGGATGTATGCGGGTGTTCGCCCAGCGTAGCCGCCGTAAAGCGGATTCATATAAGCAAGAATGCTGCGCAACTTGGCATTGCCGACATACTTCGCGATAAACTCGTCCGCCGCCATCAGGAATTCCTCGGAATGGGTGTAGAGGGTCAGCCGACCGTCAGAAGGACGAAGGTTGAACAAGTCTACTTGCCCAGCAAGGTTGAAGATTGCCTCCACATAGTTTTGCAGTGCCTCCTGCTCGTCAGGGAAATAGCGCGCCAGCGAAACGACGAACCCCTCCTTGCCTTTCGCCACCTCATAGGATGCATTGTCCTCCAGATAATAAAGCCGCGCCGTGCATCCGTCATCAACCTCCTGCAACTTTATCTGGTCAAGAATGCCTAAATACTTGCAGATGCGGTTCACAGTGCCGCCTTCAGCCATCCCTCCTATGATGTGCATACCTGTATCGAAGTCCTCTCCAAAACGGCTAAAGGTTTGTAGACCTCCGCCTATTGTCGAGTTCTTTTCTAACAGCGTCACCTCGAAACCCTCTTTCGCCAGTATAGCTCCAGTGAAGAGGCCGCCGAGCCCCGCTCCTATTATGACAACTTTTTTAGCCATTCTCTTCGTTTGCTTCTGCAATCTGATTTAAAATCTTTTGAGCCGTGAGTATCTCGCTGCAAGCCACTATCGTACCGACCAAAACGCCTAACATTCCATGGGAATTTATGTTCTGCCCGGCTTGAAGGACGTTGGGGATTCTTGTCCTGTGGGACACGCGGTAGGCCGGTCCGGCCGTGACATCCTTAACAACGCCATACAAAGAACCGCCTTCTGTTCCCGTATAATCCAAATACGTCAAAGGTGTAGACGTGTAGTAGGTATTGATGCAAGACCTCGTTCCAGGAAAATGGCGTTCCAAGGAATCCAGGAGTGACTCCGCTTTCTCTTCTTTGAACTTGTTATAACTATCGCCCCGATGGCCAACAGACGTTCCGAACCATGGCTTCAGCTCCTCCATACGCATATAGGATAGGATTACGCCAGAGTTCGCATAACGCATTGGCATCCTGTCACAAAAATGCATATACAAAAAACCCTGCGGCCAGCTCTTTCCGTCATAGTTTTCGCAACCCCATGGGGTGTTCCCGCTATAACCGTAATAATTATAGTTCATATACGGCAACGTGTCGGCCTTGAAATCCAAATAAACGGAGAAACCGCCGACTGTCTGTGGGATAGCCTGCAACCGACGGCGGTATGCGGGACGGATTATGGGAGATTCTATGAGTTCTAACGTCCGCAACGGATGTGCGTCGGATATGACATAATCCGCAGGCAGAAAGTCTCCGCCACCCACTTCGACCCCGACGGCATTTGTTTCAACGCAAACAATACGGGTCGCCTTCCTGCGCGTAAAGACGCTACCCCCATACCGTTCTATCGTCTTCCTCATAGACACTGCTACAGCGTCACTGCCCCCGACAATGCGGAACGCGCTCTGGTTGTAGAAGTCCATGATAAACGCGTGAGTGGAGAAAGGCGTCTTGTCGCGCTCTGCCGCATATAAGGGCAGGTTGCCCACCAGAACCTTTGCCAGTAGCGGGTCGCTGATGACCTCCTCAATAACGGCGTTGATGGAACGCATTTGATACTTCGTGTTTATCACAGCGTCGGACTCAACGTCGTTTAGGGAATGCAAGGAAGACGCATGGGCGACCTGCCCCACTAAATCAAAATACTTGCACAGGTTGTCACGCTGGCGAGGGAAATATGCAGACATCTGGTCGATAAAGCCTTCCCTGCCATTTGCAAAGCGATATTTTTCCCCACCAAGAGACACCACATCATACCCAGAGGCGTCCAGCGGAGACAAACGGATGTCATCGAAAACCTCCAAATAGTTCAAGAAGCGGTGTAAAGTCTGGCCTTTCCTTGCACTGCCGATAAAGTGCATACCTGTCTCGAACTTGGCACCACAGCGGGTGAAGCATTGCAGGCACCCTCCTATTTGCGACTCTTTCTCAAGAACCGTGACGTGAAAACCGTTCTTGGCCAAAATTACGCCACAAGAGAGACCACCCAAACCGCTCCCAATGATTACGACCTTCTTCCTATGCATAGCGCTCTATCCTGTTGCTGATCTCTTCATACCTATTTATATACCATTTTCGCAGCGCAGAGGCCTGCTTTCCGTTGTTGCCCATCCGCAGCAATTCATCGTAAGGAAGCGGGGCGGCTACTTCTGTGTAAAGCACACCCTTGTTCAACAGATGCGCTTTCTTTGGCAAGACACGCCCCGTGCCATAAACGACCATCGGCAGGATGTCTATTCCCAGCTCCTGCGCGATATAAAACGCACCTTTATGGAAGCGGCCTATCTCGCAAGTCTCCGACCGCGTTCCTTCTGGGTATACGGCGATGCTATAGCCACGCTTTACGAGTTCCGACAGTTGGGGCATCAGACGCTCAATGCCGTCACGGACGGGAAGATATTCTGCCGATCTTATCAAGAAACCATAGAAAGGATTTTTCCAGACCCAATCGTTCGTAAGGAATACTATACGGGGAGTAAAAACCAATTGGCAAATAAGATCCAAGTGTGACTGGTGGTTGCAGACGATAACACACGGACGGCTAAAGTCCACCTTTGGTGAAACCTTATACATAAAGTCCGTACCCGGAATTCCCGTACAGAACATGATAAACCGGGATACGTAATAAATAACCCTGTGAACATTATAAGTCCTGCGCTCGGAGGCTCTTGCAGTCTTTACATAGATCCAAACGAATGGCGTTATCACCATGCACATAAAGAACAAGAAAAACAACAAAGACAGCCCCGTGCGCAACAGGCGCAAAGCGCCCCGACATATCCGCAAAGGCAAACCATACACAACGGCAAGGAAACACAAGACGACGTTCAACAGCGAAATGCGCATAAAGTCCCTGAACGGACGGAAATGGGACACGCGCTCCTCCGTAGGGGGATAATAGACCTTTATCGGCACGGCATGTATCTCTATGCCGTGCCACGAGGAGAATACAAGCAATTCCAGTTCCGCTTCATACTGTGATGTAAGGAAAGAGAGCCACGGTATCCGCCGCAAAGGATAGAGGCGGAAACCCGTCTGCGTGTCCCGCAGCCTTTTCCCAGTCTGTAGACAAAACCAGAAGTTTGAGAATTTATTGGCAAAACTGCTCCCTTTGCTCCTCTTAACGCCTTCAAGACTCCTTTCGCCCACAATAAGCGCTGAAGGGTGCTTTCTGTTAGCCTCCAGAAAACGTGGTATGTCGGACGGGAAGTGCTGCGCGTCGGCATCTAATGTTATTGCAAACGAGAAGCCCATATCCAACGCTTTTCTGAAACCTACTTTCAAGGCATGGCCTTTACCCCGGTTACGTCCGTATTCCACCAAGCATATCCCTTCCATCTGGCGGAGAATTTGGGCCGTACCGTCTGTACTCCCGTCATTCACGACAATAACGTCACTGCATTGAACAAGGGTTTCTTCTATGACGCGACGGATAGTTCCTGCATTGTTGTATACAGGTATTATTACGCAGATGCCTCTTGCACGGAGGCATTCTTTCTGTGCTGTTGTGTTCTGCATCATTTCTGTTCTCCGTCGGGGCTGTCGGTCTCCTTATCCATGAGCGGTTGGAACTTGTAACTTATATCAAAGCGTTCGTTCTTGTAGACATCGCATCTACTTGCCAGCAAACCCATAAGCGTCCGCAAATCGCGCTTCAGCACCTTGCGGATATACCACTTGTCTGCCATCTTTGCCATGTGTAGCAACTTCACTCTTTCTTTCCGCGTGTCGAAAACGAAATCAAGGAACGATAGACCGAACTCATTGATGAGGCTGCCTTTTACCAAGCCGTCCGCACCGTGAAAAAGGATGAGTATACCGCTCACAGAGAGCCTTGGGGTTTCTATCAAGGTCGACAGCCGGACGTTATCCCCCTCTTCCGCAGGGAACAACTCCTGTGCAGATCCCTCTCTGGGGGAAAGGGAAAGAAAAAGCAAACTAACGCACGCTAAACACGCTCGCTGGAAGCGGCACATTGGTCTTAACATTTTTCAGTTCAATTATGGTCTTGTCGCCGTTCTTCTCGTACAGTTCCACTTGAGAGACAACAGCCTGCTTCCTGTTGAAGCGCAGGACAATCTTCTGAAACATCTGCGACAGGTCCTTGCGCAGCGGGAGCATCGTAGCGACATATTCTGTGGAAGACACCGCTATCGAGGTCTTGAAGCTCTTGTCGTCGGATAGGCACTTGCCCACGACGCTGTTCATCATGATGCGCACGATTTCGCGGAACATCTTGTTTCGGTTTACGTCGATGACATCACGGCGCTGGGCGTTCCTTAACACGACCTTCGTACCGTCGAGCACGAACGTATATGTATACGGCGCGGTGTACTCCCAGCGCAGCTTGTTTCCTTGCTGGTAATACATGCGCCCCCTTGATACGAACTTGTCGCTAAGCATCTTTAGGTGCTTGGTCTGCACGAAATCGCACTGCAAGCTCTTTATCCGAGATGCCGTCTGGTTTATTTCCTTCCTCGCAAGCTCTGCGGCTCCCTGCTGCGCGACGGCGGGGAAGTGGGAAGCGACGGCAAGCGCGAGAAGTAGGAACAACTTTTTCATGTTTCTGTGTCTTTATTTTACAATCAACATACAACCTATTATTATCAACGCCACGCCCAGCCATTGGGACAAGGTGACCTCCTCTTTGAAGAAGAAGATTGCGGCCAGGATGCCGAAGACGTAGCTGAGGCTTATCATGGGGTAGGCGACGCTCAAAGGGAATGCCTTCACAATGTACATCCATAGGAGGGAAGCCGAGGCGAAAAGCAGCCCACAGGCGGCGAAGTGCCAGTTCTGAAAGACGGAGAGGAAGAAGGCGCGACTCCAGCTGAACGCGGGCATTCTCTGGAGGGCGAACTTCAAGAAGACCTGCCCACCGGCCAGCATCGCGCTTTGCAGCACACAAAGGATGAACTTCCACATAGCTCAAAATTGCTATTGGCGCAGAACCTCTTTCAGGCAGAGGTCGGCAGAAAAGTGGTTTTCGTCCTCATAGTCAAGCCAGCCGCAGAGAACGCTCCCTACGGTGCTGTCGCGGCATGAGGCGTGAAGGACTTTGTCCATTATTTCTTCGTCGCGGAAGGGCAGAATGTAGAAAGAGGTTTCTCCGCAGTATCCGTTCCTAATGGCGATCTCTCCGACGACGATGTTGGGAAGGGTGCAGACGAACCAAGAGGGGCTGGGGAAGGCACCGCCTGCGTCCGTAACGGTAGCCCAATAGTGCTTGTCGGCATCAATAGAGGACGTGCGGTTGAAGAGTATCACGCTCCGGTCATGCCGCTTCCTGAAGTGCCTTCCGCTTTCCGTCTGCAAAAGGAGTTCGGAAGCGACGAAGCCGAGCCTGCTGAGCATATCCATTTTGTAAAATCTTGGATAATTGCCTATCTCTTTCATGTAAAGTTCGGTGATAAGTTCTTTCCCAGTACTGCCGAGTTGCAAAGAGACGCTGTTTATTACGGCCTTAGCGGGGGTTATCACGACGCGGCTCTTGGTGCGCAGCGACACGGCTTTGACGGATGTCGCCGCGACGTTGTCCCTTGTCATCACGACTGCGGCGTTTCCGCCACCAAATCCGGCGAGGGTTTTGACGAATGTTCTGCTTGCAACGGGCTGGTGATGGGGAGAGAGGCGTATCTTTTCGGAAACACCCAGTTCACGAAATCCGCGCGTGCCAGGGGCGATGCCGATGTCAGCGGCGTGCATCGAGATGATTGTCTCTACAAGGCCCGCCGCCCCTAACGTGTGACCGTAATAGCCTTTGAGGCTGTTCACCTGCACGTCCGTGAGACCTGCACGTCCGAATGCAACGGCTTCGGACTGGTCGTTGAACATGGTGGCAGTGCCGTGGGCGTTCACGAAGGCCATACCATGGGTATCCACGCCTTCGAGCACCGACCGCAGGGCGAGATACAGCCCTTCGCCGTCCGGGGCAGGCGTGCTGATGTGGTGGGCGTCATTCCTGACGGCGGCTGCGCGGATTTTCCAGCAGCCGGTGCCCTCCTCTTCCCGGGCGAGGACAATAGTGGCGGCGGCTTCACCGAGGTTGAGCCCCTGGCGTTCCATGTCGAACGGGCGACACTCATCGGGGGACAGGGCCTTGAGGGAATTGAAGCCTGTGAAGACGAACTTGCCCACGAGGTCGGCGCCGCTGACGATGGCATAGCGGTATTGGCCGGAGCTGAGAAGCCTTTCTGCGGTTATCAGGGCCGAGAGACCAGATATGCAGGCGTTGCAAGCCACGAGCGGCATCGTGGTGACACCAAGAGCCTTGGCTATCCGCACGGCACTGGCACCGAGATAATCACGGCTACTCCACGTGCCTTGCTCCAGCGAGGCGATGTTCCCTTTCGTGGTGCTCAGGACGAAAAGGGTGTCGCTGGCCGTGATGTCAATGCCTGCTTTGGAGATGGCTTCAAAGGCAGAGTTTGCGACGAACCCCTCGAAGCGGCTCAGCCCGTCGGCCTGCATTGCGGCGGCTATGGTTTCGGGGAACAGAGAGACGGTGGCTCGGCATCTCGTACCCCAAGCGTCGGTGAGGCCAGCAAGCGAGCTGCGCTCGCTTTTCAGCGCGACGAGGTTCTCCGACGTGCAGCATCCTAGGGGAGAGGTGATGTTGTCTGCTATTACGCTTATCATGCGGACAGGATTTGTTTTATCCGTTCTGGCGACAGGCGTGTGTACTTATGCTGTAGGTCGGCGCCGAGGTTTACTTGGTAGTAGGCTTCGTCGTAGAAGGAGAGCTTCGAATCCGTGTCGGGGGCGCACTCGATGTAGACGATGCTAGCGGGGTTCAGCCCTTTGGCGAGACATATTTGTTCGGCGAGCTGCTCGGAGGCATAAGTGATGCTGTTGCCGGGATTTTCCTGATAGAGTTCCGTTACGATGACATAGGTGGTGCCCCCATGGCGGCGAATCTTTAGGCCGCAGGCAGAGGGAAGCCCCCAGCGGTCGGCGAAGGGGAAGATCTCGTCGTAGTATTCTCTTGGTACTTTCATGATTCCCGGTGTGTTTATGCGTTGACGTTGCGCTTGGCTCTGTCCACCTGCCGACCGAAACTCTGGCTCATCAGGCGGCGGTCGCGGGGGCGGTAGGTGCCTTCCTGCATTTCGCGCAGGGCTACTTTGCAGAATAGGTTGAACATCTTCTGCTCCTGTGTTTCGCTGCTATAGAAGGACTTCCAGGCGTAGTCATAGATGTTTTGCAGAGCCGCAGGTGTCATGTGTTTGGGCTGGAAGACGACCTGCCCGGCGTTGTAGTGATCCCAGTCAAAGTCAAAGATTCGACCCTGCCGCAACATGTCGTCGTAAGTTTTGGTGTGAGGGAAGGGTGTGAGGACTGTGAACTCGGCGAGGTCGAGGTCTATCTCGCCGAGGAAGTCGATGAGGCGCTTGCAGTCGTCTTCCGTCTGGTTGTCAAGGCCGAGCAGAATGGTACCTTCGACACCTATGCCGTGGTCATGGTAGCGCTTGACGCGCTGTTTGATGTAGTCGCTGGTGTCGTAAATGGCTTGATAGACGTACCAAGCTCCTGCGTCGTAAGCGAGCGAAAGGACTTCGTCGTCGTCATCGATGGTGTGGCTTATCCATTTTTTCTTTAGCGGGGCGATGGCGCGGAAGAGTTCTTTCTCCCACTCTTTATCTTGTGCGAGGGAGTTGTCGACGATGAAAAGGCGGTTGTTGTCGATCGAAGCCATGTCCTCAACTACGGTGTCAATGGGCCGCGGACGGAAGCGGCGCCCGCCGAGGTAGCTGACGGCGCATGGGTAGCAACTGAAACGGCAACCACGCGAGGCGTGGAAAAGATCGACCATCTGGACGCCTTTGTGGTTGTACAGATGGCGTTTATAGAGGTCTCGGCGGCATTTGCCAACGCTTTCGATAGGCGGCAGCTGGCCCATGTAGTTGTAGACTTTCCTGAGGCGGCCTTGCAGAAAATCCTGCATGAGTTGCTCGGTGCGCCCTTCGCTTTCACCAAGGAAGAGGCAGTCGACGTGATCAACCATCTCTTCGGCGTGGAGCATCGAGGCGATGCCTCCAGCCATGACGGGTATGCCACGCTTGCGGTAGGCTGCGGCTATCTGCCATCCACGTTTAACCTGCGTGGAGAGCATCATGGATAGCGCGACGATGTCGCACGGCTCATCAAAGTCGACGGGTTCGACGTTCTCGTCGGTGAAGGAAATGTCGACGTAAGGGGGCAGTGTGCCCGCAAAAGCCACGGGTCCGTGAGGCGGCAAGTTGAACGTTGTCTGCCCCGGAAGTTTCTTCCACTTCGGGTATATGAGTTTCATCTTTATGCTTTCCATAATCTGTCTTATCGGTTTGTCGGAGTTAGGTTCTGGCTAGCACCAGCGAGAACTTAGTCACGGCCATTCCCTGCTGCTCGATACTGCCCTTGGCTTTCACTTTGCCGCCCTCGTCAGTAATGGCGGTGAAAAGGAAATCAAGTGTGAAGAAAGTGCTTTTTTCCGCGTCGGCTGGAGAAGTGGGATGACCCGTGACGGGAATGGGGGTCTGTGGAGGTGTTTTCCTACTAACTATGTCGGACATAGAGCTTTTTATATCGGATACGGTTTTTGCTCTATCGGACGTGGTTTTTGCCGTATGGGCCATCGTTCGCGAAGCGTCGGAAATGGACATTTTCGCGTCCTCCGTGGAGTCTTCCGCAAGCGATCCAGGCGGGGGGGCGACGGGAGCGATGAATTTCAGGTTGACGACCCTTTCCACCCGCAGACGCGCGCCGACCCGCCGCTCGAGGATTTCGGACACCATCTGGACGAGGCACACGCCGGGCGTGAGCGGGTGGCCAGGGAAATGGGCTTTGTATATGGGGTGGAGGGGGTTGAGGCGGACGCAGGTGTGCCCGTCCGCTTCGGAAAGTATGGTGAACATGCTGCCTTGCAGTGTCATAGATGTGCTTCTTGATTTTGTCTATAGTTCTTTATTTTCAGGTCTCGACATCAGCACCCAGCTGAAGTTCTTTGCACCACTGTGGTTCAGAAACAGCAGGCGTCGCACCTCCAAGGCGCCGTCTCCATCGTCTCTGCGCAGCATGGCGGGAGCCACTCCCTGGGCGAGGACGTGCGCCGAGGCGTAGAGGCCGAGGGCGGAAGCCGAGTAGCACTCGCCAAAAAGGTGTTTGTAGTGAAGCACGGGCCGTTTGGTAGGCAGCGCAGCGAGCAGGCGGTCGTAGGCAGTATCGTTGGCCAGAGCACCGTTGTAGCCGACCATGACGGCATCGAACTCGGAAGGCAGAGCATCTATGCGGAGCGCACCGTAGGCCAACCCCACATCGTCGATGCGGCACAAGGCCTCCTGCGGGTCTTCCGCAGCCAGCACCATCGCCACCGATGCTTCGGCAGCGGGCACCTGCCCTGGCAGGCCAACGTATCCGGCCTTCGTGAGGATGTTGAAATAAGAGGGTGTCAGCTCATCGTTACCCATGACAAGCGCGGTAGAGGTGATGCCTCGGCGCAACTGGAGGAAGGCATCGAGCAGCGCGCTGTCGAACGACACGCTCTTGTGGCTGTAGGTCGTGTTGTAAGCGTGACACTTCGTGTGGATGGCAACGAGCGAGCCGACGGTGTTGTGGGTCGACTGCATGAAGTGGGTTGGGCGGCGGCATTCCTCACCCTCGCGGCACAACTGGTCGAGAAAAATCTCCGTGTTCTCGATCGCCCCCAGTCCCGTACCCGTGACAATAGCGCCAGGCATTTCAATAGTGGCGGCCGCGAGCGCGCTGAGCGACGTGGCCAGCGCTCGGCGCATAAGGTTGCCCATCCGCCGCGATTCCAGCGGCGAAAGCCACGAACGGAAGTCTGGATTCTGGCTACGCACGTATCGATCCTTTGGCCAGACGGGGCTCTCCAGCCACCGCTCCGAGAGTGGTTCCTGAAGAGAAATCTGTGTCGCCGACTTGATGTAGACGTTCCTGTGCTGTTCCATGCGCTAAACGTTTTCCGAAAGTATGAGGCAGGAGTCGTTACCGCCGAAACCAAACGAGTTGCACATCACATGGCGGAGCTGCGCTGGTGTCACCGTCACAACTGGACGTACACCCTCCTCCATCGGCTCCCTCCAGCCATAGTTGGCGGGAAGGAAACCGTGGCGCAGTGCCAGCAGACAGATAGTGGCCTCGACTGCGCCCGAGGCGCTTGTTGTGTGGCCGGTGAGCCCCTTCGTGGACGATACAGGCGGCATGGCTGCACCGAAGACGCGCCTTAGTGCACGGCTCTCGCTTAGGTCATTGTTTGGCGTACCCGTGCCGTGGGCGTTCACATAGCCTATGTCCGCAGGTTCCAGGCCGGCCGAGGCCAGAGCCTTGCGCATCGCAAGGAAGGAACCCTCGCCGTCTTCGCTCGAGGCCGTCTGATGGAAGGCATCGCAGGCGTTGCCGTAGCCGCATAGTGCTGCAAGTGCCCGGACACCCCTACGGCGGGCCGACGAGGCTGTCTCAAGCACCAGGAACGCAGCGCCCTCGCCAAGATTCAGTCCCGCACGCCGCCGGTCGAACGGGCGGCACTGCTCGCGAGAGAGTATCATCAGGGAGTTGAAGCCGTTCAAGTGGAACTTTGTGATGCACTCTGTTCCGCCCGCCACCGCGATGTCTGTCCGCCCACTCTTAATCAGTTCCGCCCCCATAATAATGGCGTTGGCCGCCGAGGAACAAGCCGTGGAGATGCTCGTCACCATGCCGAATCCGCTGAAACGATCGGCCATCATCTCGGTCGTCGCCCCGCAGTCGTGCGTCAGGATGTACTCGTTCGCCGTGTCGTTCTCTATGTAATCCAAATAGTGCTGCTCGCTCTTGTCCATCCCGCCCACGGTGATACCCGAAAGCAGGGCGCGGCGCCCGCACTCCGTATTATATAATAGATCCGCTTCATCGAGCGCCTCACGGAGCGCAAGCATACCCATCAGCGCCGCCCGCGTCGTAGGCTCACGGTCAATGCCGAGCATCGACTTCATCTCGTCGTCGCTCAGTTTCACCTCGCCCACGGGAAACTCCGTGTGCGCCGTCCGCAAGTACTTCACCGGCCCGACACCCGTGCGTCCGCCGAGCAGCGAGGTCAAGGTAGCGGCCTTGCCCAGTCCGATGGCAGAAACGATGCCCGCGCCCGTGATAACGATAGGCTCCTCCATACGGCGCTGTGCTCACTTCACGCGGTTCGCCTCGACAAAGGAGGCCATTGTGTTCATCGACTTGAAGATGTCCTTGCCCGCCGACGTGTCCTTGATCTTAATGCCGTACTCCTTCTCCAGCATCACAATCAGCTCAAGGGCGTCAATCGAGTCCAGGCCCAGCCCGTCACCAAACAGCGGGTCATCGTTTCCGATGTCCTCGGGCTTCATTTCATCCAAGTTCAACACAGCGATCGTTTTCTCCTTTAACTCTGTTACCAGGTCCTTCATAGTGATTTTATTTTAGTGTGTTAAATAAGGTGCCACATACGTTTCCACTCCAGAAAGAACTGGGGCGTCGTCCACACCAGCCGGTAGTCCTTGTCCATAAAGACCTGCACGCTCCGACCTGTGGCCGCAATCTCGTCGTCGGCTCCCTCGTGAATTTCATAGTCGAATACAATCTTGGCTGCCTCCGTGGGATGGAAGGTGATATCTATGCGGGGGCGCATCTTGTAGGTCAGCGGACGGCGGTAGTGGAACTCCAAATCCACGAGCGGGGCGTAGTAGCCGAATTCGGCTATGCGCAAGTACTCCAGCTTGTACTTGCGCCCAAACTCTTCGCGCGCGTCCTCGAAATAAAGCGGGTAGGCACCGTGCCACACCACGTTCATCGAGTCCACCTCGCTGAACCTCACATCAAACACTTTGGAGGCTTTCAGTACGTTCGTTTCCATTCGCGTTCATTTTGCATCGATGTCGCTCAAAGCTATCTTTATCTCCGCCGTCACCACCATTTCGTCACCCACCTTGACCTCCGCCCGCCCGAGCGTCAGCTGCATCACCTCCTGCAACACCTCGAAACGCGTGGTGAGCCGTTCCCCCGCACGCACCGTGCGGAAAACACAGAGGTCTTTGATGGCGCCGATGAAACCGAGCTTCACGCCTTCGCGATAGACGTACTTGTTGATGTATCCCATGCGCGCGGCGCAGGTCTGGGCAATGTTCTCAATCAAGCCGCAAGGGTTCAGGCCGTAGTCCTCCATAAAAAGGTTGTCTGGGCGCACGTCCGTCTCCGTGACAGTAACCTTCCCGTCCAGGAAGACCAGCCTGTCAACCATCACGAACGGTGGCTGCTGCGGAAGCAAGTCCAGCACGTCCACGTCCCTGAAGTCGCTATTTTTCATCGTTCCAAAAGTCGTAATAGTTAAACCACTGCTCTTTGTACTGGCCCAGAATCCTGCCAAGTTCATCAGCGAAGCACTGTGCCAAGACGGCGGCCTTTTCCCTCGGTCGCAAGACCGAAGCGTCGTACTGAAGCTCCAATGGCCTCACGAAGACCTTGTAACTGTACACCGTTTCTTTCATCACAAAAACACTCACAGCCGGGACACCCCGCTGTATGGCCATGGCAAACGGCCCCAGCGGCAACCGCGCCCTTCCGCCCAGCACGTCGCACTCCACAAAGCGCGGAGAGCCGAACAAGCGGTCGCAAGGAACGCTCACAACCTCGCCGTCCGCAAGGGCGTTGCTCACTTGGAAAACGTACTCCATGTCGTCCCGCACGGGAATCATGCGGATGTTGTTTCCTGACAGCAGGCGCTGCCTGTTCTTCATCACCACAGCCGCCTCCTTGGGAAACACAAGCGCGTTGTAGCGCTTCCCGGACGAGCGGAACGTATAGCCTGCCAGCTCATAGTTACCCACGTGGCAGCTCAGGACTATAAAGCCACCCTCGCTACCCAGCAGGTGCTGAAAAGTCTCGTTGCCGTCAATCTCGAAATGGAACTGCCGCCCACCGTAGGCCGCAAAGCGGTCAAGGATTACCTGCCCGAAACGGTAGTGGTTCAGACAAGTGTGTCGGAAAGCCTCCCAGCGACCCATGAGGTGCCGACGGCGGAAGTAACGGTAAATCGCCCGATAGCCCTTGCGCGAGAACAGCAGGTAGGGCG
The DNA here is from genome assembly GCA_017933995.1 of Bacteroidaceae bacterium. Classification (GTDB taxonomy): domain Bacteria; phylum Bacteroidota; class Bacteroidia; order Bacteroidales; family Bacteroidaceae; genus Alloprevotella. The sequence continues at coordinate 15,126 of JAGBKI010000011.1, read as the reverse complement.
GCACGACGCACACGCCCATCACGGCATAAGCCCAGCGCAAGTTCACGCTGCGCAGCAGGCGTATGAGGACACGGTGCATCCAAGGCGTACCGTCCGTATTGCCTTTCCAATCTTCGTGCTTCGGCATTGGGGGCTGTTTCTTTAAGGTGCTTTCCGCCAGGTTTTTGGGGAGCGCGCGGCGGGCTTGGGCTACTCCTTTTCGCCCACCTGCGTTTCGATGTAATCGCAGAACTGGCCGAGGGTGCGCACCTCGGTCATCTCTTCAGGCTTGATCTTGAAGCCGAAGGTCTTTTCCACGATTACCACGATGTCCACGAAGTCCAGGCTATCGATGCCCAGGTCTTCTTTCAGTTTGGCATCATCGGCCATCTTGTCCTCCTCTATTTCGAGGTCCTCGGTCAGGAAAGCTCTTACTTTCTCTTCAATTTCTTTTCTTGTCATGGTCTTTACGCTTAATTGTATTAGGGGGATTATTTCTTCTTGCACACGATGATGGAGTGCCCTTGTCCCAGGTTGTCATAGATGCGCTCCACCTCCAGACCGGCCTCGCCGATGCACGCCTCCATATCCTCGGTGTTATACATCTTCGAGTTCCCGTTTGCGATTGCAGTGAAATAGAGGCTTGTCATGGTCAGACACAGCGCCGCCGGCTCAAAGCGCTGGCGGTCCCAGAGGGTCTCCATTATATATATACGTGTATTGTCGGCCATTGCGGCCTTGGCTCGCGTCAAGATGCCGACAATCTGCTCCATGCTGAAACAATCCAGGAACTGGCTCATCCAGATGGCGTCCGGCCCGTCGGCGCGTCGGGGGAAAGCCGCCGCGCTGTCAAGGAGGTCTATGCCGTATCCGCTGATACGTGCCGCTCCTTCCTTGTCCCTGATGTGCTCTTGCATCATCCTTATCTGCTGCGGGAGGTCAAGGACGGTGACTTCCACGTCCTTGTCATAGGCCACGCACTGCAAGGCCCACTTGCCCGTATTCCCGCCCACGTCGTAGAGCGAACGCACCTGCCGCTCGTCGAAGATTATACTCAACGCCTCGGGAAACGACGAGTCGCTGTAAAAATGGTCAAAGGCAAACCAGCTTTTCTGCACCTGCTCTGGCAGTTGTGAAAGGCCCTCGTAAACCGTCGGCCAGTTGCCAAAGCGCTTTAGTCCCTCGGGCTTGCCGCTTTTCAGTGATTCTTCCAGAGCGAACCAGCCCAAGTAGTTCACGTCGTGAGTGAAGTCCATATTGACGCGCGTGGCGGGATCGTTGAGAAGGAACCAGCCGGTCTTGGATATCGTGTAACGCTCCGTCTCTGGATCGACGAGCACGGTGCCGATGCTCAAAGAGGCTTCCAGCAGACACTTCACGGCGTAGTCGCCCAGCCCCGTGGCGTCGCACACCTCCTTGCGCGTCAGTCCGTCTGTGGAATCGCGCAGCAGGTCCAGGATTCCAAACTTCACCATGAGCCGTGACGCTTGGAACACCACTGGCCCCCAAGCGATAAACTCCGCAAGCCGCTGGGCTTCGCGCGCCGTGAGTCTTTCGCGGGTGTACTTCTCTTGTAATGCTGTGGATAGGTGCATGGCTTCGGTTGCTATTGGCTGAGATACTGTTTTCTGATGGTGCTGCCCAGGCTGCGCCCGGTAAACGTGGCCCAGTACTTAATTCGGGCCAGTTTCGTTCCCGGCAACGGCGGAATCTTTCCACCGTTCACCTGCTTCACGTATAAGTACAACTTGCCGTCCTGCCCGGTCAGGCGCGCATCGCACACCATTTTGCTTTTCGCACTGATGTCCTTCACGTCTACCTTTAAGGTGTACGGGGAATCGCTGAAATCGCCCACGGTCAGCACACCGTCAAGCCTGTTGTTGATTCCGTTCACAAGGTTGGCGACCACGGTGCCCTTGTCGGCTTTCCAGTCCGTCTCGTAGGCGGCGAAAGCCTTTTCGTCCATCCCCATGATGGCAGCTTCCGCGAAGTCCACCACAACGTTGATGCGGGTTCCGGGCTTTATGGCCGCGAGCGAGTCCTTCTTGATGGCCTGCGCCCAGGTGCAGGTGGCTATGCAGCACAGCAGGGCGGCCAATACGATGTTTTTCATAGTGCGTAGTCTTTATCTTTTAACCTTTCAGTTTCTTTATCACAAGCGCCGAGTTGGTGCCGCCGAAGCCGAAGCTGTTGCTCAGCACAGTATTGACTTCCACATCGACCGTCCGCGTGGCGAGGCGCAGCTTCTCGGAATGCTCGTCGGGGTTCTCGAAATTGATGTTCGGCGCCACGAAGTTGTGCTGCATCATGATGATACTGTACACCACCTCGCTGGCCCCGGCCATCCAGCACTCGTGTCCTGTCATCGACTTTGTGCTGCTTATCAGAGCGCGCTGGCCGTGGAAAAGTCGGTTCAGCGCAATGGCCTCGTACATGTCGCCCTGGTGGGTGGACGTGGCGTGAGCGTTGATGTAGTCGATGTCGTCGAGCCGTGCCCCGGCATCGGCCAGCGCGCGCGACATCGCGATTACGCTGCCCTCATCGCTGGGTTCCGAAATGCCCCCGCCGTTGCTGGAAAAGCCGTAGCCCACCACCTCGGCCACTATGGTGGCGCCGCGCTTCACGGCATGTTCGTAGTCCTCCAGCACCAAGGCCGCCGCGCCGCCGCTCGGTATCAGACCGTCGCGGTCGCGGTCGAACGGACGGCTGGCCTTCGTCGGCTCGTCCATACGGACGGAGAAGGCGCCGAGCGCGTCGAACGAGGCCATCGAGTAGTGGTTCGTCTCCTGCGCCCCGCCGCAGAGCACCATTTCCTGCAAACCCTGGCGTATGAGCATGTAGCCCAGCCCTATGCTGTGGCTGCCGCTGGCGCAGGCCGCGCTGATGGTGAAGTTCACGCCGCGCAGGTGGAATATTGTGCTAAGGTTCATATTCACGGTCGAGTTCATCGATTGGAAGATGAGTCCGTAGCCGAGCATCGCCGAGTCGTGCTTCTCGTCCATGATTTTGGACGCTTCTATGACGGGCTTGGCCGACGAGTCGTTGCCGAAGATACAGCCCACCTCGTTCTTGCAGAGATACTCGTCCGTGACGCCCGCCTGCGCAAAGGCCTGGCGGCTGGCCATATAGGCGTAGCGCGCTTCTTCGGGCATTCCAGCACGGGTGTGTCGGTCGAGCATCTGTTTTGTAATAACAGGCTCTTCCACGATGCCCGTCAGCCCGGAGCGGTATCCGTACGTCAGGCGCTCCTTCTGCAACCCTATGCCGGACTTGCCCGCATAGAGCGACGCGCGCACCGCTTCCACGTCGGTTCCCAGGCACGACCAGATGCCCACTCCCGTTATCACGACTCTTTTTTGCATTGCTTTGTGTTCTTTTTCAGTCAGTCCGCGAGGCTTCTACGTGTACAGCCCGCCGTTCACACCGACAACCTGGCCGGTGATGTAGGCCGCATCGTCCGAAACGAGGAAAGCCACCGTTCCGGCCACCTCGTCAGGCGTGCCGAAGCGCTGCATTGGCACGAGGGCGGAAAGCTGTTCGCGGGGTAGTTCTTTTGTCATATCAGTCTCTATAAAGCCCGGCGCGACGGCGTTCACGGTCACACCGCGCGCCGCCACCTCCAAGGCCAAGGCTTTGGTGGCGCCGATAAGTCCTGCTTTTGCGGCACTGTAGTTGGTTTGCCCAGCCAGTCCTTTTACGCCCGACAATGACGAGACGTTCACGATTCTGCCCGTGCGCTTGCGGGGAAGCATGTGCTTGAGAATGCGCCGCGTGATGTAGAAGAAGCCGCCAAGCGTGGTCGAGAGTACCCCGTCCCACTCGCCGTCCGACATCATAAATAGCGCGTTGTCTCGCCTTATGCCCGCGTTGTTGACCAGCACGCCCACATAGTCGTCGGGATGGGCGGTTTCCCAGCCGTCGAGCGCAGCCTCCACTTGCGACCCGTCGGCCACGTCGAACGGCAGCAGTTCGGCCTTGCCGCCTTCGGCGGTAATAGCATCGAGCACCTCCTGCGCGGCACTGCGGTTGCTCAAGTAGTTGATGAGCACAGGCCAGCCTTCGCGGGCGAGGCGCAGGGCGACGGACTTCCCAATGCCTCTCGACGCGCCAGTCACTAATGCATACTTCATGGATAAACCGTTGTGTGGATAAAGCCAAGAGGAAAGAGGCAGGGACACCCGCCTGTGGCGTTTTCGGCGGGTGCCCCTCCCCTGTCCAGGGTTCCTTGTTTAGCGTCCGCCGGCCCAATTGAAGCCGATGGTCATGAAGAAAGTGTTGTTCTTGTACTTCTTAGGCCAGCCATCGTGCTTTGTCATGCCGATGTCGTAGCCCAGGTTGGCATAGAGGCGACCGAGGTTGAAGCCGCAGCCGATGCGAATGGCGGCCTCGACGTCCTCGCTGTCGAAACCGTAGCCCACGGTGGCACCAGCGAAAGGCTGTACTGCCATGTTATCGTTCAGGTAGAGGTGGTAGCTGAGCAGCACGGGGGCATAAACCGTGTGGTCATCGACATCCTCCTTCTCGGGGACGAGAGAATAATAACTGTAGCTAACTTTCTCGTAATCCTTGGCACCCTTGTTCATGTAGTAGGCACCCGTCTCGAAGTAGAGGGGGATGGGGGCGACGCGGAAGTCGGCAGCGATACCGCCTTGGGGGAAGAGAAGCGACTTGCCGTTTTCGGAGAAACTGTTGGTGGAGAAGCCGCCTCGCAATCCCATGTGGAAGGAGGGGTACTTGTAGCTCTGCGCGCTCGCGCCGAGCGTCAGACCGGCGAAGAGAAGCGCCAGTGCGAAGAAACGTGTCTTCATTGCTGTTGGTTTTAGTGGGTTGGAAAATGTTGGGTTTGGGATTCGCTGTTGCTTGTTCAGTTCACAAGGTCGGCGGCCTTGATGGTGAGGCGCACGTAGCCCAGTTCGGTCTTGCCGAAGGACACCTTGTTGCTGCGGTCGAACTTACCCTTGGGCGCGTTGAAGGCACGCACCACGTGGTCGTCGCCACGCACGGGGCCCGTAGGGTCGGTCACGACGCCGCCCGTGCGCTGAAACTCGTCGTGATAGTCCCAGCACCAGTCCATGGCAGCCTTGTCGCGCGAAGCGATGTCGTGGAAGATGTCGTTCTGCTCGTTGCTGCAGGCCGCATACTCCCACTCGGCCTCCGTGGGCAGGCGGAACTTTCGCCCGGTGGCCTGCGCGATAGCTTCTGCAAGCGCGTTGGCGGCCTTCCAGTTGGGAATCAGCGCGGGTTCGTCGCCCGAATTCTTGTAGTCGGAGGTGAAGGCGCGCACCTGTTTGCAAGTCAGTGCGCCCTCGCTCATATAGAAGGATGTCACCTCGACCTCGTGGACGGGTTCACTCTTCATTGAGCGACTGTTGCTGCCGTCGAAGCCCATGTTCATGCGGCCTCCTTTGACGAGCACCATCACGATTTCCTCGCCGCCGGCCTCAATGGCCAAGCGCTCGGGGTAGGTGGCCGTTTCGGTGACGAGCAGTTTGCGGCTGCCCAGCGACACCTGCGTGTTCGAGAGGGTACGCGCGGGCTGCTGCGCGGCCACGGCAGGACGCGCAGCGGGTTGCGGCGTGGCTGGCGAGTTGAGCATCTCGACGCTCTCCACCTTGGTCATCGGAATGGTGGTTTCATTGCCGCCGACGAGCATCACAATCTCCTCCAGCGGGTCGAAACGCACCATCGTTCCCTGTATGCTCGCGCCGCTCTTCAGTTTGACAATGACCTGCTGCTCGATGGGTACGGGCGTAGAGGGTGCCGCAGCCGTCTTCACCGAAAGCGGGGCGGGCTTTGCGGCTACGGGAGCGGCCTGCGCCGCTACGGGCGCAGCCTGTGCGGGCTGCGCAGCAGGCGCGGGGACGGCAGCGGGAGCCGCCAGCGCACCGTCGGCCATAATTTCGGGCTTGCGCTGGTCGCCGAAACGCTCAGAGAAACCGATAATCTCGTTGCGCAAGTCTTCAAAAAGCATCATCAGCATATTGGTGACGCTTATGCTATTGTCACCACGCACATCCTTAATCGAAAGACGGCAGACAATTTTCCCCGTGGCGGCTTCCGTCACGTCCACATAGCCCGTCTTGATAACGCAGCCGCCCGCTTTTTTGGCAAAAGCGCCCAAAAAGACAGTGGCAACCACACCGCCGCCTACGCTGCCCATATCCATCTCGAGCGGATGCACCACAAAATGGTAGGCATCCGACGGGTTGTCGTTTTGTAAGTGCAAGCCGCTTTTTTTCTTGGTCTTCCGATTGAAGCGGTTTATGAAATAATCGTCCACTTTCCTTTTGTCTTCCGGCCAGTCGCGCACAAAGTCGTCGCCACGCGAGGCAAGCCATTCGTCATAGGTCTTCCCCTCCACCGTGGTCTGGGAAAAGTCGCTCTCGAAATAGGCCGACGGAATTGTCCAAAAGACATTGGCCGTACCGGCCTCGAGGGTCAGTTGGTCGCCGTCGCGCGCGGCGAGCGGCAAAACAAGGAGCAGCGCCGCCAGCGGCATAAGAAATCTTTTCATAACGGGATTAAGATGTAAATGCACCGGGCCGGCCCCACCCGCCGATGGTTTTGGATTCGTCTCGCTCGACACAACGAAGCCCCGGGCCGCCCGCGCTGTCGGCCGCCGCAAACCTTTGGGCCACACAAAGCCCTCGCCGAAAAAACGATGGACTGCGCCGACCCGACGGGCCAGCACTTCCTGCCACATTGACACGCATCGGGAACGACCCGCTGCGGGCGGACGCTAACGCGCCGCCAAGGATGAAGAATGCTTAGTCCACTACGTTCTTGCAGGAAAGGAAACTTGCGAGATTTCGGCTTGCGAAGAACTCAGCGTGGGGTTGCTTCAGTTTATATCAAGTTATTGTTAGTTCCGCACACCAGCACAGCGGCAGGTGGCGAAGTGGATTTTCCTAAATCAAGTGCAAAATTAAATGTTTTTTCAAAACCAAGAAGAAAAATCTTAAAAGAACATAAAAAAAATGAGAGCCACAACCGAATGATCTGGAACGGGCTGCAGAAAATTTCTTTGAGCCAAAGAAAAAATTATTTAGGCCAAAGAAAATTTTCTTTGGCCTAAATAATTTTTTCCACAAGCCATAAAAAACCTTGAAAAAACCTCCGCGCTGCCACAGAGGCGGGGACAGGAGGCGTCAAACCTTGCTGGCGCGATACTCTAACGGTGTCTGGCCGAAGTGGGTGCGGACGTAGCGGCCAAAGAAGGAGGCGTTGGGGAAGCCCAGGCGGTCGCACACCTGCTTGACGGGGAGGTCGGTGGCGCGGAGGTAGTGGCGGATGTCGTCAAGGGTGTATTCGGTAATCCACTGCGCGGCGGTCTTTCCCGTGGCGCGCTTGCAGACCTGGCTGAGGTACTTGGGCGTGACGCACAGGCGGTCGGCGAAATAGTCGATGGGGCGGTGCTTGCGCTCGGTGGTCTGCAACAGGTCGAGGAAGCGGGCGAAGAGGCTCTCGGCCGTATGCGCCGGGGCCGACGGGGCGGGCATCTGGCTTATCGTGCCGCAGAGGCCGAGGAAACCGGCGCGCAGCAGCGAGCGGATGAGGTCGCCACGGTATGGCACACGCTCGTTGGGGCTGTCGATGTAGAGCCGCAGCATCGTGTAGAAGCACTCGAAGAAACGGATGTCGTCGCTCCCAAGTTGCAGCACGCGGAACTTGTGGACGTAGAGCGTGCGGTTCCACACGTCCATCTTGCCGCGCAGGAAACTTTGCACGAGGCGGTTGGTGACCAGCAGCAGTTTGAACTCGAAGTCGGGGCTGAAAAGCGGATTGGTGAGCATCGTGCCGGGCGGGCAGACGAGCACCTGGTTCTCGGTAAGCTCCGTGGGCACACCGCTGAGGTCGAAACGCACGCGCCCGGCAATGCAAACCACGAGGATGTTCATCGGCAACCGGGCGTGCTCCACGTCGGTGGCGATGCGGCGCACGTTGTCAATGATTACAAGGTCTTCGTCGCTGTAGTCGACGGGTATGTCGAGTTCGGAAGCCAGTGTGCTGATGTCGTGGATGGAGGCGGGCATAGTTTTTTAGGGGAATTGACCATTGAACATAGACCATTGACCATTGCCGTCCGGCTTGGTCTCGTCGCGAAGCCAATGGTCAATGGTCTATGTTCAATGGTCAATAAAATAAAATGGTCAGTAGTCAATGGCCAATGGCTACGCCGCAAAGTTCGGCCATTCTGCGGCAAAAAAGAAGCCTTTTGCGACATTTTTGTGTCCTATATGTCCGTTTTGGCCACGAACGGCCATATTGCTGTCCCAATAGGACACGCCACAAAGCACGGATGTGCGGAACTTTGCGCCGCGTTTCGTGCGCGTGTATATAAAGACTCAAGTTTCGGAAGTTTTATACGTTGTAAGAAGTAGTTATGTAGTTAAGTAGTAAAGCCGAATGTCAAGACAAGCGACAAACAAGGCATTATCGTACTGGCTTAACTACTTCACTACTGACTACTTTACTACTTCAATAAACAAGTTATATCAAAATATGAACCGTATTGTTTTCGCCGCCGCTGTGTGCGTGGCCGCCGCGCTGGCAGGGTGCAAGGAAAAAGAGGAGGCCGGGCGTAAAGCCCCCGTGCGCGTCACCGTCGAGGTGGCGGGCCAGACCGTGGGCGGCGCGGGCCGCTCGTATGTGGGCGTGGTCGAGGAGAACGAGGCCACCGCCGTGAGTTTCACCAGTATGGGCGTGGTGCGCCGCTTGTGGGTGGAAGAGGGCGAGCGCGTGAGCCAGGGCCAGTTGCTGGCCGAAATGGACCCCACCACGATGACCAACACCGTCGAGGCCGCCGAGGCGTCGACAAGCCAGGCGGGCGACCTCGTGACGCAGGCCGAGGACCGCGTGGCACAGGCCGAAGACCTCGTGGCGCAGGCGCAGGCCAGCTACAACCAGGCCAAGGACGCCTACGACCGCATGAAACTGCTGCACGACGGCGGTTCGCTGCCCGAAATCAAGTGGATAGAGGCCGAGACGCGCCTACAGCAGGCCGAGACCGCGCTGCGCACGGCGCAGACCAACGTGCGCAGCGCGCAGACGGGCGTCCGCACGGCGCAGACGGGCGTGCGCACCGCCTCGGCCACGGAGCGCATTGCCCGCAAGGGGCTGGCCGACACACGGTTGGTGGCCCCCGTGGGCGGCGTCATCGGGCGCAAGTTCGTCGGCACGGGCGAAACCGCGCTGCCCTCGCAGGCCGTGGTGACCATTCTCGACATCAGCAGCGTCAAGGTGAAGGTGGCCGTGCCGGAGGCCGAGATGGGCGCCATCCGCCCCACGACGTCGTCAATAGTGAGCGTCGAGGCGGCCAATGTCAGGGCCGAGGGCGGGCGCATTGAGAAAGGCGTGCAGGCCGACGCCCTGACCCACACCTACGACGTGCGCGTACATGTGGCCAACACCGACCGCCGCCTGCTGCCGGGCATGGTGGCCTCGGTGACGTTCGGCACGGATGCCGCGCCCACGGGGCAGATCACACTGCCCGTCACCAGCGTGCAGTGCCGAGCCGACGGCTCGCTCTTCGTGTGGACAGTAGACAACGCGGGGCGCGCCCACCGCACGTCCGTCACCACCGGCCAGACCATTGGCAACCGCATCGCCATCACGGGCGGCCTCGCGCAGGGGCAGCACGTCGTGACCGAGGGCTACCAGAAGTTGAGCGAAGGCACGCAAACAATAAGCAATCGACAATAGACAATAAACGTTGGGGCTGCGCCCACATACCGCGCGCCGGGTTGTGTTTGCTGCCAGAGTGCAACAGCCCCCGCGCCAAAGGAAACTAACGATGGAAAACAACAAGACGGACTGGCTGCGCTGGCCATTGGAGCACTATTCCATTTCGCTGCTCATCATCGGACTGCTCTTCGTGCTGGGCCTCGTCGGCATGGACGTGATGCCCAAGGACGAGTTCCCGCAGTTCACTATACGCCAGGGCGTCGTCGTGGCCGTGTACCCCGGCGCCACCGCCGAGGAGGTGGAGGAGCAGGTGGCGCGCCCGCTGGAACGCTTCCTGTTCACCTACGAGGAGGTGAACCGCGAGAAGACCACGGCCACGGCGCAGAACGGTATGTGCATCGTCATGGTGCGCCTGGGCGACGAGGTGAACAACAAGGACGAGGTGTGGAGCAAAATCAAGCACGGCCTCGCGCTGTTCAAACAGAGCCTGCCGCAGGGCGTGCTGGCGCTGGTGGCCAACGACGACTTCGGCAACACGAGCGCGCTGCTCGTGGCCATTGACAGCCCGGAGCGCAGCTACCGCGAGCTCCACGGCTACGCCGACCGCCTCAGCGACCGCCTGCGCCGCATCCCGGCGGCCTCGGCGGTGAAGACCTACGGCGAGCGGCAGGAGCAGATAAGCCTCTACATCGACCGCGAGCGGCTACAAGCCTACGGCATCGGCCAACAGACGCTCTTGGCCAAACTGCAGGCGCAGGGGCTGACCACCCTCAGCGGCGCCATCTGCAACGACAACCAGCAGACACCCATCCACATCGCCCCCACCACCGACACCGAGGCCGAGATTGCCAGCCAAATCATCTACAGCGACCCGCTCACCGGCAAGACGGTGCGCGTGGGCGACGTGGCGCGCGTCGTGCGCGAATACGACAGCGACGCCAGCTACATCGAACAGGACGGCCACCCGTGCCTGTTGCTTTCGCTCGAAATGACGGCGGGCGAAAACATCGTCAGCTTCGGCAAGGACGTCGACGACGTGCTGGCACGCTTCCGCACCGACGAACTGCCCGACGACGTGAACGTCACGCGCATAGCCGACCAGCCCAAGGTGGTGGGCGCGAGCGTCAGCAGTTTCCTGCGCGACCTGCTCATCTCCATGGCCATCATCATTCTGGTGATGATGGTGCTCTTCCCACTGCGCTCGGCCATCGTGGCCGCCATCACCATACCCCTGAGCACGTTCATCTCCGTGGGCATCATGTACCTGGTGGGCATCGAACTCAACATCGTGACGCTGGCCGGCCTCATCGTCGTGCTGGGCATGGTGGTCGACAACAGCATCGTGGTCATCGACGGCTACTTGGAGTACCTTGGCAAGGGCTACGAGCCGCGCCGCGCCGCCATCGACTCGGCACGCCAGTACTTCATGCCCATGCTGCTGGCCACTGCCTGCATCTGCATCATCTTCTTCCCCCTGCTCTACACGCTGCGCGGGGCGTTCAACGACGCGATGCACGACTTCCCGTGGACCATCACCATCAACCTGATGGTCTCGCTGCTGCTGGCCGTGATGGTCATCCCCTTCCTTGAAGTGAAAATCATCAAGCCCGGCACGCTCCAGCGGCGCAAACGCCGCCGCTCCATCACCGACGTGGTGCAGGCCGTCTACGACCGCGTGCTGCGCCTGACGTTCCGCCACCCGTGGCTCACCATCGGCGGCGGCGTGGCGCTGGTGGCCCTCTCGCTGCTCATCGTGCCCACGCTGAAGGTGCGCCTGTTCCCCTATGCCGACCGCGACCAGTTCGCCGTCGAGGTGTTTCTGCCCGAGGGCAAGGGGCTGGCCGACACGCGCCACGTGGCCGACTCGCTGGGCCGCGTGCTGCGAGCCGACAAGCGCGTCAAGGGCGTCACGGCCTTTATGGGCTGCTCCTCGCCCCGCTTCATGGCCTGCTACGCTCCGCAGATGGCAGGCAAGAACTTCGCACAGTTCATCGTGAACACCGCCTCGCAGGACGCCACGCTGGAACTGCTGGCCGAGTACCAGCCCGCCTGGAGCGAGGCGTTTCCCGAGGCATACGTGCGCTTCAAGCGGCTGGACTTCCTCGAAGTGGCGGAACTGGAATACCGCTTCTACGGCGACGACCTCGACTCGCTCCACACCGCCGCCGAGCGGCTGATGGCGCGGATGCGCGATATGCCCGAAATCGAGTGGGTACACACCGATTTCCTGCAACCCTACCCCATCATCGACGTGCGCCTCGACCCCGTGGCGTCGGCCTGGCTGGGCATCGACCGCACCACCGCCGCCCTGGCGCTGGCCGCCGGCACGTCCGACCTGCCCGTGGGGCAGATTTGGGAGGGCGACTACGAGGTGCCCATCCTCGTAAAGGCCGACCGCGACCTCGACTTCTCCGACGTCGAGAACCTCGGCATCACCACGCCCGCCTCGCTCGCCGCATCGGCCTTGCAGGGCGGCCCCACGGCCACCGTACCCCTGCGTGCCCTGGCCGACGTCAGCCCGGCGTGGAGCGAGAGCCGCATACAGCACCGGGGCGGCGAGCGGTGCATGACCGTCACGGCGCAGTTCCGCCAGGGCGTCTACGCCGCCCCCGTTGAACAGCGCATCGCCGAGGTGATGGAGAACGACCTGCAACTGCCGCATGGCGTGCGCACCGAAGTGGGCGGCGAAATCGAGTACGACGCCGAGGCCATCCCGCAGATTGCGGGCGGAATGGCCATCTCGCTGGTGCTCATCTTCTTCTTCCTGCTGTTCAACTTCAAGAAATACGGCATCACGAGCGTCTGCATGACCGCCCTCGCGCTGATGCTGCCCGGCGCACTGCTCGGCCTGGGGCTGATGAACCGCACGCTGGGCCTCACCTCCGTGATGGGCTTCATCACGCTGATGGGTATGATTATGCGCAACGAAATCCTCATCTTCGAGCACGCCAACGAACTCGTGGCACGCCACGTGGCCGAGCACGGCGACTGGACGCACGACCGCGCGGCCTACAACGAGGCCGTGCGCCGCGCAGCCATCGACGCGGGCAGCCGACGTATGGTGCCCATTTTCCTGACCACCGCCACAACCGCCGTGGGCGTCGTACCGATGATACTGGCGCAGTCAAGTTTCTGGATGCCCGTCGGCGTCACCATCTTCGCGGGCGGCATAGGCTCGCTGCTGCTCGTCGTGACCATGCTGCCCGTGGTTTATTGGAAAGTCAATCTGAAGTGAAAAAGTTTAACCCAAATCGGCCTTTAGACCTTTATGGCTGAATTGACTATGTGTGTTTCGACAACAAACGGCCTGAAAGGCCAACAAGCCATCAGCCCAGGGCAACGCCCTGGGAAAGCGCCACACACAAAATCCGCCCTGAAAGGGCAAAAGCGTTCAAATCATAATGCTTTTGCCCTTACAGGGCGAGGGCTAACGCCGCTCATTACCCAGGGCGTTGCCCTGGGCTGATGGTTTGTTGGCCTTTTAGGCCGTTTTGCCGCATCTCTACAAACATATTTATGATGAAGAATATATTATACATACTCACACTCTGCACCCTCACCGCCACGGCGCAGCCGCTCTACACGTTGCAACAATTCAAGGACTCGGCACTGCTGAACAACTTCGCCGTTCGCTCGGCACGCAGCGCGGTGGCGCAGTCGGCCCTGCAGCGCAGCGAGGCGCGCACCGCCTATTACCCGCAGGTGGGCGCCACGGCCTTCGCTTTCGAGGCCAACCGGGGAATGGCACACATGGAGGTGAACCCCTCCGAACTGCTGCCCTCGGAACTGTCAAACGTGCTGGGCGGCCTGCTCCCAGCCGAAATCCTGTCGGGGCTGGGCAACCCCGTGGGTTTCTCAATGATGAAGGACGGCGTGGTGGCGGGCGTCAACGCCGTGCAGCCCGTCTTTATGGGCGGGCAGATTGTGAACGGCAACCGACTGGCGCGCGTCGGCGAGGACGTGAGCCGTCTGCAACTCGAAGTGGCCGAAAACGACGTGGAACTGCAGACCGAGCAATACTACTGGCAACTTGTCTGCCTGCTCGAAAAGCGGCAGACGCTCTGGGAGGCGCAGCGCACCGTCGACAGCCTGCACAAGGACGTCAGCCTGGCCGTCGAAGCGGGCGTGACAATGCGTAACGACCTGCTGCAAGTGAACTTGCGCCGCAACGAGCTGCAAAGTCAGGCGCTGCAACTGGAAAACGGCATCGGCCTTGTAAAGTTGCTGTTAGCGCAGTACTGCGGCCTCGCCGACACGCTCTTCACCCTCGCCCCCGAAGCCGACGCCCCCGCCGACGTGCTGCCGCCCACGGGCACCGTGGCCGCACTGCCCGAGTTCCGTCTATTAGAGAAACAAGTAGAAGCCGCCGACCTCAATCTCCGCCTGGAGCGCGGCAAACTGCTGCCCACGCTCGCCATAGGAGCGGGGCTGAACTACCACAACCTGTTGCAGAACGACCGCACGTTCGGTATGGTCTTCGCCACGCTCAGCATCCCCATCAGCAACTGGTGGGGCGGCAGCTACGCCGTGCGCCGCAAGCGCACCGCCTTGCAAGTGGCGCAGTGGCAGCGCGACGACAACGCCAGCCTGCTGGAGATACGCCGCCAGAAAGCCTGGAACGATGTGCGCGAAGCCGCCGCCCAGCTCGACCTGGCCCGCGAGGCCATCGCCGAGGCCACTGAGAACCTGCGCCTCAGCCGCGACTACTACCACGCCGGCCTCTCCACAATGTCCGACCTGCTACAGGCCCAACTCCTCCACCGCCAGGCGCTCGACCGCCACACCGACGCCCGCGCCACCTACCACACCCGCCTGCTGCAATACCGGCAGGCCACCGTCGGGCGGTGATTTGGCCGACAAGACGGCATACTGACCGCCCCGCCCCGTTGCGTTTGCCGCTGCACCGCTGCGGCCTTTCCTTCTTTCTTCTCGCGCGCGCGTATATATAAAACGGAGTGCGGACTTCTATTCTCCTTCCCTCACTCCCTTTGTTACTCCCTCGCTCTCCCTCCCTCTTACTTTCGCCCTCCTTGTCCCCCATTCCCCCTCTTTCCGCACTCGCCCCCGCCGTGCCTGCTGCGCGCTCCGTGCAGGGGCGCTCCCGCCCCCGCTTGCACACCTTCCCCGTACTTTTACCCCTTCTTTTGCTATCTCTATATAGCAAAATGGGGGGGGGTAAAATCGGAAAACACGCTTGTTTGTATGCGGTTTTGTTGTTTTTAAGTTTTTGCGTACATTAATTTTGCACCCGTGTTCCGGCAGTTCCTTGCGCTAAGAACACGGGCCTTCCTTTTTCTGCGAAGGCGTTTCCAGAGGACTTATAACAAATTATAGAGATACAAAGAGAGATGAAACACGACTCCCGCTATGATGCTGTGCGCCCTTGTGGCGTCACTTCCCTAAACAGTTGCACCCTTGACCGGGGTGCGTCCTCCCCTGCGCGCCGCCGTTGGGTGAAGCCCT